>JBLNEP010000099.1:0-56952 GCA_050262755.1 Actinomycetota bacterium | reverse complement strand
CATCGAGCTGATGGCTATGAATACGAACAATGATTCGCAAGCTCAGTTATTCTTTAGCTTCAATTCCCCTGCCACTAAGCTGCGCTATAGTGGCAGCACCCTTTCAGCGTCTCAGGTGGGGATGAGGACTTTACAACGATGCAGGTCCTACCGCCTCAATGGCAGCTTCGAGAGCGATCGCTGCATGAGTCCAGTGCGTCCCCCCTTGACAAAAAGCAATGTAAGGTTTACGCAACGGACCATCAGCAGAAAACTCTGAGGTACTGCCATCAATGAAGGTACCTCCAGCCATGACTAATTCGCTCTCATACCCTGGCATCGGCGCTGGTACAGGATCTAAATAGGAGCCAACTGGGGAATATTGCTGAATGGCTCGACAAAACGCCATCAACTTTTCTGGGCAACCCAATTGAATGGCCTGAATCACATCTCTACGTCTAGCTGCTGGTAAAGGATTGACTGGATAACCTAGCTTGTAAAATACATAGGCAGTCAAGTGGTTGCTCTTCATAGCCTCCCCCACCAATTGAGGTGCTAAAAATAACCCTTGAAAGAGCAAACGGTTCTGATCGAAGGTTGCACCACCACTGCTACCAATTCCCGGTGCTGTCAAGCGACAAGTTGCCGCCTCCACTAAATCCGCTCGACCCGCAACATAGCCACCCGCAGGCGCGATCGTCCCCCCTGGATTTTTGATCAGTGAACCTGCAATCAAATCAGCCCCAACAGTAAGTGGCTCGCACTCTTCAACAAATTCTCCGTAGCAATTATCCACGAAGCAAATTGTGTTAGGATGTTGTTGTTTTACTATCCTGACAATTTTTTGAATGTCTAGAATTGATAGGCTTGACCGCCAAGAATAGCCACAGGAGCGCTGGATCAAGACCAGGCGAGTCTTTTGTGTGACAGCCAAACTTAGCCCTTTCCAGTCCAAATTACCTTCTTTTGTGAGAGGCAGCTCACGATAATGAATACCAAACTCCATGAGTGAGCCTTGACCTTGCCCCCTCATCCCAATCACTTCTTCCAGGGTATCGTAGGGATGCCCCGCCACTGCCAGCATCTCGTCTCCGGGACGCAGTACGCCGAACAGAGCACAGGCGATCGCATGAGTCCCCGAAACAAACTGCACTCGCACCGCAGCGGCCTCGGCTCCCATAACTTCCGCAAATACCCGATCCAAAGTTTCCCGCCCCAGATCCCCGTGACCATAACCCGTCACCCCCGCAAAATGGTGAACGCCAACTCGGTAGTGGCGAAAGGCGTTGAGGACTCGTTTCAGATTTTGCTTGACCTGAGCGTCAATTCCAGAAAAAATCTGAAAGAGTGCTTGTTCTGCTTCCTGTAGCCGTTCAACGCTATTCATTAACTCCTCGCTCACCTTCAGCCCGCGCGGTGTTTATTATGGCGCAAGTTCGGCTCAATTGTTCGTAAACCCCATATCTTCATGACAATTGCAACCTCAACAAAAATTACCCCTGATTGGACAACCATCGGCTTTATGGCGTTCCTCCACGCCGGAGCCTTACTGGCTTTCATTCCCAGCAACTTTAGCTGGTCTGCGGTCGGTCTCGCCCTCTTTCTGCATTGGGTAACAGGTGGCTTAGGAATCACCCTGGGATTTCACCGCCTACTCACCCACCGCAGCTTTCAGACGCCTCAGTGGCTAGAATACTTCTTCGCCCTATGCGGCACCCTTGCTTGCGAAGGAGGCGTGATAGACTGGGTCGGGTTGCACCGAGTGCATCACTTGCACTCCGATAACCAACCAGACCCCCATGACTCCAATCAAGGATTCTGGTGGAGCCACATGGGTTGGATGCTCTATCAAATTCCAGCCCGAGCTGACATCCCTCGCTACACGAAAGACATTGCAGACGACCCAGTATATCAGTTTCTGCAAGCATACTTCATTCCCATTCAAGTCGCTCTTGGTCTGCTGCTCTATTTCTTAGGCGGTTGGCCCTTTGTGGTTTGGGGGATTTTTGTGCGACTTGTCGTCGTGTTTCATTGCACTTGGTTTGTTAACAGTGCGACTCACAAATTTGGCTACCAAACTTACGATGCGGGCGATCGCTCCACCAACTGCTGGTGGGTCGCGCTCCTCACCTACGGCGAAGGCTGGCATAATAACCACCACGCCTTTCAATACTCGGCTCGCCACGGCTTGCAATGGTGGGAAATTGACTTCACCTGGATGACGATCCAACTGCTGCAAGCTTTGGGTTTAGCAACCAAGGTGAAACTCGCCGACAAATAGTGTCTCATCCCTGGCTCTCGCGAGGCTCAGCCTCTAATTCCCCTTCAAGAGAGCAAGAATGCCTCCCTGAGAGGTAAAGCCTCTAGAATTGCATTCTAGCAAGCCTTAAAACTCAGTTTTTTTAAGAAAAAGCTGATTGCCGACAGACCTTTACCTGCGGGCAGGCTGAGCCAACAGCCAGAAGCCTTTTTTTGGTAAAAATTTTATCTAGGTAACGCATGACAATTGCAACGGACACAAAACTGGAACCCAATTGGGCGCACATTATCGGTTTGGCACTCATTCATGCCGTAGCTCTATGCGCCTTATTTCCGAGTAATTTCAACTGGGCGGCTGTTGGTATAGCTGTACTTCTGCACTGGGTAACAGGCGGTTTGGGCATCACGTTAGGATGGCATCGCTTAGTCAGTCACAGAAGCTTTAAAGCTCCTAAATGGCTGGAGTATTTCTTCGTATTCTGTGGGACTCTATCCTGTCAAGGGGGAGTCATTGACTGGGTGGGAATTCATCGCATCCACCACCAGCATTCTGACAATGGCATCCTCGATCCACATGACTCCAAACGCGGTTTTTGGTGGAGCCATTTAGGCTGGGTCTTGTATCAGACTCCAGCTAATGCTCTGATTCCTCGCGTCACGAAAGACATCGCTGACGACCCCGTTTATCAGTTTCTACAAAATTATTTTCTCCTGTTCCAAGTAGTCTTAGGGGCTTTGTTGTGGTTAGCAGGGGGTTGGTCGTTTGTGCTCTGGGGAATTTTTGTTCGTTTAGTGGTTGTCTATCACTGCACTTGGTTTGTCAACAGTGCCACTCATAAATTTGGCTATCGCACCTATGAAACCACTGACAGTTCTACAAACTGTTGGTGGGTGGCTCTCGTCACTTATGGTGAAGGTTGGCATAACAATCATCATGCCTTTCAATATTCGGCTCGCCACGGTTTGAAATGGTGGGAAATTGACTTGACCTGGAGGACAATTCAATTGCTACAAGCACTCGGTTTAGTAACCAAAGTCAAGTTAATAGAAGAACCATAAGGGATAATGGGGAACAGAGAATGGGCAATTGGTTACAAGCTAATTGCCCATTCTCTATCCATCCCTGTTACAGCTCCCCTATAGCAATCGATTTCCTTGAACAATGTGCTTGACAGTGGTCAAGGTGTCTAAGCCAATTAATCCTCTGCGATAACCTTTTTGATTAGACATTCCCAAAAAGATTGCATCACCTCGATTTTGATAGCGGGAAAATCGAGGCGATGCGTTGATAAAGGTGGAAGCGCTGTTAACATCTAAAGCAAACTGACGACTTTGTTGGTAAGATTCTGTGGCGATGCAATCGGCATGAGCACTGCTATAACGGTTAATCCAAGCGATCGCAGCATCTAAATTGTCTATGACTTTAAACGCTACTGTTTTATTTAAGTAAGGTTGCTGCCACTCTGGTAATTCAGCCAGCTTTAACTCAGGGAAATCTGCCACCAAATCCGCATCGCCTCGAATTTCAAAGCCTTTCTCTTTGAGACTATTCCACAAGCGCACCAGAGAGGAAGGCTTTTGGTTGGCATCGATCAGCACTTTCTCGATCGCATTGACGGGGTCCGGTTCACTTTGGTGGCTGTCCAAAATCATCCACCGCACCATTTCTAAGCTACCCGTTGGCGACCAATATAGGTAACAATTTCCCATTGCTGACCTCAATACCGGGGCCGTACATTGCCGTACCACCTGTTGCACCAAGCTGGGGCGACCGTAGGGAATGACTAAATTGATATACTGGTCTTGAGTCACTAAATCTCGGATTAAAGTCCCCCGATCGGCTGGTAGGAGTTCTAAACATCCAGAAGGTAAACCTACCTCATCAATGGCTGACTGTAAAGCTTCTACTATCACTGTATTCGAGTGGCTGGCTTCTGTGCCTCCTTTGAGGATCAGGCTGTTAGCTGTTTTCAGGCAAAGACCCGCTGCGATCGCTCCCAATTCTGGAAACGCTTCGTAAATTAAGGCAATCACTCCCAGCGGAATCAACTGACAGTACACCTGACACTGTTCCACTTGGTAGGAAGCATCCAACACCCTACCAATGGGATCGGACATTTCTCCTAACCGTTGCAAGATCTGTACGGTGGTCTGAATTCGTTCTGGGGTTAATTTGAGCCAGTCCACAATCAAGTCGGGAATTGCCATCTCCCGACTCGCTTCTAAATCGAGGGTATTGGCTTCGAGAATATCATTTTGCCGTCGCTTCACCGCCTGTGCCATTGCCTGTAAGGCTTTAGCTCGGTCTGTACTTTTAGTCGTCGCTAATTCCAACGAAGCTTGGTAAGCGCGACGAGCGACATTGTTTGGATCGGGTTGGGTTATCGCTTCGCTGGTCATTGAGTTAACGTCTGTAAGCCAGCCAGACCATCAGTGCTGGCAGCATCGTCAGCAGCACTGCCACCATTGCCCACAAAACAATATTAGTGCCTGGAGAGTGTAGCGCCAATGGCAACCACATCACCAATAATACTAAGATGATGCCGAGTGCTAACGGTAAATAATGCGCCCTCAAACCAGCATTGACTCGATGCCACTGATTCCCCGTCCAGCGCCAAGCTTGTTTGTAGGGATAATTGGTAGACAATTGCTCGATCGCATACCCATTCTCATCGACAACGAAAATTTGCTGACAGCGGTTGCAGCCAAAAGCTTCTGTCAGCGTGATGGGTACGAGGCGACCTCGCCGCCGGCAGGGGCAAGGGTAGTCACCATTCAAATCTATCTTTTGAGCTTTTTGAGATGGCACGAGCGGTCGTAGAACCAAAAGCGTTTATGCAAAAACTATCTAATTAACCCAAGCAATGATACTGGTCAAGCATCAGTTGTTTAGGCTACTCCCCAGCTCAGTTGAGCCAAAGGCAGCGACCCCATAGCCCCTGAGTTGCACATACCCCTATTAGGAATTTTACCATGCGCCCTCATCCCCTGACTAATTGTTTCCCAGAAGACTCAAGACTTCATAGCCTTTTAGCGCTTAGTCCTTTGTATTACTAGGATCTTAATTGAATTTCAGAGCGGGTGACGCGATTCGAACGCGCGACATTCACCTTGGCAAGGTGACGCTCTACCACTGAGCTACACCCGCTTAACTTGCGGTACTTAACTATAATGTCAGGGTTCCCTGGTGTTGTCAAGGGTTTTTGGGCAAATTTCTCAGAACAAGTTTTGACACTGAACTGAGGACTCAGCCCTAGAGAGCCTTCAGGATAAAGCTTGACCCTAATATCAGCACAGACTTCCCACTCCCCGAAAAAGCTTTTCCTTGGGTCTTCCTTGCCTCTTCTGTGCCAAATCCATCCTGAAGAGCCTCATCCCCTCTCTTGTCTCCTAACCCCGGTCTGAAAGCTCCCTTACCCCCTCTGGAGCCAGGGCTCGGTTGGGAGAAGCTGACAGTGTTTGGGACCCAGAAGCTCCTCCAACCCGGTTGTCAGCATCTAGCGCAACTCCCTGGATCTGGTGCATCAAACTCGCCATTTCCAAGGCACTCATCGCGTAGTCCCAACCCTTATTACTTTTAATCCCCGCTCGTTCTAAAGCTTGCTGCATGGTATCCACTGTCACAATACCAAAAATCACGGGAACTCCCGTCTCAAACGCAGCCGCCGCAATTCCCTTCGACACCTCACCAGCCACATAATCAAAATGAGGAGTCTGGCCTCGAATCACAGCACCCAGACAGATCACGGCATCATAGCGACGACTCAGGGCCAACTGGCGAGCCACCACCGGAATCTCAAAGCTCCCAGGAACCCACACATAATCCACCTGAGTACCGTGAGGGTTGGGATCGACTCCATGACGCTTCAAGCAATCTTGACAGCCTTCCAACAGCTTCCCCACGATTAAATCGTTAAAGCGACCGATCACAATCCCAAACCGCCAAGATTGTGCCTGAGTAAAATTTCCCTCGAAAACAGCCATTTCAGTAAATAGTTTAGTAAATCAGTCGCGGTCGCACCGCCAGCCTGAGGCAAGGGGTATTAAGACTAGCGAATCCAAAACCATCAGAACCGAAACCTCTCCTGACTTGCTTCCCCAGCCTCCATTCCCCTTGCCTAACCCACGGCTTAAACCACCAAAAAGTTCAAGACGCCCACTAGGATCACCAGTAAAAACCAAACGCCAGAACCGAGGAAAATCAGAGATTTAGATTGGTTCCAGTTTTGGGGTGAGGCATAAGCGACTGGTACACCGACTACCATCACAAACGACAGTAGCACCAGAGCCGCTAAGACAACTTGAAACAAGATTGATAACATCTTTTTTCCTCCTGATCTAAAGTGCGTTGAGTACAAATACCGCAGGGAGCTTGCGTTACAGTTTGATTAGTCCTCAGTAGTAAGCTACCAGAAATTGAGCCTTGAGTAGCTTGGAGATGAGAAATTTTAGAGAGGTAGCAGTCACCGTCACCGGGAATGGCAGTTTTCACGGCGTTGAGGTACAAGCTTAGAATCTAAAAGAATACAGGGAACCAAGAATCATTTCTACCGCAGGCAGTGGCAAACCCCGATCGCTGTTGCACTGGGGAAAATCCAGCAATTGACTTATGTACTTAATCTTGTGCCACACAACCGCAGATTTTGATGCCCTCGGAGCCGCAGTGGGACTGTCGCGACTGCACCCCGGCAGCAGAATTGTACTGACTGGTGGCTGCCACCCGACCGTACGCGATTTTTTAGCCCTCCATCGAGACGAGTACCCCCTGATTGAGCGCCGTTCCGTCAACCCCAAACAGATTCGCTCCTTAGCAGTAGTCGATACTCAAGTGCGCGATCGCCTGGGAAAAGCAGCCGAGTGGTTAGACTTACCCAACCTCGAAGAAATCGCTGTCTACGACCACCATCCAGATGCCCACCTCGACATCCCAGCCACCTCGACTCAAGTAGAATCCGTAGGAGCCACTACCACCCTGATGGTAGAAAAGCTGATCGAAAGGCTGAAAACCGAGGGAAACACTTCCCCAGAAACTGCACCACTGAACCGCTTAGACCTCACCAACCATCCACTAAATCCTTCCCCTCAGATCCTCCACCCTTCCTTATTAACTCCCGCCGAAGCCACCGTTATGGCTTTGGGCATCCATGTCGATACAGGTTCCCTCACCTTCGACCATGCCACACCCAGAGATGCTGCTGCCCTCGCTTGGCTGATGGCACAAGGTGCTTCTCAGCGAGCGATCGCCGAATATGTTGACCCCGGTTTGTCCCCACAATTACAGGATTTACTCACCGTTGCCCTCAATGAATTACAGACAGAAACCCTCCGAGGCTATACCGTGGCTTGGGTCTTACTGAAGACCGATAGCTTCGTTCCCGGTTTATCCAGCCTAACGTCTCGATTGCTCGATCTGATCGAAACCGATGCCCTGCTGCTAGGCAACCGCTATCGTTCCGATGGCGAAGAAGAACGCTTAACTGCGATCGGACGCTCTAGCATTCCCCAAACCAACCTCAATGAACTCTTCCAACCCTTCGGGGGCGGGGGACACGCCCGCGCCGCCTCCCTGACCCTCCGGACCCCCGATCCACAACGCACCTTAGTGCAACTGGTTCACCAACTTCAAGCTCAAATTCCCCACCCTCCCACCGCCAGAGATTTAATGTCCTCTCCAGTGCGGACGATCCGCCCAGAAACCACCGTCGGAGAAGCTCACCGCATTCTCTTGCGCTACGGTCACTCTGGCTTGTCCGTGGTAGATGCTCAAGACCAACTGGTGGGCATTATCTCCCGTCGTGACATCGACATTGCTCTACACCATGGATTTAGTCATGCGCCCGTTAAGGGTTACATGACACCCCAACTGAAAACGATCGCACCCGATACCTCCCTGCCAGAGATCGAGTCTTTGATGGTCACTTACGATATTGGGCGCTTGCCGGTTTTGGAAGCGGGTCAACTGGTGGGAATTGTCACGCGGACTGATGTCTTGCGGGAATTACATCGGAGTGGCGGACGCAGACAAGATGCCAGACGAGAAAAAGCCTCTCCTCCCTTAGCGTCTTGCCTATCACCCCTGCTACAGGACCGCCTGACCCCACAACTTTGGCAACTGCTCGACCAAGCTGCTCAGATGGCGACGAAGCATGGCTGGCAGCTTTATCTGGTGGGAGGAGCCGTGCGAGATTTGTTATTAGCTGAACCAGATGGCACGCTCAAGTTGATTGATATTGACCTGGTGGTCGATGGCTATCACCACTCAGAGACTCAAGGCGCTGGTATGGAGTTAGCGAAAAGCTTGCAAAAACTTTACCCAGCAGCTCGCTTGGACATTCACGGTCAATTCCAAACGGCAGCGTTGCTTTGGCATAAAGACCCGGTCTTTGATTCGTTGTGGGTTGATATTGCGACGGCCCGCACAGAGTTTTATCCTTATCCAGCAGCCAACCCGGAAGTAGAGGCGAGTTCGATTCGCCAAGACCTCTATCGGCGGGATTTTACGATTAATGCTTTGGCGGTGCGGCTAACTGGTGCTGGGACCGGGGAATTATTGGATTTTTTTGGCGGTTTTTCCGATTTGCAGGGGCGACAAATTCGGGTGCTCCACGCCAATAGTTTTATTGAAGATCCAACGCGGATTTACCGCGCTGTTAGGTTTGCGGTACGGCTGGGATTTCAGATTGAATCTTCTACGGAGGGGTATATTCGCCATGCGATCGATAGTGGCATCTATTACCGGGTTCAGGGGGAAAATAGCCGGGTGCCGGCGTTGGAAACGCGCCTGAAAACGGAACTGAAACATATTCTGGAAGCTCCCTACTGGAAAAGAGCGTTACAACTGTTGGGGGATTTGGGGGCGTTGCGCTGTTTACACCCCACTTTAGAGTTGGATGAGTCCTTGTGGTGGCAGGTTTGCTTGCTGGATCGCTGTTTGGTGAAGAGGAAGAAGGCGGTAGTAGAGAAGTTGGAGCAGGAGAAAGGCCAGAGGAGTTTGCCTGTTCCTGTGGGTTCTCCTCTTCCAGATTGGCAGTTGCGGCTGGAGGTGTTAATTGCTTATTTGGCTCCGGAGTATCGGGAGAAGGTGGCAGCGAACCTTCAGTTGCCGGAGGATAGCATTCAGCGACTGCGACAGTTAGAGGCTGCTCAGGCTGAGGTCGTTGAGTCTTTGCCGAAGTGTCAATTACCGAGTCAAGTGGTGCAGCTTTTGAAAGCTTATGAGTTGCCGATGTTGATTTTGATTATGCTCCACAGTCCGCGATGGGTGCGACGACGCATTTGGCAATATCTGACTGAGTGGGCAAATATTAGCCCTGTTTTGAATGGACATGATTTGAAGGGATTGGGTTACAAGCCTGGACCTCAGTTTAAGCAAATCTTAGAGTGTCTGTTGGCGGCGACTTTGGATGGCATTATCCGCGATCGCCTTGAGGCTGAGTCCTTCCTCGCAGAGCATTATCCCCTTTTGTAAAATTTTGTAACTCTGGTGAGGGGTTTCACCCCTCATGGGGTTATATTAAATTCAGTAGATGCACCCTGATGGCTTTCCCGCTCCACAAGAGCGGGAATTTTTATTGGTAAGGGTTGCTCTTGCCAGTTTCTGAAATGATTGAGATTTGCACTGAAGAACGCGGAATCAAGCTTTTCCTCAATTCCCTCGTCCCCACTCCCATCTGAAGAAAGACAACAAAAGCTGTAGCATAAATGGGAAAGTTGGCAATCATGACTTTATGCACTTAATGGCGGGTACAGTCCTTCAAGATGGCAAATACAAAGTTGACGCCGTTCTCGGCGTAGGTGGGTTCGGCATCACCTACCGAGCAACTCATACCCATTTAGGTCAAAGCGTCGTCTTGAAAAGCCTCAATGACAGCCTACGCCAGCATCCCGATTTTGCTCAGTTTCAACAGCAATTTGTGACGGAAGCTCAACGTTTGGCTTTGTGTCATCATCCCAACATGGTTCGAGTGCTGGACTTTGTTGAGGAAGCAGAACTGTGCTTGATTGTGATGGACTACATTCCTGGTCCCACGCTCGCCGACTTGGTAGAACCAGGCAAACCGTTGTCAGAAGCTGAAGCGACCCATTACATCCGTCAGATTGCCTCAGCACTGAGGGCTGTTCACCAAAGTGGCTTGCTGCACCGGGATGTTAAGCCAGAAAATATCATTCGGCGTTCCGGTACTCATTTAGCAATGCTGGTTGACTTTGGCATTGCCCGTGATTTTACCCCTGGGATGAGGCAAACCCATAGTGGCTTGTTATCAGCCGGGTATGCCCCCCTTGAACAGTACCTTCCCGATCGAAAATTGACGCCAGCAACAGATATTTACGCTCTGGCAGCCACCTTTTATTACTTATTAGCAGGAGAACCCCCCGTGGCGGCTCCCGTGCGCGGTCGCATTCCTCTGCGGAATTTGCGAGAGTTTCAACCCTGTATTAGCCCAGAAGCAGAGCTTGCCATTCTGCGGGGGTTGGAACTAGAACCTCATCGGCGACCCCAGAGCATTGATCGGTGGTTGACTCTGTTGACAGAACCAGCAACCAGGACCGCCACTGCTTCCAGTCGGAGGCCAAACTCACTTCAAAATCAGCACTGGGGAAGCACAGCCTTACTTACAGGACGACAGGAACTGTCACCCTCCTCTGCGGGAACGCCGACAGAGTATCTTTTTGAGCCTTCTCTTCCCCCCATATTTCCCTTATTGTTTTTGCTGACGGCGGCGATCTGTGGTTGGATGGGTTTTGACCTAGCGCAGCAATATACTGCAACTCGTACTCCCGCCACTCACTTCAGTAGTGATCGCTCTTTCAGGTCCTTTCAAGACTGGCTCAAACAAGAACTCCCCCAGGAATCTTCGCCTCATCTCCTCTTTGAGGCACCCTCGGTTGAGAGCAGTCCCAGCCCCCCGATCGAATTGCACAAACAGCCTAAGGGTAATCTTCAGAACAGTGAGGCACCCTTAACAGGCGAATCAGATGCAGCTTTAACACCGACTCCAGAACCCTCAGCGACCGCCCCTTCACCCTCCATCCCTTCACCAGAGCCAACAGAAACTCACTTACCAACGGAACTTCCCCCAGAACCAACCCTATCCAATTCACCAGAACCCCCAGCTCAACTGCCCCCAGAACCAGATGCACCGACACCGGTTCCAGTACCAGAGGTGATTCCGCCACCAACTCTGCCAACGACTGCTACAGCCAAATCGAGTCCAGCTCCTGCTAGAGTTCAGGCCGCTCCTCCCCCTGAAACTTCACCCTTGCCAGAACCAGTTCCCCTCCCTCAACCTGAGCGAGATCCTCTGTACTCAACTCCCAGCAATGGTTCTACCCAGACAGAAGCACCTCAATCACCGGTTGAGTCAACCCCAGCCTCTCCCTCCTCTGAACTCTTAGATAATTAAGCAAGTCCCAATCCTGAATCGGTCTTCACTACAGATAGATACAGGCAGGCAGGCAAGCGCGTTATAATTTTTTGCGGACGCAAGTAGGGATTTCCCATGAGTAAGCCCCCAGTTCATGCCTTTTTCGTTGGCAGAGCAGTTGCAGAAGGACTCTATGAGCAACTGGAAAAGACAGTAACCAACCTGTTGAGTGCTTTTGGCAAATTTGATGCTGAGCAGCGAGAGTTGCTACGACAGTTCAGCGAACAAGTTCTGGAACGAGCCAATCGAGACGCGGAAAACGCCATGCAGACAAGGGGGACAACCACAAGCACCTCTGGTAGTGGCTCCTCAACTGACCTGCAAGCAACCATTGATGAATTGCGAGCAGAAGTTGCTCTAGTCAGGTCTGAATTACAGCGCTACCGCACTCGCTTGCAGTAGGAATCAGGCTCTGGCAACCTCTTGAATTCATTTAAAATCATTACCAACAACCAGAAACAATCAATTTAGGAACCTGAGTGTCTGCTCTCCTTGATGACTCTGTGAACCACAAGCGACAGGCCAAGCGGGCCGATGAAAGCTCTATGTCCAAGACCGCTGGCAAGTCCTACGGGAAGAAATCTTATCGCTGGAACCGCGACAATTACTCCCGCCATCGACGGTTCCTAGACATTTGGGCCTTTGTCTTAATTTGGCTATCTTGGCTATGGCTCGACAGTAAAAATTGGAGCTACTGGGGCGGCGTTACTGAAGAGAAGAAGGTGGCTCGGCGGCGATCGCAGGCGATTTGGGTGCGGGAGACGCTCCTAGAACTGGGACCGACTTTTATTAAAGTTGGGCAACTGTTCTCGACTCGCGCGGATTTATTTCCCGCTGAGTATGTAGACGAGCTTTCTAAACTGCAAGATAAGGTCCCTGCTTTCAGCTATGAACAGGCTGAGGCAATTATCGAACAGGATTTAGGAAAGTCGGTGGAGGAACTCTACCGCAATTTTGATGCGATACCGCTCGCAGCCGCTAGCCTTGGCCAGGTTCACAAAGCTCAACTGCACACGGGCCAGGAAGTGGTAGTGAAGGTACAGCGGCCTGGACTCCGAAAGCTGTTCGAGATTGACCTAGCGATTCTCAAAGGAATTGCCCGCTACTTCCAAAACCATCCCAAATGGGGCCGCGGCCGTGATTGGATGGGAATTTATGAGGAGTGCTGCCGAATTCTGTGGCTAGAAATTGATTATCTCAATGAAGGCCGCAATGCTGATACCTTCCGTCGCAATTTTCGCAACTGCAATTGGGTGCAAGTGCCCCGCGTGTACTGGCGCTATGCAGCACCACGAGTCCTAACCTTGGAGTACATTCCGGGGATTAAGATCAGCCACTACGAAGCTTTGGAAGCATCGGGAATTGACCGTAAGGAAATCGCGCAACTGGGAGCGAAAGCTTATCTTCAGCAGTTACTCAATGATGGCTTTTTCCACGCCGATCCCCACCCAGGTAATATCGCAGTCAGTCCAGAAGGGGCGTTAATCTTCTACGATTTCGGAATGATGGGGCAGATTCAGTCCAACATTCGGGAGGGATTGATGGAGACGCTCTATGGCATTGCTTCTAAGGATGCTCAACGGGTCATGGACTCTTTGGTGAACTTGGGAGCTTTGGTGCCGACAGGCGACATGGGTCCAGTGCGACGTTCTATCCAGTATATGCTGGATAACTTTATGGACAAGCCGTTTGAAACTCAGTCTGTTGCTGAGATTACGGATGACCTCTATGAAATTGCCTACGATCAGCCGTTCCGCTTCCCTGCTACGTTTACCTTCGTGATGCGGGCTTTTTCGACCATTGAAGGAGTGGGGCGAGGTTTAGATCCAGAATTCAACTTTATGGAGGTGGCACAACCGTTTGCCATGCAGCTTATGAGTAATGGAAATGTTTCAGATACCACCAGCAGCATTTTTAATGAACTCGGTTCGAGAGCTGTCCAGGTCGGCTCGACGGCTTTGGGATTACCCCGCCGGATTGAGGAGACTATTGATAAGCTAGAGCAGGGTGATTTGCGGATTCGTGTTCGGGCTGCGGAAACGGATCGGCTGCTCCGACGGGTTAGTAGTATGCAGATGGGGACAAACTATGCACTACTCGCTAGCGCTTTTACTTTGTCCGCTACGATTTTATTCGTTAGCAATCAAGTGGTGTTGGCGGCAGTGGTAGCTGTGCTAGCTGCTTTGATCAGTATTGGGTTATTCCGGCTGCTCCGGCGTATTGATCGCTTGGATCGAATGGGTTAATTTAGGATTTGAGAGTTAGGATTAGAGATCTAAAATCTACAATTAAGTAGGCAGGCATCCAAAAATACTACAACCCATCAAAAGCTGATGTGGTTTATAGTCCAATGGCTGCTGATTCTGTAGCCCTAACCTACCATTTGCTTGTGTAATTTTGATGACTCCAACGGCCAATCTATGAAACGCTCTTTTGCAGGTAAGACAGACACAGGACTGGTTCGTTCTGTCAATCAAGATTCTTACTATATCGACCCGGAGGGGCGATTTTTTGTAGTGGCAGATGGTATGGGAGGACACGCAGGAGGCCAAGAGGCAAGTCGGCTTGCCACTCAGGTGATCCAATCCTACCTGAGCGAGCGTTGGGAGGGACCTGAGGACTCCCCAAGGCTGCTGGAAAAAGCGTTTTTAACCGCGAATCAAGCGATTTTACAGGATCAATTGGCACATCCTGAGCGAGCTGATATGGGGACTACGGCGGTGGCAGTAATTTTCCGAGAAGATCAGCCGTGGTGTGCAAATATTGGTGACTCTCGTCTCTACCGCCTGCGAGGTCATTCTCTTGAGCAAATTACCGAAGATCAAACTTGGGTGGCGCAAGCGGTGAAAAGAAAGGCTCTGACGCCGGATCAAGCTCGGATTCACCCTTGGCGTCATGTCTTGTCTCAATGCTTGGGCCGTGAGGATCTGCGGGAGATTGATATTAAACCGATGGAGGTGCAAGCGGGCGATCGGTTGTTGCTCTGTAGCGATGGTTTAACGGAAGAGCTATCGGATTCTTTGATTGCAACACCTCTAAAGTCGATTCGTGCTTGTGAGTTGGCGGCAACTGCTTTGGTGAATGCTGCGAAGGATAAGGGTGGACGCGACAATATTACGGTCGTGATTGTTACCATCGATCCGTTACACCCGCAGGGAGATTAGCCTGGGGGTGCAAATAACTGAATAGGTAGTATGGTACACAGGTGTTTTGCCTGCGACGGTTATTCCTGATTTCAACCTTCAACTGGCATGGTTCGTGTAATTGGTTTAATTAGTGGTACTTCTGTAGATGGCATTGATGCAGCTTTGGTGGAAATTACTGGTTACCAAAGTGATTTAAAAGTTGAACGACTCGCAGGCTCTACTTATCCTTATCCTGATGGTTTGAGGTCGCAAATTTTAGCGGTTGCTGCTGGAGAACCGCTGTCAATGGCAGAGTTGGCAACTTTAGATGATGCGATCGCTCAAGTATTTGCTCAAGCTGCATTGACGATTCAAGAAAAATTTAGTAATGCTGACTTGATTGGCTCTCACGGTCAAACCGTCTATCATCGCCCGCCTCAGAAGCAGATCCCTTCGAGACTGGATGACCCTCAGCAGGTGAGAGAGCATGCTGAATCCCGAATTCAACCTGCAACTTGCATCACTCCCAACCACTTAGGCTACAGCATCCAGTTAGGGCGTGGTGCTGCGATCGCTTATTTAACAGGCATTCCTACCGTTAGCAACTTCCGGGCGGCTGACATCGCAATGGGAGGTCAAGGAGCGCCCTTAGTACCGATTGTCGATGCTTGTTTACTCAGCCATCCCACCTACCACCGCTGCATTCAAAACCTAGGTGGCATTGGCAATGTCACCTATTTACCCCCTCAGGCAGTGAGGGAACTTGGGAAAAACGCTGCTAACTTCCCTGCTTCGGAGGCTGCTACTCTCAATCAAGGTGTCATCGGTTGGGATACGGGACCGGGGAATGCTCTGTTGGATCTCGCGGTGCAACACTTCTCTGGTGGTATCCAAACCTATGACCAAGATGGAGCATGGGCCGCGAGGGGTACTCTCTGTCAGAGTTTAGTGGAGCGATGGTTACAGCAAGACTTTTTCCAGCAACAGCCACCCAAATCAACAGGTCGAGAGCTATTTGGTTCAGAGTATTTACACCAGTGTTTAGTGGAGGCTGAAACTGAGCAGCTTAGTCCCGCTGATGTTCTTGCTACCCTCACAGAATTAACCGCTGCTTCCGTGGTCCACAGCTACCGTAACTTCTTGCCACAAATGCCGGATCAGGTGTTGCTGTGCGGGGGAGGGAGTCGTAATCTCTATCTCAAACAACGACTGCAAGCACTGTTAGCGCCGACCCAGGTATTGACTACAACTGAAGCTGGATTAGATGCCGATTTCAAAGAAGCGATCGCCTTTGCGGTTTTAGCTTATTGGCGGATGCAAGGAATTCCTGGTAATCTCCCCCAAGTCACAGGTGCAGCGTCAACCGTTCTTTTAGGCGAAATTCACCATCCTGGGCGTAGTTGGGCGTGATAGCATAGAGATTCAGGGACAACCGCTATGAGTGGTTTGATCAGCATTGTAGCCAGCGGACAAAACATAGAACACTGTGGCTCACACGTTTTTGATGGAATCAGGCCAATGGACGCTTGAAGGAAATTGGATCGAGCGTAATGGCTTGCCAATTGCGGTCAAAGGGAAAACTTTAGTGAGCTGGAACCGAACCGATTGGTTCAGCATGGTAACGAAACTTGTATTCCCAGGAGGCGATCGCGAAGAAATTATCTTACAGTACCGGGGGCATCTTGATGCCGACGAACGGCAGTACACTTTTGTACTTCAGCACAGCGATCTGGGACGAGTTGAGGGTGAAGGTTGGATTGCTCCCCAATCGATTGTGCAGCGCTATTGGGTGTTGGGAGATGAGCGCCAACGTCGCACCGGCTTTGAAACTCTGCGTCGCTTAGATGATAATCGCTATTATCACTCGAGTGGTGTCATGGCTGGTCACTACCTAACCAGTGCCATGGAAGCAACCTTAGAGCGTTTGCCAGAATAGCGAGCGATGCTTGGAAATCCGATTCATTTCGGGTCTCTCGATCGGAGAAAAAGGGGGAATTAGTAACTGGTAATTGCTCGAATTTTGCCCAACCTGATTAAAGTTGTTGGCAACGTTTGCTGGTTTTCTCTTGAACTTATTAATATTTTTGCTCTGATATTTCTCGCTGAGCGAGCTTTTTAAACGCCACTGGATCGATGAGTGTTAACCCTCGAATGCAAGTTGACGCCCCATCACCCCCAACTCATTTCCGCCTGCGGAAGTAAAGTAAGAGACGGAGGTCGCCCACTGCGACTCGGATTTACTCAAGACCAGGATTCGGTTCGAGGCCCCACTGGTATTTGAGGAAATGGCGGTACATAGTCTCGCGCAACATCATTTGCTCATAAAGCTTAACTAAAAACTCCTGAGCTTGCTCGCGACTCATTTGCTGAACCTGTGTTTTAAAAGAGCACAGGTTAAATTGCTGTTCCAAAGAAAGTTCGATGGGTTGGTTCATGACTGACTCCTTGATCGATTTTTAAGAAAGTGGACGAGAAACAGTGGCTGAGCAGAGCCAAAAACTGGGATGGCAGTTGTCTAAACTTGTCACTTGATTGAGTCATCGCCGATCGGTTGAGGGATTCCTCGAAATCTTTCTACCTTTAGCGATATATTACAAACTTTAACAATTGTTTGACAAATTGACCATCCTTCATGAGAAATACTTCAAACACAGAGACGTGGATGAGCCACCTAAGTTCCCCGGATTTGCCTATAAGTGTAACTTTTTGTCAAGAGTAAGATTGCTCAATACGAACCAAAATAATGGAAACAATTGATACCATTTCCACTCCCTATCGATGTGGCTCTAACGCAAAAGTCAGAAGCCAGAAAAGCTTTTAACTTCTGACTTCTGACTTTTGAAGCTTTCTGTGACTCGAACTATTGCCGTCCTGCTTGAGGTTTAGGATTAGGGGCAGCAGGAGCCGGAGCCACCGAGGGAGTTGCCTGAATGGTGCTACCTGGAATGGGTGCTGGACTCTGGGGAGATAACTGCAACGGAGTTTGACCCCCAAGCTGTGGCGTTGGATTAACCGGTGGTAACTGAAACTGATTTTGGTTGGTTGTGGGTTGCTGCGGGTTGACTGGGAACTGATACTGGTTGGGGTTTGCCTGCGCTCCAGAGGCAGGTGTAGGAAATAACCCCGTGCCAGGATTGGACACCGGTGGTAAAGTTCCTTTCTGATTGAAGGGCGATGGGCTTGGTGTAGGAGTCGCAGCACCAGCAGGCAAGGTTGCTAAGGCAACGCGATCGCCCCCGACCTCCCGCATCCGGTCTAAGACTTGCACCACATCATTGTATTTCGCATCTTTCGGAGCATAAAGCACCATTAGCCCCGTCGGGTTGCGACTGCGGTAGCTCTGTAACACCCGCTCAAGCTGCTGGTAATTCATCGGCAATTGGTCGATGTAAGTTTGACCAAAGGCATCAATGCTCACGATTAGCATCTCTCGCATTTGTGGCACTCCGGTGCTAGCCTTAGGCAAATCAACATTAATCGCTTGTTGTCGTGTTAATTGCAAAGCCGCCAGCAAAAAAAAAGTCAAAATGCAAAAGATGACATCAATTAAAGGAATCAGTTCAATCCGAGCTTCTTCCGGGGGGCTATCCAAGTGAATCTTCATAGCTGACCAATGCTTAGTTGTTAGAGGTTGAATCTTCAGAAGGAGTAGAATTTCCTGTCGGTTTCGGTTCTACCCCACGCTCTCCCGGTTCTTGGGCATTGAGAGAATGCAGAGAGTTGGTTTCAGGTGCAAAAGCAGCGCTGCTACGATCGACTCCTGACCGGTGGTTCCCATAAGCAACTGGCCAGTATTGCCGATAGAGTAACTCCAACTCATTGCCAGCTCTACGAAATACTTTCATCTGATTGAACAGAAAAGCTTGAAAGATGCGATAAAACGCCAAACTGATAATCGCCACAATCATACCGCTGGCCGTGGTAATCAGTGCTTCAGCAATCCCTAATGTCACCCCAGCCGTTGCCGCAGTACCAATATCCCCCAGACGAATTGAGCTCAGAGAATTAATTAAGCCTAAAACGGTCCCCAACAGTCCTAACAGAGGGGCGATCGCAATCACTGCTTCCAGAATCTTGTCACCTCGTCGCATCGCTGCCAATTCTTCATCGGCGGCCGCTTCTAGGGCCAACCGAAAGACTTCTGGTTCCGGGTTGTACAGGCGTAGGGGAGCATACAGAAATCGCCCAATGGGTTGCTTGGTTGCTTGTCTAGCAATTTCATTGGCGACGCCCCAATCACGACGAGCTGCTTCGATCACTCGGTTGACAATCTGCTGTTCCTTGAGCAACAAATTCGTCCAAAACCAGAGTCGCTCAACAATTGTACTCACGGACAAAACTGATAAAACCAGTAGGGGCCACATAGCTGGGCCACCTTTGTGAAAAATATCGTAAAAATTCACTGGGTACTCCTTCCTCCGTTAAATTCCTCACCCCAAGTTCTATAGCATAGGTTCTAACAAATCCAGGGCATCTAAATTTTAGAGGTTAGAACGACCTGCGCCAGTGCTGGGGGTCTCAGTCCTCGATCGCGAGGGCTTACAAGCTTTCGATATCTTGGTAGAGTTCTTGTAGGTTCTGGTGTTCGCGACGGCGAGAAGAGCGACGATATTTTTTTGTTTCCAATTTGGGTTCATACTGCTGTTTGCCTGCTGACTTACTTTTTACTTTCAGGCTAGATTCTGCATCTCCTAACTGTTGTAATGCTTCTTGACGAGCGATCGCTTCTTCTAAAAAATTTAGGTAATGTGAATACCGCTCCCATTCACCCCGAACAGCGCAGTTTGGTTCATCTCGATGCAGACAGTCGCTGAATTGACAACTCGCAT
Source organism: Actinomycetota bacterium (assembly GCA_050262755.1). Taxonomy (GTDB): domain Bacteria; phylum Cyanobacteriota; class Cyanobacteriia; order Cyanobacteriales; family Microcoleaceae; genus JBLNEP01. The sequence goes on along the minus strand of JBLNEP010000099.1, from coordinate 37,335 downwards.
CAGCCAAGCGTTGGCGAGCTTCTGGGAAATAGTAAGCTAATTCCTCTGGACTTGAGTCAAAGTCAGGTTGGTTGAAGCCAGGAGTATCTGCGAGCAATCCCCCAATGGGTAGTTCAAAGAGTTCTACATGGCGGGTGGTGTGGCGTCCCCGACCGAGTTTCCCAGAAACCGCCCCGACTCGCAGGCTGAGAGTGGGGATGAGCTTGTTAATCAAGCTGGATTTGCCTACGCCAGAGGGTCCGCAAATGACCGTAATTTGACCTTGTAGCTGACGACAAAGCTCTGAAGGGGGAGGAGATGGCTCTGCTGGATTGAATAAACCGGGCGTTTCGGAATTTGCCACTAAAGGGCGATCCGTGACTGTTTCTAATTGCTCTTGCTCCAACCCCATTCCCGTCTGAACGCTAATCAAGAAGGGTTGATAGCCCCAAGTCGAGAGGCGATCGCGCCATTGCTCTAATTGCTGGGGTGTGACTAAATCACATTTATTCAGGCACAAACACACGCCTAAACCGGTTGATTCAGACTTGACTAAAAACCGACTTAATGCTACAGGGTCTAAATCAGGTTCTGCCAGGGCAAAAACCAGAAGAATTTGATTGGCATTGGCAATGGGAGGACGCGAAAGTTCCGTTTGGCGGGGCAGCACTTGGGCGATCGCCCCTCTGCTTCCATTCCAGTCCGGTTCTTCCACAACCACGCGATCGCCAACCATCACCTGCTGACCAATTTTCTTCAAGCGCGATCGGCGGGTACACAGCAGGAACAGAGAAGGAAGGTTCGTCTCAGACCGGAGTGGGTAAGAACCTAACTCCTCTCCTCCATCCAACTGCACTTGATAGAAATTAGCCTGAACCGCCACCACAGTCCCTAATAACTGCGGTTCTACTTCCCGTAAATAACCCTCTCCTACAGTGGCACTCATGCTGAAGTCTGTAGGGGACGGCGCACCTTAATGGCAAAAAAGCCAGATCGGTCTTCAATTTGCTCTACCAAGTAGCCTTCCATGACCAAACTATCTGGCACTTGCTCAATAGGTTCTCCAGGATCCAGCCAAACTTCTAAAAGGGTTCCCGGTGTCATTTGCTCTAAACGGAGTTTAGTCCGGACAAAATTAAGTGGGCAGGGAGTCCCCCGTAAATCCATTTGAGCATCAGGCATCGAAGTTGTGGGATAGCTCATTTCTGAAATAAATTTCCTAAGAAGTTTTCAAAGCCACCTTTTCCAGTTCGATCGCCTTTAATCTTAGCAAGTTGCACCAGCAGCTCCCGTTCCTCGTTGGTGACGCGGGTCGGAATTTCTACCCCAACTTCAATCAAATGGTCACCCCGACTCACTGGGTTGCCTAACCGAGGCACTCCTTTTTTCTCTAAAGTCAAAACGGTATTAGGCTGAGTTCCACTTGGAATCAGTAACTCTGTCGGTCCATCTACTGTGTCTACCTCCAAACGGCATCCTAAAATCGCTTGCAGGTAACTAATCTTGACCTCGGAATGGATATTAATCCCATCCCGCTTGAACAGTGGATCTTCTTCTACAGACAAAAATACATACAAATCCCCGGGGGGACCGCCCATTTTGCCTGCATCTCCTTCGCTAGACACCCGTAAACGAGTGCCGTTATCGACCCCAGCCGGAATCGTAATCTTTAGTTTCTTCGTTACTTCTTTTTGACCCCGACCACTGCAAGATTCGCACTTATCTTCAATCACCTGACCCGTGCCGTTGCAGGTGGGACAGACGGAAACTTGAGTAAAGCTGCCAAAGGGAGTACGGGTAGCGCGACGGACTTGACCAGTCCCAGTACAAGTTGAGCAAGTTTGAGGACGAGTTCCTGGTTTTGCACCAGTACCACTGCAAGTTTCGCAGGTTTCCAGATGCTTGATCCGAATTTCTTTGTCTCCGCCAAACACAGCTTCACGGAAATCGAGTCGCAAGTCGAGCCGCAAATCATCTCCCCGAACGGGTCCAGAACGCCGACGCTGCTGCTGACCTGCCATCCCGCCTGCAAAGCCACTAAAGAAGCTTTCAAAGATGTCGGCAAAGCTGTCGCCGAAGTCTTGGAAACCGGGACCTCCTGCGCCTCCCAAACCAGCTTCGCCAAAGCGGTCGAAGCGGGCGCGAGTTTCTGGTTCTGAGAGAACTTCGTAGGCGCGATTGATTTCTTTGAACCGCTCTTCTGCGCCCGGTTCTTTATTTACATCTGGGTGATACTTGCGAGCTAAGCGGCGGTAAGCCCGCTTAATTTCCTCTTTGTCTGCATCGCGAGAAACACCGAGTATTTCATAGTAATCGCGGGCCATAGAGCTATTTGCCTAGGGGTGAATAATAAAAAGTGTACAAAGATGGAGTAGGAAATTTCTAGGGAATTAAAAATTAAAAATCCAACCTCAGATTTTCTCTGGTTTAAGTTTTAATTTTTAACTTTTAATTCCTCAGACTAGCTGGTGGAATCAACGGTGAGGGGATTGGTTTAGCCTCCGCCTGATTCAGGCTGAGTTGTGCTGGTCTCCTTAACCGTTGAGGTGTTATCACTCAGGGCTGGGGTTGCTTGGTTATCCCCTTCTGAGGAGGTGACTGCCGGGAGGCGACCTCCTTGCTCATAAACTGCTGTTCCTAAGGCATACAGTGCTTGCCGGAATGATTCAAGTCGCTGCTTCATCTCCTCATAGGTGATCTCGGAGTTGTCAGTTGCTTGCTTTAAAGCTTCAGCTTCAACCTGGGCTTGCGTCTTGAGGTCGTCAGCAATTAATTGTAAGTTGGTGGAGTTTAAGGTTGCTTCATAATTATAGAATAGGCTTTCGGCTTGGTTTTTGAGTTCGACTACTTCTCGGCGCTTGATGTCTTCCTCAGCGAACAGTTCTGCTTCTTGTCGCATCCGCTCAACTTCAGCGTCACTCAATCCGCCCGTGTTGGTAATTTGGATGCTTTGTTCTTTGCCGGTACCCCGGTCGTGAGCGGACACTTTGAGAATGCCGTTGGCATCGATTTCAAAGGTGACTTCGATTTGAGGGACGCCTCGCGGTGCTGGCGGAATGCCGTTGAGCAAAAATTTGCCCAGGCTTTTATTATCTTTCACCATTGCCCGCTCTCCCTGGAGGACGTGAATTTCCACCGAAGTTTGACCATCTACGGCTGTTGAATACATCTGAGAGCGGCTGGTGGGAATTGTGGTGTTGCGTTCGATCACCTTGGTGAAGACACCCCCTAAGGTTTCGAGCCCGAGGGACAGCGGAGTTACGTCTAAGAGTAGCAAGTCTTTCACTTCGCCGGCCAAGACACCCGCTTGAATCGCGGCTCCGATCGCCACTGCTTCATCAGGGTTGACTGAGCGATCGGGTTTAGCTCCCCCGAAGTGTTTGCTAATGGCTTCTTGGACTGCGGGAATCCGAGTAGAACCTCCTACTAAAATAATCCGGTCAATGTCTTTGGGTGTCAGATTGCCATCTTTGAGCGCTTGGGTGACTGGTTCAATCGTACTTTGCACTAAATGGTTCACCAACTTTTCAAATTGAGTGCGGGTGAGTTCCATCTCCAAGTGCTTTGGCCCTTTTTCGTCTGCTGCAATGAACGGCAAATTGAGCGAAGTCGCTTCCCGGCTCGACAGCTCAATCTTAGCTTTTTCTGCTGCTTCCCGCAGACGTTGCAAAGCCATTTTATCTTTCGAGAGGTCAGTTCCTTCTTGGTTGCGGAAGGTTTCCACCATCCACTGCACCAGGCAATTATCAAAGTCATCGCCACCGAGATGGTTGTTCCCTGCGGTAGCATTAACTTCAAAAATGCCGTCTCCCAATTGCAGGATGGAAACGTCAAAGGTACCGCCTCCCAAGTCAAAGACTAAAATTTTCTGGTCTTGGTCTTGCTTGTCCAACCCGTAGGAGAGGGCAGCAGCGGTGGGTTCATTGATGATCCGCAGGACTTCTAAACCAGCAATGGTGCCTGCATCCTTGGTTGCTTGTCGCTGCGCGTCCGTAAAGTAGGCCGGTACTGTGATCACCGCTTGGGTAACTGGTTGACCCAAGTAAGCTTCAGCATCTTGCTTGAGCTTTTGCAGCACCATTGCTGAGATTTCTTGGGGTGTGTAAGTTTTGCCACGAATTTGGACATCAACAGTATTGTCTTTGCCGCTGACGCAAGTATAGGGGACGCGATGGCGTTCTTCTTCCGTGTCTTCCCAGCGTCGTCCAATAAACCGCTTGATACTGTACACGGTGTTGGTTGCATTCGTCACGGCTTGTCGCTTAGCGAGTTGACCGACTAAGCGATCGCCTCCCTTGCCAAATCCGACAATACTCGGAGTAGTGCGCCCGCCCTCGGAGTTTGAGATGACGACGGGCTTACCTCCCTCCAAGACTGCTACGCAACTGTTGGTTGTGCCTAGGTCAATGCCAATTACTTTTCCCATAGCGCCTCGGCGTCTGTGTAAAGGAATCAGAAGTTAAGAGTTAAGAGATAGAACTCAGAAATTCGGGAGCCCGATCGGCCTTTACTCTCAAATTTCAACCGCTAGAGCGGTTTAACCTTCCTGAGCGCTGGGGTCATTTTCTTCCTCATTGCCAGTTGGCTCTGGTGCTGTTGCTACTTTCACCATTGCATGTCGCAGGACGCGATCGCCGAGCATATACCCCCGCACCAATTCCTCAATGATGGTTCCTTCCTCATACTGGTCTGTGGCTTCCCGCATCACAGCTTCGTGGAGGTTGGGATCGAACTGAGTTCCTTCTGGGCGCATGGGTGAAACCCCGACCCGCTTGAGGCAATCTACCATTTGCTTATAAACGCTCTGGTAGCTTTTGTGAATGGTCATCTCGCTTTCTGTTTGCGGCTTAATCTGTGACCGCGCCCGCTCGAAATTGTCGATGACTGGCAACAATTCCATGATCGTGGCACACTTCACCTGCAAATCCAATTCTTCCTTTTCCTTAGCAGTGCGCTTGCGGAAGTTATCAAAATCGGCTGCCAGCCGCATATTTTGATTTTTGGCGTCTTCAGCTTGAGCTGCGACCGCTTGTAGTTGAGTTTTTAATGACTGATTTTCCTTGGTGGCCTCGTTTAATTCTGCCCTTAAGAACTCAAGGGCCTCACCTAGCCTGGGGTCTTCAGAGCGGCTTTCCCCAGTCACCTGAGAAGCCTTGGCTGCGGCTTGGGATGCCTCAGCCGTTTGATAGGCTTGAGCTACTTGCAGCTCCCAATCCTCTGCTTCATTCAACTCTGGAGCCGGAGGCGTCTCAACAGTCGGTATGACCTCTGATGTGCCAATGGTTGAATTCAAATCTTGTTGTTGCTGCTTTTCCTCATCAATCATAAAAACCTGCGCGACAGAACCTCTTTAGCGGTTAGCAGTGGGAACGACCGCGCCCTCCGCGTAACGACAAACAAAAAATTTGAGATCTTGAATCCTTCCCCTACCTACTGGCGCGGGAATTCCTCAATGGTGTGAGGCAGCTTACTCCCAGCATTGTTCAACGCTAGGAGCCTAAGCAGTCACTCCCGGGCTCAATCAGCCAAGGGGAGGGAAGTCTTAGGTAAGCCATCTTTTAGCTATCATAAGTTATCTGTGTTGTCTAAAGGCTGCCCTTCCTTAGACCCTCTGCATGATTGTCCCGATCGCCCCAAGCATTGGGGAGCTTCACACTTGCCCAAGCTGACTTGGTTTTCTCTGCTGACCTTGCAGTAGACGGCAAAGCGATGTTTAACGAGGGTGTTACTTCCCTGAATATCATCTTTGGATTCTAACATTGAGGACAACACCAACCACCAGTCTCCCCTCTTCAGCGAGGGGTCGTGTAGCGGCGTCAAGCGTGGTAGGTCAACAATATTCTTACGTCAAAACTTAATCAAAATATACCTTGCCATCATGCGGAATGACTTGCTAAAAGTTATCATCAGGAAGGACAAAGCATAATTTTTAATCTAAGACAACTACCTAAAGCCCTGGCAGCAGTGGTCTCTAGTCAGAACTTGAGTTTTGCTCAAGCACTCGTCAATTGGGCAGCCACTCCTGAATCAGAAATAACGCCATCGGCGATCGCAGGCTTAGGGGCCAGCCTAATGTAAGGGTTTGCTATTTTACAACCGATCCGTCCCATTGTCGCCAGTTGTTTTTGAAGCTTCCAATCTTCAAAAGTTGCAGGGCAAGCTGTGGCTCTCACCAAGCCACTAATCTTGGTACCAGGGGTTCTACCGAAGAATTTGGCAATATAGAATCAAAGAGATTATCTGCATCTATGACTAATACATCGCAGCGTCGCGCCATTGTTGTTCAGAGCAACTTCTCTCCCTTCGGCAACAAGCTGATTCAGGCAGGTCATGCCAGTCCCGATCAACTGCAGCAAGCTCAGATTGAAAGCCGTAAGTCAGGTAAGCCTCTGCCGCAGGTACTCGAAGCCCTCACAGGTGTTGCCCTTTCGCCAGAATTATTACGTCAGTACAAAAAACAGCAGATGTTTGAACTGAAGCTGGTGTACGGCGTTGAAGCTTTTGACTCAGAACTGAGCGAAGTTTCGACCGAGCAGTTGGGGCAAATGCTCGACACTCTCGGAATTTCCATTGAAACCTGTCGCCGTCACCGCTTCCTACCGATTCTCAAAAGTGAAGCCGATCCGCCCTGCATCTTAGTTGCGATGGTCGATCCGGATAACCTCAGTGCTCAAGACGAATTGGGCAATCAAATCCTGAGGCCGAAGGGTTGGAAGTTGCAGCGACGGGTGATTACTCCAGATGACTATGAGCAGATTATTTCTGCTTATCAAGATGAACAAGTTAAAAAAGCAGCCCAGGAGGAGGCAAAAAGAAAAGAAGCGCTGCTAGACCTCAAGCCAGACGAATTTGGTGATTCTGAGCTAGCAGAAGGAGAACTTGACCAGAACCAAATAGACATTAGTAGAGAAATCGAAGATGCCGAAGCGGCTCCCGTCATTAAAGCCGTGAACGTGATCTTGGCAAAAGCTCTCTCAGAAAAAGTCTCCGACATCCACATAGAACCCCAAGAAGAATTCCTGAGGGTACGCCTGCGAAAAGATGGGGTACTACAAGAGTATTTCCGGTTTCCCAAGCAGGTGATTCCCGCCATTACCTCTCGCTTCAAGATTATTGCCAGCTTAGACATTGCCGAACGTCGCCAAGCTCAAGATGGTCGGATCCGGCGGGTCTTTCAAGGTCGCACCGTGGACTTCCGGGTCAATAGCTTACCCTCCCGCTATGGGGAAAAAATCTGCTTGCGGATTTTGGATAGCTCCAGCACCCAATTAGGCTTAGACAAGTTAATCAGCGATCCAGAAACCCTGGCTTTAGTTAGAGAAACAGCCAGTCGTCCCTTCGGACTGATTTTGGTTACAGGACCGACTGGTTCCGGTAAATCCACCTCTCTTTACTCCATTCTGGCGGAGCGTAACGATCCAGGGGTAAACATCAGTACCGCAGAAGACCCGATTGAATATGCTTTGCCGGGGATTACCCAGTGTCAAGTAATTCGGGAAAAAGACTTGACGTTTGCCAGTATCCTCAGAGCATTCTTGCGACAAGACCCTGACGTGTTACTGGTGGGGGAAACACGAGACAAAGAAACTGCAAAAACAGCACTAGAAGCAGCGCTAACAGGACACTTGGTGCTGACGACACTGCACACCAACGACGCCGCTGGGTCGATCGCCCGCTTAGACGAAATGGGGGTCGAACCTTTCATGGTCTCCGCTGCTCTGCTCGGTGTCTTAGCTCAGCGCTTAATGCGACGGGTTTGTAGTGATTGCCGGATTCCTTACGCACCGGCACCAGAAGACTTTGCCCGTTACGGTCTCGCTGGAGCCAAAGAGGCAGAATACACGTTCTACAAAGCTTACACAGTCCCGCCCGATCAAAGGAGGGAATTAGCTGAAAAAGGCGAACTCTGTCCAAAATGCAGTGGCGTTGGCTATAAAGGTCGGGTTGGGGTCTATGAATTTATGAAAATGACAGAGCGACTTCAAGCTCTGATCACGCAGCGAGCGCCCACAGAAGTGATTAAGGAAGCTGCGGTGGAAGAAGGGATGAAGACCTTGCTAGCCTATAGCTTGGAATTAGTGCGTCAAGGTCATACTACCTTTGAGGAAGTGGATCGGGTGACCTTTACTGATTCTGGTTTAGAGGCAGAAATGAAGCGAAAAGCCAAGCAAGACCTCACCTGCAAAACTTGTAGTGCGGAATTAAAACCAGAGTGGCGAGATTGTCCTTACTGCGCGACACCGCGCTTTCAGGATTGAGTAGGTCAAGGAACAACCTAGTAAATCAACCGGCTAGTTCCCAACTCCTACCGAGCAACTAAGTTAAATTTGTCAATAACTATCAATCTGATTGGGGAGAAGTATCTATGGGTCTGATGATCGAGGACGTATTGGAGTCCCTTGTCGAGCAAGGGGGTTCAGATATCCATATCCAGGCGAGTGCGCCTATCTTCTTCCGCGTCAGCGGGAAACTCAGCCCTCAGCCACAATTTGGAGAAACTTTATCTGCGGAAGAAGTGCAGGTGCTGATCTTCCAGATGCTGAACAACCAGCAGCGCAAGCAGTTAGAGATGGAGTGGGAGCTAGACTGTGCTTATGGGGTAAAGGGGTTGGCTCGGTTCCGCGTCAATGTCTACCGGGAGCGGGGTTCTTGGGCGTCTTGTTTGCGGGCGCTTGCTTCTAAAATCCCCAATGCTGACGCGCTGGGTGTCCCCCAGATTTTGCGGGATTTGACAGAAAGACCGAGGGGGATGCTGTTAGTCACCGGTCAGACTGGTTCAGGTAAGACTACAACTATGGCAGCCCTTCTGGACCTCGTTAACCGGACGCGAGCTGAACATATTCTCACTGTTGAAGACCCAATTGAGTATGTCTTCCCCAATGCCAAAAGCTTGTTTCACCAGCGCCAAAAGGGAGAAGATACGAAGAGCTTCGCCAATGCGCTGAAGGCTGCTTTGCGGGAAGATCCAGATATTATTCTGGTGGGCGAAATGCGCGACTTAGAAACCATTGGCTTGGCGATTTCTGCGGCAGAAACAGGTCACATGGTGATGGGAACGCTGCACACCAACTCAGCGGCTGCAACCATTGACCGGATTTTGGACGTATTCCCTCCGATTCAACAACCCCAAGTCCGAGCTCAGGTTTCTAACTCTTTGGTAGGGATTTGTAGCCAAAACTTAGTGGTAAAAATTGGCGGGGGTCGCTGCTGCGCCCAAGAAATTATGGTGAACACGCCAGCGATGGCTAACTTGATTCGTGAGGGTAAAACGGCCCAAATTTACTCCCAAATTCAAATGGGGGCGAAGTTGGGCATGAGAACGATGGAAATGGCCTTAGCTGAACTTTATAAAGCAGGCAAAGTTTCGTGGGAATCGGCAATGAGCAAGGCTTCTAAAGCTGATGAGCTGGAGCGCTTGATCGGTCCCGCACCGACTGGAGTCAAAGCGGGTTCGGCCCATTAATAATGAGTTGAGATTGGGAGCGAGAAATTGCATCTCGGCTCCTGAATCTCAACTCAAACATCTAAACATTTAAAGTTTACAGAGGTGAGTTATGGCTACCAATGTTGTCCGTGAAAAACCTAAAGGTGGCTTTGACTTTAGTCAAATAGAAGAGAAAATTAGTGTTGCCCTTGCCACGATTACGGTTAAGGATTTAGCGATCTTTGCGCGTCAGTTTGCAGCGATGTTCAATGCAGGCGTGCCCATGATTAGATGCCTGTCTGTGCTGACTGAACAGTGTTCCAATGCGAAGCTCAAGAGAGCGTTGAAGCACATGAATGAAGAGGTACAGCAGGGAACAGAACTTTCGACCGCCATGCGAAAATTTCCCGATGTTTTCGATCAGCTTTTCCTGAGTATGGTAGGTGCGGGAGAAGTCGGTGGTGTGCTTGATGAAGTGTTGGAACGGTTAGCAGTTTTGATGGAGAAAAATCACAAGACGCAAGCTGAAATTAAGTCAGCGATGTCTTACCCAAAAACGGTATTAGGCATCGCGATTATTATCTTTTTTGCGATGACTATTTTCCTGCTGCCAACCTTTGCCAAGATTTTCAAGGATATTGGCGCAGACTTGCCAGCTTTTACCGTATTCATGTTAGGAATTAGTGCATTTTGCACCACCATGCCTCCGATTCCTCAGATGACAGTGATTGGCACAATTATTGCCCTGTCTTTTGCCTATAAAATGTATTACAAAACTCCAGCGGGTCGGCTGCAAATTGATAAAATTTTCCTAAAGCTTCCCGTTTTTGGAGATTTGCTTGAGAAATCAGCGGTGGCTCGATTTTGTATCATATTTGGAACGCTGACGCGATCGGGTGTACCGATTTTGAACTCCTTGGAGATTGTGAGAGATGTAGCAGGAAATCAAGCGATCGCAAATGCCATTGAATATTCAAGGCAGCAAATTCAAAGTGGAGGTTTGATTAGTATTGCCTTGCAGGAACAAGCCGTGTTTCCCGCGTTGGCGATTCAAATGATCGCAATTGGGGAGGAGACGGGTGAACTAGACAAGATGCTGATGAAAGTGGGTGCTTTCTATGAAACAGAAGTAGAAGAGGCAGTGAAAGGACTCACCAGTATGTTGGAACCTTTGATGATTGTGGTAATTGGGGGGATCGTGGGTTCGATTTTGCTATCGATGTACTTGCCTATGTTTGCGGTGTTCCAAAAAATGTAAAAAATGGCTAATGGCTAATGGCAACAAAAAAAGCTTAGGGCTGAGCAATCAATATTTGAGCAGTGAAAGACTTTGAGTCTTTAGCAATTAGCCATTACCCAATCGCAATTCTCTGATTGAAAATGGCAGTTAAAAAATCCCATTATGAAGCGTTGCTGGCAGAGTACAGCAATTCCACAGCGGCGATCGCGCTGTTAAAGCAGTATCGGCAATACTTAGAGATGATTCCTAGTATGCGTCGTGCTGACGAAAGTGTGATTCCGCTGCCACTGCCCATTGTACGTCTACGCAATGGCAGTTCCTATGCGGGAGTCAGTGGTGTCAGTATTACAGCGGGAGATGCTGTTTGCTTACCCTGCGATGTGGCAATTTTGATGTGCGATCCAGAGTGGAAAGTTAAAACGGGTGTGGAAGTTTTAATCTTTATTCACCGTCCCCAGGAAGACTTTTCTGACTTGCTGGGTCGCTGGCGACAGACGCAGGTTTGGCTTGACAAAGGCTATGAGTGGGTCATGCCTCACCGCTACAGACATATCTACAGCGACGAGGCTGAAGATGTCTATCCTCTGTTTGTATTATTTGCAGAAACCCCTGAACGAATTCAAAGGGGACTCAAGGGTGCGAGCTTACCGTTTGTTGTAGTTGAGGCTCTAGACTCAGTGAGTCTAAAATTTGATGACTCAGACGGTAGCTCAGGGACAGAGGGAAGTATCGGAGAAGAGAGTTATGATTTGTGATTGAGACTCTCTGTTAACAAAGATGAAGGATAAAGATTGAAGGTTGGTTTTTGACTGAAAATCAAAGGTTTGTCGCCTGAGTGGAGCAAACTGAAATCTTTATCCTCATTGCTGTTCGTACTTCCTTAGCGGACGAATTGAGGCATCACGTCTGTGGCAGTGAACAAACCGTAAATTCCTCGACGGTGTAAAGTGATACCTGCCTTGAGATATCCAAAGGCTGGACCACAGACATTCGCCGCCATGCTGGTTTCATCTCCGAGGGTAAAAGTATGAGTAGAAATTTTACCTTCAAAGGTGCGACCTGTCAACTTTACATGGGTACTGAGTGGTTTTTTGGGATTGCGAGTATCAACAACACCACCCACAGTGACGCGATCGCGCCCACAGATCCCCGCCAACTCTAAAACGATGTCGTCGGCGTGTTCCATATTCTCTAGCTTCAGGAGACCATTGGTGCTGTCTAGCAACGCTTCCACCTCTGCATCTGTCATGGCTCTGGCTCGCTCCACATCATAGCCAGGCAAATGGCCGATATCTTCCCGGATGGTTGCCCGATACGCTTCCCAATTGGCAATTCCCACTCCAAACGTAATGTTGACGCTGTGGACTTCGGCAAAACTTTGAGCTGCGATCGCAGCCGCTGCCGTTAGCAACCCAGGCGTCGCACCACAACCCGTCAGATAAGTAATACCCGCCGCTTGTAACTGCTCTTTCATCTCTAGTAGTTGCTCAACGGCACTGGTACGCTTGATTGCATCCACCAATACCCCACGCCAACCAGACTGAATAAACTGTTGGGCGACAGAAGCCATAAAGGTATTCGGCAAATTGGGAAGCGCTAGAAAATAACCTTCCACTAAGTTCGCTCGCTGAATTAACTCCTCAATACTGCGATCGCTGAGGACGCCTCCTGGTTCCAAATACCCCAAAGACCCTTGAGCTTGGTAGAGAGCAATGCACCGGTCTGGCTGTAACCCAGTCGGCGCGTAAGCGTAACCTTTCTGATCGGCCGCTGCCACCCAAAGCATTTCTCCTTTAGGAGCCAGCACCTTCGCGGCTGCTTGCCCCAGTCCGCCAAACCCTAACACCCCTACCCGGATCGGTGCGGGACTTGAACTGGTGATTCGATCTAAACTCATGACACTGGATTGTAATGGGACAGATTTTTATTATCGGGGAGCAGGGCGCATGGGGTATCAAGAATCTCACTCGGGAGGGAGGAAGGAGCAAGACTCTAGACCTAACCTACTTTTGAACTCCCCTAGAGTCGGTAAGAACCCTCTGGAATACCCACCCTATTGATATCTGTTTGTATCTTGACGGCTGTCACAAGTTACGCGAAACTTAACAAATAACCGAGGTATTGCTTCAAGTTAATAATAACTTTTGTTAAGTTATGACTCGTTCCTGATCAATTCGTCACAATTGATTTAAAGGTCGGCGAGTCACCTAGTGCTTTAGAAGCGACTTCAGTTGGCATCGCCGCGGACTTGCCAGTGTCGGTGTCCAGTCCACCAACTCCTTAGCCACGAGTATGGAAACACTAGAGTTTGTGATTTATCCAGATGGCCGCGTGCAGGAAAAAGTTACTGGTATTATCGGTGCTTCCTGTGCTGAGGTAACGGCTGCGATTGAAGCCCAGCTAGGGGTGGTGCTTCATCACGAGCCAACATCTGAATATTTTGCTCAAACCCTGTCTCAGTCAGCAGAAGCGACAGCCCAAGTGGCTTTTAGCGATTGGTAAATTCTCTTGTTGAGTCCTGTTTAATTACTTCAAGATTGCCATGTCACACTTTAGCCAAATCAAGACCCAAATCCGCAACCTGACTTCCTTGCAAGCTGCTTTGACCGATCTCGGTATTGACTGGAAATCCGGTCCGAAAGAGGTACGCGGCTATCAAGGCAAAACTTGCTCTGCTGAGGTAGTGGTTGAGCAAAGCAACGGCTACGATCTAGGGTTTACCTGGAACGGTGCTGAATACGAATTGGTTGCTGACCTACAATTTTGGCAGCAAGCGTGGTCTGTAGACCGTTTCTTGAATCAGGTAACTCAGCGTTACGCTTACCACACAGTGGTGAATGAAACGGCTAAGCAAGGGTTTCAAGTTGCTGAGCAGCAGCAAAATCAAGACGGATCGATCCGCTTGGTTGTGCAGCGCTGGTGCGCTTAATAATTCCTAGCCACCCACCTGTTCAAACCTGTGGCTGCTAGATTGAAGTCCGCCTGTGCGGACTTAATTTTATTGGTAGTGGCTAAAATTGTGGGTGCGCCAAGCGAGTCCGCCTGTACGGACTGATGAATGAGAATCGAATGGCTTTGCCAGAGGTCGAAATGTCTGAGTTTTCTCCTTTTGGGAGCGAAGAACACTTGAGCGGCGATCGCTCCGGATACGAGCCTGAATTGGGAGGATTTTTGCGGGATGCGCCGGAGCGATCGGGTTTCGAGCCAGAGTTAGGGGGTGCGCTGCGGCAGAAGGGCGTTTATGTGGATGAGGTAACTTGTATCGGCTGCAAGCACTGCGCTCACGTTGCTCGCAATACTTTTTACATTGAGCCGGACTATGGGCGATCGCGCGTTGTTCGCCAAGATGGCGATCCGGAAGAGGTGATTCAGGAAGCGATCGACACTTGTCCAGTCGATTGCATTCACTGGGTTGATTATACTGAACTCAAGCAGTTGGAAGATGAACGCCAGTATCAAGTGATCCCAGTGATCGGTTTTCCAGTCGATCATGCTGTGGTGCGGGCAAAAATCCGCGAGAAGCAAAAGGCAAAGCGTAGTCGTAAATTCAAGAGTTAAAACCCCAGCAATCTCAAGCTTGAAACCAGTGCCTAGAGGAATAAAGCCCGCATAGGCGGGCTAAATTCTGGGTGTTTTGGTACAAAGTATAAAAATTGCTCATCCTTCAGCATCGCTAACCATTTTATTTGAGCGGATGGTGTTCAGCGAGGATTTTTTCAACTCTCGCTTCATCAATGCGAGCAGTAATTTTCTCTGCTTCGTGGTTGTCCCTAATGGTTTTAGCTAAGGTAAAAGAGGAGCCAATTGAGAAGGTTAAACCCATCCCCATAAAGCCTTTCACCCAATTATCCACTGGCAGGTAAATAATACCAAAAGTAGTGGCAGAAACGGCGAGAATAAAGGAAATCCAACACTGGAAAATCCAAGCATTAGTATCTTTTGGGCGAATTGGTGTTTGGGGGATCATCTGTCTTTCTCTCCTATTTCTTTTGGCTGATTAACCTACAAGATAGGGGCTGTGAGTGAAGCGATCGGGAGAGAGGGGGACAGTTTTTCTAAGTGAACACTGCGATCGCACGTTTACTTGCCAAGGAAAAACGCTCTAGATAGGCTTAGAGCTTGTGAGAACTAGGGGAGATAGTGGACAGTTTTGAAACTGGACTAAAGGTAGCATGACCCGGATTTCGAGACAGATAAATCAATGAGACTCATTTCTTTCATTCTACTTTATCTGTTCAAAATCTGGGTCAAACGCTATCAATTATTTATTTTTTTGCTGAGTTTTTGCTTGCTCAAGGGCAATTTCCTTTACGGCTTGGTACGAACTGACATTCGAGGCTCCTTCGATCGCCTTCACCGCTAAATCTTGTACCTGTTTCAGAGCAGAATCTAATTGCTTTGCCAAGCTAGAAATTCGCACTTCTTGATTTTGAATTGTCTGTGACAAAGCTTGAATTCGTAGCTCATAATATTGCTTCTGACCTTCCACTTCCTTGGCGTATAGATCGGCTTTCACCTTGGCCTGATAATTACCAATATTCCGACCGTTATCTTTGCCATTCTTGATATTAGCTTCCAATTCTTTCGGGAAAGCTTCTACCTTTGCTTTCACCTCACTATAGAGTTTTTCCCGCTCGGAAATCCCTTTTTCCCGCTCAGCCCACAATTTTTGTTGTTCTTGTTGAAATTCTTCTAATTGCTTGTACAATCCTTTCTGACGCTGCTCGTATTCTTCGATATCTAAACTTCGTTGAAGCTTCAAATCATACTGATAAGTTTCCTGATTGCGTTGACGAGCTTTTTGAGCTGTTTCATTTCGCTCTTTCACCGTTCGCTTGCACTCTTCTTGCTCCTTCTCCCACGTCTGCCGCTGCTCTAGGAATTCCTGTTCCAATGTTTCGTGGCGGTCGCTCAATTCTTCTGTAAATATTTTGGCACTTTCTTCATACTGTTGGATCAAATTATCCAGCGTTCCTTCTTCTATCTCTTCTAGATTATGTAAATCCTTTAGTTGCTGAACTTCCTCTGCTACCGTTTGCTGTACTTCTTCCAATTTTAAAGCTTCTGAGGTGAGTTTTTCAGATAATTCGCTCACCGCACTGCCAAACCCCAATTGTAGCTGAATCAAGCTATCAATGGTAGACTGCATTTTTTGCTGTTGAACTTGAGTAAAAGCCATTGGTTTATTGATCTCCTCCACCGTAGGTTTTTCTTTGACTACTTTTTGCTTTTCTGAATGGAGCTGAGCTTTTTCCAGAGAAAGCTGCTTCAGTTGAGACTCTAGCTCAGTTTTTTCCTTCGTGATTTCCTTGTAAGCTTCTAAGATTTCAGCCTTAGTATTCTTCTCATTGACTCGCTTTGTCATCGTTTTTCATCTCCTCATTCTTGGACAAATACTCAGTCATTTCACTTCAATTTTGGTTCTTGGTATTCCGATGCAGGCGAATCCCTCTTTCCTCTCTTTAAGAAATAATCGCTCACTGCGAACAGAGATTTAGGCTTTGCTACTAAAAGCTCTCATCGCCAAATCCTGTGCTTGTTTCATGGTTGCTTGTAGTTGAGCCGACAGTTCAGAAATTTGTTCGCTTTGTCGCTGAATCGTTTGTTCCAACGATTGAACTTTCAATTCATACCCTTGCTTATTAGCTTCCCACTCTTTCTCAAACAAATCAGCTTTGACTTTAGCTTCCCGTTCAACTTCTTTAATCGTGTCTTCCTTCGCTTTAATATAAGCTTGCTTCAGTTCTTCTTCAAAGCCAGCCGCTTTCTTCTGATTTTCTTCAAACTCTGCTTGATTGTCTGCCAGATATTTTTCCCGTTCTCCCCAGTTCTTCTCTTTCTCGCGAGTTGCTTCTTGTAGTTCCCGCTCTAATTTTCGCTTGGTTTCTTGATACTGATCGGTCTCAATTTTACGCTTGCGCTCTAATTCATATTGATAATCAGCAGCTTCGCGTTGGCGTTCTTTAGTAATTAATGTTGTTTGCTCTTCCAGGATAGCTTCAAATTCCTGCTGTTCTTTTTGCCAGAGTTTGCGTGTTCCCACCTGATCTTTCTCGAGTATTTCGCGCTCGCTCGTAGCTTTTTGTTCGAGGATGGTCAATTTTTCTCGGTATTCTTGGGTTAAAATGTGAAGAGCGTCAGCTACGATCCGGATTTGCTGTAACTCTTGCAAGCGATCTGTTTCAATTTCTCGGGCCCGCTTGAGTTCATCTAGCTTAAAAGACTCGGTGGTTAATTTTTCGCTCAGTCCGTTAATGATGCTACCGAAATCTAATTGTAGGTCAGCTAAACCTTTGACGATACTATCGATAGTATAAGTTGAGGCAACTTCCAGCAGTTGTTCGTTTTTAGCTTTTTCTGCTTCCTCTTCTTTAGTGGCGACTTTAGATTCGATTTTTTTCCTCTCTGCCAAAATTTGCTGGAATGATTGTAGAATTTTGGCTTTACTGTCTTTAGCGACTCCTAGCATGATCGTGCTTCTCCTGGTTGTCATTTTTTTGGTTTGCAGAGGTTTTTTCTGTTTCTATGATGCGCTGTGAAAAAGCCAGCGTCAATAGTAGAAAGGGCGGTTGAGAAAGTTGGTTTATCCGAGTTTACGGAGTTGCTTGAGGATGGCTTTATACTCTTGAAGGGCATCGGGTTTTGCTGGAGGCTTTTCACCTGCTAGAACTTGGAGAATGTTGCGACAGCGATCGCACCGATTTCCTTGCCAACAGTAGCAGTCTTCCACTAATTTTAATAGGGTGTCTTTGAGCAGACGATTTTCTGACAAAAGTGCCTGATAGTTCCGCTGAATCGATTCGATTACGAGAGTCATGTGTTGAAAATCAGCAGTCAGACTTTCGAGATCGTTCACTGCATCAGTACGAATTTGCTCGGTTAAGTCTATCCTCTCTTTTAAATCGATTTCGCGTCGGTCTTTCTGAGTCAATTTTGCAACTTTTTTCATGGACACCCTCGCTGAAAATTAAGGTTGGTGATGACGCCGCCATTGCTACTAGATTGTTACTGTAAAAATGACGGCGTTGTATTTTTGTAGAGCGGTAGTGTTTTACCTCTCTACAAGCGGATTAAAATAAGTCTGCTGTTGCTTTTTCTGCTGCTGGTAGTAGAGCAGTATTGCCATTAGTCGGTAAGGCAACTGTCTCATGTTCACCACGAGCATGAGCGGCAATTAAGCAGGCAATTTCGTGAGGAGATAAGTTATCGAGGCAGACCATTTGGCGGGTTCCTTCCAAATCAATCATCCGTGATAAATTGCTCGCATCAGATAAAACGGCGGCAGCTTGGTCAATGATTGACCAGTCTGAACGTTCGTTCCAAGACCATTTCAAGCTGTAATAATTAATGGGTTTAACCACGCCGTTATCGTCTGGTTTTTGACCAGAATGCTTGGTAAATTCTGGTACAAAAATCCCTGTCGCTGGCTCAACGCCTCGCGCTTGAACAGAAGCAACCAAGCGGTTAAAATCGTTCAAGCCACGACCTTTGATATAGGTAACCATGACAACGCCTTGTGGCAGTTCTCCAGATTCAGCGACAAACCAGAGTTGACCCCATAAGGTATTATGAGTTTGACCGAGGTTGCCAAAGAATTTACTGAATTTAAGAATGGTCATGGAGCATTTGGAGCCGTAGTCAGTATCACCAATTGCCCATTGTCCTGCTTGACAATTGTTGCGGACAGCAATGGGAATTTCAGGAACTAGCAAAGCTTCTTTCGGCTTGGCACCAAAAACAGAAATCGTTGGTTTTTCTTGTGTTTTAGTCATTTTTCGTTTTTCCTGTGTTTTTTTTCTGTTTGGTAATTGGGGGGAAATTCGTTACAAAATTACGTTTTGCTAGCGACGAACTCTTGCCCCGATCCATTACGAATTAGCGAATTACGTGGCTGGCTGATGCTGGCTCTGAATAGGTGTATAGCATTGCTTCTTGCTGCGCTTTGACGATTCGGAGAACACTGAGTAAGTGCTCTAATATTTCTAAATGCGCTGGCGTGAAATGAACGCTAAAGCCTTCGCCATCCCGCGCATAGCCGGGACAAACTAAGGAGGCTGAGCCTTGTTCTTCATGGGCGGCGATATAGAGCCAGTCTTCGTCTTCGAGTTTGTAGTGAGTGTCTGTCCAAGTTCTCAGCATCGTGGTTCTCCTGTATATGGGCGGTTTTTTACGGATCGCCTCTCACTCCCCTGCAATCAGGTACGCTATCTATGGTGTGCTTACTTGATTGTTTTTCACCAAAAACCCTACCAGGGCGGTTGAGCGTGTTGACTGAATCATCAACTATGCCTATGGTAGCGTGGGTTGATTTTATCGTCAAGCTTTTTGTTGAACTTTTCTTCAAAAGAGCCTACAATGCTTACAGGAGGGTAAAAATCGTGAACCAAACTTTTGGAAAACTCATTCGTCAAGCTCGCAAGGACAAAGCTTACTCACAAAGAGAGCTAGCGTCTATACTTAGTGTAGATTTCACTTACTTGTCCAAGTTGGAAAACGATCGCGCCGACTATCCGCCCAAGGAGGATGTGATCCGGGCACTGGCGCGAAATCTGGATTTGGATGAAGAGGAGTTGATTTTCTTGGCCGGGAGGATTCCGCAGCAGTACGAAGCGCTGCTGAGACAAAATCCGAAGGAGATGCAGGCGCTGTTCCGTCGGATTCAGGAAGATCCCAATTGGATTAAAAACTCTGTCCAGCCGTAAGAGAGGGCTAGTCAACGTGAGTATCTTTAAGCCGTATCGCTTCTATCCCAAGGAAACGATTGAGCGTCTGGCCAACGACTTATTGGTGCGGATGCAGCAGACGCACAATTTTGCGCCGAGATGGCCGTTTGAGGCGTCTCTGGTGGCAGATTTTCTCGATTTGGGTGTAGTTTGGGACAGCATTGAGCCAGATGAGGAGGGCGCGATCGCGGCGAGGATTCTACCAACGAGGCGGCAAATTGAGATCAATGAAGAAATTCTCAAGATGCCGCCAGGGTTTATTGAATCAACAATCGCGCACGAGATCGGTCATTGGGTACTGCACATCAATCAAGAAGAAGCGGATGGAAAAGTTAAACAATTGGACTTGGATTTAGGGGAAGTTGAAGGAACTCCGAATGATTCAGAAGAACCATTTGTCTGCCGGGGTTCTAGTGCTGATACCAAGATTGCTTCGATTGAATGGCAAGCACAATATTTCGCAGGTTGCCTGTTAATGCCTCGGCATATTTTAGAGGAAAAACGGGAAGGAAAAGATTTAACCAAGTGGTCGCACCTCTATAAAATTAAAGATGAATTAGGGGTGAGTATCTCTAATTTAATTAACCGCTTGCATGAGTTTGGATGGATTTACATTCCCAAGGGCACTCGCGAAATTTATCCGGGTGAAGCGATGGCGAATGGACAGCAGCGGTTATTTGGATAAGGAGTCATCAAAAAAGAGAGTTGGGGGGGAATCTCAACTCTCTTTTTTTATGGCTGAATCAACGGCTTGACAGCTCAAGTACATTACGATAAAAATAAGTCAAAGATAAAATATAGCTGACACAACGACCTACAACCCTCGCCATCCAGGGCAGTGTTTCCTCGATCGACAAATCCCTATTAATCAACAATGTTAGCAATAAAGTGTAAATGTTAGAGCTAATCTTGGCAATCGCTATTCTTTATATTTTGTTCTTTCTTTTGAAAAAACAGAGAGTTCGCGCGCCACAATTTTTAAGAAAATTTTTCACCTTTAAGACTCAGGGTAATAGCCGTTTACAGCAGCGCTTGTTGAGGTTGCTGCATGGAGATAAAAATGCAGTTAGAAGGTTAATAGAACAAGCAAAGAGCAGAAATCCCGGTCGTTCTGAAAATTGGTACTATGAAAAAGTGATTAGCGATTTAGAGAGCGATCGCAGATAGTTATCTTCAGAAAAAACAACAAGTAGGAGAGAAACGATCGCCCCCTCAACCCATCACATCCTATCCAACACCCGAATTCCTAATAACCCCAATCCCAACTTCAAAGTCCTTGCTGTCAAATCACACAACACCAACCGCGAACTCCGCACTGGTTCCTCTGCCTGCAAGACTGGGCACTCCTCAAAAAACTTATTAAACTTCTGACTCAGCTCAAACAAATACTGACAAATTCGATTCGGTAACAAATCCGCCTCTACAGCATCTACCACATCACCGAATTGCAATAAATGCTTCGCCAAAACTAACTCCTCATCTTTCTGCAAACTAACTTTGGTATCGGCATCCAACTGCTCAAAATCGATGCCTCCCTTGCGGCCAATTCCCTGCACCCGCACATAAGCATATAGCAAATAAGGAGCTGTATTTCCTTGTAATGCTAACATTTTATCGTAACTAAAAATATAATTACTCGTGCGATTTTGGCTCAAATCCGCATACTTGACCGCACTCAAACCTATCACTTTAGCAACATGAGCAATAAATTCCTCTGTTTCCTGTCTTCCCTCTTTTTCTAATCTTCCTTCCAAATCTCTGCGAGCTCTTAAAATTGCCTCATCCAGCAAATCTCGCAACCGCACCGTATCCCCGGAACGAGTCTTAAACTTCTTGCCATCTTCTCCCAAAACTAAGCCGAATGGAACGTGAACAATCTCTACCTCTTCAGGAATCCAACCCGCCTTTTTCGCTACCGCAAATACTTGAGCAAAATGGTTCGCCTGTCCCGAATCCGTTACGTAAATGATTCGCTTTGCCCCATCTTTCTGAAGGCGATACCGCAGCGCGGCTAAATCTGTGGTTGCGTAATTATATCCACCGTCACTCTTCTGGACAATCAGGGGTAATGGTTCCCCTTCTTTATTGGTAAACCCTTCCACAAATACGCACTTTGCGCCTTGATTTTCTACAAGCAACCCTAACTGCGTCAAATCTTCTACGACTGCTGGTAACAGTGGGTTATAAAACGATTCTCCCCTTTCCTTTAAGTTAATATCTAACCAATCATAAATAATTTGAAACTCACGTCGCGACTGATCGCACAGTAACTGCCAAGCGTGGCGAGTTTCCTCATTCCCAGATTGCAACTGCACTACTTCTTGTCGCGCTGTTTCCTTAAATTCCTCGTCTTGATCGAACCGTTGTTTTGCCTTGCGGTAAAAATCGACTAAATCACCCAAATCTAAGGCATTCGCCGTTGTCAACGCTTCCGGGTAAACTTCGCGCAAAGATGCGATCAACATTCCAAATTGTGTCCCCCAGTCGCCGACGTGGTTGAGGCGTAATACGTCGTGTCCTTTAAATTCTAGGATACGGGCGAGGCAATCTCCGATAATGGTCGATCGCAGGTGCCCAACGTGCATTTCTTTGGCAATATTAGGACTGGAAAAATCAACCACGACTCGTTGCGGAAGTGCTACCTGGGGAATTCCCAGGCGATCGCTACTGGCGATCGCACTTAACTGAGTTTCCAGGTAAGCAGATTGGATCGTCAGGTTAATAAATCCAGGCCCAGCAATTTCTGGAGGTTCGCAGAAATCAGCAATTTCTAAATGTTCTAGCAGTTGGGATGCGATCGCACGCGGTTGTTTCCCCAGCTTCTTCGCCAGTCCCATCGCTAAGTTGCACTGAAAATCTCCAAACTTTGGATTCGTTGCGGGTGTCAGCATCGGATCGCTACCAGCAAACTCTGCGCCGAAAGCTGAGATTAAAGCTTGGTCAAATCTTACTTTTAACAGTTCGAGAGTAGAAGTCATTGATTCAAGGATAGGGAACACAAACTGGGGAAGCTGGGGAATCAGAGGCTGAGGTCTCATCCTTCCCCTGGTCGGAAGATAGATTATAGAATAGAGAACATAGACTAGGGGAACCGCGGACTTAAGAGTCAAGAATTCATCCCGATCTCTTCCCCTTTGTCCTGAAAACTCAACAAATAGGCCATTGATTCTTGACTTTTGCCCATTTATTGGGTATTTTATCCATTTTCCCCCTTCCCCTTCTTCTTCCCTTCCTATAAAATGTAGCATGGTGAGTAACGTTAATCACTGCGATCGCTAGCACAGATCACTAGATTTCTGGACTCAGATCACTGCGGCATCGCTGCACTATCACATCGGATCAACGATTCCCATCACACAGTCAATTAGAATCATTGGTTATCTATTAAGAAGTGTTAAAATAGTAACCAAGCTCCCAAGAGCCACACTAGAGGAAGTAACCATGTTGTCTCAACCCATATTTGGCGATCGCGCTCTTAGCGACTCCTTATACCGAGCATTAATCAACCGCTTTTATGACTCTTTAAACCTCTCCACTCAAACCCTCTTAGGCGAATGTACTCTAGGTTTTGCTCCCAGTCCCGAAGGAGTCAAAACCTTTTTTATTGTCGCGCCTTCTCCCGCCCAGGCTGAACAAGTCATCCAAGAAATGGATAGTATTGTGAACCGAGTTGCGACGCTGATGGCAGGCGTCGGACAGATCGCCGTCTGCATCAACCCCACCGCCAGTCAGGAACAACAGCAGATGAGTTGCGGAGAAAATCCAGCCATTCCTCAATATATGGCCTGCAAATTCTTCGAGATCCTTGATGAGAATGAAACGATAGATGCTTAATTGCTAGCAAGTTATAACTACTTGTACTTTTCAAACAACGGTTGTAGCTGAACAGTCGAAAGTTGTTTGCCATAAGGCGCTTGTATCTCTGCTTTGTTAGCAGCATTTGCACCCGCTGCTGAAGTGGTATTTGGAATTAAAATATACCTCCCTTGATAGGTTCTCATATCGGAGGTTACCCGGAAGTTTAAGTCCCGGTTATAGGTATTCTTGGTGTACTGAAGGTGTAACCGAGTGATAAAAGCATTGTCACGGTTCATACCCAATTCTTTTAACTCTTGGGAAGTTAAAGGGGACGCACTGCATGGATCGCAGGACCCTGTATTCCAGGCATATTCTGTCACCACTGTTTCTCGACCCGTCGCTTTAATCGTTGCTGCGAGCAAATCTTGATAAAACTGTCCAAATCGGGGTTCGATCGTTTCAGGAATCGCAAAATTGCTAGGGATCATCACATTTGTGTAATTGCTGGCTTCTGCTCGACCTTTGTCACTCAGGAAGTAAACAATGATATTTTGAGTGCCTTCGGAATTGATTTTTCCTAACTGGAAAGGCAGCATAATTTTGCCAGAATTGGGAACCGTAAATTGAATCGGTCGCAGATTTTGAAAACCAAGCTTTTGCTGTTCTTTTAAATTAACCCGCACCACAAAAAAGTAAAGTTTCTGGTCGATATAGGGTTTGAGATAACGAGCAGCACCAGTGGGAATTCGGTAGCTATTTTGTCTCAACCAAGTTTCTAAGGCATTTGACTCAGTCGCACTTAAAATCACGACATCATATTCACCCACCGTGAAACGTTCTACCACTTTCACCGGTGCTTCATTTCTATCTCTTCCTGTTTCTTTTGCGCTAGAAGGTGCTGGTGCTCCCTGGAGTGCAGGTGCATAGCGTACCAGTCGCGGTGCAGTAAAATCATCTAAGCGCTGAAATAAGCTAGCAGCTACAACTTTAACATCAGTTTTTTTGAGGACCACTGGCACTGGTAACACCAGCGCAAATTCTTTGGGATCGCCTTTGTAGTCGAAGGCTAAAGTGTAAGTCGTTTGGTTATTCACGTTTGCGATGGCGACTTCCGAACGGTTATTAAACAACTGTGCATCAACTTTCGCCACAAAAAAGCCACAAAACGCTAAAACACTTTTAGCATTCACAGAGAGCAATGCTAGCAGCACCGCAAAACCCAAATAGAAACGGCCGAATTTTGAAGCCATTTTTCTCCTCTCCTCACCCAATCATCAAGGTTTAATAGCCTGTAAACATACTCAAATTTGAGAGCTGTTGGTTGCTTTTCCAAGAGATAGCATTCCTAAATGAATTAGGAATCACGGTCGTAATTCCTGAGAAATTCCTAAGCAATTACCAGCGGAGCTATAATATCACAGCTCGCTTGAACTAACAGGATTTTTAAGGTTTAATTTTGATTTTTTGAGCGCTCTACGTACCGCTTCAACTCGCGGGCCATCCGTTCCATCCCCCGCTTCTCATCCTCCCGAATAAAAGGCAAAAACACGCGAGTCAACCACCCCGAAAAATTTTCTCGGTGAATATATCGGGTCCGTCCCACCCCGATCTCTTCCAACTCAAATATAATTTCACTACGAAAGCCAGGAATTTCCGATACCCATCCTAAACAAACCTGTGGCTGTACCACAGTTACCCGTGGCTGAAACTCCGTCTCTTCCTCGTCATCACTGCGCCACAACGACAATATAACCTTCTGACCCGGCTGAAACGGCACAGAAGGCCTGCGATCGCATAAAAAACTGTTCCACTCGGCCCAGTGTTCCTTGTGAAACAGCACTCGCCAAACCTTCTGCCTGGGAGCATCGATCTCAATTTCTGTATGCAGACTCGGCATAGTTCACCTGCACCGCTTTGTGCGGCTGGTTACAAACTCAGGCATTTCGCTGCTCTAGGCTAGGTGTGTTTTAATTTTAGATTTGGGATCAAACATTCCCTCTAAAATCTAAAATCTGACAGTTGCAAGGCTAGATCTAGGCAGTATGGTACAACTAACACCCAACCCATCCTATAGTTTAACAATTCGCCTTGCCCTTCCCAACCGCGCTGGGATGTTGGCAAGCGTGATGCAGGCGATCGCATCGGTTGGTGGCAACCTCGGTCAGATCGACTTGATCGAGCAAACCCGCCAAACTTCCATCCGTGAAATCACCGTCGATGCTGCGAGTGCTGAACATGATGAGGAAATTGTGCAAGCAGTCAAAGCCGTTCCTGAAGTCAAAGTCATCAACGTTTACGACCGCACCTTCAACCTGCACCGCAGTGGCAAAATCGCCATCCAAAGCAAAATCCCCCTCAAGTCCCAAGGGGATCTGGCAATGGCCTATACTCCCGGCGTGGGTCGTATCTGCACTGCGATCGCTCAAGACCCCCAGCAAGTTTACAACCTCACCATCAAACAAAATACCGTTGCCATTGTCACCGATGGCAGTGCTGTTTTAGGGTTAGGAAACCTCGGTCCAGAGGGAGCTTTACCCGTGATGGAAGGCAAAGCGATGCTCTTCAAAGAATTTGCAGGAATCGATGCCTTTCCGATTTGTTTAGCAACTCAAGATACGGATGAAATTATCCGCACCGTTCAACATATTGCCCCAGTCTTCGGTGGCGTCAATTTAGAAGATATCGCCGCTCCCCGTTGCTTTGAAATCGAAACAAAATTGCGCCAAACTCTCGATATTCCTGTCTTCCATGACGACCAGCACGGAACCGCCATTGTCAGTTTAGCTGCTTTGATTAATGCCCTCAAGTTAGTTCATAAATCAATGGAGGAAATCCGCATCGTCATTAACGGTGCAGGTGCTGCTGGGGTGGCGATCGCTCGCCTCCTAAAAAAAGCTGGAGCCACCAAAATTATTATGTGTGACTCTAAAGGTATCCTCTCAACAAGCCGTTCTGATTTGAATGCAGAAAAGAAAGAATTTGCTGTTGAAAAATCCGGTTCTTTAGCAGGGGCTCTCGTCGGAGCCGATGTATTTTTAGGCGTTAGTGTTCCTGGAGTCCTCACCCCGGAAATGGTACGCTCTATGGGCAAAGAACCAATTGTTTTTGCAATGGCAAATCCCATCCCTGAAATTCAGCCTGAATTAGTGACCAAGGATGTAGCAGTGATGGCGACAGGTCGCAGCGACTATCCCAATCAAATTAATAATGTGTTAGCTTTTCCTGGGGTATTTCGAGGCGCTTTGGATTGTCGTGCCACAGGTATCACGACCACGATGTATCTAGAAGCTGCCTATGCGATCGCATCCTTAGTTAAGCCTTCCGATCTTGACAAAGAACACATTATCCCCTCTGTCTTTGACGAACGAGTCGTAACAGCCGTTGCCGGTGCTGTGCAATTAGCTGCACGGAATGAAGGAGTCGCTCGCAGTTAATTCAGGAGTCGATCGTTGGTCATTCGTAATTGGTAATTAGCAAGGGGGGAAATTCATTTATTCTCCCCTGACTCAAGCAGAGCAGGTCTTAAAGTAGCATCGGTCTTATCAAGGCAAGAGCTGCTCGGAGTAATTTTGCAAGTACAATTTGTTGGGGTAGCAACTTTTCTGAAATCAGCCAAAGCGCAACAAATCCTAATTTATTTAACCCTGCCATTTCTAACTGAAGTCACCCGCTCAACAATTGTCATCGACGAATCAGGGTATAAACAAGCTCAACATCGAAGGCTCATCCAGAAATCCTGACAATTGGGAAACGAACCTTTAAAATTTAAAGTTATACCTCCCCAGCAAGCTCAGATGAGAAAACGCCTGTTCGCTTCCCCCTCCAGAAAGATTCACTACAGTCGAAAACTATTAGAGACTTGCCCGATTGGCTTAGCTTTGTGCCGACTCGACGGCACGCTGATTGATATCAATCCCGCTTTTGCGGCCATCCTCGGTCGCACTGTTGCAGAAACTCTCAAACTCACCTACTGGGAAATTACCCCAGAAACCTATGCTTCCCAAGAAAAAATTCAATTAGAAAGTTTAGCGAGAACGGGTCACTATGGCCCCTATGAAAAAGAATATATTCACAAAGACGGCTCCTTGATTTCTGTGCGACTTCAAGGAGTCCTAATTAAAAGGCAGGGAGAACGCTGCATTTGGTCAAGCGTTGAAGACATTACAGAACAAAAGCGTTTAGAGAAAGAACTCCGAGACCAGAATAGCTTGTTGCAAGCTGTCATTGAAAACACACCGGATCAGATCTTTGTCAAAGATTTGTCTAGCCGCTACCTGTTAGTCAACTCTGCTTGTGCAAAGTTTCACCATCAGTCGCCAGCAGACTTAATTGGTAAAAATGATGCAGAATTGTGGTCGCCTGAAATTGCAGCACCTCTGTTAGCATCCGATCGCGCCACGGTGGCCTCCGGAGTTGGTTGCACCTTTGAGGAAACCCTACTGGTGCGCGACTCCTCCGACACCCCGCCTGTCTCGCGGACCTACCTAACCACAAAAAACATCTGGCACGACAAAGACGGAAAGGCCCTTGGTTTAGTGGGTATTGCACGGGATATCACCGAGCTCAAGCAAACTGAGTTAGCATTGCGACAGTCCCAGGAACAGCTAGAAGGCGCAGTTGCTCAACGGACTGCGGTCCTCACTGAAACAAACGCCAAATTGCAGCGAGAAATTAAAAACCGCAAGCGCATCGAGAAAGCGTTGCGGCAAAGTGAGGAACAGTATCGGCGGATTATTGAGACAGCAGAAGAAGGCATCTGGACACTGGGTGCTGACAATCGCACCACTTTTGCCAACCAAAAAATGGCTGATATGCTGGGTTGCACCGTCGCCGAAATGATGGGAGAACCCCTATTTGCGTTCATGGATGAAGAAGGGATTGCGATCGCTCAAGCGAATCTAGAACGTCGTCGCCAGGGAATCGCTGAAGAACATGATTTCAAGTTCCGTCGCCGAGATGGCAGTGAATTTTGGGCCATGATTTCCACCTCTCCCCTCATGGACCAGGAAGGACGCTACACAGGCGTCTTAGGGATGTTGACAGACATTACTCACCGCAAGCAAGCAGAAGCAGTTTTGCGACAGTCGGAAGCAGAAAAAACGCGCCTAATTGCCTCTCTACAGCAGCAAGCATTGCGAGAAAAACTCCTCAACCGCCTCGCTAAACAAATCCGCAATTCGCTGGATTTGGACACGATCTTAGCGACCGCTGTCGAGGAGATTCGTAATCTCTTACAGGTAGATTGGTGCATCTTTGGATGGCAGCGCCTCAATGCTACGCCACCGGTTTGGGAGGCGGTGCATGAAGCAAAGCACCCTGCCTTACCCAGTCTGTTAGCTTCTTACCCAATTGATATCACAAGTTCCTTGGTACAGGCGAGTTTGCAGTTGCAGGTTTTACGTGTGGATGATGCCAGCATCAGCAGCAATCCAGTCATCCGCCGAGCTTACACCTCCTTCGGCATTCATTCGATGCTGTCGCTGCCTATTAACACTCAATCGGGTCATCTGGGAGGGATTACTTGTAATCATCTGGCCCTCAGACCTTGGACGGATGGCGAAGTGAATCTGTTGCAAAGAGTGGCGGATCAACTGGCGATCGCGATCGATCAAGGTCGGCTCTATGAACAAAGTCGCATCGCTGCCGCCCAAGCACAAGCACAAGCGCAGAAGTTAGAACAAACACTGCACGAATTGCGCTCGACCCAAGCTCAGTTGATTCAAAGTGAAAAAATGTCAAGTTTAGGTTTGCTAGTGGCTGGCGTCGCCCACGAAATTAATAACCCTGTTAATTTTATCTACGGTAATCTTAACTATGTCAATGAGTACGCCGATAATTTACTAAGATTGCTCCAACTTTATCAACAGGAATATCCCCAGCCTACTTCAGTCGTTTTGGAGGAAATTGAAGCTCTCGATCTTGATTATATCATGGAAGATTTACCGAAAATATTATCTTCTATGAAGGTTGGAGCCGACCGCATCCGTGATATTGTCCTCAGCTTAAGAAATTTCTCGCGCTTAGATGAATCGGGCATGAAAGCAGTGGATATTCATGAAGGTTTAGATAGTACCCTGTTAATTCTACAAAGCCGCTTGAAAGCTAAATCGGCTCAATCGGGAATCCAAGTGATTAAAGAGTATAGTGATTTACCTTTAGTAGAGTGTTATGCCAGTCAGCTTAATCAAGTATTTATGAATATCCTCACTAATGCAATTGATGCGTTAGAGCAAAGGGAAAAATCACCCGGTCCCACGGCTCTTTCTCAATCAAAAACTCGTCCTTATTCACTCCCAACCCTTTGGATTCGTACTCAAATGATTCCCCAGGCAGTGGTCATTCAAATTATTGATAATGGTCCGGGGATGACGGAAGAGGTAAAAGCACGCCTCTTCGATCCGTTCTTTACCACCAAACCTATCGGTAAAGGTACCGGTTTAGGGTTAACCATTTCTCACTCGATTGTGGTAGAAAAGCACCAAGGAAAGTTAACCTGCAATTCCACTCTCGGTCAAGGAACTGAGTTTGCGATCGAGATTCCAATTCAGCAAGCGATTGAATAATTTCTGAACTGCTCTTAAAAACAAGAGTTCTCTATCGCTGCCTGTACTCCGGAAAAAATTCCGATCTTTACTACTTGCTAGTGCAGTTGCTCAAGAGATTGTGCCACAATACAAACTAAGGCATCTGCTCTAGGATTATAATCAAGTCTAGGATTACAACCAGGTAGATATGGGAATCAAAATCAAGCAGTTGGGTGGGGGTCTGGGGCAATTCATTCAAAAGCTACAATCGCGAAGCAGGGGGGCGACAAAATTGCTGCCTGTCCTGATAGCTTCTGGTCTTTTATTCACCAGTTTTGGATTGTGGCACATCGGGAATATCTACGAACGAGCTCAGATTCGGCGGAAAGTTCGATTAGCAACTGATTCGGCTAGAAATGAAGGGAAAGCTGCCTTAAATTATCGTCTGGTAGCGCTAGAACAATTGATTACTCCTTGGGAGCAAATGAGGCAAGCTAGCCAAGCAGATTGGCAAATGGCGGCTGACACTTACAGCAGTTTTTTCCCAAGTTGTCAATTGATGCAGTGGATCGATCCTTCCTTTAAGATTCGCAGGACCATTGCAATTTCAGGCAGCCAGTTCCAAGTGCCAACTGGAGAGTTGCATCGACAATTGCTAGCAACTCAGTCGAGTCTTCAACAGGATATTACCATCATTCCTCACCAATCACCTACTAAAAAATGGGAATTATGGGTGTATATCCGCCGATTAAACCAAGGTCGGTTTGATGGTTTTTTTTTCGCGACTTTTCGAGCGGATATTTTGTTTCAGACAATTTTTCATTCTCAAATTCTCCCAGAATATGGGCTAACTTTATCAGTAGGTCAACAAGAATTCTTTACCCGCCATAGTGCCGAACTGGAAAATCAAGCAGCTTGGAGTCAAGAGAGCTCTTTGTCTCTGGATCAGTTTAATTTGCAAGTGCGAGCCTGGCCAAGTTCTAAGTTGCTCGCTGAAGAAGACTCGGTCGTGCCGGAATTAGTATTAGCAGCAGGGGTTTTAGTGTCTTTTTCCTTGGGTTGGGCCGTTTACAGCGCTCAGCAAACTCAGGTCCGCAAAAAAGAGGTGGAGGCGATCAATAACGCTTTAAATCAAGAGATTCGCGATCGCATCGCCGCAGAACTTGCTCAGCGACAACACATAGAGGTGATCGATTTGGCAACCGATGCGATCGCCATCCGCTCCTTAGACGGCACGATCCTTTATTGGAATTCCGGTGCCGAGAAACTCTACGGTTGGTCGAAAGCAGAAGTAACGGGTCAAGCGCTCCACACCTTACTAAAAACGAGCTTTCCACAACCAGAAGCTGAGATTTTAGCATTTTGCCTGCAACAAGGTTACTGGGAAGGAGAATTAATTCATAGCAAACGGGACGGTACAAACATCACAGTAGCTGGTCGCTGGACACTGCAACGGAATCAAAAGGGAGAACCCTCAGCAATTTTGGAGATTAATAATGATATCACCACCCAAAAAGTTGCTCAAGAAGCTTTACGGCAAAGTGAAGCGCAACTCCGAGAACAAGCGACCGACTTAGAAGCAGCTTTGCTCGAACTGCAACGCACCCAAGCTCAATTAATTCAAAGTGAGAAATTATCCAGCCTTGGTCAGTTGGTTGCTGGGGTTGCTCATGAAATTAACAATCCCGTTAATTTTATCTACGGCAATCTCATTCATACAAAAGAGTACGTAAAAAATATTCTAGATTTGCTGGAACTTTATCAGCAAGAATATCCCCAACCCGCTGACATTATTTCCGATGAAATCGAGGCAATTGATTTAGATTTTCTCAAAGAAGATTTGCCAAAAATACTAGATTCGATGAGAATTGGAGCGGATCGCATCCGTGATATTGTCCTCAGCTTGCGAAATTTCTCGCGACTGGATGAAGCAGAGATGAAAGAAGTTAATATTCATGATGGTATTGACTCAACTCTGATGATTTTGCAGAGTCGCTTGAAAGCAAAACCAGGCATCCCGAGCATAAAAATCATTAAAGAGTACGGCGACATTTCACAGGTACAGTGTTATCCAGGTCAACTGAATCAAGTCTTTATGAACCTCTTAAGCAATGCCATTGATGCTCTAGAAGCAGAACAAGAAAATAAAAAATTTAATGAGAGCCTTCCGCCTCCGACTATTAGCATCCGTACCGAACTGATTGATAACAACTGTGTCCAAATTCGGATTGCAGACAACGGTCCTGGCATTCCAAAAGAAGTAGGAAAACGACTCTTCGATCCTTTTTTTACTACCAAACCTATTGGTAAGGGAACTGGTTTAGGGTTGGCAATTTCTCATTCAATTGTCGTAGAAAAACATGGGGGTAAGCTTCTGCATAATTCTGCAATAGGTCAGGGAGCAGAATTTATCATAGAAATTCCCTTGAATCAATAAAAAGTTGAGTGTACCGTTTATTTTCACTGCATCTACTATTAAAAAATAGTTTATTTTAAATTTTAACTAATATTTAACTCCACCTTATTTAAGGCTTCCTAAAAAAAGCAAAAGCCTTAATTCATTAAGGCTCTGTCAGGCGCTCCTAAATCTGGTGCTAGACCTCAAAACGTTTGCACTTTTCCCCCCTTTTTTCCCTTTCCCCCCTTTCCCCCCTTTCCCGATTTATTCCTTCCCATTTCTAATCTCTTTTACATAAACCCGATCGCATCTTTTCGTTTCGACACCAGTAGTCGGTTGATAGCCATTCCTTTCATAAAGCTGAACCGCTTCTTGAAGAACGCTAGCAGTTTCTATCCAAATTTCTTGAAAGTTACGATCGGCGATGATTTGCTCTAATTTTTGTAATAAAAATTTTCCTAACCCCTGTCCCCTCGCTTCAGGTAAGAGATACATTTTGCGAATTTCAACCGCTTTATTTCCCCGCTGGATCGGATAGTAAGCGCCAGTTCCTACTAATCGTCCCTGTTGTTCGACTACCCAGAATTCTCCCCCTGTTTCTTGATAAAATTTTTCGACTTCAAAGACATCGCGATCGGCAGCCATTGGTTCACAGGATAAGCCATATTCTGCTAACACCTCTCGAATTAAATTGGCCGCTGCTTGACGATCGCGTGGCTCCCAAGAACGAATAAAAAAATCTCGATACTCAGTTTTCATGACTTTCTTTCGCTTTAACTACGCCGAGCAAATTTCACTTGAAAATTCTCTGATTTCCCCCTTTCCCTCTTAGCTATGAATTCTCGGCTGAGGGTAAAGAGTCGCCAATAACTCGCTCTCTGCTAAGGATAATGCTTCCAACCTTGCCATGACTACCTCGCGGTCAAAGTAAGTCGTTGCTAATATCCAATAAGCTCCATAATGACGAGCTTCCGAGGCCATTAAAGCGTGATAAAACTTGGCTAATTCTTGATCGGGACAGTGATGTGCAAGCAAGCCTAATCTTTCATGACTTCGTGCTTCAATTAAACCAGAAACCAGCAGAGAATCTAATAAGCGATCGGGCTCATCCTTGCGAATCAATGCTTTCAAACCAGCACCATAGGGAGGCGCTGCCAGGGGACCTAAAGGAATATTCCACCGCTCTAACCACTGATTCACCTGCTCAAAATGCTCTAATTCTTCACGAGCGATCGCAGTGAGCATCCTCACCAATTTAGTATAAGAAGGATAGCGAAACATTAAATTCAATGCCACTCCCGCAGCTTTTCGCTCGCAATGAGAATGATCTAATAAGATTGTCTCTAAATTCGCCAGCGCTTGTTCGATCCATGCTTGAGACGTGGGTTGTTTGAGAAATTTGATTGTTGGCTGTGTTGAAGTCATCCAGATTGAGAATTTAGTAAAAAGTGAGTCCCTGAAAAAAAGGGGAAATTTCCCCTGAATGCTCTCCTTTTTTTCGTGAGTTTCAGGGGATAAAACTCCTAGGAATTCCCCTTCTGTAAAAGACCTTGAAATATTTGATAGAGTTCTTGAGCAAACTTTTTCGGGTTCCACAAAGCAGCTAATTGATTCGGGTCTTTTGATTTCAAGAGTTGTTCCTGAATTTCCTTCCTAAAAGTCACATCTTTGCCTAATTTTATCCCCCATTCAATGTACTCTTCCCAGGACCAAGAAACACCAGCTTTCAGGTCTAAAGCTTGTAAAAATGAGTAACCCATCCTTGATAAGAATTGTTCTCCGGAGCGAGTTACTACTGGCAAATTAAACCACAATGCTTCTAGAGTATGAGTACCACCATTATAAGGATAAGAATCCAACATCACATCTGCAAGCTCATAGATAGCTCTGTGTTCCTCTTCCGTTGCAAATCTTGATAAGAATTTAATCCGTTGCTTCCCGACTCCCTCTGCATCACAAGCTTGATAATAGGCAGACTTGAATACTTCCGCATCTCCGATCGCTTTGTGAATTAAAACACTATTGGGTACTTGCTTGAGAATGGCCACCTGCGATCGCACGACATCTCGGTTAAATTTCCGACCCGTCGCAACCGATAGATAGACCACCTGATCTAACCCAATTCGGTAGCTTCGTCTTAAAGCAACTCGATTAACAGGGAACCGCTTAAACCCAGAAACAGCAACAAATGAATCTGGCATCCGTAGGAGCTGTTCCTGATAATATTGCTCTCTACCAGTCGGGTGCGTATGCCAATCACAAAGGAAGTAATTTTTACTAGAAAGATAAGGAGCGTCAAACCCTAACCAGGAAATACAAGCGGGTGCTGGATGTTGACCAAGAATCTCAGCATGGACTGGCACGCTGAAAGAATCTAAATCCAGCAAGATATCCACTTCATCTCGCTGAATTTCAGCCAAGATTTCTGCTGCCTTAGCCACTCCATTGGGATAACTTTGAGGGAGATAGAACTTAGAAGCTGCTTCTATAAAGGTTTGAGTTTGATCGTCGGTTTTCATCCGAGTCGTTGCATATAAATTCACCTTTGAGCTCAGGTGTGACAGTTCCCGAATAATGTCGGCACTGCACCAACCAACTGAGTGCCTGTAAAAGTGATTAGAGAGGATACCGATCGTCAACTCTCGAGTAGCATCAGGCTCTTTAAGAGTGTAATGGCTGATTTGAGACTGACTTGCTTTCAACACCTGCTCAAGGTAGTGCTGAGAAATTAAGCGAGACAATTGAGAATTCGCCTCTAAATCATCTCGCAGGTAAGGCATACTAAATAAAAAATTAGCGTATAGCGCGGTAATTTCTAGCTGGTTCTTGACAATCTTAAAATCTTGATTTAATTTCGATTCTAATTCAAGGAATCTATCGCAAGCAATTTGATTTAACCCCGATACTTGATAAGTGCTAATAAAGTAGATAGCCACCATAACTGGGTCAATTTCGCCACAGGCTTGGTTGTATTTATGAACCGCTTCCCGGGCCGCTGCCAAATCACTCAAATCTCTCAAAATCGCGCATAAATGTTGGTAGGCGATGCAATAGTCAGGCTTGAGTTCAATGGCTTTCTGAAGAGGGATGATTGCTTGCTGAAACTTACCCTGATGCCGCTGCACAATGCCGATTTCACAGTAAGCTTCTGCGAAGTCAGGTTTAAGGGCGATCGCCTGTTCCCAGGCTGCGATCGCTTCATCAAGTTTACCTTGTTGAGCGAGTCTGTCTCCCAGCTCTAAATGAAAGTTGACCCCGCGGAGTTGCGGGTTGAGGGCCAGGGCCTTCTGCTCATAAACAGACGCATCCTGTGTCCGTCCCTGCTGCTTGAAAGCAGTGGCGAGGTTCCAATAGGCAACAGCAAAATCAGGTTTAAGAGCGATCGCTTTTTCGTAGTTGACAACCGCTTCCACCACCCGTCCTTGCTTATAAAGCATACTGCCCAAATTGGCATAAGCTTCCGCATAGTCAGGATTAAAGGCTAACGCCTCCGAGTAGAAGCGAATCGCCTCATCAATTTGACCTTGCGCCTGCTGGACATTTCCCATCGTTACATAAGCCGCTGCCCAATCCGGTTTCACCTCCAGCGCTTGGCGACAAGCCGCGATCGCATCCGCTAATTTCCCCTGAGCATAATACAGTTCAGCAACTTTAGTCAGTGCTTCCGCATCTTCAGCTTGGGATGCCTCAAAGGATTTACCGAAATTCACATTCATCTAAGCAGCCTCTTTGTGCTATCTATTAAAAGGTTTAAATCTATGCTAGTTTGCACCTTAGCAGTTTTTTTGATCCCCTTGCACCATTCTCCATCAGCTTTTCAGCGAATCCGATGCTGGCATCACCCCCTCCACTAAAGCTTGAAGCAAATCATCCAAAATTATGAGTTGGCACAGATTGGCACAACCCAAAAGCACGATCAAACTCAAACCCAACCTCCTGCTGGGGGTACTGTTGTTAACCCTAGCACTGCCCTTACCCTTCACTGGCAGGGTGCTAGCTCAGCAGAAATCAGCTTCCTATCAGCAGCGAGTCTTTGAAGCCGCCCTTTATTTTACCCTTTACTTTGAGGGAGGGTTTAGCAACCACCCAGCAGATAAAGGTGGCAGAACCTATAGAGGGATTCTACAAACCGAGTACGATGCTTATCGATATAGTCGGGGACTTCCTCCCCTAGACGTGACCCAGATATCGGAAGCAGAACTCCTAGAGATTTATCAGGGTTATTGGAATGCTAGCCGCGCCGCCAATATGCACCCTGTACTCGCCGTTGTTATGTTTGATACGGCCGTTAATTTCGGGATTAATAACTCAATTACCTTCCTCCAGCAAGCATTGGGACTGCCACAGAGTGGAGTCTTTGACGCAGAAACTATGAAAGCGCTCAAAGCAGGTAATAATCGCAGTACCGCTTTACAAATGATCAATGAGCGGATTATTTACCGTTATCAGCGCGTGCAAAAAGACCCCAGCCAAATGGCGTTTTTCAACGGTTGGCTCAGTCGTGATTACTCCTTGTGGAAATATGTCGAGAAGATTCGACCCAAGCAGTAACTGGAGAGTGGGGAGATGGGGACAGGACTTGTTACCCGTCTCTGCAACATCTCGCTCGATCGCAGGGGCAACTCCTGTCTCACAGCGATCGTCCTCAGGATGAGGGCGGGTTCTCCGGAGATGTGAAACAGCTCTGGCAAGTTAGGGAAGAGCAGAGTTATGACTTTCTGCCTGCTGTCACCACGGCTCAATAACTTGGCAAGTGACACCCCATAAACAACTTTGAACGTCGATGCGGATGAAAGGACTTGAACCTTCACTCCTTTCGGAACCAGAACCTAAATCTGGCGCGTCTGCCAATTCCGCCACATCCGCATTAGGCTGTTCTTGATTATAGCAAAGAATAGAGGAATCTGAACGACTGCGAGCAAGCGATTTGATTTTGACCTGTTGGATTGAGGAGTTTTCTGTGAGTTTAACTGCGCCAGAAACCTGGTTGGTTGTAGCAACTAGGTTTCTGAACCTGTGGTGCAACATTCAACCTCACTAAATCACTCATAACTGAGGATTCAGAGTAAGTACAGCATCTCTGACCGAGAAGGCAGTTGCCTGCAAAGCCCGCAATAAAATATTGCGAGCGCCGTTGACATCCCGCTTGAGCCGGACGCCACAGTTAGAACAGTTGAAAACCTTAGAGCCACCCAACTTATTGTGAATGTGACCGCAATTCGTACAAGTCTTAGAAGTATAAGACTCGT
>JBLNEP010000098.1:0-29558 GCA_050262755.1 Actinomycetota bacterium | reverse complement strand
TAATAACATTTTTTCCGTTTCTGAGCTTAAGTCTTTTGTCAATCTCACACCCTTCTCCTTTTTTCTGTACTCTCCTCTCTTTTATACATCACTTTTGAAAAGAGTGCAATTTATTCTGCATAATTACTTACCTCTCCTTTGAGTTGCTCCCGGCGACTAAAAATAGACTACTGGATATTTCCTCTACCTTTCATCCTTATTTACAATTATTTGCAAATATTGCCTGCTTCTCGCTTCACGATCAAAAGTAATTTTAGGCATCTTCTACTGTAACTTGACTTTGTCGATAGAATTACCGATGATAAAGCTAGCTGTCAATGAGTATCCTTTGCTGAGAGGGCGCTAAAAGCTTGAACCAGACAGAGATTTGCTTTGCCAACTCCCAGGTCAACTTTCTGAATCTAATTCAAGGAATTCGCTCAAAGTGGAGGATTTGCTCGACGCTCGATGTTTAAACAAATGTGAGAACACTTGGAAGGTCAAAAAGTTTTTAGAAGGTTTGTGTCAATGAATTTGTTAGAGCAACCGTCCGTGAATACAATTGCGATTATTGGCGGTGGATTTAGTGGCGTTATGGTCGCAATTCACTTACTAAAAGAGAGCAATAAACCCTTAAAAATTAAACTGATCGAACGCAGATCAACCATTGGTAGAGGAGTCGCCTACGGAGTCCAAACTGACTGCTTTTTACTCAATGTACCGACTGGTAAAATGAGTGCTTTTCCCGATGAGCCTGAACACTTCTGGCGCTGGTTAAAAACTCAAACCAAGGAAGCAGAAACTTTTCCACCAAGTGCCTTTGTCCCCCGCAAGTTTTATGGACAGTATCTTGAAGCAGCTTTCAAAGAAGCAGTTGTCAATTCTGTTCACCAATTCGAGCTGATTCAAGATGAAGTAATGGACCTCAAAGTTTTGGCTCACCCCAAGACTCAGAAAGCAAGGTTAACCCTAAAAAGTGGTCGAACCCTGACAGCAGACAAGGTTGTTTTAGCCTTGGGTAACTTCCCCCCCAGCGATCCACCAGTTGCCGATCGCACCTTTTATGCCAGTCAGCGCTACATCCGTAATGTCTGGCCAGGAGATATCCTCCATTCGATCGCTCCCCAGGAACCCATTCTCTTAATAGGTACTGGGTTAACGATGGTTGATGTTGTTGCTGCCTTGCGCGACCGCGGTCACTTCGGCCCGATCCAAGCTGTTTCTCGGCATGGATTATTCCCTCTCCCGCATCAATCCACCTCTCCCCTGCCGCCATTTCCCTTAACTCAGGAAACCCGTCAAAATCTTCGTGCCTTAGTACGAAAAGTTCGCCAGCAAGTCAAGTTAGCGAGTGCTTCGGGTTCAGACTGGCGTGCCGTCATTGACTCCCTGCGGTCGCAAACCCAATCCCTTTGGCAAAATTTTCCCCTCTCAGAACAGCAA
Organism: Actinomycetota bacterium; assembly: GCA_050262755.1. Classification (GTDB taxonomy): domain Bacteria; phylum Cyanobacteriota; class Cyanobacteriia; order Cyanobacteriales; family Microcoleaceae; genus JBLNEP01. The sequence continues at coordinate 28,136 of JBLNEP010000098.1, read as the reverse complement.
AGATTTTTGCGACATATCCGACCTTACTGGGACATTCACCGCCACCGCATCGCACCCCAGATTTATGACTTAGTCCGCGAAATGCTGGACTCTCACCAATTAAGCATCCACGCCGGTCGCCTGCAATTCTATCAGGAAGACGATCGAGGAGTGAATGTCAGCATCCGAGAGCGATCGACCGGAAAATTGATCGGTTTGCGAGCCACTGTAGTGATTAATTGTACAGGACCAGAATCTAACTACAGCCACTGTCAAGACCCACTGATTCAAAATCTCCTCGCTTCAGGAGAAATTTGCCTCGATCCCCTGTCCCTAGGATTGTCTACCAACTTTCAGGGTGAAATCATCAGCGCTAGCGGAGTTACTTCATCCATTCTTTACACCCTCGGTTCCCCTCGAAAAGGCCAACTGTGGGAGACAACGGCCGTGCCAGAAATTCGCTGCCAAGCTGTGGATCTCGCGCGAGAGTTGTTAGATTCACTGGAGTTGACGAGTTAAAAGGAGGGGGGAGTGGGGAGGGGGGACCCCACTCCCAAAACACTCCCTGTTAAATATTATTAAACTTTAGAAGTATCACCAAAACAAAATTTAAGGTCAATGACCCTAGGAATGGTAGAAAGAGTGAAAAAAGGCTTTGCTTGTTGATAACTTCAAATTTTAAAAAGGAAGTTTATAATTTTCTTATAATCTGCTTCTAGATTATGTTATAGTTAATAGGAAAATTTGACATTTCCATAAAAAACTGCTATGACAGATCTGTATATCTCCAACACAGAGGAATCTCCCGAAGCTTCTGAGTTAGCTCTGTGCTACTATGCCAATCCCTCAAATCAACTACAAATTGTTCGGATTGCGAATATCGCCAACTGGTATTTCGAGAGAGTCGTCTTTCCGGGACAACGCCTACTCTTTGAAGCACCGCCAGTAGCACAGCTAGAAATTCATAGCAGCAATAGCATTACAACAGTTTGGTCAGATACCATAAGCTGTGACCGCCTGCGGGTGTCCGAACAGCCAGTTTCGGTCGAAAGCTGCACTTCAGCAAGTAGCAGACAGGAAAGCCAAGAAATCACGACAACCGTCATAGTAGATGCCCTCGAAAGGCAATATCGCTTATGAAAATTCTCTTGGTCGAGGACGATCGGTCTATGGCTACCCTTCTAGCCAAGGCCTTGGCTGAGTATCACTATTTAGTGAACGTCACCCACGATGGCAAAACAGGATTAGATCTCGCCAAAACCTATGGCTACGACTTGCTGATCCTAGATGCGATCGTCCCCGGTCTGGATGGAATTAAAATCTGCCGTCAACTCCGTTGTGAAGGCTACGAAATTCCGATTTTGATGCTAACCGCGAAAGCGAGCAATCGCGACCGCGTCCAAGCATTAGAAGTGGGAGCCGATGATTATGTCGTCAAACCCTTCTATCTGCCAGAGTTGATGGCTCGGATTCGAGCCTTGTTGCGGCGGGGGAGAGCGATCGCCCCCAGAATCCTCATCTGGGACCACTTACAACTCAACCTCGACACACAAGAAGTCCACTACCGCAACCACCCCATCCGCTTAACCCCCAAAGAATACGGGTTACTGGAATTGTTTCTGCGACATCCCTACCGAATTTTCAGCCGGAGTGCGATCCTCGACCGCGTTTGGCCCTTAGGAGAATTTCCCGGAGAAGAAGCCGTGCGGACTCAAATTATGGGCCTGCGACAAAAGCTGAAATCAGCAGGGATGACCGCAGATTTAATCGAAACCGTTTACGGACTCGGCTATCGACTTAAACCCCCACCCACCCCCGCAACCTCAGAGAAATCAAACCAGACAGTCAAGGAACCCTCAGAGACTGTTGATGCTTCCCTCCCTTCCTCATCTGCTTCTAAGTCCCTCTCCCCAGTAGAAGCAGAAATCGCCCATAGGCTAGAACAAATGTGGGAGAACCTCAAAGACAGACTGAAAGCTCAGATTGACCTATTACATCAAGCGATCGCTCACCTCTGTGGCGGCACCCTCACCGACACTCTGCGCCAGCAAGCGAAGACAGAAGCACACCGCTTAATTGGTTCCCTCGGTTCTTTTGGGATAGTAGGTGGTTCAGAAATTGCCAGAGAACTCGAACAATTACTAGAAGAGACAGACAGTCCCAGCGATCGCGCTCGCAAAGCTTTAGCAGAATTAGTCCCAGCCTTACAACAAGCAATCAAACAGCCACGTACCCTTGAACAGCCGGAGAACCAACCGAAACCCACCAGCCTTTCACTGAACCCACCCCCAAATTGCCCTCCCATTAAACTGCTCGTGGTTGATGATGACCCGATCCTGATCGAGCAAATCCAACTTGCCGCACTTAAGTGGGGATGGCAAGTAGAAGGAGCCACCAACTTTACCGCCGCTCAAGAAGCACTGAATCGCCACCCCCCCAACGTAGTTCTACTCGATCTCACCTTTCCCGCCACCCCTGAAGACGGACTCACCTTTTTAGAAACCCTCAACTGTCATTACTCATCCATTCCGGCGGTTGTAATGACGGGACGAAACAGCCTCACCGATCGCATCGCCGTCGCTCGTTTAGGCGGTCGAGCCTACTTACAAAAACCGATCGCTCCCGAACAACTGCGGCACACCATCATCCAAGCTCTCAATTGCGACCGCAGCGATGAGACCAAAATTTTAATGGTTGATGACGACCCGGTCATCTTAGCAACTCTGCCAGCACTCCTAGAACCTTGGGGACTTCAAACCACCACCCTCAACGACCCCCAACAATTTTGGGAAGTCTTGGAAGCATCAGCCCCCGACCTACTGCTCCTCGATATAGAAATGCCTGGTTTCAGCGGACTTGAACTTTGTTCCGCCGTGCGGAACGATCCCCGATGGGGTGGTATCCCCATTTTGTTTCTATCTGCTCACACAGATCTAGAAACCATTTGCAAAGTATTCGCAGCTGGTGCTGATGACTATGCCAGCAAACCCATTGTCGAACCAGAGTTGATTGCCCGTATCCTCAACCGTGCTGAGCGCAGGCAACTGATCAAAAAATTGACTAGCAACTTAGGTTAGTTCAAAATCTCAGACCTCTTGCTCGGTTAACCTTCTGTTTTAGCCAGAGATGAACTCCGCTCAACAGTTGAATCCTCACTGAGTTGAGGGGTGAGCAAGACTGAGCCAGAGAAAAAGGGAAACAATCAGGAACTCAATTGTAGACAATCTTTCCTTTCCTTGAAAAAGTTAATGATACGGAATTAGACCGGAAGCGATGGGTGTCTAAAATTCAGTGAAATTCCCTAGGCGGTTTGAGGATGATGAATCGGTGCTATCCCGTTCCAGTAGAACTTTTAAACGAAAGATAACCCCCGATTAAAGTTAAGTTAATCAGTGAAAATAGCCCAGTGAAAAAGTAGGAAAAGTAGATCTAAAACAACTAAAAAAGTGGGAAAAGAGGGAAAATAAGCAAGAGAATCAAAAATCTGGTATCGCTAGGGATTGAACCCGCTAAAATCATTCAATGAGTTGCACAACTGATGGTAAGGAACTGCTCCTTCCCGCAAAAAAAGGTTACGGAAATCCGATCGACAGCCCGTATAACTATCAACTTGGGTTAAGAGGTCAAAACATTCACTCTGAGCCAAAGTTAACACGAAATCTCTCACGCTCAAATTTTTACTTTGACCGTTTTACTTGAGATCCAGTTCCCCAGTCAACCATCAACCAGCAACAAAAAATTCTGGGAGGAATTGCCGTGGATATCGCCGATCGCCTGCAACTTGAAGCCACAGTCGCTGACTTAGAAGCCAAGCTGAATGACCTGCTTCAGACCGCGACTGTTGCCATCATCAGTTACCAAGTCTTTGCCAACCAAGAATTTGAGTACAACTATGGCTCCGCAGGTTGCGAAGCCATTTTTGGCTATAGTCCAGCCGAATTAATCACCTCAAAATCTCTATGGCACTCGCGGGTATTGCCAGAAGATCGGCCGACGTTACTCTCAGCTTTTGAGTCGCTTTTGAGAGAACACCCTGTCAAACAAGAATATCGATTTTACCACAAAGATGGCTCCCTGCGTTGGATTTTGACCGACTACACCTCTCGCTACCATCCCCCGACTAATAGCTGGTTTGTGACTAGCGTCAGTACCGATATCAGCGATCGCAAGCAGGCGGAGCAAGCAATACCAGAAGTTGAGGCTCGCCTCAAACAGTGCACCACTGAATTAGCGGTTGCTAACCAGCAATTGCAAGCGACCTTAGAAGCATTGAAAACTACCCAGGAAGAACTGCAACAGCAACTAGAGTTCGAGCAACACCGCTATCAAGATTTATTTAACTTTGCTCCCGATGGATACCTGATCACAGATGCAACGGGGAAGATTCAAGCAGCCAACCAAACAGCAGCCACTCAATTCGGTGTCTCTCCAGCTTCTTTAGTCGGTCAATTCTTCCAGAGTTTCATTCCCCAGTCAGACTCTCAAAATTTTGAGCGACTGTTAAACCGCTTGGCAAATTTAAGACGACAACAAACCTGGGAACTGAACCTCCAACCGCCGCACGGCCAGCCATTTGCGGCGGAAATTACCGTTGCTTACCTGAATGACACCCTCAATTCCTGCCAAAGTTTGCGTTGGTTAATTCAAGACATCAGCGATCGCCAACGTATGGAAGAGCAGTTACAAAAAGCTTACGGTGAGTTAGAGCGACGGGTGGAGAAACGCACAGCAGAACTCGCTCATGCCAACGCACAGTTACAGCAAGAAATTCAGCAGCGACAACAGACAGAACTCGCTCTCCGACAAAGTGAAGCATTGTTTAGAACCCTGAGTGTGGCCGCACCAGTGGGGATTTTCTTCGATGACCCCAGCGGTCAACGCCTCTACCTCAACCCCGAGGGTCAGGCAATTTGTGGCTGTACTCTGGAGGAAAGTTTGGGAGATGGCTGGATGGAATTTATACATCCGGAAGACCGGGAGGTGCTCGTGGATCGATGGTTGAGCGCGATCGCAGCGAAACAAGAATTCTCGGCAAATCTGCGGTATTGTCACCGGGGAGGAACGATGCGAGTGGGTCGGCTGCGGGTGGTTCCCCTGCTGTCGGAGTCAGAGCAAGTGGTGGGCCAGGTGGGAACCATCAAAGATATTACAGAAAGCCACGCGATCGAGCAAATGAAGAGTGAGTTTCTCTCCCTCATTCGCCACGAACTGCAAACACCCCTGGCTTCAATTCAGAGTTCCCTTGGTTTGATCGGTGCTGGCCTCCTCGACGACCCAGAAGCAGTCCGAAAAATGCTCGACCTTGCTGCCAGCGACGTGAATCGCGTGGTAGGCTTGGTGAACGATATCCTTGACCTTGAGCAACTCGCATCACACCAAATCTCGTTGGATCGACAATGGTGTAATGCAGCGATTTTGATTCAGCAAGCAGTGGAAGCTGTGCGACCGCTCGCGACAGAAAATCACATCACCCTCAACTTTGCTGTCGCACCCATCCCAGTCTGGGTTGACCCTGACCGCCTCCTGCAAACGCTGAGCAATTTATTATCTAATGCCATTAAGTTTTCTCCTCCCCATCGCACAGTAATGCTCTCAGCGCAAGAGCAAATCAAGGCAGTGGTGTTTCAAATCCAAGACCAAGGTCCAGGTATCCCACCCGATCAATTAGAAAGTATGTTTGGGCACTTCCAACTAGTGGATACCTCTGATGCTTCTCAGAAGAGAGAGATTGGTCTTGGACTCGCGATCTGCCGAAATATTGTCGAGCAGCATGGGGGGAGAATTTGGGTGGAAAGTATCTTAGGGAAAGGTAGCAGTTTTTACTTCACGATCCCCACCCCGCAACAGTCAGAAAAATTCTGCCAACTACGTGCATTCTCTTAATAGATGATTAACCACACCTCCGCACCCTCATTCAAATCATGTGTCTGCAAAAATTGGGTGGCTGGAGGGTAATGGCGGCTGAATTAGGTACTGAAAGATTGCTCAAAGCCTAGGAGCAACGGTCTGAGGCAATTTTACTAGATATCCTGATGCCTGAACTCGACGGCTTTGCCATCTTCCGACAACTCCGGAGTCAAGTCACCCCTTAAAGCAATCCAGTTGTACTGCTAATTGCTGTAGCTTACCAATGAGGAACAATACGCCCAGTTAGGTATTGCTGGGGTAATTGCCAAACCCTTTGACCCCTTGAAACTCGCTAGCCAGGTCGCTGGAGCGAGGGGTTGGAAATAATTTTGCTGACCTTACAATTTCCTTATTTTTTTCACTTAGTTTACTGGATAGAACTGGAGCATTCCCCGCTGTCACTGAGCTATCCCTGCTCAGTCAGCTAACAGATAATCTCCCGGTCCCCGATCGGGAGATTCTTTTGTCACTGAAGCCCAGATTAACCGCACCTTAAAGCGCTGTTAATCTTGACTCCAGAATCTAGCCTGCTCTGTCAAACCGCGTTAAATGATAGAGAGCAGGTACAAAAAATGAAGATAAAAATTGAAATAACGACTAAAATAAGTAGAGTGTTTCTGCTCTAAATAAAGTAGTCAAATTCCCCTAAATCTCCTTTAATCAGGGGAATTTTAAAGTTAAGATTGTACTTCACTGAGCTGAAAACTGCTGTAATTGCCATCATTTTTTTAACCAGAAAACCCAGCTTGACTAAGGGTAGGCAACGATCGCTAAATCCTTCAACCCCCTCAGACTCGTGCCTAATTTTGTAAAAACCGATTGCGCTCGTCAAAGCTACAGAATATCAGCGAATCAAACCATCTAGAAGCCTCCTAAACCCAGGATTTAGGAGGTCTTCCCCTTTTCCCCCTTTCCCCCTTACCCTTTCTCCTTCCCCCTTTTCCCCTGCTAGTTGCTAAACTGGCCAGAGGTAGAAGCTTAATTCTGAGCAATGACAGCTAATATAGCTAAGAATTAAGCTTTTTCTATTTCAGTGACTTTCACAGTCAAAGGCTGTTTTATGCTGGAAGTGCTTCGTAACTGGTTGGCGAATAGCAGATTCATTCCTCAGGATCAGTGTTACCTCTGGAAACCAGAGTTGCTCGGACTCCATGTCTTCTCCGACGCTTCGATCGCGATCGCCTATGGTTGCATCCCCTTTGTGCTTCTTTACCTGCTCTTCCAGCAACGAGACTTGCCTTTTAAATCGATTGTGTTGCTGTTTAGTGCCTTTCTCCTTGCTGGTAGTACCACCCACCTGATGGGAATTTGGATGCTGTGGTGGCCAGATGATTGGCTTCCAGGGACGATCAAAGCGATCGCAGCACTGATTTCACTTCTGACAGTGGTAAAAATACTGTCGCTGGTTTCAAAAGTCCCTACTCTCACCAGTCCAGTACACCTAGAAGCGACCAACCAAAAGCTGAAGCAGGAAATGACAGAACGTCAGCAAGCAGAGTTAGCGCTGCAAGAAAGTCAAGAGTGCTTCCGCAATGCCTTTGACTATGCTGCGATCGGCATGGCCTTAGTTGGATTAGAGGGTCGCTGGTTAAAAGTTAACGCTTCTTTGTGCGAACTGGTTGGTTATTCAGAGCAGGAATTATATGCTTTAACGTTTCAAGAGATTACTCATCCTGAGGACTTAGAGACCGATCTCAACTATGCTCAAAAACTCCTCAACGATGAATTTAGCTACTACCAACTCGAAAAGCGGTATTTACACAAACTGGGTCATGAAGTTTGGATTTTGCTAAATACTTCCCTGGTTCGAGACATCGAAGGTCGTCCGAGTTACTTCATCGCACAAATTCAAGACATTACAGAACGCAAGCGAGCTGAAGCAGCTCTGAAAGAATCAGAAGAACGTTATCTTGCTATCTTAGAATACCAAACCGAGTTAATTACACGCTTCCAACCAGATGGCACCCTCACCTTCATTAATGAAGCCTACTGTCGCTATTATGGAAAGACTCGGGAGGAACTAATTGGTCATTCTTATGAACCTTTAGTTTTTGAAGAAGACCGCCAGAAAATTGTTAACTTTCTTGAATCTTTAACGGTTAAGAATCCGGTCGGAATGATCGAAAATCGGGGAATTGTTAAAGGTGAAGTGCGCTGGATGCAGTGGATTAATCAAAAAATCTTTGATGAAGAGGGTCACTTAATTGAATTTCAATCGGTGGGTCGTGATATTACTGATAGTAAACTGGCTGAGTTAGAGATTATTCGCAGCCGAGACTTGAAAGAGGCAATTTTTAATGAATCGACTGATGCGATTTTTCTGGTAGATTCAGAAACACTCATTACCCTGGATTGTAACCATCGCGCCGTAGAACTCTTTGAGGCATCAAGCAAGGATGAAATCATCAATATTTCTGGTCATTGGTTGCAACGCTATCAGTTTAGCGAAACAGAGTTAATCGAGATCGGAAAAGAAATTAAGCTGAAGGGTTTCTGGGTGAAAGAAATAGAGTATGTTACGAAAAAAGGCAATTTTTTCTGGGGTAACTTAGCTGCAAAAAAGATTAAAGTTGCTGATAGATCGATGAATTTAGTGCGAGTGACTGATATTAACGAACGTAAACAATCAGAAGATTTAATCAGAGCCTCTCTGAGAGAAAAAGAGGTGATGCTTAAAGAAATTCACCACCGAGTCAAAAACAATTTACAGATCATTTCAAGTTTACTCAATCTTCAATCTAACTTCATTGAGGAGCGACAAACGTTGACTGTCTTACAGGAAAGTCAAAACCGAGTCAGGGCAATGGCATTAATTCATGAAAAACTATACCAGTCTAAAGACTTGGCAAGAGTGAATTTTGCTGAGTATATTCAAAATCTTACCTTGAATTTATTTCGTTCCTACCAAGTCAAAGCAAATAATGTTACTCTGGAAACAGAAATCAAAAACATCTCCCTGAGTATAGATTTAGCAATCCCTTGTGGTTTAATTATTAATGAATTGGTTTCTAATGCCTTGAAATATGCTTTTCCAAATGACCGTAGAGGTGAAGTTTTTCTCAAATTATTTGAGGAAGAAAATCAGATTACTTTAGTAGTTGCTGACAACGGCATCGGACTCCCCAAAGATTTTAAAATGCAGACCGTAAAGTCGTTAGGGTGGGAATTAGTCCGAAACTTAACGAAGCAAATCAAAGGTTCCATTGCGCTACAAACTAGCGGGGGAACTCAAATTCAAATTACTTTCTCAAACAATTCCTAGGTAACTACAATGCGTCCTGCCAAAATTTTAGTCGTGGAAGATGAATATATTGTTGCAATTGACATCCAAATCAGCTTGATTAAATTGGGATATGACGTTCCAGAAACGGTAGATAGTGGAGAAGCTGCCCTAGAAAAAGTGCTAGAACTCCAGCCAGATTTAGTCATTATGGATATTTATTTAAGCGGAGAAATGGATGGGATCGAAGCAGCCAGACAAATCTCTGAATCTCTTAATGTTCCCATTGTTTACTTGACCGCCTATGCAGATGAAGCGACTTTAGCGCGTGCTAAATTAACGGCTCCCTTTGGTTATATCCTTAAACCTTTTGAAGAAAGAGAATTACGAACTGCGATTGAAATTGCTCTCTACAAACATGAGTCTGAGCAAAGACTCAGGGAGAAACAACAGTGGCTTTCTACCATTCTCAAAAGTATCGGAGATGCGGTGATTGCCAACGATATTGAGGGTAACATCACTTTTATGAATCCTGTGGCTGAAACTTTGACAGGTTGGAAACAAGAGGAAGCAATTGGTCAAGCCATTACACAAGTTTTCAATATTGTTGATGAAAATTATCACCAACCGATTGAAAGTCCGGTTGTCGCTGCACTGAGACAAGGTATAACAGTTGGTTTACCTGAACACACTCTCCTACTGGCAAAAAACGGCGTAGAAAAGCCAATTGATGATAGTGCAGCCCCCATTAAAGATGAGAGTGGCAGTATCAAGGGTGTGGTGTTAATATTCCGGGATATTACAGAGAAAAAGCAAGCGCAGGCAGAATTACTGAAGAATGCGTTTTATGACAAGCTAACAGGTTTGCCAAATCGAGCTTTCTTTACTGAAGACTTGCAGAAAGTGGCGACTCGCCCAGAAGAGCCTGAGCGTTTGTTTGCGGTACTCTTTTTAGATATTGACCGCTTTAAATGGGTCAATGATAGTTTAGGACACCGAATTGGAGATCAACTGTTGATTGCGATCGCGCGACGACTGGAGGCAAGTGTCGGAGAACACCATACCGTGGCGCGTTTGGGGGGAGACGAGTTTGCCATCCTGTTAAAGAATCTAGAAGACGCTGATACCGCCTGCCGCACTGCTGAGAGGATTCTACAGGAACTTGGTTTGCCTTTCTCGACAGAGGGGTGTGAAGTCTTTGTAACGGCTAGCATTGGGATTGCCTTAAGTCCCATCAGTTACGATCAACCAGAAGATATCATCCGCAACGCTGACATTGCCATGTATCGCGCGAAGTCACTCGGCAAAGACCGTTATGAGGTGTTTGATCGCGTGATGTACACTCAAGTGAGGAGGATGCTGGAATTAGAAAACGACTTGCGACGTGCGATCGTGAATCAGGAATTTAAAGTTTATTACCAACCCATTGTCTCAATCTCAACTAACAAAATTATTAGCTTAGAAGCGCTAGTGCGGTGGCAACATCCCGCACGCGGTTTAGTGTCTCCCGCAGAGTTTATTCCCCTAGCAGAAGAAACGGGTTTAATTGTCTTAATTGATTGGTGGGTGCTGCGGGAAGCTTGCTTTCAGATGCAAAAGTGGCAAGAACAAATTGCCATCCATCCACCGTTAAGCATTAGCGTGAACCTTTCTAGCAAACAATTTGTACAACCCAACTTAGTAGCGCAAGTCCAACAAATTCTCAAAGAAACAGGTCTGGATGCTCACAGGTTAAGGTTGGAAATTACCGAAAGTGCGCTGATCGATAATACTGAATCAGCAACGGCGGTTCTCTGGGAACTGAAAACTTTAGGAATTCAGTTATCGATCGACGACTTTGGGACTGGTTATTCCTCCTTAAGTTATCTCCATCGCTTTCCGATCGATACTATGAAAATCGATCGTTCTTTTATTAGCAGTATCGATCGCGATCGTGAGAACCTAGAAATCGTGCGAGCCATTGTCATGCTAGCTCATAATTTAGGAATGGATGTAATTGCCGAAGGAGTGGAAACCGCAGCGCAACTTGCTAAAATTGCTGAACTACAATGCGAATCTGGTCAGGGATATTGGTTTACCAAGCCCCTGGAAGCAGCCGCATTAGAAGCATTTCTAGCAAGTTTTTGAGTTCATGAGGAACAGCAATTGATTTTTTAAGAACTCTGCTCAAAAGCACTAAACCGTTGCAGATAAAGTCAGTAAAAAAGCTAAATTTTCCTCGGCTTTCAACGCATGAGGAGCGTTTGCTGGCATAAAAATAAATTTGCCTTTTTCTAAAACAATATCTTCTCCGGCTAAAGTCAAAATTCCTCGCCCCTCCAGTACATTGACTGTAGCATTCCGAACCGATGTATGTTCGGAAATTTCAGTTTGAGCAGCCAAACAAAATAAAGTATATTGGCAATGTTCATCTTTCAGCAAAAGTTTACTGAGGATACCAGCACGAGGATATTCAATGGCTTCTGGCAAGTTAATAACCAAAGAACCTTTCATTTCAGTTGCAGTTGTCATAGCAAATTAACCTCTTGAATGAGCGGGGAAAATTGAACCGGGAGCGTCTTAAAACGTTTTATGCAGCAATTGCACACTGAACGATATATCCCAAATCTTGCTGATATTTCTTGAAAATGTGGCGCATGCCTAGAACTCGCTGACGGATCAGAGGATTCGTTAACACATTCCAAAAAATTTTAACCGTTGCAAATAAGCCTTCATCTTGAAGCATTTTGCTGGGATTTAGTAAAGTGAGGCTCCCAATTTGATGGTGTTCAACTGCTAAACCCGCTGCGGTAAAAGCTGCCTGCCAATTTGTCTCAGAGAGGGGAGTGGGATTGCTCCGAATCACTCTCACTAATGCTTGATGAATTTCACTTTCATGCTCTTGAGCGACCATTTCATGGGAAAGAAATTTCCCCCCTTTTTTAAGGCGACGGTAAATTTCACTTAAAAGCTTAGCCTTCGCTGGAGCTGATTGCATCGATAAAATTGCTTCAGCAAAAACATAATCAAATTGTTCAGAAATCCCCTCTAAGTGAAAAATATCAGCTTCAATAATGGTTACTTGACCTTCTAAGCCAGCCGCTTGGATATTTTCCCTCGCCTTTGCTACGCTAGCAGGATTTTTTTCCACCCCAACAACCCGGACACCAAACCGTTGAGCGAGGGTGATCGCGCTACTCCCAAAACTAGAAGCTAACTCTAGTACCGTTTCCCCAGGTTGGAAATCAGCCCATGCAAATAATTGTTCAGTCGCAATCCGCCCACCGGGTCGTAAAATCGTTTTGCCGGCTGCTGCTAACACTTGATGGCCCGTCGCAGTTTCTAAATTAACGGTTGTGTTTACCATTGCCCTGACCTCACCTTCGTTAGTTCCTATTCACTACCATGCCAAAACTTTTTGAACCTGTCTTTGACCTAAGTCAAATTTATGAATAATGTTTGAGCGGGGAACATCCCTTAATTAGTGGGAGTAAGGTGAGATTAGGTAAAAGTGCCTCTCTATTCCTGACAACCAGGGAACAGCCCCGATCCAAACTTCAGCTTGGATCGGGTTTTACTCCTGTATCTGCGGAGACAGGTTGATGTGATGTCGATCTCCTTCCTAAGTTAGAAGTACCGCCCAAGAGTAACCGTTATTTTGATGATTACTTCTGCCGAGCTATTTCCCCTACCTGTAGAGAGATAGCTGTAGAAGCATAAACTGTTTTATCTGCTTAGTTGCCAGCTTTTTTTTTGAGGAGTTTGGCATTCAAATATGATGCTGAAGAAGCATGATGCACTTGCAAGGGGTTGCTAGCTCAATTGAGCTAGCAACTTGAGCTAGCTAAATGGACGTGTAAGTAAACTACATGGCAACAAAATTTCCCAAATTTAGCCGAGACCTTGCACAAGATCCGACCACGCGCCGGATCTGGTACGGGATTGCCCAAGCCCATGATTTTGAAAGCCACGATGGCATGACGGAGGAGAATCTTTACCAAAAGATTTTTGCCTCTCACTTCGGCCACGTAGCCATCATTTTCCTCTGGACTTCTAGCCTCCTGTTCCACGTTGCTTGGCAAGGTAACTTTGAACAGTGGATTCAAGACCCCGTGAACGTCCGCCCGATCGCACACGCGATTTGGGACCCTCAATTCGGCGCACCGGCCGTCGATGCCTTCACCCAAGCGGGGGCCAACTATCCAGTTAACATTGCTTACTCCGGTGTCTACCACTGGTGGTACACCATTGGGATGCGGGCGAACAGCGATTTGTATCAGGGTTCAATCTTCCTGCTGCTGCTAGCTGGACTCTTCTTGTTCGCCGGTTGGCTGCATCTACAACCCAAGTACCGCCCTAGCTTGTCTTGGTTCAAGAATGCGGAATCTCGCCTCAACCACCACCTGGCTGGTTTGTTTGGGGTCAGTTCCCTGGCTTGGACGGGTCACTTGGTTCACGTCGCGATTCCTGAATCTCGTGGTCAGCACGTCGGTTGGGATAATTTCCTGAGTACCCTGCCCCATCCAGCGGGATTGAAGCCATTTTTTACGGGGAATTGGGGCGTTTACGCTCAAAACCCGGATGGACTTAATCACGCCTTTGGGACGGCCAATGGTGCAGGAACTGCGATTCTCACCTTCTTGGGTGGTTTTCATCCGCAAACTCAGTCCTTGTGGTTGACGGACATTGCCCACCACCACTTAGCGATCGCAGTGTTGTTCATCGTCGCCGGCCACATGTACCGGACGAACTTTGGCATCGGTCACAGCATTAAAGAAATGCTCGATTCCAAAGCTGGTTTGTTCGGGGGCCGCAGTGAAGGTCAGTTCAATCTACCTCACCAGGGACTCTACGAAACCTATAACAACTCCCTACACTTCCAGTTGGGAATTCACTTGGCTGCGTTGGGGGTGATCGCTTCTTTAGTGGCACAGCACCAATACGCCTTACCTCCTTACGCCTTCATAGCCAAGGACTACACAACGCAGGCGGCGCTGTACACCCATCACCAATACATCGCAGGCTTTCTGATGGTGGGCGCCTTTGCCCACGGTGCGATTTTCTGGGTGCGGGACTACGAGCCCGAACATAATCGGGGCAACGTCTTGGATCGGGTACTCAGCCATAAAGAAGCGATCATCTCGCACTTGAGCTGGGTGTCATTGTTCCTTGGCTTCCACACCCTAGGGGTCTATGTTCATAACGACGTAGTCGTTGCTTTCGGCACCCCTGAGAAGCAAATTTTGATTGAGCCAGTGTTTGCCCAGTTTATCCAAGCTGCTCACGGTAAGGCGCTCTATGGCATGGACGTGTTGCTGTCCAACTCCAGTAGCATCGCACACACCGCTTGGCCGAACTACGGCAATGTCTGGCTCCCTGGCTGGCTAGAGGCGATCAACAGTGGTACTAACTCGCTGTTTTTAACCATTGGTCCCGGTGATTTCCTGGTGCACCATGCGATCGCTCTGGGTCTACACACCACCACCTTAATTTGTGTCAAAGGAGCCCTGGACGCTCGCGGTTCCAAACTGATGCCGGATAAGAAAGACTTCGGCTTTGTGTTACCCTGCGACGGACCGGGCCGCAGTGGCACTTGCCAAATCTCTGCTTGGCAACAGTCCTTCTACCTGGCGATGTTCTGGATGTTGAACACCATTGCCTGGGTCACATTCTACTTCCACTGGAAACACTTAGCCGTCTGGCAAGGTAACATCGCTCAGTTCAATGAGTCTTCGACCTATCTCATGGGTTGGTTCCGTGACTATCTCTGGCTGTACTCAGCTCAGACGATCAACGGTTACACACCCTATGGAACGAATAACTTGTCTGTCTGGTCTTGGATGTTCTTGTTCGGACACCTGGTTTGGGCAACGGGTTTCATGTTCCTGATCTCTTGGCGGGGTTACTGGCAAGAGTTGATCGAAACCTTGGTCTGGGCCCACGAGCGCACACCCCTGGCGAACTTGGTTCGCTGGAAGGATAAGCCGGTGGCGTTGTCGATCGTTCAAGGTTGGTTAGTGGGTCTCGTTCACTTTACAGTGGGCTTTATCCTCACCTATGCAGCCTTTCTGATTGCATCAACGGCGGGCAAATTCAGTTGAAGGCGATCGCGCTTCAGACTTGAGCTAGAAAGGGGCAATCCGGAAGTGGTTGCCTCTTTTCCCTTTTCTCATCACTCCCCCATCTCCAAGCAAAGGTTAGGAAAAGGTAGCCATAATAACCAATATGAGTCTCAAAATCTTGAGAGGGTTTCATGGTTAATTCTCGGCCACCCGCCCCCAAAAGTCGGCTGCTGAGTTGGTGGGAATCGCTCGCTCCGCTTTCGCGCCTCCTCGCGATCGCCTTAGCCGCACCACTCACGGTACTCAATGCCTGGGCATTCTCAGAAATTTTTGGTTATTTTCAATCACTCTTTGTCATTCTTTTAGTCGGTTCTCTGTTAGCTTTCCTCCTCAACTACCCCGTCTGGTGGTTTGAGGAACGGGGTGTCAAGCGAGAACAAGCAGCAATTCTTGTCTTTTTATCAGCACTGCTGATTTTGTTAGCTCTAGCACTCACCTTGCTACCGCTAGCGTTCACGCAAGCACAGCAACTTGTGGCTCGTCTCCCAGAATGGATCGACTCGGGACAGCGACAATTGATGATGTTAGATGAACGCATTGACACCCTCGGATTACCGGTTAATCTCGATGGCTTGATTACTCAAATTAATAGTCGCTTGAAAGGAGAGCTACAGAGTGTTGCAGGGCGAGCGTTAAATATTACTTTGAACTTGACTGTGCTCACCGTTGTGAGACTGCTGGATGTGCTGTTGACGATCGTTTTAACCTTCTATTTACTCCTGCATAGCAATGATATTTGGGACAGCTTAGTAGAGTGGTTGCCCCCTCGATTACAAAAACCTTTTTCCGAAACCCTGCGACTGAGTTTTCAAAATTACTTTACAGGACAACTCATTTTAGCCACCTGTATGGGTCTTGGGTTAACTTCAGCTTTTGTTCTCCTCAAAGTTCCCTTTGGTCTTTTATTTGGTTTAACCATTGGGGTCATGGCTTTAATTCCCTTTGGGGGGTCTGTCGGCATCGGGTTAGTCACAGTATTAGTGGCACTGCAAAACATTGGCTTAGCCTTTCAAGTGCTAGCAGTGGCTTTGATTGTCCAGCAAATTGTTGAAAACTTAATTGCTCCCAGAGTCTTGAGTTCTGTCACCGGTTTAAATCCATTTTGGGTGTTTGTTTCGATCCTAACAGGCGCAAGAGTAGGGGGGTTATTGGGGGTGGTAGTTGCAGTCCCAACCGCAGTGGTGATTAAAGAAGCACTGGCGGCGGTGCGGATGGAGAAAGCAGTCGATGAACCAATGCACGCTCTGTCGAATCATGAGGCTTCACCAGCGCTACGTTTGAGTCAGGATGAGGAAGCAAAAGCAAATTATTCCTAGGGAATTGGCAAGAAAGATTAACGCTCCAGTGAACCGTTAATCTACCCTTGTCAATCATCTGCACAAAAAATCAATCCCTCCCAACCTCCCTCAATCTTCGGGGAAATCGGGAGGATTTGCTCAGGAGAAAATGAGCCATTCCTGCTTAAGAATATCCTGCAAAAATCTTACCAATTCCTCAGCTTAATCATTCCGCAAGGCTGCGATCGGATCTAATAAAGCCGCATTGCGAGCCGGAATTACGCCTGCTAATAAACCCACTGCAAAAGATAACCCAGCTCCTGCAAAAATTGCCCCGATAGAAACCACAAACGGGAACTTAAAAATAGAAGCAGCTCCGAAAGCAATTGTAATTCCTAATCCAATCCCAATTCCTCCTCCCACTGTTGAAACTAGCACCGCCTCTGCTAAAAATTGAATTAAAATCGCTGCATTAGTCGCTCCGACTGCTTTCCGAATTCCTATTTCCTTAGTACGTTCTACCACTGAAACTAACATGATATTCGCAATTCCAATTCCCCCAACCACCAGAGAAATCCCGGCAATTGCCACGACCATGATTGTAAATAAACCCACCACACTACTAAATGTATTAACAATTTCCACTTGGTTAATGACTCTAAAATCATCCGGTTGGGGTGGGTAAATATTATGGCGCAATCGTAATAAATTTTCAACTTGAAACTGAGCATCTTGCAACTCAGATTCATCACTGGTTTCCATCCAAAACCCATTAATTGCAAGACCCACCAAGGAATTTCTCCCCACAATTCGACCCGACATATTAGTCAGGGGAATATAAATCCGATCGTCTTGATCGGTGCCACCAACTGAACCCTTACTTTCCATGACGCCAATCACCTGGTAGCGTCCTCCTTGAATCCGAACATCTGACAGTAATGCCTGTCCACCTACTCCAAATAAATCATCTCGCACCTTAGAACCAAGGACAACGACAGGTTTAGCTGCCTTCAACTCTTCTTCATTAAAATAACGTCCCTCTTGGGGATGAGTATTCTTAACATCAGGAAAATTTAAATCCGTTCCTAAAATCGTTGTAAATGTATTTTGCCCTCCGTAGACTACCTGAACCTGACGCTGCAAAAAAGCAGTAATTCCCTTGACTGCAGGAGCTTGTTTTCCGATGGCTTTTGCATCATCCCAAGTTAGGGTGGTGGCGGAACCACTTCCTTGATTAATTCCCCCAGTGCGGGAAGCACCTGCTAAGACTAATAAAACATTGGTTCCTAACGCTTTTAACTGGTCTTCTGTTGATTTTTGCACGCCTTGGCCAATAGAACTAATGGCAATGACTGAGGAAATCCCAATAATAACCCCCAGCATGGTTAACCCAGTGCGTAATTTGTTGTGCCACAATGCTTCTGTGGCCATCAACACAAGTTGCAGCTTAGAGAGGGTATGGGTGCGATCGCGAGTTGGTAAATCCATCGTAAATCTGGTTCTCAACTAACGTAAACGGGGGCCCCCTGGCGATAACCCAGGAAAACCGCTGGATGGAGTTCTACTAGATCGAGGCCGGAACCCAGACGGGAAGCTGATAAATACTTTTTCAGACCCCGTCAATCCCGAGCGAACTTCTGTTCGATCGTTGACCGTCATTCCTGTCACAATCGGTGTAAAAGTTGGCTTATGATTCTCTCCGGCAACAAAAACGCCGGTTCCCTTTTCCTGCCGCACGATCGCGACTGTCGGGACGACCAAGGCATTTTTCAGTTCGCCAACTTTAAACTCGACATTGACATTCATCCCAGAGCGCAATAACCCTTGAGAGTCATTGAGAATGCTAACTTTCACTTCAAAGCTGGTCACGTTTTGCTGGACGATCGACTGTGGTGAAATTTGGGTGACTCGACCTGTAAATTTTTTCCCTTGATAGGCGTCTGCTTGAATGGTGACCTCTTGATTGAGCTGAATTTGAGCAATATTTGTTTCAGCAACATTGGCCACCACTTGATTGGTAGAAGCTAAGGATAAAATTGAAGAAGAAGTTGCGGAAGTGACAGAACTCCCTGCCGTAGTCGGAGTCACAAACGCACCGGGATCGGCATATTTACGAGTAACAGTGCCACTAAAGGGAGCGCGAATTACAGTATCATTGATCTGGGCTTGAATGGTTTGAACGCTTCCTTTTGCTGCTGCGACTTGAGCACGAGCTTGAGCAATTTCTTCCGGTCTGGTTCCGGCTTGCAGTAGAGCTAAAGCTTCTTGTTTTTGCTGAACCATTGCCCTGGCTTGATCGATATCTTCTGGCCGCGTTCCGGCTTGCAGTAGAGCTAAAGCTTCTTGTTTTTGTCGAACCGTTGCCCTAGCTTGGGCAATTTCTTCTGGGCGACTGCCGACTTTGAGTAAGGCGAGCGCTTGTTCTGCTTGCCGAACTTGGGTTTGGGCGCGATCGCGAGCAGTGCGGGTTGTATTCAAATTTTGCTGTGCGATCGCCCCAGCCGTATAAAGTTCTTGATTCCGTTGCAAGTCATCTTCTGCTTGGCGGAGACTGAATTGTGCATCCCGCAGGCGAGCTTGAGCTTGGGAAATTTCCTCAGGACGGTTGCCATTGAGTAATTTTTGTAGGTTGGCTTCTTGCTCAGCAAGTTGTGCTTTTGCGGCGGCGATGTCCTCAGGACGGTTGCCATTGAGTAATTTTTGTAGGTTCGCTTGTTGCTCAGCAAGTTGCGCTTTCGCAGCGGCGATGTCCTCAGGACGATTGCCATTCAGTAACTTTTGCAGGTTGGCTTCGGTAGCCGCTAGTTGTCCCTGAGCTTGGGTTAATTGTCCTTGCAGGTTGGAGTCGTCCATATAGGCGAGAATTTGGCCTTCCTGAACTCGGTCTCCTTCCTTCACCAGTAACTGTTTGAGCATCCCTGAAGTCTTGGGACTGACATTGACCGATCGCTCTGGTTGGATCGTGCCATTGGCAGAAACTGCGATCGGTAGGCTCACCCTTTCCACAGGAACCGTTTTTTCTTTACGCCTTGCTTCGCGGCTGGGTTTGACAACCACTTGGCTATAAGCGGTATAGCCTCCTCCTGCCACGAGGCCCAAAAGCAGGAGGCCGATCAACCACGGAGTCATCCCTTTTTTGTACAAGCGTTTTCCGATATCCATATCGAATTAGACTGACTAGCCTTCAAAAACGTTCAACTTTTAAAAAGGGGAAAAGGGGGAGTGAGAAAAGAGGAAAAAGCCGGGAAAGGAGGAAAGAGGGGGTAAACTCTTCTTAAAAAAGGAGGAATCAGCGATCAATTCCTCCTTTTAAAGCTCAGTTTCCAGGGAAAAACTCGCATAAAAATTGCTTGTTTTTCCCCTTAACTGCCATCATGATTAGTTTGGGTCAGTCTGGGAAAACAGCCTAGATTTTGACACCTATTGACTGGTTAAATCGCCCTGCTATTTCCCTCTCCTCTCATTCTCCCTTCCCTCTATCTAGGGATATTTAAATGTGCAGAACCTAAATTTACAGACAAATTCAAGGTGAATTTCTGTCTTCTATCACACAAAAACTGACTGCCTTTTCCTCCCTGAAATTCAAACAAATTTAGCTAAGTCTCTCCCTCCTTAGGTACAAAATTCAGTGAAGCAGAATTCATACAATAGCGCTGACCCGTTGGTTTTGGACCATCATTAAAGACATGACCGAGGTGAGCATCACAAGCCGCACACAACACTTCTGTGCGGCGCATAAAAAAGCTGTTGTCTGACTCTAACTTCACATTCTCTGCCTTCAACGGTTCCCAAAAACTTGGCCACCCTGTCCCCGAATCAAACTTTGTTTCTGAACTAAACAGCTCTAACCCACAACATACACATTTATAGAGTCCTTTGCGCTTGTTATTGTGATACTCACCTGTAAAGGCCCGCTCTGTTCCCTTTTTTCGGGTGACGTGGAACTGTTCTGGCGTGAGCTGCTGTTTCCACTCAGATTCAGATTTTTGCACTTTATCGATCATAGTTGAACACGCTCGTAGAAATTCCTGACTCAATAAACTTATGCTTTCATTAATATTAACCGCAGAGAGTCAAATCACACCCGCTCATGGAGCAACGCCTGCATTCGACCAGTCCAAACCTACAAGGCAGTGCAGATTCATACTCTGAGCAGCATCCGACACCCCCAACAGCCTCAACACTTCAGAGCCAGTCTCTAGGGTAATCTCCAGGGAAACATCAGACAGCATTGATAGCTAACCGTATCACCCACCCTTGGCATTGTTCGCGACAGCATTCCCGCGATCGCTTAAGGTCACCTCATCAGCCAGAAAACTACCCATTCTCAACTCACCACAGTTCGTGCAGCCTTGAGAAAGATGAGGCTGGCTTTTTTTTAACTGAATGCAGGCTATAGCATTTCTCAGATTAATGAGGTACAGCCATTTCCCCCTTTTCCCCCTTTCCCCATTTCCCCCCTTTTCTAGAATTAATAGCTAACCCATCTATAATTTAAGAGGAAAGGGGTGGAAAACACAGCCAAATGATAGGGTTTTCTGCCTTGGTATTTCCGTTTCAGAATCGGCAAGATAGTAGTATCAAAACTTCAAGAGCGGGTTTTACCTGCTTCCCTCAAAAAATGAACTCACAATTAAACCACACTGAAGAACAAGCAACGATTCTTCAAGTCCAACCCGTCCCCAGCACTGACACAAACACCGCTACCCTTGAATCAGAGGTAGCCAACTCAGAAAATACCACAGAGGCTAAAGTTCGAGTCGAAGAATTTACGATTAGCGGTGACTATTTGATTACTAAAATCAAAAACTTGCTGAATCAAGGAAACATTCGCCGCATCATCGTTAAAAACGCTCAAGGACGGACATTGTTAGACTTGCCAATGGTGGCGGGAGTCGTCGGTGGAGTCGTCGGTGTCACCTTATTTCCTGTGGCGGCTGCTATCACAGCCATTGCCTCAATGGTCGCTCACCTAACTGTGACCATCGAACGCAAAGAGTAAGCAATAGTAAAGCTCAAAGAAAACCAGGGTCATTTGAACTGATAGCTTACCCCCAATCACCGTTTCAACAAGTAGGATTTTGCAGCTCTCCCACCCTCTAAATAATCAATCCAGTAGAACAGGCATCTTGCCTGTTCTTAGTTTTAGGAATTTATGCAACAGTTCTGATCTAGATGTAGTCACTAAATCCTATTAAAAAGAGAAAGTTTAACTTGAAAACTGTACTTTACTGACCTAAAAAGTGCGGTATCTATTGATTGCTATCCATAAATGATTGAGGCTCACTAGAGATGACTTTCTATCACACACTTCTGGTGACAGCTTTACGCCGATCGACTCCGAATCTGGTACAGCATTTCATCTGCGAGCGCCACAATTACCACGCTACTGTAGAAGGGGATAAAAACCATACTGAGTTCAATATCCCCCCCTTTATCGCTGTCAATCTGTCATCTTTGCAAGCTATTGATCGTGCTCATGCAAGACAACATCCTTGCTCTATTGGTGAGACCTAATATTAAGCAACAGCAGCGATATTCGCTATTTTACGGTACTCATTGGCAGCCTGACGACAAGCTTGAGCACAGCTTTGGCAATGCTGGTTTCGATGTTGTTCGCACTCTTTAGCGCAAGCTTCACAAATATCAATGCAAGACTTCACAATTTGAGGAATAAACCGAGAACCGCGACTGATGAATGAGGCAGAAGTCCAGCAAATTTGGGCACAGTCGCGACAAAGACGGGCGCACTCTGGCATATCGCCCAAGCATTCATTTGCACAGTGTTCACACTCATAAGCACAACGGGTTGCTGCATCTAACACTGATTGATTCTGTTGGTGAGCCATATAAACCTCCTTTATAAATTGTTGGTTGTGACTCACCATAAACGTAAAAGATATTCAGGAGGGCTTCCCTCTCACCCAGGTGGTAGAAAAATTTCTACCTTAAAGCGTATCTGTATTTCATCAAAATTTTATTTTTATGTGTGAACCCAGACATCATAACGCTAGCACTCGGTATCAATGAGCTGTCAAAATCCTTATTTAATCAAGATTTCAGCAATTTTTTTACCCATATCGCTCAGCTTTGACCTGGCAACAGTTAACCACGGTAATCTAGTTACTACTCTCTGAATCGTTTGTGAATGTTACTGAGTCGTGCTGTACCGCAAGCTATCCATACTGACTGCTGAAGTATGGACTTAAGAATGTGTTGACCCGGAATTTTAGAGCCTTTTCCCTAACTCAGCGGAGCAATTTTATCCTCCTAGAAACCGCCAGGGGTTTGCACCCCTGAGCAAATGGTCTCTAGTAACTTGGGTTACACCGTAAACTTCTCCGCGATTCGTTTCATCGCTTCCTCAACATTCTCCCGACTATTAAAGGCAGAAATTCGGAAATAACCTTCACCCGCAGCGCCAAAACCAGAGCCAGGAGTTCCTACAACATTGGCGATTTGTAGCAGTTTATCAAAGAAATCCCAACTAGAAAGAGCGTTGGGTGTTTTGACCCAAACATAAGGCGCATTCACCCCGCCATACACTGCTAATCCGAGCGCGCTCAGTTTCTCTCGAATAATTTTGGCATTTTCTAAATAGAAGTTGACAAGCTGCTTCACTTGTGATTGTCCTTCCTCAGAGTAAACTGCTTCTGCGCCTCGTTGAATAATGTAAGAAACTCCATTAAATTTAGTAGATTGGCGACGGTTCCAGAGCTTCCAAATTTCCACATCTGAACCATCAGCCGCTTTCGCTGTTAGTGTTTTTGGCACCACAGTAAAAGCGCAGCGAGTCCCAGTAAATCCTGCGGTTTTGGAGAAAGACCGAAACTCAATTGCACAATCCCTTGCTCCTTCTATTTCATAAATAGAATGGGGAATTTCTGGGTCGGTAATGAAAGCTTCGTAAGCAGCATCAAAGAAAATAATGGAGTGATGAGATTTCGCATAGTTGACCCAAGCTTGCAGGTGTTCCCTTGTCGCCACAGCGCCTGTGGGATTATTGGGAAAGCACAGATAAATGACATCAACTTTTTGGGAGGGAATTTCGGCAGTGAAGTTATTTTCTGCTGTGATGGGTAAATACACTAAACCTGCAAATTCCCCTCTTTCATTGGCAGAACCTGTATGACCGGCCATGACGTTTGTATCTACATACACCGGATAAACGGGATCGGTCACGGCGATGGTATTGTCGTCACCAAAGATGTCCAGAATATTGCCTGTATCGCACTTGGAACCATCGGAAATAAAGATTTCAGAGGCATCAATATTGCATCCCCGTGCTTGGAAGTCGTGAGCGGCAATTTTTTCTCGGAGCCAGTTATAGCCTTGTTCTGGACCGTATCCTTTAAAGGTGCTGCGATCGCCCATTTCTTCCACCGCTTTCACCATTGCCGCACGACAAGCGGCCGGCAGGGGTTCCGTCACATCGCCAATACCCAGCCGAATAATTTTAGCATCAGGATTTGCTTCGGCGAAGGCATTGACCCGCCGCGCTATTTCAGGAAATAGGTAGCCTGCTTTGAGCTTGAGATAGTTATTGTTAATCGTTGCCATGTTGAATCGCCATGAATGCCCTCAAACAGTTTATAGTCATTTGACGGTTGGCGGGTTATTGGTTCCGCCTCAACTCTCGCTGCCTCAGTCTGATTGAGCTTTCTTCCTTGCCAGCGATCGCTTCATTCGTTAGAATAATGCAAGTAAGTGCTTACATTAAAGTGGTGAACAGCAGAACGACACAAACGAAGGCGCGTTTACTCGCAGCAGCAACGGAAGTATTTGCTGCTTATGGGGTCACTGGAGCCACCACCAAGGAGATCGCCCGCCGAGCTCAGGTGAATGAAGTGACTCTGTTTCGGCATTTCCAAAGCAAAGAGCAACTGTTGGCGGCGGTGGTGGTGCAAGCTCTAGCACTGCAAGCAGAAGTGCTTTCCCACCAAAACGAGTGGACGGGTGACTTGAGACATGACCTCACTCACTTTGCAGGGCTCTATAACCAAATGTTGGAGGAGCAAGAAGACTTGATCCGCAGCTTAATTGGGGAAGCGAAACGTCATCCGGAAGTAGCGCGACGCATCATCTCAGAAGCAGCACAACCGATCCGAGAGCAGTTAAGTGCTTACCTCCGTCGCGGTCAACAGCAGGGGACGGTGCGGTCGGAAGTAGATGTGGCTCCAGCGGCTGATGCGTTTACAGGGATGCTGGTGGCGGGGATGCTGCGCCGCAATGTCAACCCTGTGCTGCCTTACAGCCGCGATCGCTATCTGAAAAATTGTGTGGATATCTTCGTCGCTGGGATCGGTGTGTTGCCAACCCTATTACCGCTCTAAGGTGCGGTACTACCAGAACTTAGAGACGAACGTACCAATTAGCAGTCACTATCATGGTTAAAACTCGCTCTGATTCAACAATTGCTCATACAGGTTATGTGGAAGGGTCGCTCAAATGGGCGATCGCAATTGCGGTTGCTTTAGGCGCAATTTTGGAAGTGATTGACACCAGTATTGTTAATGTTGCCCTCACCGACATTCAAGCGAGTTTAGGAGCAACGATCAGCGAAGTGGGCTGGATCGTGACTGGTTACGCGATCGCAAACGTTGTCTTAATTCCCCTCACTGCTTGGCTAGGAGATTACTTCGGTCGCAAGCGCTATTTCATTTTCTCCCTGATTGGCTTTACGCTCGCCTCCGTGATGTGTGGTTTGTCGCCGAACCTCTCCACGCTCATTGTCTCTCGCATCATCCAAGGACTCTGTGGCGGCGGACTGCTCGCGAAGGCCCAAGCCATCCTCTTCGAGACGTTTCCCCCTCAAGAACAAGGGGTGGCTCAAGCAGTGTTTGGTGTGGGTGTGATTGCCGGCCCTGCGATCGGACCAACCTTGGGAGGATACCTCACCGATACACTCGGATGGCGCTGGATTTTCTTTATTAATATTCCCTTTGGGATTTTGGCTGTGGTTATGTGTGCGATGTTCTTGCAAGCAGATAGCAAGCGAGACAAACACTTTGACACAACAGTAGACTGGTGGGGAATTGGGTTATTAGCGTTCGCAGTTGGTAGCTTGCAAACCGTGTTAGAGGAAGGAGAAAAAGACGATTGGTTTGCATCCGGTTTCATCAGCACTTTAATGATAAGCGCCACCATCGGGCTAGCCTTATTTATCTGGCGAGAATTGCATACCAAAAGCCCAGCCGTTGACTTGCGAGTTCTGCGACATCGAGCGCTTGCCGCCGGCAGTCTCTATTCAGGAATTTTAGGTATGGGATTGTATGGAACCCTGTTTGTCGTGCCGATCTTTGCCCAAAGTATTCTGCACTTTACCGCGATGCAAACGGGGGTGTTATTAGCACCAGGAGCCTTAGCTTCTGCGATTGTGATGATTTTGTTGGGTAAGATTTCGACGAAAGTGGATGCCCGGATTTTGATTGCTTGCGGTGCGATTGGGAGTGCAGTTGTGATGTTTCAACTCTCAAATATTACACCCCAAACAGGAACAGACGATTTATTTTTGCCGTTGATTGAGCGGGGTGCAGTCACGGTATTAATGTTTTTACCCTTGAGTTTAGCCACACTGGGAGCAATTCCCAAACAAGATGTTTCAGCGGGGTCTGGTTTTTATAATTTAACTCGCCAGTTAGGAGGCTCTGTAGGAATTGCCTTGTTAACCACACTATTGCAGCAGCGAGAAGCGTTCCATAAAGCGGTGTTAGTAGAACATTTGAGCGCTTACAACCCAGAAACAAGCCAACGCCTCGATTTGTTGGCGGGAGCTTTTCAAAGCCAGGGTGCTGATGCAGCAACGGCTCACGATCAAGCATTAGCGACGATCGCTCAGGCGGTGAATATGCAAGCAGCGGTTTTGTCCTTTGCTGATATTTTTCGAGTGGTGGGAGTGGTGTTTCTGTGTTCGCTCCCCTTATTATTATTTTTAGGGTCAGGACGGAGTCGAGGTGGGAAAATCGCCGCTCACTAAAAGCACTCAATTTAGGGAGAGGGAAGCCGTGACCCGTTGCTCAAGGAGGGAATGGAGATGAAAATAAGCATTGATTGCCCTTTTTCCTTTTCCTCAGTTTTAATCTAAAATTTGAGGAACTAAAAAAGAGTGACAGCCTATGCTTTCTCCCAGTCGATTGATGGTGATTAGCTGCTTGAGTACCGTTGCACTTTACGGGGGACAAACAATTGCAGCAGCAATGCCGGTTGTGAGAGTTGGAGAAGTAACAGCACAGGGTAATAGGAATGAGGCGGCCGATCGAGCTTTTAGAGAAGGAGAGCAACTTTATAACCAAGGGACGGCGGAATCTTTAAGATCAGCGATCGCGAAATATGAAGAAGCACTCAAGCTATATCGAGAAGCGGGGGACACTTCAGGACAAGCTAGTAGTCTTTTTGCTGTTGGCAGAGTTTACTCAGATTTGGGAGAAACACAGAAAGCGCTAGAGTATTATAGCCAGTCTCTTCCCCTGATTCGGGCCGTAGGCGATCGCAGTGCCGAAGCTATCACCCTCAACAACATCGGTCTTGTTTACTCAGAATTGGGAGAAAAACAGAAGGCGCTAGAGTATTACAGCCAGTCTCTTCCCCTGAATCGGGCCGTCGGCGATCGCGGTGGGGAAGCTGCTATCCTTACCAACATCGGCAGTGTTTACTCAGAATTAGGAGAAAAACAGAAGGCGCTAGAGTATTACAGCCAGTCTCTTGCTCTATTTCGGGTAACAAGCGATCGCCGTGGGGAAGCTATCACCCTCAACCAAATCGGCGCTGTTTACTCAGATTTAGGAGAGAAACAGAAAGCGTTAGAGTATTATAATAAATCCCTTTTCCTCTTTCGGTCAGTTGGAGATCGTCGTGGGGAAGCTACCACCCTCAGTGGTATCGGCAAAGTTTATGATGAATTGGGACAAAAGCAGAAAGCGCTAGAGTATTACAACCAGTCCCTTCCCCTGAGACAGGCCGTCGGCGATCGCAGTGGGGAAACTCTCACCCTCAATAATATCGGCAAAGTCTACTCAGATTTAGGAGAGAATCAAAAGGCGTTAGTGTATTATCATCAGGCCCTTCCCCTGAGTAGAGCAGTAGGCGATCGCAGTGGGGAAGCTGCTATCCTCACTAACATCGGCGCTGTCTACTCAGACTTAGGAGAAAAACAGAAGGCGCTAGAGTATTACAGCCAGTCTCTTCCCCTGTTTCGGGCGATCGGCGTTCGCTCACAGGAAGCTGTCACCCTTTATAACATCGCTGATGTCAAACGTAACCAAGGCAATCTTACCGAAGCCCTCACTAACATTGAAGCCTCCCTCAAAATCATTGAAAACCTCCGTACCAAAATTGCTAGCCCAGAACTCCGCACCTCATATTTCGCCACCGTACAAAACTATTATCAGTTCTACATTGAGCTGTTAATGCAACTGCACCAAACTAATCCTAAATCTGGTTACGATACCAAAGCTTTTGAAGCCAGCGAACGTTCCCGCGCCCGCAGCCTCCTCGAACTTCTTCAAGAAGCAAACGCTGATATTCGCCAAGGCGTTTCCCCAGAATTGTTGCAAAAAGAACGTAGTTTACAACAACAACTTGATGCCCTGGAAAAGCGTCGAATCGAAGTTCTGAGTCGCCCCAACCCCACCCCCGCCCAAGAAGCAGAATTAG
>JBLNEP010000097.1:0-3833 GCA_050262755.1 Actinomycetota bacterium | reverse complement strand
GGAATGACCTGGAAAAGCTCTCTGAATAATTTAAGGCTCTTGATTCAACCCTACATCTTTTACAACTTAATTTCTCCTTGGCTCGATGTGTTTAAGATTCCTGGCTTCCGTCGAAAATTTTATGAATTAATTGAACTCATGAATACTTTTCCCAGTCGAGTGCTTCCTTTTTCTATTAAGACTTCACTAGTTGCTTAAACTTTTACTCTCCCCGTAGTGACAGAAGAGGGATAATAGTCAGCCCGATTAAAAGCCCCTCCGTCAGGCGGTCGAGTTTCCAACAGCAACAAAGGCAATTGAGTGCTTTGACCGTTGCCAGAGTTGACACCAGAACCATTCAAGCGTTTAGCAATTTGACGAATCATAGTAGTCTTGCCCACCCCAGAAGGTCCATAGACTAAGACATGGGCAAATCCCGCCGGCTCTAGAATTGCCCGCATCACGATTTGGTCTGCTAGAGTGAGCTGGGGGTGAGAGACAGCATATTCCTTAAAACGAGCCAGCTTCTTTTGTGCGGCAACGGACAGGCCACCTGTAAGCGATTTGCTCATTAACGGTACTCCTCAAACACAGGCAGTTGAGCAATTTCTATGGGTGCAATCATGAGGGGCGGTTCTATCCGAGTGCTAGGCGTAACAGGAATTGGCTCCGATGCCAA
Source organism: Actinomycetota bacterium (assembly GCA_050262755.1). Taxonomy (GTDB): domain Bacteria; phylum Cyanobacteriota; class Cyanobacteriia; order Cyanobacteriales; family Microcoleaceae; genus JBLNEP01. The sequence goes on along the minus strand of JBLNEP010000097.1, from coordinate 3,175 downwards.
CGCCGCCGACGACTCAGTAGCTGTAGTTTCCATGACCCGTTGAGCCTCCAAATCCCGCCATCGTTGCACCAGTAAAGCTTCATGCTCATGGGTACGAGCGAGAAAATCTGCCAACCGCTTAGCCGAGATGGAAGTCTGGCTGCGAGTCAGTTTCCCTCGTTGCTTAATTTCTTGCGCGGCTAGCAACAGTTCTTTTTCCGAGCGTCCAGCAAAAATGCTGTAATACTGAGAAATGCACTTGACCCAACGACCTTGAACGTAAGCGTAAGCGACACCCACATCGAAGGGGTCGTAGCGAACCGGGACTTGGGTGCGTGAGACTTCGGGATTGCGAAAAGCATCGCTCCAGTAGTAGATGTAGTTAACTTTAATGCCCTGTCCCGGTTGAACTAAAGCATGGCCTTTAATGGTGCTGGGGCGAGTCATCATCAAAAACTCTTCATCATAAGGAATGCAGCGATGCTCCCTTTCTCCAGCAGCCAGCAGCCCGGTCGTATAAGCGGCGCGCGGTGTTTGACCATGAGCTGGGTGTTCGCTTTGGTCATAAACCACACTTGCCCACTCTGTCAGGTAGGCGTACAAATCTGCCAAAGTCCAGACAGCTTGTCGCTTGGGGTCAACGGCTTTAGTTAGGGTGCGAGGCTGTTTGCTCGCTTGGGTATTTCCCAACAGGTTATAAATAAACTCTTGGTTAGTAGTGCCAAATAAGCGTTCAATTACCGAGCCAAAGCGAGGCTTAGCTCCCGGACGAGTCTTTTTCAGACAGTGATAGCGGGCTAGGAGAGTATCGAAGTAGACGCTATGAAATTCTTTGCCTCCATCCACCACCACAGCTTGGGGGAAGCGACCGCAGTGGCGCACCAATTGGCGCAGTCCCATCATGCAAGAGCGGTAGCTAGGAGGATCGAAGGTGAGATACAGGGCTAAAATCCGGCGGGAATAAGCATCAATGAGCATGGTCAGCCAAGGTCGTCCTAAGTTACGTCCGGTGGTGGAACAGCGCAACTCGAGATCTAATTGGGTGTGGTCGATGTGGACTATGGCTAAGGGGCGGTCTCCATGCCGAGGGGTGCTATGAGTGAGTTCCCACACCCAAGGCTGTTGTTGATAAGCTGCTTTGGCTCCCTGACGTTTTTCCTGAGCCTGTAAGGAGTAGTTTTGTTTCAGGCGCTCGTAGAAGCTGCTGCGAGATAGGGCGGGAATATTCTTGGCGATGCAGGCTTGCTGATAAGTGCGATAAACGGACGCGGCAGGTGCTTGCCTTGGGGTGGCAAAATGTTCGCCGATCAAAGTGTCGAGCAATTCTTTGGTGGCAGTGGGAGCTTTTGGCGTGCGATTGCCACGCTGGGCAATTTTGGGCAGCAGTCCGACATAACCACAACCATAATTAACTTTTGCCTCTTGAAATTGTTTCACCCAGCGCCTTAAGGTGCGCGGGGCAATATCCCGATCGACTTCTTGACACCGCTGTTGATAGGCTTGCACTATCTGAAATCTGCGGTTGGCTTCTTTGAGATGTGCCGGAGCCGCAGAGTCCAGTAATTCCCGGATTTGAGCGGCTGTGGTTGTCGTTTCTTCGTTTGCGGCTATGTCGATCGTTCCTGCCGCCACCAAAGAGAGAAAAAAGTTAGATGGCAATTGCAGTGGCGCACCTACTTCTGGCAACAAGGTGGTAGTGGTTAAACCGCAATTCGCCAAAGTCCATATTCTGCCATCCCACCACAGTTTGGTATTCGGTACTAGGGTGGCGGGAGCGGTCGTTCCTGTTTGGCGGGAAAGTTCTGTGAGTAAGTTCTGATGTGCTTGATAAGTTGATGCGTCGATATAGAGCTGGGGAAGCCAATGTTCCTTTAGCAGTGCCGCATACATATTTGCATAGATTTGTCCTTGCGCCAGCAAGATGTAAATATCATTGGCACGCACTGACGGTAATTCATTCAATAGCATCCCAATGCTGATTCCAGGGTTGGCTTTGACTAACGAGCGTACCTGTTGTTGAATGGGTGCTGAAACTGTCGCTGTCCCAATGCTATAGTCTTCCAAAAACATCAGGTTTTGGATGAATACGGGATGCAGTTCGTTGGCACAACGGACTCGGTAGAAAAGACCTAATGCTTCGGCATGAGCTTCTCCGGGTGGGCATCGCCATTTCCCATCTGCCGTTCTGTAATAGCGCGAGGGATATTTTTCTTCGAGTCGCAGTAGTTCTGACTCGGTTTTCCACTCTTGCCACCCAGCGCTGTCAGTTCTGATGACAAAGAAATCCGGGGTGTGGTAGTGACCAATTTTTCGTCCCGACTGGTTCTGATACTGAATTTTAAACGGTGGGGGTTGGTCGTAGAACTCTAGCACTTCTGGGTCGTGTTCCATCTGATAAATTGCCCGCAGTTCTACTGTGTGGCTTTCAAATTGGATGGTTTTACCCATTTTCCGGCTTGGGTACGACCCGCTTGCATTCCCAGAACGTCCCTTCACTCGTCGCGATGGTGGGGATATCCGAATTTCGTCGAGCACTGCCACTGCCATCGGTGTTAGTGACATCGCCTGACACCAATCTGCATATTCAGCGCTATGCACTCACCTCCTCCCTTCGCCTGCTCTGGCGAGCGAGTTTTTTCTGAGGGTGTCCACCCTATTTTGACCGCTTTCCACCCGCTCTGAGTACCAGAGTCGAAATTAATCAGGTGTCAACCTGATTTTTTGGGGTTGAGAGGGACAAAGAACTCTGGGTCTTATTTTCCTGGACAATTTTGCTGCTGGTGAGGATTTGATACAAAACTTATTGGTCAACTCCCGGCTAAAATCCTGTCATTTCGTTCCTATTCGGTCAAGTTATGCTGTACAAACTAAGTCACTTTATTCCGGAAGTCACAGTTGTTGGGATTGTTGGAATCAGGGAGCGATGCCGGAGACCGGCGGCTACGCCATCGCTCTTATCAGTTCACCAACTTAGGGAAAATTCCGATGGGAGCGCTTCCCCTGGCGCTGTTTAATCAAGTGCAGGAGCCGCTGTTGCTGGCTGAATTGGCAAGGTTGGAAAGAGAAGCGACAACCGCACAGCGAGCGAATCTTTCTTGTTTGAATGAAAGACTGGCTGACCTCAGGATTTACCGCGCTCAATTCCGACGCATTCTGTTAAATTCGCTCTACTTCCTTGAAGTGAAAGCGGATGGCA
>JBLNEP010000096.1:0-8486 GCA_050262755.1 Actinomycetota bacterium | reverse complement strand
TAACCGGGCGTAGAATTGACCGCACAATTGATCGGCCATGACAACCTCAGAACCGCTTTCACTATCGAGGCGGTAATAGTTGCCATTCCACAGTTTTTCCTGATAGATGGGTTTGGCTTGTCCTAACCAAGTTTGATACTGAGTGATGGGTAATTGGTAAGAGTCTGGGGTTGATGCTGGGTCTTGCTGATGGTGGTTAAGTAGGAGTTTGCCGATCGCAACCGCAGCTTCGAGAGCCACTAACCACAACCCACCACAGTAGGCACTCACACCCCGTAACTTCCAATCATCGAAGGTTTGATCCGGGGCGCCTGAATTTTCAGGAATGCCGTCTCCGTCTAGATCAAAGGTTTTTAAATAAGCAAGGGCTTCTACGACCGCAGGCCAGCACTCTTCCAAAAATTCAATATCTGTTCCCCCCGTGAAGAGAAAATCGCGATACACCTGCAACACAAAATCACAGGGTAAATCTTTCCAGAGATTGCAATCTTGATAACTTGTATAATTCGTTTTCTCCCAAGGATGTTCGTTGGGAGCGCCTAAATCATGGGGCGTTGCTCCAGCAATTTTGCGGACCGCGGCTGCTTGATTATAGCCAATAATACGAGGGGTATCGTCTTCAGTTGAAATCGCCCTGGCAAAGGCTAAAAGGATGGATTTATCTAACTCCGGCCATAGCATCGCTAAGGCAAAAGAACCGTAGAGCCGTACATCTAAACTCTCATACCAGCGGTAGTCGATACACTCTAAAACCGCAAATTGACCTTTAGGATCGCGTTCGTCTCCAGCAGTCCAGAGGGTGCCGCCGCTGGTGAGGGCGTAGAGTTCGTTAAACATCGCCATTTTAAAGCGATCGCTTAAATCTTCCCTCGCTAAAATCGGGTTTTGCCATGCTTCAATATTTTCTCGCCAAGTATCGGAATGTTTTAAGGCAGTGCGAATCATGGACCAAGCATTTTTGCCGTTGCGACCGAAGAAATCGGTATAGTGGCGGTAATACCAAACACCGGAGGCGAATTCCGTAACGGGAAAGTCCCAGGCAATGATAAACGGAATTTTGCGAGTTTTTCCCGGCCGAATGGTAAAGCGAACTGCGATCGCACAAGCTAATTGTTCCCCAGCGGTGGCGGGGGTTTCATCTTGATCGTCGATTAAAAATCCTTCTTGGGCGAAGTAGCGCCACACATCTTCGCCATTGCTAGTGGGGTTCCAGCGAGTTTGGTAAAACACTTCGACGGCGGGGTTGCTAATAGTAGCGATCGCCCATTGCCCTTCACCTTCCTGCACGTCTTCTGAGGCTGTTAGCTTCGTCAGCAAGCAGCCAATGCGGTGGAAATCTTCGACTAAACGGTTAAAATTTCCGGCACTTTCTCCCCACCGAGATTGGTATTCATAAACCGGACTCCCATCATCCCGAACTTTCACTTCTGGGGATTTAATGGCATTGGTAAACCAACCCACCGTATTCTGCCAAGTCAGCATAATACTGAGCGTAATCGGTCGATCGGTGGGGTTATGGGCGAGCCATTCAAAAATGGCAATGGGATAGCTACTTTCCTGATAGTTTCCTGACCAAACCGGGGAAAATTGTTCGCAGCTTAATTGTGCTTGAAAGACATTTTCATAGACAAACCAACTGCGGGGATAAAGTGCATGATAAGTCCCGGAATTTTGCACTGTTTCTGAGGTATTTTCCGACCCCCGATCGGCTAAATTCTGGGTCGCCTCTGTTGCGAGGGGCTGCCGTTTGCCTACCTTTGGATACCATTTCCAGGCGGACAGGGTACCATCGGTTGGAGGTTCTGTGGAGAGTGCATAAGCTTGCTTTTTGCCGTCTACTTCTTCATACACGCTGAACTGGCAAGCCGGCAAAGTACGGAATAGATGTTCGCCCCCGTCGAGATGCCAGAGGTTAAAGTCACCCCGAGGCGATCGCCCAATACAACCGGCCCCGAAACCGCCCAGAGGCATTCCATGCCAGGGACCATCGTCAAGATTGCTGGCATACCGGACACTGTAGGGGTTGTCCCAGTCGCGGCCGATGGGACGGTTCCAGGTATAGGGGGGGATGTTGGGGGTAGAGCGTTGTTCGGTCATGCTCTAGATTTTAGCGCTGAATCGACGTTACCAATCAACTGTTTGAGAAAAGTTACCCTTCTGCCATGAATCGAGGGAAGTTGCCCAAAAAAATAACAGCGATCCGGTCAAAAAATGGCGATTTGCTGAATTTTGACGGGGAACAATGATTAGTTTTGTAATTGTTTGACAGCCCGAGTCAGCTTCTGCAAATAAGGTTTAACTACCTCTTGATTTTGCTTGTGTAACCGAGCCACTTGATGCTGCAACTGATGAATTTGATGTTCCAAAACCGTTAAATCTGCGGTTGGTTGATCGGCCAGAGTCTGCAAGCGATCCACAGTAGTTTGTATTTGCTCGAGGTTAACATTCTCAGGATGGTGTTGCTGTAACTCGCTGATTGTCAGTCTCACTTCAGCCAGCTTTTCTTCCAACAGCAAAAATCGAACATTGACGGTTTCCCAATCTTGTTGATCGAGGACATTTGCTTCTAAATTGCGGAGTTTATATTGCAAATCAGAGAGAATGGCATCGAGGTCCTCAGCGTCTTCCGGAAGTGCCTGTTGAACTTGCTGGTGGAGAGATGCAACGACGCTATGGACATCCGCGATCGCAGAATTAATGGTTTCGTGCATCTGGTGCTCGAAGCGTTCTCGATTCATCAGATTTAAATAAAGTGTAAGCGTTAGGGGAGTCGCCGCGTAGAGAATTTGCCCAGACACAGCAGCCACCAACGAGCCAACTGCCGACCCAGCTATAGAGGCGTATTCTGCTACTTTCATCCAGTCGCGCTGGTACATCGGGTTAGTTGGAGCTTGAGGGGATGGTTCGTCGATCGTCTGCATAGCTTGCTTAAGAGTCGGTTACATTGGGTTACGGACATCATAGAGGCGATTGGGGAACAAAAAAGAGCACTCAGGTCAAAAGTCAGCAAAGGCCATTCCCCCACCCTGAAACTGAATCTGCGATCGGGCCAGTATCTTGCTAACCAGTAAGCATCTTAACCTGCCAGTGCTGAGGAATTCATGCTTCCATTGGAGAAGTCCTCCCCTTTAAGATGGTATCGGGGGTGTCAAGCGAGATTCAGACCCCCCCAACTTCAATCAGGAGGGACAGATTCTCATGGGTCTTAAAATCATTGAAAGCTTTGATAGCAGCTTTACTCTAGAACCAGAGGCAAAAGCAGCACTGTTTGGCTTATTAAGGAGTGACGGCTTCCTCAAGCAAGTGGCAGAGCAAGTGCAGTGCGACCGCCTGGAATTCACCGAATTACTATTCCAGCCAGTTCCTTACAGTACAACCACACCCAAAGGAATGCCCGCTGAATTTGAAAAATATCACGAATCCAGCGATTATACAATTATCAACGTTCCGCCCAACTTCATGTTTAAGGCAAAAATTTTTAAACCCAGTCGCCTCTGCGCCATTTATCGAGTCATTCCTTCCATTTCCCCTTAAAAATTCGCTCCCTCGTGAAGGTTGCTACCTCTCTCAGTCTCAGTCCGCTTCCTCTAAAAATCAATCATGACTACTGAACTTTCTTCCCTCGCTCGCTTAGAATTCATCCCCTACATCAACTCCGAGGGAAAATTACCAGAAATCCTGCAAGGTAAAATCGGTGTTTATGCAATTTTCAATCAGGAAAAAGCTTTGCAATTTGTCGGCTACTCTCGCGACATTCATCTCAGTCTTAAACAGCATTTAGTTCGTCAGCCCCAAAGCTGCTACTGGCTGAAAATTCAGACAATTGAGCGCCCAAACCGCACAATTCTAGAACAAATTCGAGAACAGTGGATCGCTGAAAATGGTTCGGTTCCGCCAGGGAATGATGCGGATGCAGCGAAGTGGAACGAACCCATTGATGCTAAAACGACACTGACGGTTGAAGAGCGAGAAAATTATGAAAAACTGGCGGAAGAAATTGCCAAAGAAAAAGTTTTGAAAAATGCAGCAAGACGAGTGGAAACTGAAATTCTTTCCGAACTACAAGCGCGGGGAGTGACAGAGGAAATACGCTTTAATCCCAAGCTCAAAAGCAACGGTTTACTTGATTTGAAGTAATCCTCGCGCTCGGCCCTTGTCGATGCTTACATAAATCATGTATAAACTTAAAAAGCACCGGGCACCGAAGGTGTTTTTTGAGCGAGTCAGGAAAATGACAAACGGAAGCCGCTTGAGTGCCGCAACACTCAGTTACCTTTCTCATAGGGAATTTGAAATTCAGGCAAAATTGTCATATCTCTGCGCCCCGCTGGAGGCGCTTTTTTGTTGGAGGGTGGCGACAGAAAGCAGATTCAGCTTTACTAAGCCCCCAGGAACTTTACTAGATTTCATCCGTTTAGCTCGTGTGAGTCAGGGGCGATCGCATCCCAATTCTTGATAGTAAGCGACTCCATCTTGAATTCGGTGGAACCAGTATCCTGTCCCTCCAAAAGCCCAACGGTGCAACAGTCGATCCCGCTCAATATCCTCTCAGGCTGCCATAAACTTAAGGGCAACACCATTGATGCAGTAGCGTTTACCAGTCGGTGCTGGGCCATCATCAAACACATGACCTAAATGCCCACCACAACGGCGACAATGCACTTCCACTCTCGCCATCAAGAGCGAGCGATCGACAGTGGTGCCAACAGCGTCCTTAATGGGAGCATAAAAACTCGGCCAGCCAGTACCACTATTAAATTTAGTTGCTGATGAAAAGAGTGGTAAATCACATCCTGCACAGAGATAAGTACCTGGGGTATAGAGATGATCGAGTGGGCTAGTGTGGGCGCGTTCAGTGCCATGTTGGCGCAGTACATAAAACTGCTCTGGGGTCAGAATTTCCCGCCATTCTGATTCAGCTTTGGTGATTTCAAAGCGATTCAAAGACGTTGCCATCACTTCCTCTCTCTTAGAAAGAGACTGCGATAACCAAGCGACACCCACCATTGCGACACCAGCCTGTAAAAAATGCCGTTTTTTCATAAATCCTGATGCAGTTACTAACCTCAAACAATGTCCGTGAACGACTTGAAAACCAATTACTTTTGGATGCCACCTCTATAGTCCTGCAAACCACTCATAACCTTGATCTTCCCAGTAGCCTAGAGATAAAGGTTTCTGGCTAAGGAGTGTAATTTGAGTAATCCACTTACTTTGCTTGTAACCTAGCTTAATCGGAGCAGCTAAACGGAGAGGCGCGCCATTTTCGATCGGCAAAGCCTGTCCATTCTTCTGATAAGCTAACAGGGTTTGAGGATGTAAAGCTGAAGCGATATCCCAACTTTCGTAATAGCCATCCGCAGACTTAAAGTAAACATAGCGGACATTAGCTTTGGGTTGAGCCAGTGCAACGATCTCCCGCAATCGCACACCCCCCCATTGTACAATCGCAGCCCAACCCTCGACACAAACATGGCGAATTGTCATCGAAGTTAAAGGCATTTTTTCAACTTCGCTCAGGCTCAGGCTCAGAGGGCGATTTACTTCACCATCAACAATTAAGCGAAACTTTTCCCGGTCCAATTTTGGGGTAAAATCAAACGTGTTAATGAGCAATGCCTCTGCTGGGTCGATGGCGCTGGTTGGAAATTCTGGCACGGGCTTTTGCGGATTGAATAATAAAGCTTCTACACTCTCATTCAGAGGGGCTGTTGCTTGATAAACAACATCATCAAATAAACTAGCTCCACATCCGCCTAAGAGTAAACCAAGACTAGAAATTCCAGAGAGCTGAAGAAAGCGACGGCGTGGTAAGTGGAGTTGTGGAACTTGAATTTTACGCATAATTTCCCCTTAGAAAAACATAGATTTAATTAAACGAGAACCTCCCACCTTCAGACCTAACCAGGAGTGAACCACTGCAAAGCTCAAAAAAATAGGGACAGAAAGAAAGTGAACCACTCGCAACGCTTGCCAACTGCCAAAAAACTCAACGATACTAGGGAATTGAGCGGGTTTATACATTCCTAACCCTGTGAAAATGGCAAGCAGTAAAACTGGGAGAATCACTGTCAGTGCCAATCGATGCCAAGCATAAGTTTTGCGTTTGATGTTCTGACTTGTTCGCAAAGCCTTAAGATCCTTGCCACTCACAAATTTATGTTGCCAGCGACGGGTCATAAAAATATAAAGTCCGTAGCCCAGTAAATTCAGTGTAAATAACCACATGGCGGCAAAATGCCAATGCCTACCTCCACCCAGCCAACCTCCTAGCAAAAATATAGGTGGGAAATGCCAGCCACCTCGACCCCCAAAAACTGGATTGGCATTGTAAATTTGTAAGCCACTGGTCATCATTAAAATCAGACTAATCAGATTCAGCCAGTGAAAGATTTTAGCAGCGATCGCCTGAGGGGGTTTAGGTGGGGATTTAGAGGGTTGAGCAGGAAGATCAGGCATCATAGTTTTTGAGTCTGAGTGGGTTCTAGCTATCATACGATCACCGTCAGCTTTTGGATTGTAACAATCCCAGTTGCTAGCTATCCTTCTTAGACTTCTACAATCTTCCCTGAGTCAGGAGGGATGAAGGAAGAGCAACTGGAGTTAGCGATCGGCAAACTGAATCAATACAACATCCAATTGCTGTTGTTATCCGTAGATGTAATAAGCCGATCGCAGAATGTGGCTACATCAATTGAGCCCGTCTGTGTCGGTAGGCTTTGTTTGTAAAGCCCCATAGCCTGTAGAAGCGTTAGGAAAACTCGCACAGATGAAGCAAATTTTACTCCGGCGACGCGAATTATTTCGATATTTAGGGTTAGGAGTTGGTGTAACAGCTCTCAGCTTTGGATGTAAAAAAACTCTCAATCCCACTTCTGCTGTGAGCGATCTTTCTAATTCTCTTGCTGTTGCTGCCTCACCCAGTGGGGAATTATTGCCAGAGTTTCAGAATATTAGTCAGTGGTTAAATTCTGCTCCTCTCAAAACGGCTGACCTTAAAGGTAATGTTGTTTTGGTGCAATTCTGGACATTTGCTTGCATCAATTGTCAGCGTACTCTTCCTTATATAACTCGTTGGCATCAACAGTATGCAAAAAGTGGCTTAAAGATAGTTGGGATACATACTCCAGAATTTGCTTTTGAACGAGATATAAACAACGTCAAAAAAGCTTTAAAACGACACCAAATTACTTATCCGGTTGCGTTGGATAACGAGTATAAAACTTGGAATGCTTACAATAACCGTTACTGGCCTCATCTCTTTTTAGCAGATCGTCATGGATTTAAGCGCTATGACCACATTGGTGAAGGAGCTTATGACGAAACAGAACAGATGATTTCCAAACTATTAAGTTAACTAAATGGCGAGTTATAATTTATCGGCTGGTCTGGCAATTTTAGCTGGAATTTTGACAGTTTTTTCGCCCTGTATCCTGCCAATTTTGCCTATCTTAGTGGGACGTTCCCTAACGTCTCATCGCTATGGTCCGTTGGCTTTAGTTGCAGGATTGATTGGTGGTTTTGCTACCATTGGCAGTTTAGTAGGGGTGACGGCGAGCTGGTTTATTGGGTTCGCTACTTTGCTCAGAAATATGGCAGTATTGCTACTTATTTTAGCGGGATTAACTGCAATTTTCCCTCAATGGAATTATCGATTTTTTAGTTATTTAAAATTAGGAAATTTCCTAAAAGAACCAGCCAGGATGGGACTATTAGGAGAATTTTTATTGGGAACGCAACTGGGCTTACTGTGGACTCCCTGTGCAGGTTCAATTTTAGGAAGTATTCTGATTTTAGCTGCAGTTCAACATGAGATAAAAACAGCTTTCTTGCTACTGGTTTTATATGGCTTGGGAGCAGGTATGCCACTGCTGACGATCGCTTATGGAGGTCGCTATCTGAGCCGATATTTGGGAAATTTACGCTCACAGAGTACAGCTATCCAGAAAATTAGTGGCATAATTGTGGCGAGCAGTGCGGTCGCAATTCTTTTGGGTTGGGATGTCCAGATCCAACTTTGGTTAGCTCCCATTTTTCCCACTCTTCCACCGTAACAGAATTGGTATTCACTATCTCAACAAGGTTCGTCTACTTAAATTTAAGAGAGAGGGGAGATCTACTCCCCTCTCCCAGCTCACAATCTTATTGATAGGAGAGTGTCGGTCAACTCTGGCAGATTTTGAAAGGGAAAATAAATTGCTAGTAAGGCTGACAAGCTAAACCCGCTCCTACGAAAATAATCGATTTTTGTGACACAAACTTACTTACTCATGCCATCCTTCTTCATGGCATCACCAGATTTATCCTTGCTCATAGCATCACCGGGTTTATTCATGGCATCACCAGGTTTATTCATGGCATCACCGGGTTTATTCATAGCATCACCAGGTTTATCCTTGCTCATGGCATCACCGGGCTTATTCATGGCATCACCGGGCTTATTCATGGCATCACCGGGTTTATTCATGGCATCACCAGGTTTATTC
>JBLNEP010000095.1:0-10056 GCA_050262755.1 Actinomycetota bacterium | reverse complement strand
GCACAGAGGATTTCAAGCTGTCCAGGCGGGTTTGCAAACTATCCAAACAAGCTTGGGAGTGCTGCAAGCTACTACAGCTCTGATTGGTGTAGGTACAGTAGCAGTGGGAGCCTTAGCAGCGGTAAATCTCTACCAGACTCTAAAACTGAAAAAGGAAGTGGGACAACTAAGGTTGGAAGTCAAAGAGGGTTTCATCGACCTGAAAAAAGCACTGAAAGATCAGGGGGCAGAAATTCTTCAGCAGCTTGACGAGGTTGTCCAAGATGTTGAGTTTAGACAGCATCGCACAATTTTAATTCAAGCTTATGGGCGTTTCCTAGAAGCAACTAAGCTGATGAAGACAGCTATGTCATGCCAAGACCTAAGTGTCAGAAACGCTACCTTGTCAAATGCACAGCTAATTTTAGTAGAAGCTTTAGCAGACTATAACAATCCTCACTTGTTATCAGAAACTTGTGCGGCTGGACAACTCCGCAGACTGGAATGCGCTTGGGCAATTGACCAGACAATTGCTTTAATCTATCAACTACAAAACGAACCAGTCGCCACGAGCGATCGCCTCTCCCATCTTCAAGATCGAATCCGTCAGGATTGTCTCAAGGTTATTAATAGCTGTGAAACTGAAGATGAGCTAGATTTTCTCTTCCCCGAACTTACGCGCATTCACGATCACGATTTAGCTGTCTTAGAGTCCTGGCAAAATCAGATCGATTGGATGCAAACGCTCTCAGCAGAGGATCTAAAACTTCTTCAAAGCGCTGACTTCAACAATTCGGAGAGCGCAGTTGACCCAGAAACAATCTCAAAAACAGCTATTTTGACAATTCCCTCCGAACAATTACTCTATGAGGATTTAAAGCAAAAGTCCCATTATTTTTCGCTGCTCGCTCAGCTTGAATTTCTGATGCAACCGACCCAGCGCCGAGAATACGAAGCTTATATTAGCGAACAGGCTACAAAGTCTGGCTACAGGATTCTGGTCTCTTCTAATTTACAAAAAGCTTCAGACTTAGCTGTTGCTAATCTCTACTGGTATTTTAAAGTTAGGGATGAGTCAGCAGATGAAGCCAAAGAGGAGGTAACTGTTTAAAAATTCAATCAAGAGGCATAAAGCAAAGTGCTTTCAGTTTGTCTCCTGGAGAAAGATAGCATCTTTTTTAGCAGCTATCCAATCAGTATAATCATCCCCGATACGAAGTAATCACCCCACCTAAATCATCCGCTAAAGCATTTCCCAAAGCCTTAAATTTCCACTCACCCTCTTCTCGATAGAGTTCTCCCATGAACATAGTTATTTTTCCTTCATAAGAAGGATCGCTCGACAAACTATAACGAGCAATTTCCTTCCCCGTAGCATCAATCGCTCTCACAAACGCATTTTCAACTAACCCGAAATGCTGCTTTCTTTCGTGAGCTTTATAGATATTTACGCCTAAAATAATTCTCTGATACTGGGCCGAGAGAACACTTAACTTCAAGACAATCTGCTCGTCATCCCCTTCCCCAGCACCCGTTAGATTATCTCCTGAATGAACGACTGTTTTGTCTTTCGAGGCCAAATGACCGTAATAAATCGCATCTTCTTTGTAGTCTTTTAATTTCCCATTTGCTCCCAGTAAAAGCGCATAAGAGTCTAAGTCAAAATCAGCTCCACTACCGATCATTCCTCCGAAAAAACCTCTCTTCGCTTTTGCCACATCCCACCCCAAAGCCATTGTTAGCTTTGATAAATCGTATTCACTTTTACTGAGAACAATTGATTGCCCTTTTTTTAAGTTGATTGCCATCACCGATTACCTCTAAAAAAATGGGGAGACTCTTGTCAAAAATCTTCATTCTCCCCTGTAATTCTGGTTATTGCTTGCTCGATGAGAGAAACAAAAATTAGATATACTTCTCTACAAAACTTTGCAAGCCAGCATTATAACCTTGACCAACTGCTTGGAACCGCCATTCGCCATCCTTCTTGTAGAGTCTGCCAAATTCAACAGCAGTTTCCCTGGAAAAATCCTCATCGAGATCGTACTTGGTTACTTCTATATTAGTGGTACTATCGTAAATTCGGATAAACGCATTTCTGATTTGTCCAAAGTTTTGTCTCCGAGCTTCTGCTTCGTGAATCGTGACCACAAACACCATTTCTTGGATGGCTGGATTGACTTTACTTAAATCCACTAAAATCGTTTCATCATCGCCAAATCCCTCACCCGTCCTGCTATCTCCTAAATGTTCAGCAGAACCATCAGGAGATTTTGTATTGTTGTAGAAAACAAAATATTGGTCAGTGGGAATCTTGCCATTTCCCCCTAACATAAAGAGCGAGGCATCTAAGTCAAAAGCTGCCCCTGTATCGGTTGCGTTGATGTCCCATCCTAAACCAATGGCAGCACTTTTTAAACCAGGTGCTTCTTTTGAGAGATTGATTCTCTCTCCTTTGCCTAAGTTAATTGACATTTTCCTTGCTTTCCTTCAAGAAATAATTTGTAAATTCGTTTGTTTTGACTGGGATTCACCAGTAACTTAAAACCAGAATTGCCTCCCTTAGGGATGAAAAAAATTGCAGCGATTTAACAATCTAAGCTCCTAGTTCACTTCAACTTTAGCAAAGTTTATTGCTGTTTGACAATCTGCTCCTGATACTCTTGTTCAGTCATCAAATCTTGGGTGCTTTCTACCCGGTCTAAAAATACAAACCCTTCTAAATGGTCATATTCATGCTGGAAAATTCGAGCGACAAAATCAGTTAATTCTTGTCGTTCCCGTTTGCCATCACGAGTCATGTACTCAATTTCTATCGCTTGATATCGTGGTACTAAACCGCGAATTCCCGGAATACTGAGACACCCCTCCCAATCCTTAATGACCTCTGAAGAATGAGCCAGAATCTGAGGATTAATCATGGCGGTGGGTGCCATGGTCGGTGCATGGGGATAGCGGGGACTGGGACGAGATGCGACAATCAACAACCGATTAGATGCTGCAACTTGGGGGGCAGCAATACCCACACCATTTGCCTTTTGGACCGTGACCATTAAGTTATTAATTAAGGTCTGAATTTGCTCGTCCTCAATGTTTTCTATAATCTGAGCTTGCTGGCGCAATACCGGATTGCCTAATTGGGAAATTTGCAAGATTTCAGCCATGATTTTAGTCAGGGGTAATGAGGTGAAAAAAACATCGATCGCCGCTTGGTTCCATCCGTTATCCTAATGTCACCTATGCAGGTTGGGTTGAGTCGAGTTCAAGCCAACCTACAGGAGCGGTGGTAGGAGATTTTGAGCTGAATATGAGCTGATTCCTTGCTCTGTTAGCGATTAGATTGTACTGGCAGGTTTCCAGGTCGCACTTCGAGCTTGAGTGTTTGACCGTTGCGGTTGATTTCTAAGGGTAAAGGAGTTCCGACTCGCGTATTTTGTACGATTTGCTGGACTGCTTCCGACCGAGAAATCCCCTGATTTTTGATTTTTTGAATGATATCACCGGCTCGCAAACCAGCAGCAGCGGCGGGGGAACCGGGGACAACGGTTGTAATTAAAACACCAGAGTCGCTATTAATCTGTAGGTTGCTATTGGCATTGATTTCTTGCCGCACTTCCGGGGTGAGTGTCACCATTTCCACACCTAAATAAGCGTGTTCCGCTTTCCCATTGGCAATTAATTGTTGGGCAATTTGTTGAGCGTTGTTAATCGGAATGGCAAACCCTAAGCCTTGAGCACCACTGATAATGGCTGTGTTCATGCCAATGACTTCACCATTGGCATTGAGGAGGGGACCTCCGGAATTACCAGGATTAATGGCCGCGTCAGTTTGAATAAAACCAATGCGCTTGTCGGGGACGCCAACATCACTGCTAGAGCGACCGGTGGCGCTAATAATACCAGCCGTGACGCTATTATCTAGGCCTAAGGGGTTGCCGATCGCGATCGCCCATTCCCCAGGTAATAATTGCTCAGAATTTCCCAGTGTGACGGTGGGTAAATTTGTCGCCTCAATTTTCACCACCGCTACATCTGTAACCGGATCTTCTCCTAATACCTTTCCCTGAAAGCTACGGCCGTCCTTGAGAATCACCCTCACGGTATCCGCACCATCAACCACATGAGCGTTGGTGAGGATCTGACCATTATTACCGATCAAAAACCCAGAACCCGTTCCCCGTTCCACTCGTCCTCTAGGTGCGGCGGGGGGTTCTATGCCAAAGAAATCCTCAGGGAACGGTGAATCATTTCTCGATGAGCGCGGTCGCACCCGCCGCGAAGAGTCAATTCGCACCACCGCCGGACCGACTTTTTCTACAGCCGCCACAATAAAATTCGGGTTGAGCGACCTTGGCAACAAGGAGAGTGGGCCGGGTTTGGTTGCTTGAGGATTCGCTCCCACAGCAGGCTCGACAGGCTGCGTTGGCTGTGGCAGTGTTTGAGTTGTGTTTCCAGACGCAGAAATTGGCTGATGGGACGAAAACCAGCGATCGCCTAACAGCGCCCCCCCAGCTCCCAATAGCACCAGCAACAGGTAAGTCGCTGGCTGCTTCCAAAATGTTTTACCACCAGAATCATTGACAGCCACCTTACTATCTTTCCCTCCCAATCAGAATGTGAGCGCTACCCCACCGCTTGATGGCGATTCCCTGTAAAATTTTATGTACCTTTTGGTTTCTCAATTTCACTCTAGCACCCGTACCCGACAAAGAGGTAGGGTTCTCCACACCAGCACAGACTGCTTTCTAAGGGATCGGTAACTTCAAATCCGCCGCGCTTGACAATTGGCGAATAATTTGGTTATAACAATTAAGAGTAAAAAGCTGTCAGTAAAAAAACTCTGTTTTTGATTGGTTTTCTATTGGCACTTTCTCCAATCCAGGGAAAGTTTTTTTTATTAAAAGAGCTAACAAGCGAAAAATTCCGATTAGGAATTAAGCAAAAAAATGGCGATTGAAAGTCTATGGAATCAGGTACTCGAACGTCTTCAAGTACAACTAAGCCGTCCTACGTTTGAAACCTGGATCAAGACTGCCAGTGCCGAGCAACTGGAAAACAACTGTTTGATCATCCGCACTCCTAATCCCTTTGCCCGGAATTGGTTACAAAAATATTACCTGAAAACCATCGCGGAAGCCGTGGAGGAAATTGTCGGGCATCCGGTGGAAATTTACTTGACAACGGTTGTTGGTGATGACACAGGAAGCAGTGATTCCGACTTGATTTGGCCGTCTCCAGTTGCCCCCGCCATTTCAGCAAGCACTGCTACTAACCAGCCAAAACCCACGAATTTAAACCCAAAATACGTATTTTCGCGGTTTGTAGTGGGGGCGAACAACCGCATGGCCCACGCAGCCGCCCTCGCGGTTGCTGAGTCTCCGGGGAGGGAGTTTAACCCCCTATTTTTATGTGGGGGCGTGGGATTAGGAAAAACTCACTTGATGCAGGCGATCGGTCACTATCGTTTAGAAATTGCCCCCGACTCAAAAATTTTTTACGTTTCCACCGAAAAATTTACCAATGATTTAATTGCCGCCATTCGTAAAGACAGTATGCAAAGCTTCCGCGAGCATTATCGAGATGCAGATGTACTGTTAGTCGATGATATTCAATTCATTGAAGGCAAAGAATATACCCAAGAAGAATTTTTTCACACCTTTAATACTCTGCATGAAGCAGGAAAGCAAGTTGTATTAGCTTCCGACCGCCCCCCCAACCAAATTCCTCGGTTGCAAGAAAGGCTCTGTTCGCGATTTTCAATGGGGTTAATTGCGGATATTCAATCACCGGATTTAGAAACACGGATGGCAATTTTGCAGAAAAAAGCAGAAGATGAAAATATGCGATTGCCCCGCGATGTTATTGAATATATTGCTACTAGCTATACTTCCAATATTCGAGAATTAGAAGGTGCTTTAATTCGAGCCGTTGCCTATATTTCAATTTCCGGTTTACCCATGACGGTAGAAAATATCGCCCCGGTTTTAAACCCGCAAACGGAGAGAGTTGAGGCGTCTCCAGAGGCGGTACTGACAGCAGTGGCGGATCTGTTTGATGTTTCTGCTGAAGAGTTGAAAGGGAATTCGCGACGGCGAGAAATTAGTATGGCGCGTCAGGTGGGAATGTATTTAATGAGGCAGCATACAGATTTGAGTTTGCCGAAAATTGGGGAAGTATTTGGTGGGAAAGACCACACAACAGTTATGTACAGTTGCGACAAGATCGCTCAGTTACGGAATACCGACCCGAATTTAGCCCAAACGTTGCGGCAGTTAAGCGATCGCATCAATGTTGCGAGTCGTTCTAAATAAGAACGCTCGACGGAGGACTACTACAGTCGTCAGTCGCACAGAACCACAGTTATCTAGATCACCATTCACGGCTTCTCTGTGGAAAATCCTGTGGAAAACCTGGGGAAAATTTGTGGAAAACCCGGAGTGCAGGGTGTAAAACCTAAGCTAAGTATTAATGCCTTGTGGAAAACTTTCTCTTAATTTCCACAAGTTTTCCACAGTTCCACGAAGAATGAAAGATAAGCATGAAAAGAAATTGGCAACTTTTTCCACATTTTCCACAGGCAGAAGCAGACAACAATTGCCAACAACAACCTCACGCGGCGGGAGAGGGGGAATGGAAAAAGGGGAAGCGGAAAAAATTGGTTGCGACCGTCTAAGAATGCGGAATGTGGGATACGATGGCATTCTGGCAAGAGCGGGTTCTGAGAGTTTATCCTCTCTCAAAGCCAAGCATGGTTATACATCTTTGGCCCTAGCGATCGCCCTCATCGCCATCCACGACTAAACCCTCAAGTCAGAACTCCTATGAAATTCACTTGTACCCAAAGTGACCTCAATACTAACCTCTCGCTAGTCAGTCGCGCCGTTCCCTCTCGCCCCACTCATCCGGTACTCGCAAACGTACTGGTGAATGCCGATGAAGAAACGCAGCGGGTCAACTTAACGGCCTTCGATCTGAGTCTCGGCATTCGCACCAGTTTTGTCGCCGCAGTCACCGAAGGGGGAACCTTTACTTTACCCGCGAAACTATTTAACGATATCGTCTCCAGGCTACCAGATGGAGAGATTACCTTAGACGATCGAGCAGGAGAAGCGATCGCCACTCTCACCTCCACCTCTGGCCGCTACCAAGTACGGGGAATGGGGGCCGAAGAATTCCCAGAATTGCCTGCGATCGATGAAGGCGAAGTGATCCATCTACCCCCAGAAGCACTACTCGAAGGGTTGAAGGGTACGTTATTCGCGACGAGTCCAGATGAAACCAAGCAAGTGCTGACCGGCGTTCATGTCAAAGTGCAGCAGGATAGTTTAGAATTTGCCGCCACCGATGGTCATCGCTTAGCAGTCGTACAAACTGAAATTCACACGCCTGAAGGAGAAGAAGCAGTCAAAGAAATCGAAGAATTTGAAGTCACCATTCCAGCGAGAGCACTACGAGAATTAGAGCGGATGTTAGGGACGCGACAAGCGACTCAACCCGTTGAAATTCGGTTTGATGACGGTCAAATTAGCTTCCGTTTGGAAAACCAAACTTTAAATAGTCGGAAGTTAGAAGGTGCTTATCCAGCGTATCGCCAACTCATTCCTCGCCAATTTCTGAATCAAGTTACAGTGGAACGTCGCTCATTTTTAGCGGCGGTCGAACGCATTGCCGTGCTGGCGGATCAAAAGAATAATATTCTGAAGTGTAGCCTCGATCCCGTCGAGCAATCCATTTCTTTATCGGTAGATGCTAAGGATGTGGGGAGTGGCTGTGAGTCGATGTCGGCCCAAATTGCTTCGGACGATCCAAAAGAAATTGCGTTCAATGTCAAATATCTAGTCGATGGACTCAAAGTGATTAATAGTACAGACCTGCAACTTCAATTAAATGCAGCCACGAGTCCAGTGATTTTAACACCCTTAGGCGGGGTGAAAATGACCTATTTAGTAATGCCCGTGCAACTAAGGAATTGAGGAGATGGGGGAATAGGGAATGGGTCAACTTACGCCAATCACTTCCTTCTTTCCCTTCCTCCCTCTTCCTTACGCTCCCAGATGGCTAAGGCAGTTGCTTTTGTGACTCCCCTAACAAGGGCTTACTGAAGAAGGGGGAAAGGGGGAAAAAAGCGGGAAAGGGGTGAAAGGGGAAAAAGTGCAAACGTTTTGAGGTCTCGCACCAGATTTGGGAGCGCTTGACAGAACTTTTAATACCTGACGGACCCTTGATGAATGCAGCTTTTAGCTTTTTTCAACAAGCCCTAACAATGAATGGAGAATAGGGAACTCGAATCCCTGACCTCTGCAGTGCGATTGCAGCGCTCTACCAACTGAGCTAATTCCCCGTACCGACAATTACTAATACTAGCACACCACTCCTAAAAACAATACCCTCAACTCATAAATTTATCCAACCGCCGACTGGCCCACCCCTTGACCATACACCTGCTGCACCCTGTCCAACTCTAAATCTGTCAGATAATCAATGGTCCAATTAGCCACCCGCTGGAGCATGTGGAACGGATAGGTATGGGCAACCCCTACCACCGGTATCCCAGCTCGCTGAGCCGCTGCGATCCCTGCAAAGGTATCTTCGATCGCCAAACACTCCGAAGGCAACAGGTTCAGATTTGGATATCGCTGATTCAGCCGCTCGATCGCCAGCAGATAACCATCTGGTTCCGGTTTACTCGCCTGAATCTCATCACCGGCAGCGATCGCATCGAAATGTTCCGTCAACTGAGTTCGACTTAACACCAATTCTACCTCGGATCGCAGTGCCCCCGTCACCACCGCCATCACCAGCTTCGCCTCCCGCAACTTGCCAATTAAGTCTAGGAGTCCCATAAAAATCGGTAACTTCTCCACCCTCTCAATCTCCGCCTTGTAAGCTTCTGCCTTGCGAAGCAGCAAATGACTCAGATACGCTTCCGAAAGCACCCGTCCTTTGCGGTTAAACAATTCCACAATGCAGGCGCGATCGCTCCTCCCTAAACACGCTTGCCGGAACTCCCCCCGTTGCAGCCGGAGATTTTCCTGAATCATCAACTGTTCGATCAGCCGCTCGTGCAAAGGCTCATCATTGATAATTACTCCATTAAAATCAAATAAAACTGCTTTAAGACTCATGGGCAAGAGAAGCGAAAAGAACTAGAATTAGCAGCATCTTTTAAGCAACCTGTCTAAGCCGGAGCAGGAAAACCTTCCCCCTCATCGATCGCCCTAGCAGGCATCCACTGGTGCGCTGGAACTGACTCTGACTCTTCACCAGGAATCGGTTTGACGCCACGAGTGACTTGATGCAACCACCACAGTTCCTCTGTCCGCACCGCCCCAAACCCAGCCGCGCCCATCCAAGCTTCAACACTACCAGTTGCGTAAGACTTAATATAAGGCTCCTCAAAGATTTCTGTCAGCCATTCCGCAAATCGCAAGGTTTTCTGGTTGCCATCCAAAATCAGCACTTGCCCCCCAACCGTCAGCAACCGGAAGCTTTCCCGAAGAATGGCCCGCGATACAGGGAGCGGTGTTTCATGAAACAGCAAGGACGCCGTGACGAGATCGAAGCTGGCATCTGGAAACCCAGTCTGTTCCGCATTGCCTTGTCGCCACTCAACGGTTAACCCAGCTTTTTTTGCTTTCAGATCCGCTACCACCAACATATAAGGCGACAAATCCAAGCCGATCGCGTCCGCTTGGGGAAACGCTTGTTTGAGCATCAGCGTGGTGGAACCAGTACCACAGCCTAAGTCAAGAATGCGCCGCGGTTGCCCCCCGACTGCGTTGATTAACCCTTGCCTCACCAGGGTTTCATGGGGAGGGAGGACATATTGAGTGATGGCATCATAGGAAACGGCAGCTCTGGGGTTGAGGTAGCCGCCTACAATGCCATGAAAGTTCTGGCTGCTGTAGTAGTCGGGCGTGATTAAGTTGGGTTGGCAGAAGCGAGCTCCTTCCTGTTCCCAATCGATACTGTCATAAAAACGCTGGAGTGCTTCCTCATCGAGGATCAGCCGGAAGACTGGCGCTAAGAAGCGCTCGAAGATCGTGTCTTTGCGAACTGCCATGCTTGAGTTCCTCT
>JBLNEP010000094.1:0-59488 GCA_050262755.1 Actinomycetota bacterium | reverse complement strand
ATGCAGAATAAATTGCACTCTTTTCAAAAGTGATGTATAAAAGAGAGGAGAGTACAGAAAAAAGGAGAAGGGTGTGAGATTGACAAAAGACTTAAGCTCAGAAACGGAAAAAATGTTATTAAGGGTTTACAAAGAGAGCAAGTATCCTCAAGTCAGACGAAGAGCGCATTGTATCCTATTAAGATTTAGAGGGTTGGATACCGAGAAATTAATAACAATTTTTGGAGTGAGTCGTAGAACTCTCCAGTATTGGTATAAGAAGTGGGAAGAAGAAAAGTTAGTGGGGTTATATGACCAAACGGGAAGAGGAAGAAAAACCAAATTAAAAGAGGAGCAGAGGGAACAAGTGAGAGAGTGGGTTAAGCAAGAACCAAAAAATCTAAAAAGAGTGATTGAAAAAATCCAGAAAGAGTGGGGAGTAGATGTCAGTAAAGATACCGTAAAAAGAATCGTAAAAAAGTTTGAGATGAGGTGGAAAAGGATGAAGAGGGGGGTGAACGGAGAGCCTTTAAGCTGGGAGTACGAAATCAAGCTCGAAAAAATAGTAGAGCTAAAAGAGCTAGAGAAAAAAGGAGAAATAGACTTGAGGTATTTCGATGAATCCGGAATTTGTTTAAGCCCTTATGTACCATATGGATGGCAAGAAAAAGGAGAGACAATTACCTTAAGAAGTCGGTCTAGCTCGAAAAAAAGATTAAATATATAGGGATTGATGAACCGAAAAAACGAATTAGAATATCAGTTGAATACCCAGAAGATAACGAGTGAAGTGGTCATCGATTTCTTAGAAAAATTCAGCAAAAAGATTACCAAAAGAACAGTAGTTATTATGGATCAAGCACCAATCCATACCAGTGAGGCTATGATGAAAAAGCGAGAAGAATGGAAGGCGAGGAACCTAGAATTGTTCTGGTTACCCGCTTACTCACCGAAGCTGAATTTAATCGAAATCTTGTGGAAGTTCTTGAAGTATGAATGGATTAAAGTTGAGGCTTATCAAGACTGGAAAAGTTTAGTAAAATATGTCAAAACCGTACTAGATAATCTCGGATCTGCATATGCAATTAATTTTGCTTAGGTACTTACCTACCGACGCCCTACTGCCCTCGCTGTTACCTTAACGAGTTTAATCTCGCAAACGTTTCGCGATTTTTCCATCCTCATTTCCGATCAAACAGAAGATAGCGATCCGCTGGAAACGAGGGAAATTCAAACAGTCGTGCGAGTCCTCAATAGTCATCAAAACTCTGTCAAACTCGATAAAAACTTGCCCCGCAGAGGCCTGGCACAACAGCGACAATTTCTCTTAGACCAAGCGACCGCTCCCTATTGCTTATTTCTAGACGACGATTTGATTTTAGAATCCGATGTCATTGCCCGAATGTTGACAGCTATTCAAGAAGAAGGGTGCGGTTTTGTGGGCAGTGCCGTCATCGGTTTAAGTTTTATTAATGAAATTCGCCCCCAGGAACAAGCGATCGTCTTTTGGGATGGCCCCGTCAAACCCGAATTAATTCTACCAGACTCACCCGAATGGGAACGCTGGCCTCTGCACAATGCTGCTAATATTTACCACCTCCAGCAACGCCTCGGTCTCACCCCAGACCAACAGCGAAAATATAAGGTTGCTTGGGTGGGTGGTTGCGTGATGTATGACACTGCCAAATTACGGGAAGTAGGCGGGTTTAATTTTTGGCAAGACCTCCCTCCTAACCACTGTGGCGAAGATGTTTTAGCGCAACACCGAGTCATGGCTCGCTACGGCGGTTGTGGGATTATTCCCTCCGGTGTTTATCATCAAGAACTCCCCACAACAGTTGTAGACCGGAGCGTAAATGCACCGAGAGTTTTGCCCGTGAATTCTGAGTTTTCAAGGGTGAGTAGGGAGTGATCGGGAATAACCCATGTCAAGGTTAAACAATGAAAAATAATCCCCTCTTTAAGCGGCAAAAAATTGCTGTTTTGCGGGCGAATGCCCTCGGAGATTTTATCTTTGCTTTACCTGCTTTAACTGCGTTGCGATCGCGCTACCCTGATGCTGAAATCACTCTACTGGCAAGACCCTGGCACCAATCATTTCTGGAAAACAGACCCGGACCCGTCGATCGGGTGGTTGTCATTCCCTCAGGGGCGATCGGCAATGAACCCGGAGTCAAGCAAGACCCGACCGAGTTAGCAGCATTCTTCGAGGCGATGCAGCGAGAACAATTCGACCTCGCCATTCAGTTGCATGGAGGGGGTCGCAACTCTAACCCGTTCACACTTCGCCTCGGCGCAAAAATGGCGATCGGGTTACGGACTCCAGACGCACCAGCACTCGATCGCACGGTTCCTTACCTCTACTTTCAGCCTGAAATCCTGCGCTACCTAGAAGTTGTTTCGCTGGTGGACGCCGTCACGTCTGACTTAGAACCGCGCCTCACGGTCACCCAAAGCGACCGCGCTGAATCGCTAGAAATCGTCCCTGAAACAAAAGTGCCCCTCGTTGCTATCCATCCAGGGGCAGGCGATCCCCGCCGTCGCTGGCCTGTGCAGAAGTTCGCAGCGGTGGGAGATGCGATCGCAGCTACGGGTGCTCGCATCATCGTGACTGGAACGGAACCCGAAGCGGATCTCGCCCACCACCTGATCGACCTCATGAAAGCAAAAGCTCAGAATACCTGTGGTCGCTTGTCCCTGAAGGGTCTCGCGGGTTTGCTGTCCCGGTGCAGCGTCCTCATCTCCAACGACTCCGGCCCACTACACTTGGCGGCAGCAGTTGGCACGGCAACGGTGGGTATTTATTGGTGCGGAAACTTAATCACAGCCGGTCCCCTCACGCGATCGCGCCACCGTCCCGTTATTTCCTGGCGTCTCAACTGCCCCGTTTGTGGACTGGACTGCATTCAACACACCTGCGAGCATCCTGCCTCATTTGTTGCCGATCTCCCGGTTCAGGATGTGATTGAGTCAGTCTTCGACTTACTGGCGATCGAGTCTCGGAGGTGGGATATGGATTCAAGTTGCACCGGTATCATCGTTGAGAGGTAACTTCAGTCAGCAATCGCAGTAGTAAATAGATTAAGATTGGCTCCTTTTTTTTACATCTTTTTAACACAAAAACTGGATCGTTTTGAGGTGAATTTGACAACAACGACCGCCGATCAACCATGCTTGGGTTGTTTCAGACCTCCCGGTTCCCCATTGCCGATAAGACTAAGCTTATCCTTTGATACCGAGAACAGGCCTCTCACTGAAAAAACTAGAGAGGGTCAGCAATTCACGAGGGGGTCCTTCGTTTGCAGGAATTGCCTTGCACGGAACGCCGATGTCCTGGTATTATTTAACCTAATTCTTGTTCAGAGCAAACTGTTAACCCCCTAAAAATGGAGGCCCCACTGTGAAGTTAGGGGAATGGATCGGATTACTCGCTCTTGTCATCTCTCTCTACATTTTATGGCGAATCCGGCAAGTTGTTTTGCTGGTTTTTGCTGCGATCGTCTTAGCGATCGCGTTAAATCAAATTGTGCGACTCTTGCAGCTAGCCCGGATCAAGCGAGGCATTGCAATTTTCCTATCAGTAATAACATTACTAGGATTGGTAGCCTGCTTCATCGCCATCGTAGTACCGCCCTTGGTAAATCAACTGCAAGAATTGACCGATTTAGCGCCTAAGGGTTTAGAACGCTTACGGACTTGGTCCAAAGGTTTAGAAACTGTAATTCCGCCGGATCTGTTAGTAGAAGTCCGTAGCTTGAGAACTCTTACTCAAAATTTTCAAGCGGTTGCACCTCGGCTATTTGGAAACTTTTTTACCTTATTTTCGAGCTCCTTAGCGGGTGCTTTAAACTTGTTGCTGGTGCTTGTGTTAGCGATCATGCTTTTGGCAGATCCTGACCTCTATCGGCGCGGATTTATCTGCCTCTTTCCTTCCTTTTACCGCCGGAGAATCGATGAAGTTCTGTCTCAGTGTGAAAGGTCTCTGATTGGCTGGGTGAAAGGCACTTTGTTTGATATGACAGTCATCGGAGTGGTGAGTGGAATTGGTTTGTGGGTGTTGAAAGTACCGTTGCCCCTCACGAATGCTTTTATCGCTGGTTTATTAGAGTTTATCCCGAATTTAGGGCCGACTTTGAGCATTATTCCCCCTACACTGTTGGCTTTACTAGATTCACCTTGGAAAGCAGGTGCTGTGATCGTGCTTTATCTGTTCATTCAGCAACTAGAAGGCGCGATTTTAGTGCCAATTGTGATGCACAAAGCGGTCGCAATTGCGCCAGCTATTACTTTATTATCTGTCCTGGTTTTTTCCATCTTTTTTGGCTTTTTGGGGTTATTACTTTCTGTCCCCTTAGCAATTGTGATTCAAACGAGTGTCAAAGAACTTTTGGTTAAAGATGTTTTTAATGAGTGGCATAAAGATTTAGGAGTACCAGTTAAAGAAGTTGTCGAAGTCAAAAACCCAGAACTCTTAGAAGTAAAGGATCGGGAACAAGAGCCTGAGCCACCCTCCCCTCCTGAACATGAATAAACTCTCCTGACTTTAACCAGTCTTTATGGGTGAGCGTTGTTGGGAGATAGGTAGGCAACCTATCCCCCAACGGTTCCCCAGTTTTGTCTTAAGGATTTAACATCAAGTTCAGAGAGTTAACTGAGTGCAGGATGATAAATATTCCACGCTTGAATGCCCTGTTTTTCAAAGATTTCTGTAGCGCGACGAAGGTCATCTTCTGTGGCATCGACAATGACCACATAATTCCCTTGATGTAAGCGATCGCTATAGATCCTCGCTTCTTCCTCAGGGATTCCTAAATCAGTAAAGGCTTTTACCAAACCATTAAAGGCTAGAGCTTCCACTCCACTACTGGCCACAGTAGCCACGAGCGCCACGCCGAGACTTCCGGCGGCAATAATTGGACCAATTCCGGGAATTGCTAAGCTTCCCAAACCCACTAAAACAGTGCCTAAAGCGCTATTCGTTAGAGTCTCTGCCACTACTCCACTAGCAGCCTTGACATTTTGATTTCCGACTCGATCGCTCGCCTGAGCTTCGCCGATTTGTTCCTCAGCATCTCTGGCAATAATAGAAACCTTATCCATTGGAAAGCTAGAACTTTTCAATTCATTGAGGGCCTGCTCTGCATCTTGACGAGTAGCAAATACTCCCACAGCGCGACTTTGGTAGCTAACAACCATCGTTTCCTCCTCCTGCTCTGTTAAGTAAAGACCCAGCAGTGCAGAATTAGTTTGTGAATTACACTGATATTTTTGTTGTTTTATGGCTAGTATTCATCCATCCAACGATATAACCCCCTTCTAATTTATGGCTGCGTTTGCTGCGGTATCAGTCTGGATGAGGCAGAGTATCATGCACCTTCATTCTAGAGGTGATTGAGTGCTACAATTCCCTAACAAATATGTTTAATTATTTTTAATCCCCGTTGCAACTGCCAAGCAGAATTTTGGTGACTCAGTCAAATTTTATGAGTGGGAAAACCCCCTCACTTTTCTCTCATCCCTTCAACCCTTGATTGAGAAGCAATCCGGTTAAATGATGACCTCTTCTTTAACACCCGGCCTCTTATCCCGCTTACCCTCCCTCCCCCGAAAAGTTGCCTTACTCCGCGCGTCTCGCATCGGTGATTTTATCTGTGCGACTCCCGCATTTCGGGCGCTACGAATGGCTTTACCGGCCGCAGAAATTACCTTAATTGCCATGCCTTTTATGGCAGAATTAGCCGCCCGATCGCCCCACATCGATCGCTTTGTTTCCTTCCCCGGATTTCCTGGGATGGCCGAACAATTTTTCAACCCCTGCCAAACCGTTGCTTTCTTCCAGCAGATGCAGGCCGAACAATTCGATCTCGCTGTTCAAATGCACGGTTCTGGTGTCTATTCCAACCCCTTTACCCTGATGCTGGGAGCACAAACGACGGCGGGGTTTGTGCGGGAAGGCGAGTCCCCTGGCCGCCTGGATGCTGCCTTTGCCTGGCCTCCCAAGGAGCATGAAGTGCGGCGTGTACTCGCACTGACAACGTTTTTAGGTGCAACCCCCCAAGGGGAACAGACAGAATTTCCCCTGCTAAGCTGCGATCGCGCCACAGCTACCTCCCTGTTGGCAGGCACTCACCCCCCCCTGATCGGCCTCCACCCTGCTGCGCGGGAAGCTACGAAACGGTGGCCGCCAGAACGGTTTATCGCCGTGGGAAGGGAACTTCAGCAACAGTATGGCGGTACGGTTGTGATCCTCGGTGGTGCTGAGGAGAGGCAGCTAGGGGATGCGATCGCACAGGAACTCAGCGGGATCAGCTTGAATCTAGCTGGAAAAACCTCGCTACCGGTGTTAGGCGCAGTCATCGCACAACTGGCGGTCCTGATCGCCAATGACTCAGGGCCCGCTCACATCGCTTACGCCCTCTCAACCCCTACTGTTACCGTGTTTGGTGGCACCGATCCGGGCATTTGGGGAGCGATCGCCCAGGAACATCACTGCGCCTTAGCGCATCCCGTGCCTTGCCGTCCCTGCGACTATGGCGAGTGTCCCGTTGGGTACACCTGTTTAGAGGGGATAACAGTCGCGCAAGTAGTGGCAGCCGCTAGCTTATGCAGTGGCGATCGCAGCAAGACTCGCATATTCCCCCAACAATTGCTGTAAAACTTGAGTATAAACCGGAATGATTTTTCGATAAACTTCCACATTTTCCGGAATGGGTGGGTGGTGAGAACTTTCTCCCAGCATCTGAGAAACCACCTGCAAATCTGGAATTTTTCCGAGCGCATATAGCCCTAAAACTGCTGCCCCTAATCCTGCACTTTCATAGCCTTCTGGCACATGAATTTCGCACTGAAACACATCCGCAAGAATTTGCCGAAACAACTGGCTCCTCATTAATCCTCCCGTTGCCTGAACTATTTTTAATTGACCAATTCCCTCTTGTAAAGCGCAAGCAACTAAATATAAATTCAAGGCAATTCCTTCTAGCATGGCTCGGATTAAATGAGCTCTCGTATGTCGCAAGGTTAATCCCACAAAGGAACCACTCGCATTCGCTTCCCAAAGTGGCGCTCGTTCTCCAGCTAAATAAGGGTGAAATAGTAAACCCTCCGCTCCGGGTGGGATTGTTTCAGCAAGGGCCATTAATAAGTCGTAGGGTTCTTGACCTTTTTGTTGAGCGATCGCTACTTCATTAGCTCCTAACTGATCGCGAATCCAGCGCAGAATAATTCCGCCATTATTCACCGCACCGCCAATCACCCAGTGGTTCTCAGTCAGAGCATAGCAAAATAATCGCTCTTTCGGGTCAGTCCAAGGTTGAGGAATCACAGCACGAACTGCGCCACTGGTTCCCACAGTCACCGCTACAATTCCCGGTGAAATTGCCCCGACACTTAAATTCGCTAACACTCCATCGCTAGCACCAACCACGAGCGGTACATCCGCCGGAATTCCCATTTGAGCCGCCATCGTTTCATCGATTTGATGAATCTGATAGGTCGTGGGGACTAATTTTGATAATTGCGCTTCAGTAATTCCTGCGACTTCCAGTGCTTCTGGGTCCCAGGTTAAGGCTTTCAAGTTCATTAACCCGGTGGCTGATGCAATGGAATAATCAACAATATACTGTTGATAGAGCTGATAAAAAACATACTCTTTGATGGAGATGAACTTAGCAGCTTTCTCAAATAATTGGGGCTGTTCATGACGAAGCCAGATTAATTTTACGAGGGGGGACATCGCATGAATCGGGGTTCCCGTGCGACGATAAATTTCGTGTCCTTGACCCTTTTGTTTCAGAAAAGTTGCCCACTTAGCGCTACGATTATCCGCCCAAGTAATACTGTTGGTCAATAATTGATGGTTGCTGTCAACCGCAATTAAACTGTGCATGGCTGCACTAAAAGACAAACATAAAATCTTCGAGGGATGAATGCTACTGCCTGTGATTAACGCTTGAACTGATTGGATGACAGCAGCAAAAATTTCCTGGGGATTTTGTTCTGCGGCTCCCACCGTCGGAATCAGCAAAGGATACTCAATAAAGTGTTGGTAAACAACTTCACCTTTTTCTGTAAACAACACAGCTTTTGTGCTGGTTGTGCCGATATCGACTCCTATTACATAGTGCTGATCGTTCATGGAGGTGACAAAGATTTAAACAATAAAATTGATGATTGAAATGAAAACGAGCGCAACCACTGAAACTAAGGTTTCCATGACAGTCCAGGTTTTGAGAGTTTGACCAACACTCAAATTATAGTATTCTTTGATCAGCCAAAATCCCGCATCATTAACATGAGACAGAATCAATGAACCAGCTCCCGTGGCTAACACCAATAGTTCCCGATTTGTACCAGCAACTTGAGCTGCAATGGGCGCAACAATCCCCGCTGCGGTAATCATAGCAACGGTTGCTGAACCAGTGGCTACCCGAATTAATGCTGCCACTAACCAACCGAGAAAAACTGGGGAGATAGTCGAGTTAATCGCAACTTTTGCAATTGCATCTCCCACCCCGCTATCAATTAACAGTTGCTTAAATCCGCCTCCTGCACCAATAATGAGGATAATAACGGCTGTGGGTGCTAAGCAAGCATTCATAAAATCGAGGATATTTTTTCGGGTAAATCCCCGCTTGGTTCCTAATACCCAGAATGAAAACAACAAAGCAATTAACAATGCGACAATGGGATTGCCAATAAAGTCTACCCACTGGCGCAAGTGGTTTTCTTTAGGGAGAAGAATATCTGCGATCGCAGTCAGCAGCATCAAACCAACAGGTAGCAGAATTGTAAAAATGGAAATGCCAAAACTGGGAAGTTGTTGATTATCTTCTTTTCGAGTTAATTGCGCTGCTAATTCAGGCGGGGGAACAGCATCGACATACCGAGAAATAAAGCTACCAAAGAGGGGTCCAGCAATAATGGCTGTTGGTAAACCGACAATCAACGCATAAAATAGCGTTCTCCCAACATCAGCATTATAGATATTAATGGCGAGAATTGGTGCAGGGTGGGGTGGCACCAATCCATGAACCACGGAGAGTCCTGCTGCTAAAGGAATGCCAATTTTAATCAGGGAAATATTGAGCTTACGGGCGATGGTAAATAGGAGTGGGATTAACAGAACAAAACCAACTTCAAAAAAGACGGGAATCCCAACAATAAATGCTACCACCATCATCGCCCAGTGGACGCGATTTTTGCCAAATTTATCAATTAAAGTCGTAGCAATCTGTTCAGTTGCACCGGATTCTGCCGTCATTTTTCCCAGCATGGTTCCCAACCCCAAGACAACGGCAACGAATCCGAGAACGCCCCCAAATCCTTTTTGAAAAGATTCAACAATTTGGTGTAAGGGCATTCCGGCAGTCAACCCAATGAAACCAGCAGCAAGAATCAGGGTGAGAAAGGGATGAAGGCGGAATTTAGCAATTAAAAAAATTAACCCGACAATAGCAATGAGCGTGTCCCACAAAAGGTAGGACTCCCTTGTGATACTCAACACAGCTTTTTAGTTCCTTTTGTAAAGAATCAGAAAATTATTCGCTTTTTTATCAAAAACCACCCAATTCCAGCTTCTTTGCGAGGGTCGGCGATTCCTGTAGAATTTATCCTGTCTACTCTTAGCATTTGAGACTAATTCATTTAGAGCATCTATCTGAGGAAATATTTCAATGATATTTTCTAAAGAAGGCTGAATTTTATTAGCACAGGATTGAGTGAAAACCACTCTCTCTTACGACTGGTTATTGAGTAATTAATTTAAGTAAAAAAATCACAGCGACACATTGCTGAATTTGAAGGGAAGTAGGGTGCGTTAACTCTGCACCCTACCCGGAACAAAAAAGCTAAATGAATTCTCCCTCAGCCTGAGGTTGGTTATCCTCAAACCTCAAACTCAGGATGTTCCTTAACGGTCAAAGCTTCTCGTAATTCTAGCCTCAAAACACTGAACTGATTGCGGAGTAAATCTAATTCAATTAATAGAGAATCACGCTGGTCAGTGACTTGTTCTAAGGCTTGAGAAGCGACTAAATAGTCAGAGTCTTGTTGCATCAACTCGAAGCGACGAGCTTTGCGTTGAGCTTCGTTTTTTAAATTCGGATCGTAGGCAATTTTACGGTCAATGGAAGCCGTAAATAAGTTAACACTTTGGGAGTGACGACGAATTTCGTGATTGAGCTGCAAAAGCTCGTATTGCCGAGTGGCAATCGCTTTGGGGTAATCCTTGAGGTGCATAAATAATTCCTTTAGAGGTTTCCTGGGTAAAGCTTGTCAGTAACTCTGTAAAACCCTGGTCAACTTGCGATCTTTCTCAAATCAAGAGAGGAGTTTTGAGCAGACTCACCCTACTTCTATATTTTAACGAATCTTATTCACTAACGAGGCGGTTTTCTGGTCGGCTAAAGTAGCAATTGCCGTCCTAATTAAGTTGTTAAAAAATTACAATTTATCCCTGGAATTTGACTCGAAATTTTTGCTAATCTTAGCGGACTTAAGATTGAAGAAGTATAAAGCTTGACCCCTCAACTTAGTTAGAACTACTTCCCACGGTAGAGCAGCTTCTGCAACAGAATAATCCACTGGTTAGAGGAGAGAAGATGAGAAGCTTTCTAGCATAAACTCAGAACGGAAACGATGAACACCCGACCTAGGAAATTCCAGCATTTTTGCCGATCGCGAGCAGCGCTAAGGGCAAAGCTCAATTCATCGAGAGTTGAACTTGCCAGTAAACAGCTTCAACTCCACCTGTTTGCAAAGGTCGCTGTCGAGAAGGACGAGAACCATGCCTCTAGCTACCCAAACTCTAGTCCAAGCCGTGCGCTCCGCCGCTCACCCCCTGACAGGAGTAGCAACTGACTGGGAACCCCTGATGGATTTAATTGGCGACGCTCGCTTCGTCTTGATCGGCGAAGCATCCCACGGCACCCACGAATTTTACGAACAGCGGGCTGAGATCACAAAACGGTTGATTCAAGAAAAAGGCTTTCAGGCGGTTGCAGTGGAAGCAGACTGGCCAGATGCCTACCGCATCAACCGCTATGTGCGCGGGGTTAGCGACGACGCCACACCCGCCGAAGCGCTGCAAGACTTTCTGCGGTTTCCAACCTGGATGTGGCGAAATACCGATGTTCTTAACTTCGTTGGCTGGTTGCGCCAATTGAATGACTCACTGCCTGAAAGTGTGGCTAAGGTAGGCTTCTACGGACTTGACCTCTACAGTTTGTATGCTTCCATCGAGGCTGTCCTCGCTTACTTGGAAAAAGTTGATCCAGAAGCAGCCAAACAAGCACGCGATCGCTACTCCTGTTTTGAACATTTCAGCGACGATAGCCAAACC
Source organism: Actinomycetota bacterium (assembly GCA_050262755.1). GTDB lineage: Bacteria > Cyanobacteriota > Cyanobacteriia > Cyanobacteriales > Microcoleaceae > JBLNEP01. The sequence continues at coordinate 48,168 of JBLNEP010000094.1, read as the reverse complement.
TATGGGTACGCCACTCGGTTTGGCCTGTCTGAACCCTGCCAACAGGAAGCCGTGAATCAGTTATTGGACTTGCAGAGACGGACGCCTCAGTACACCCAACAGGACGGTCCTACGGCTGAGGAGGAATTCTTCTGGGCCGAACAGAACGCGCGACTGGTCAAGAATGCTGAAGAGTATTACCGGTCGATGTTTGAGGGGCGGGCCTCTTCGTGGAATCTGCGCGATCGCTACCAGGTAGAAACCCTCGATCGCCTCGCTGCTTACCTCAGTCGCCAAGGCAAACCCGCCAAAATCGTCGTCTGGGAACACAATTCCCACCTCGGAGATGCACGGGCCACCGACATGGCAACGGCGGGAGAGTGGAACGTCGGTCAATTGGTGCGCGATCGCCACCCAGGCGAGGCAGTCTTAATTGGGTTTAGCACCTATACCGGGACAGTGGCAGCCGCTTCTGACTGGGGGGGTGCAGTGGCACTCAAGCGAGTTCGTCCTGCCCTCGCAGACAGCTACGAAGCGCTGTTTCACCAAACAGAAATTCCGCGCTTCTTCCTGAACTTGCGATCGCCCGGTAGCGCCGTAGAAGGTTTGCGGGAACCGCGACTAGAACGAGCGATCGGGGTGATTTACCGCCCTGAAACTGAACGAATTAGTCATTATTTCTACGCACAACTCCCGGCTCAGTTCGACGCCATCATTCACCTTGATGATACGCGGGCCGTAGAGCCGCTCGATCGCATCCAACCCCAGACAGAGGAAGTACCAGAAACCTTTCCTTCAACGCTTTAGCCAAGGTTGACAGTGAACCTTAATTTTCCTAAGCGTTCCCCATTTCCCCCCTTTCCCCCATTCCCCCATTTCCCCATTTCCCCCATTTCCCCCTTCCCCCTATGAAAGCAGTTGTTTTTCACGGTGTCGGCGATATCCGCTTGGATGAGATGCCAGAACCCAAAATTCTAGAGCCCACCGATGCGATCGTGCGACTAACGGCCAGCGCCATTTGTGGCACTGACTTACACATGATCCGCGGCACCTTTTCGGGGATGGAACCAGGAACCATTCTCGGCCACGAAGGAGTTGGCATTGTGGAAGCAGTCGGTGCAAATGTCCGGAACTTCAAAGTTGGCGATCGCGTGGTTATTCCTTCTACGATTTCCTGTGGTTACTGTTCCTACTGTCGCGCTGGCTATCAAGCTCAGTGTGATAACGCGAACCCCAATGGGCCCCAGGCCGGTACTGCTTTCTTTGGAGGGCCAAAAGATACTGGTCCTTTCCACGGGTTGCAAGCTGAATTTGCTCGCATTCCCTACGCCAATGCCGATCTGGTGAAGTTGCCGGATGATATAGACGATGACCAAGCCATTCTGCTGTCTGACATCTTCCCAACGGCTTATTTTGGCGCCGATCTCGCAGAAATTGAGCCAGGAGATACCGTGGCTATTTTTGGGTGCGGACCGGTGGGACAGTTTGCGATCGCCAGTGCTCAGTTAATGGGTGCAGGCCGCATCATTGCAGTTGATACCATCTCCTCGCGGTTAGAAATGGCGCGGGACCAGGGAGCTGAAGTGATTGACTTTAATGCCGAAGACCCCATTGAGGCGATCCAGCAACTCACCGGTGGTATTGGAGTCGATCGCGCGATCGATGCGGTGGGAGTGGATGCAACTGCACCTCGCAGCGGTCCAGCGGCTCAGCAGGCCAAGCAGCAGTCCCAGCAACATCAGCAGGAACTACAGCAAATTGTACAAAAAACCAACCCCCAAGGCAGTAACTGGCATCCGGGGGATGCTCCTTCTCAGGCGGTGGAATGGGCCGTGCAAGCGTTAGCAAAGGCGGGTACGCTGTCAATTATTGGGGTGTATCCGCCGACTCACCGCTTTTTCCCCCTGGGTATGGCGATGAATAAGAACCTCACCATCAACATGGGGAACTGCAACCACCGCAAGTATATTCCGATCCTGGTGGATCTGGTGCGCCAAGGAGTTGTCGATCCCACCGAGATTCTGACCCAAGTTGAACCGCTAACCTCTGCGATCGAAGCTTATAAAGCCTTTGATACACGCCAACCCGGTTGGATTAAAGTGGAATTAGTCCCAGGAACTTAATCCAGACCTCACTCAATTTTTCCGTGGGGAGTTAGGACTTTAGGAGGGAATGGCTAAAGTTCCTGCTACACTTCATGCAATTAATCTGTTCTGATTTGTTAGAGGTCTGGTGGTGTAGACTTCCGACCCTGGTTCAACTCTCTGGCTCTTAGCAGAAAAGAGTTAGATTCTTTGTGATTGCACAGAATGAGGGGGAAAAGGGAAACCATATTTTTCTGACCTCTAGTCATAAACCAAGTTTTGATCTTCCCTTTCCTTAACCATTCTGAGACTCCCTAACTCGTAACTTTTTCTCCTAAACAAAAGTCGGGGCGATCTCCCTGTGGTTTCCCTGGCAAGCTGCGGTTTCAATCCCTCATGACTCAGGTCAGGGAGAAACAGAATGAGCCGGTAAATTTTCCCGATTCCAAGCTGAGCAAAGAGCGACATCAAACTTTCTTAAAGACCGCAAAATACTCCTAAAGTCAACCGCCACCTGCTTCGCTAGTCCCTCAGCAGGAAGCGCAACGCTATTAAGACTCTGCTCTCCCCCTTAAGAAAGGGGAAGAAGAGAAAATTTATAAAAAATTAGTCAAAAAAATCAACGAATGATAGAGACAGACTTGAACCCTCTCTCGCTATCTTATCAAACAGGAGCAAGACCCAAGGGTCGAGTCTCATGCCTAAAGGTTAAGTTGTAGAGGTCAAGGATGAAAGTTCCCCCAGAAATCACGTATCGAGATGTAACCAAAACTGACGCCCTGGACTCATTAGTCCACGAAAAAATTGCCAAACTAGAGCGGGTCTGCGATTATATTAATAGTTGCCACATTGCCATCGAAAAAATTCACGACCGCCCTAGCAGTGGTTCCCCCTACCGGGTTCGTCTCGATATTACAGTTCCACCCGGTCATGAATTAGTCGCAGAAAGTAACCCCTCAGGAAACAACCAGTACACGGAAGTCGATACCGTGATCCGAGACGCATTCAGCATGGCCGAGCGACAGCTTAAAGAACTTGCGAGACGACAGCGCGAGAGCCAACGAACCAAAACTCAGACCGCGCAGGAAACAACAGCCCTCGTCAATAAGTTGTTTAAAGAGCAGGGGTATGGCTTTATCAAAACCCTCGAGGGTCAAGATGTTTATTTTCACCGCAATAGCGTGCTGAATGACGAATTTGACCGCTTAGAAATTGGCACAGGCGTTCACTTTTTCTTAGAGCAAGGTGAACAAGGTCCGCAAGCAAGTACCGTCAAAATTGTTGATAAACCAGGGACTGCTGCTGAGCAGGCAGAGGAAACTTTGATTGAGCCACCTCTGGGTTGGAAGTAGAAAGTGTTAACTCAAGTTGGGAGTGAGACTGCCTAAAATTGTGGAGGTGAGTGAAACTCAATGACATCCTCTTATGGGTAATTCAGGAACCATGATTTGACCAGTCTGCCCCCTTCAGTCAGCGAGAGTTCGACGCAGCAATGATCTGAAAACGACTCCAACAGTTTTCAAGGACTGTGGGGGACAGTGACTTTCCTCCTGACAGCCTTGACTCTATTGCTTATCACGCTCAAGCATTCGATAAAAGTCGTTGGAATGGGGAATTTCTCAGGGGAGGGGTGAGTGATTGAGCGATCGCTAGCAATTTGAGTTATATTAGTGATAAGTCGTTAGTGGGAAACGAGCGCGACAGACTCACTCTCACAATTTTTCATCCTGGATCGATCGAAGAGTTCTGCCACTTCCCCATTCTGCCTTGCCTAAAAATCTTGCGATCGAGGGGTAGAATCTCAACGTTTATGGAGCGCTAGAGGCGGAAAATAATGTCGGCTGCAACGGATTTTAAAGATTACTATAAAATTTTGGGTGTCAATAAAAGTGACACTCCGGAGGAGATTAAGCGGGCTTATCGTAAACTCGCCCGCAAGTATCACCCAGATGTCAATCCTGGCGATCGCGAAGCAGAAGCAAAATTTAAAGAAATCAACGAAGCCAACGAAATCCTCTCCGATCCAGAAAAGCGACAGAAATACGACCAGTTCGGTCAATACTGGAGACAAGCAGCCGAGGGGGGAACGCCTCGGTCCCCCGGAGGAACAGGGTTTGGAACGGAAGGGGTAGATTTTAACCAATACGCGGACTTTGACGATTTCCTCAATGACCTCTTGGGTCGTTTCGATCGCAGTGGTGGCCGGGGGGGTACCGGGGGAAGAACTTACAGCCACCGTCCCTACACCACGGGTAACGGCGTTGGCAATGGATTTTCTGAGCAAATTCCTGCCCCGGATACGGAGGCAGCGATCGCACTCACCTTCTCAGAAGCATTTCATGGCGCCCAGAAGCGGCTACAACTCAACACCGAAATTATCAACGTTCGCATTCCGCCCGGTGCTAAACCTGGGAGTCGCCTCCGGATCAAAGGCAAAGGCAGCCCCAGTCCTTTTTCTCAACAACGAGGTGACTTATACCTCAACATTGAAATTTTACCCCACCCTTTCTTTCGCTTTGAAGGCGACAACCTGATTTGCGAACTCCCGATCCGGCCAGACGAAGCGGTACTAGGGATTCAGGTGAAAGTCCCCACACCCGACGGCAGTGTCACTATGACCATTCCCCCAGGAGTGCGATCGGGGCAAACCCTGCGGTTACGGGGTCAAGGGTGGGTGGAACCCAAAGGCGAGCGCACCGATCTTTTCGTTAAGCTTCAGATCGTCTCTCCTAAGGAGTTGAGTACGATTGAACGAGAGTCCTACGAAAAGATTCAGGCAAACAGCAGCTTTAACCCCCGTACTCATTTAGAGGAGGTGACAGTATGACCCAATATAGCTTATCGCATCAGGTGATTTCCCCAGAAGGCGATCGGCTTTATTCCTTTGAATATGCAGCGAGAGTAACCGCCACCTCAGTGACATTGGTAGAGCGCTTTGTCGAGTTGGGAGTGATTGAAACAACCAACTCCCTGCTGCGATCGCGTGACATCGCTCGCATTGCCCAAATTCTCCGGCTCCGTCAGGATCTGGGTTTAAATTTAATTGGAGCTGCAATGGTTCTCGATATGGCTCAAGAAATCGCTCAATTACGCACTCAACTCAAAGCCTACCAATCCCACCAAATCCCATCCTCACCTTAATTAAACTTTATTCCCTGAACCTCTTCAATTCTCGCTCAAAATCCAATTTAAAACTATGCACATTTACAGCCCAGCCTTTGACATTGGCAGCACCGTTCCCTTTAAATATACCTGTGACGGTGACAATATTTCTCCCCCTCTCACCTGGGAAGATCCGCCCCAAGCAACCCAAAGCTTTGCACTGATTTTAGAAGATCCAGACGCTCCTCAAAAAACTTTTATCCACTGGGTGATTTATAACTTGCCCGCCCAGATCCGCCAACTGCCAGAAGCAGTTCCAAATCAACCTTCTCTCCCGGAAGGAGGCTTGCAGGGAAAAAATGATTTTGGTCAGTTAGGTTACGGGGGTCCTTGTCCCCCGAATGGTACTCACCGATATTTTTTTAAACTCCTTGCCTTAGATACTTTCTTAGAGCTAGAGCCAGGAATAACGAAAGCAGATTTAAAAGCTGCGATGGCTGGTCATATCCTTGATGCAGCAGAAATAATGGGGCGCTATGCTCGACAAGGTTAGTGCGAGTTTGAGTTGGTATCTCTACTCGATTAATACGATTGCATCCAGGGTTGAAGTAAGAGAGTCATTGCACCGACTGCGATAAAACTCAACGTCACCCAAAAAAATATTTTCATCTAGTTTTCCTGGTGATTTAAATGAGGTTAGCATCAGATTTTTGCTTCCGGGTCAAGGAAAGAAAGACTCACATTCCTTCAGGCTTTTAATTCTGATTCTGTTGGAAAACCATGCTGTTTTCTACCTTCGGAAGCATCGAATTTTTTAGACGTTTTAAACAGTTCAAAACGACCGTCCGCCGCATATTGGGCGCAGCGATCGCGCAACGCTTGCATCTCAGCTACAGCCATTGGTTGGAAACCCCGCGCAATCGCTAAATTTTGTCGCAGCACTTCCAAAGAATCAATGCCGCTCACAGTTGTAGAAACAGGGAGACTCATGGCATAACGCAGCGCTTCTTGGGCCGTTACAATCCCTTTTTTTACCGCTTCCCCATTCCCACTTAAACTTTTCATGCCAATAATGCCAATCCCGCGTCGGTTGAGTTCTGGCAACACTTGCTGTTCAAAGCTATTAAAGGTTGCGTCAAAACAATTGAGGGGCAATTGCACAGTATCAAAGGGGTAATTATGCGAGAGCATTTCTAAATGAATTTGGGGAGATTTATGGCCGGTAAAGCCAACAAAGCGAACTTTCCCTTCGCGCTTCGCTTGGTCTAAAGCTTCAATCGCGCCATTCGCCCGAAAAATTAATTCAGGGTCATTATAATAAACGACTTCGTGAATTTGCCATAAATCTAAATGGTCCGTTTTGAGGCGCCGTAAAGATTCTTCGAGTTGCTGCATCGCCACCGTGCGATCGCGTCCATGAGTACAGACTTTAGTCATGAGAAAAACTTGGTCGCGTCGTCCTTGTAACGCCCTCCCCATCCATTCTTCGCTTTTGTGATTATTATATTCCCAGGCATTATCCATAAAAGTAATGCCTTGATCGATCGCTTCATGAACAATTCGCTCTGCTTCTTCATAGGTTTTTGCTTGACCTAAAGTTGCGCCGCCCAGTCCGATCGCAGAAACTTGCACCCCTGTCCGCCCTAGGGGACGGCGGGGAATTTCACCAGGGTTGGAATTGCTTTGAGCTAGGCTCGCTTCGTTAAAAATTGGCTCGCTACTCACTGTTTTAATTACATTGGTTTGGGAAGCCTCTGCTCGCTGGTTTGAGTGCAGAACATGGTCAGTTAGCCAAGCTCCAGCTCCAGCTCCGATAAAGCTAACTCCTTTTAAAAATTGTCTGCGATTGAGGTCTAAAAATGGCTGACGCTCTTGCCCTGGTTCTTCTTGTTTATTTCCCATTGTCATTACTAACTACTATCCGCTTAGAAAACGCTTCGACCCCAGAAGCTTCCCTCGAAGGGGTTCAGTCTAAAAAATAACAAGTTCTCCAAAACTTTACTGATTGCAAAGTAAAATTACATCTACCAAAAGAAAGAACTAAGTAAAGATTCGGATTGCTGAATGATACCAGTCTATGGTATTTTCAGACAAAATCAATTCAATCACAGCTTAGTAGCAGTTTTTTAAGGAAACTCTACCTTTAAATTCGCTCTGATTAAGCTGGGTGAATTCAGCTTTTTCGATTATTTTTTGAGTGGCAGTGGGGGGAATCACCGATCGTGAATCAAACTTCAAAATGGGAGGGTGAAAAGCGTTCAGTCTGGATAGTTTCCGGCTCAATTAACTTAGAAGGACAATTGAGTGTTCCTGAACCGGCTCGTGGGATCGTATTGTTTGCCCAGGGCAGTAGTAGCACTTGCCAAAGCCCCCGCAACTTTTACGTCGCTGAGGTACTGAATCAAGCAGGGTTTGCGACGCTGTTGTTCGATTTGCTAACGCCAGATGAAGAGGAGGCCGATCGCCAAACCGGACACCTGCGCTTCAAGATTCCCTTCCTTGCCCAACGGTTGATGGATGCGACAGAGTGGGTGGCTCAAACTCTGAATGTTCGCAATTTAAAGCTTGGTTATTTTGGCGCAAACACCGGTGCTGCTGCGGCCTTAGTCGCCGCCGCCGATCGCCCGGAAATTGTGAGTGCAGTCGTCTCGGGAGGGGGAAGACCTGATTTGGCGGGGTTATCCCTGCCGAAAGTGCTAGCACCGACGCTACTGATTGTAGGTGGCAGCGATATTTCTGTCATTGGCATGAATCAAAAAGCACTGGCACAACTGCGATCGCACAAACAGCTAGAAATTATTCCCAGCACCACTCAACTCTTTACCCAACCAGGCACCCTGGAGGTGGTGGCGCAGTTAGCGCAAGAGTGGTTTGAGCAATATTTGATTGGGACCTCGACATCAGGGTTGACAGGGGACCCTTCGATTTAATTTTGACCTGAGGATGGGGTTTTGTTGCCTCAACCCAACGGACTAGATCGGGGTGAATTTTTTTGACAGATGCTTTGAGGAATGGAAGCGATCGGGGTTGTAGTTGCAGAGACAACAGCCGATGAAACTTTCATGAGTTCAGGGAGATATTAAACAATGGCTTACCTCAAGGCTAAAGTTAATTTAAAAACCAAAGGTGAATCAACTGACGTTTCTCCTCAGAATTTAACGATCGCTCTGAGGTGGTCTGCGGCCGTTGGCTTAGATTTAGTTGCTTTCTACAAAACCAAGGACGGCCGGGTGGGAGGAATTTTCCCGGAAAACTATCAGCGCGGTTACCTGGGGACTTTAACTGCTTTTCCTTTCATGCAGCTTATCAACGGCAAATCCAGCTTGGCGCTGAATTCTCCAGACTCGGAAAAACTGCTCAAAATTAGCCAGTTACAGGAATTGGAAGAAGTTTATCTCTGCATTTTGAATTCCACTCAGATTATTCATAAAAAAGACCGCTCGTTTCTGGACTGTAATGGTGGCTTACTGGTCACGGATACCGAGGAAAACTCTGCTGCGGTTCCCCTCTTTTCTCCCGAAAAAAGCCCCGTGATTCTCGCTGCGAGAATTACTAATATTCGCCGGACCGTTGCCACTTTAGTGAATGAAAATCGCAGTTTAGATTTAGCAACGTTTTCTCAAACAGTTCCCGGTGCTTCTTTATTAAAATTGGTTGCGAGCAACGCAGAAATTGAATCGGAAATTATCTTGTTAAAGCAGCAACTGGCTGGAACCAGTCTGTTGCTAGAAGAAACCGCTAAAAAGAATAAAAAGCTGACGGGAGTTTCCCTGGGGTTGGCAGCTTTCCTCTTGGTACTGGTTGGCAGTGCTTACAAAAATGCGGTTCTCAATTATGCAGAAGTAGAAAATCTCACCCTAACTCAACGGCCTGGGACCAATCGAGTGGTCTTTCATTATACCGTAAAAACACCAGGACGGTTAGATTTTCATTACGGTGACAATGTATTTTTGGTGCAGAGAAATAATGTTAGTTTTGCCAATAAACCCGATCGCTCAGAATCTGTGGTTGTAGAGTGGCCCTTAGATGGTAAAACAAATGTTACCCTTCGCAGTCGATGGGGGCTATTACCAGTCTGGCATACAGAAGAATTTGATTTGTCTTCTCGAAATCGGCACAGCGAAGAGGACTACTAAGATTTTCAGTCAGTGAAGGATAGGGGTTTCTGGGAAAAAGGCAATGTTAATCCGGGGATGAGACTTGGTAGCGACTGCCATTCACCAGCGGTCTTTCTGGTTTCTGGAACCACTGCAAATGGCTGGCATAGTTGCAGACAACTCACCCATTCTTCCTGGCAAATGCTGACCCGTTATATTTTTCCCAACCCTTATTCAGCCATGACCATACTAACTTGATTCAAGGGAGCAGAGAAGATAAAATACACCACTCCAGTTCCTAACAACATCACAATCAAACTGAAGATTAGCACCCAACCATCTGCGGGTTCATAGGTATCCTCATCGATCGCATGGCGGACACCGAAATAATGTCGAGTTGAGATCAAGACTGTGATCAAACCAACCAGGGAGAACATTAAACCTAATTTCCAGCCAATACCGGGACGAGGCATCAAGGGGGGTTGGAATAGGCGCAGACGCACAATGACAACGCCAAAACCTAACAGTGCGATCGCGGTTCGCATCCAAGCTAAGTAAGTTCGCTCATTTGCTAAGTGATCCCGCACCCGCGAAGGATTTTGTAACTTAGCCTTTTGCGTATCTACTCTGGTAGGCTTAAACTGTAATAGCATTGATTAAACTCTTAGTTCTTAATTCCCATTGCTTATATTTTTGCACATTCTCGCTTTTTTTCTCGATCAAAGTGCTAAAGTTTTCAGCAAAACTCCCCTGTTCAAATCAGGCAGCTTCGGCAAGATAAATACCTAAGCAAAAGCTGTTTATTTACTTCCCTGGGAAGAGGGGCAGAAGCTGATAGCTGCCACTGTCTATCAAAATGTATAGACCCAAACTAATCAGTACAAACGGGACTAAAACGTGAGTCGAGTGAGTAAACACCCTCGCAATTGCAGCATGGCGAGTGAACCAGTAAGCCACCGCACACCAAACTGCAACCATTGTAAAAAAAACTGTAAGGATGACAACTAACTCAGGAAGATTACTACTGGCAAACAAGGGTAAATAAATGCCGATATTGTCTCCGCCATTGGCACAAGTCACAGCAGCGACATTAAAGGTTTGGGGGTTGAAGAGTTTGGCAAGTTTAGAGAAGGGAGAAGCATTGACTTGGGCATTCAATTCCTCCGAGACGGTCTGAATTTCTGGTTCTTCCTGGTTCCGGTGTAAAAGGTGCTTGCAGCCGATCGCGATCGGCACTAAACCCAACAATCCCATCCACGGTTCTGGGATGATTAAACCGCCGAAGAAACCGGGTAGACTCGCGAGAATCAGCACACTAAAGCCTAAATACTGACCAACAACGATCTGTCGCGGGCGGAAAGTCGCATTCACCTGGGTGAAGAACAGCATCAAAATCACCAGGTCATCAATGTTGGTTGCAGTAAAGGAGGTGATGCCAGTAACGATCGATGCTGCAAGCCAACCCATCCTGATACTCCTTTAATTTTCCTTTAGTTGTTCGCGAGCATCACTCCTCAAGAAAGTCAGCAAACAGCAACTACCAGCTACAAGCGTCACCATCGTTAAAATTGGACTTTCTAAAGTATGACTCTTCACTAAGATCAAAATTCCCAATCCAATCAAGACCAAGGGAATCAAATGATGGCCGTAGCGAGTCAGAGTATCCGCGATCGCTCTCATGCGCGTTAATTGATAGGCAGCATAACACCAAACTCCCACTAGCGTAAAGAATACGCTCAGAATCACCGCCAAACCTTCCCAGGTGCTACTCGCAAACAACGGCACATAAATGCTGAGGTTATCGCTGCCATTCGCCACCGTGACGGCGGCCACACTGTAAGTTTGGGGAGACAAAAAACCCGCGAGAGGAGATTTCTCGGTGGAGAGATTCACCTCCTCACTTTCCGACTCCTCCTCCTCCCCATTCAGTAAGCGGCTGATCCCCAGTGCAATGGGCAAGACACCCAGCAGTCCAATCCAAGGACGAGGTAAAATCAAACTGCCAAAGAAACCTGGAAGACTCGCTACGACGAGAGCACCAAACCCCAGATATTGACCCATAACAATGTGTCGTCGCCGGAAAACAGCATTCACCTGTAGGAAAAACAGTAGCAAAATCAGAATGTCGTCAAGGTTTGTAGCGGTAAAAGCGGTGACTCCCGTGGGAATTGCTGTGATTAATTCGTTCATGGCACTTGGTTCTGAATGATTGTACTTGGGTTGCTGATGCCGTTTGCCTCGGATCTCTCCTAAGGAGGAACTAATCGCAGTCGTCCGTTTCGATATAAATTGGATTCAACGGAATACCGCCGATCAAATCGTCCGTATCGTCAAAGCGGGCGTGAATGGCATCAATGCTGCGCTCCATTGAGGAGACAATTTCTGGAGAACGCAGTCTTTGCAGAATAAAGGAGCCACAAGTCACGACCAGGTACATTAAGAACAAATAAGGAAAGGCATCATAGGGAGGTTCTGGCACTGGAAACAAGCTACTACCAGGAATTCCGATGCTGCCTAAGAGGGGAATCATCATAAATCCAACGCCTAGAACTGAGCAGGTTACATCCCGCAGGCGGAGTTTGCGGATTTTGTAGAGGTAAACAGGAGCTGCGATCGAAATTAAAATGTAAACTGTCAAGAATCCGTAACTGGCGATCGCACCCAAGTAACCCATACTATCGAAGAGCTTGACGTGAAACAGCGATAGCGAAGCGGGAATTAAAAAGGTAATGACTGAACAGATCGTGACGGCAATGTGTGGGGTTTGGTTAGAGGAGTGCGCCTCACCCAGTGAAGCGTGAAACAAACCATGCCGTGCCATGAGAAAGAAGACTCTAGCGGCTGGGTTGATGCTAGCAAGGACGCAAGCGAAGAAGCTTAACAAAGCACCGATCGCAATCAGTTCTCCTAAGAATCCTAAGCCGATCTGGTCCGAGAGAAAGCTGAGGGGTGTTTCATTCTTGGTAATGGACTCTCCAGTGCCACTAAAACCCAGCACTTCAACGTAGGTCATGAAAATGAAGAAGATGCCGGATAAAAGGGTGCTACCAAGGACGGCCCTTGGGATGCTTCTTAAAGGGTTCTTTGCTTCATCACCCAGAGAAGTGGCACTTTCAAACCCAGAAAAGGCGAACATGACTAGAACCAGTCCCATTGCGACCCCGCCTGGGGTTGAGCCTTGCAAGCTGAGTTGGCTCAGATCGATGGCAAAGCCGTGGTGGGCCCAAATTGCGATCCCTAAAACTAGGATCAGAGCGATCGAGAGACCTTCCATCCATAACATCGCGATCGCAGAGAGTTGGATGTCTCGGTAGCCAGCATACCAGGCGATCGCAGCCCCAATGGCTAATAGCGTAATGGTTGAAGGGTGAATGCCCAAAACGCCGATCATACCACTACTGAAATTCGCAAAACCACACAACACAGACATTCCTGTGAACAGGTAAGCCAGCACTAAACTCCACCCACAGATAACGCCAGCAGTGGGACCAAGCCCTTTGGCAATATAAGAATACAAGGAACCAGGAGATGCAGAACGACTGGCAAACTGATTAATGTTGATGCTAACGAATACGAGCCCAACCATACCGATTACGAAACTCAGCCAGGTGCCATTTCCCGAGAGTGCCACGATCAAACCGAGGTTCGATGCTGGTATGGTAGTAGGTGCGATAACAGCAATTGATTGAGCTAAGACTTCTCCAAAAGGGAGACAGTCTGGCTTTAAGCCGTGGGCACTCTGATTTAATTGCATTTCCTGGGTCATGAAGATTTTCCTCTTAACTGTCTCTCGCGCAGCGTGTACAGAGCACCGATGGTTTCTGCGCTCAACTGGATAAAGCAAGTTTTGCCTCAGCTTGGGCCCAGTGCTAAGAGCTTGTTTATTACATTAGGGTGCTTTATTAATAGAATCAAATGTTCTTTTTTATTAAATTAATTAATAAAAGTGATGCAGAGGTGTTAGCCAAAGGGTAGGAGTCTGGGAAATGGCAGGGATGACCTTTGACCAATTACGGGTTTTTCTAGCGGTAGCAGAACACTTGCACTTTACTCGTGCTGCGGAAATGCTTTACGTTACCCAACCTGCTGTTAGTGCAGCGATCCAAAGCTTAGAGGAGCAATATGGAGTTAAGTTATTTCACCGCATTGGTCGCCGGATTGAAGTGACTGAGGCGGGGAAATTATTGCAGGCAGAGGCCCAGAAAATTCTTGACCAAGTTGCTTGGACAGAACGAGTCCTGCGGGAACTAAACGATTTACAACGGGGCGAACTACACTTGGGTTCTAGCCTCACCATTGGTAATTATTGGTTGCCTGGCAAAATTAGTGAATTTAAACGGAAATACCGGGGGATTTCCGTTAATTGCACCCTGGCGAATACAGAAGAAATTTGTGCCGGAACAGCCAGTGGTCTTTTTGACCTGGGATTGGTAGAAGGAGAGGTGAAACCAGCGCTAAAGAGTGCGTTGGAGGAAGAAAGTGTGGGCGGCGATCGCTTGGTGATTGTTGTGGGTCATTCTCACCCTTGGTTTGACCGCTCAGAAATTCTCTTATCAGAGCTTTCAACTTCAGCTTGGATCATGCGAGAACCGGGTTCGGGAACTCAGCAGAGATTTGAGGAAGCATTGCATCATTGGGAGATTAACCCCAATGAATTAAATACAATTTTAGTGTTGAGTAGTGGTGAAATGGTGAAGGCAATTGTGGAAAGTGGGGTGGGTGCTGCCGCTATTTCGGAGTTAATGGTGACGAAAGAATTACATCTGGGGAGCCTGCGATCGGTGAAAGTAATTGACGATCGAAATTCGGCTCAAGAAATTTTAGAAATTCCTCGACCTTTTTTGAAGTTAAAACACCGACAACGCTTTCAAACTCGACTGGTCAAGGCCTTTGAAAAGATCCTCACAGATGCTTAGGTTTTGCGGGAGCAGTTGGAACTTCAACTGTTATTTTGTTGGGTCAGTTCAAGCAGGGATTTTAAGTCAAGTTAACTTACTGCTTTTCAGTAACATATCCCCGTAAATCTAATATTTTTGTCCCTTGATCTCCAATGATTAAAGGTAAGCTACCATTCCATTTATCGATCGTTTGCTTTTGCAAAATTTCTGGAGATAAAGTTTCCCGGAGCAGTCTTTGTGCTTCCGCTTCTCCTTTTGCTAAATTTACCTTAGCCTCAGCTTCCTTCACTGCTTTGAGAGCAACAAATTCTGCTCGTTTTGCTTCTTGTTCGGCAATTTGTTTTGCTTCCACCGCATCACTAAATCGCTGAGAGAAGTGGACATGAACTAAAGAAATATCATCAACATCAATATAATAATGACTCAGACGGAATTTTAATAAATCATCGACTGCCGTTTTCACTTCTCCTCTTTTGGTAATAATTTCTTCGGCGGTGTATTGAGCCATTACTGCCTTAAGCACTTCTTCAACGGCGGGGTTAATAATGCGATCGACAATTTGAATCTCATTGCCAATTTCTTGAAAAATAGCATTGGCTTGCTCTGGGATAATATGCCAATTGAGCGCTACATCAGTAAACACTTCTTGTAAATCTTTTGAGGAAGCTTCAGCAGAGATTTCATGCTTTTGCACTCGCACACTCAATTTTTCTACGGTATTAACCAGGGGAATAATAAAATGAATTCCTTCTTTTAAAACTCTTGGTTGTACTTCACCAAATTCCATTAAAACTCCTCGTTGTCCTGCCCCAACAATGACAAAAAACGTTGTAGCGATTGCCAATAACAAGACTACAATAGTAAATTGAATGAATATATAAATATCAATATTCGATTGTTTTTTGATGGGAAGATAAGAAGTTTTACTACTCAATTCTTCGCTCATATTTTTCCCTTATTTCTAAGTTAGTATCGTTAGCTTGACTCCAGTTCCGATTGGTAAGTTTTCTGAAGGACACAACTTAGTTGTGTCCTAACTGCATTATTGAGCTAACTCAACTTGCCCGAAAACTTCTCCCACGGCTAAGCGTGTGCCATTGACAAAATCCCACCCAGACTGAGGGCGTTTTCCGGGTAATTGCACTTCTCGCAGCAGTAATAAACCCTCTCCCGTTTGTACCACCGGTCCTAATCCCTTGGCTAGGTGTACCACTTCTCCCTGGGTCCCAGAAAGTTGAGACAGAGAAGGCCAATCTGCTTCCAAACGACGTAACTCCGGTGGCAATTGTCGCCAGGATTCCGGACCCAAGGGTGCAGTGGCACTAATTTTCACAGAATGACCTCGGAACTGAGCAACACAGTCAGGGAAAAAACCCCTAATTTGATTGTGGAGTGAAATCGCACTTTTTGACCAATCCAAGGCATAGTCAGGATGTTTAATCAACGGTGCATAAGTTGCTTCTGACGCTTCTTGAGGCGTTGGTTCCAAGTCTTGTCGCCCCAACTTTAACAGCGTTTCCACTAATAAATCTGCCCCCAGTTCCGCTAAGCGATCGCTCAAAGTAGCCGCATTATCCAACAGTGTAATGCCAGCACTCGCCTTCAATAACATCGCGCCTGTATCCATCCCCGCATCCATCAGCATGGTGGTGATCCCAGTTTCCCGTTCTCCCTGATACAGACACCACTGGATCGGTGCAGCACCTCGATATTTCGGTAAGAGGGAACCGTGGACATTGATGCAGCATAACTGAGGCAGATCCAGAATTTCTTGAGAGAGGATTTGGCCGTAGGCAACAACCACGAACACATCAGCTTCTACTTGCCTCAATAACGAAAGAGTTTCCGCGTCTTTCTTAATCCGTGGTGGTTGCCAAATCGGGAGACTATGAGCGATCGCTGTAGTTTTGACGGGAGACGGCACTAACTGATTCCCTCGTCCCCGGCGCTTGTCTGGTTGAGTCACAACCGCCACAACTTGAAAGTCTGGATGGTTGAGCAAGTTTTCCAGGGTAGGGACTGCAAATTGGGGAGTGCCAAAAAAGACAATTCTCATGCAAATGGGTAATAGGTAATGGGTAATCAGGAAGAAGGCATTGCTCTGCCCAGGCAATCAACTCTTATCGTCGCGGATCGATCGCAACTTCAATCCGGCGGTTGCGCTGGCGGTTTGCCTCGGAAGTGTTGTCTACCGAAGGGCGACTGCCTCCATAGCCGATCGCAACCCAGTGATAATTCGTGCCCAAAGCCTTCGATAAATACTGTTGCACGGTCTGAGCTCGTGCTAGCGACAAGTTACGGTTTTCGGTAGCGTTCCCCGCACCGTCAGTATGACCCCCGATACGAACAGTTGCGCCCTCATAGTTTCGCAAATCTGCGATCAGGTTATCTAAGATCACATTCGTTCCTGGGCGCAGGATGCTGCTATTGGGTTCAAATAATATATCGCTCGGCAGAGTGACCATTAAAGCATTTGCTGAAAAAATAGGGCTGTTAGCAGCAGGTTGAGCCGTAGTCTCCAAATTAGTGGGTGCTTGAGATGGACTATTGCTTGGGCCTACGGTAGGCAAAGCAGGACTCGGTGCTGCTGTTGTCGCTGGTTCCGAGGCAGCTAATTCTTGGGAAATAAGCTGCAACCGCTTCTCCAAGGGGTCTGTGGGGCGACTATTGCCTAATTGAGTTTCTAGGGCGGCGGTGCGACCAATCAGTGCATTCAACTGACCCTGTAATTGTCTTAACTCTGCTTGCAGTTTTTGCCTTTGTACAGAGTTAAGCTGAGATTGGGGGCTCGTACTCGGAGTCGGAGAGGGCAGTGCAGGACTGACAGGAGTAGGCAGTCGCTTAACGGTTGGATCTAGATACTGAAGCTGACGCAACAATTTCTCGGCCAGGGGCATCTCTATTACTGTTGAGGGATAAAACTGAGCGGCTGCCATGCCTAAAACCCAGGTTAAACCGCCTCCCACCCCCAGCAGCAGCAGCCGAAAGATTAAGGAGAGGATGATTAACACCTTTCCCTGCGACTTAGGAGACTGAGCCGCTACTGAAGCTCTGTTTACTGAAGATTTCGTCACAGTTTTTTCCCTCATTCCATGCACGTACCATAACAATTCAGATGCTATCTCACAGGTGGGGTTTCAGACCTCTGCCTAGATTCATTGGTAGGGGTCGATCTCTCAGGAAGTCAGGATAACAGAGCCAGCAAAATGAAAAAAAGGTTAAATATCTTTAATCCTGGGGGAGGCTGCTATCCTGAAACCTATTCTCCTGTTATATAGATTAGGTTAAAGGATTAGCTCTTTGGGTGCGTCTCACTACACGCTGTCTTGCCATTGCATAACCTGATGTTCAAGCGCCTATCTCTCGCAGGATGGTTGAGTCCCTTATCCTGCTTCCTTCTTGCTACTCTGTGGCCGATCGCTACCGAGGCTGCCAAGGTACACCAACCTGCTTTGGCAGATACCAGTTTCTCAACGCTCGTATCTGCTACACCTTTAAAATCGGCTCCAACTATTAACGAAGTTCCAGTGGGTAAACCTACCATGATTGAACCAACGGTGCAGCTCGATCCTTTAAATAGTCCACATCCTGTTCCTTGGGAATGGGTGATGGCAACTCATGCTGAAGTGTTAGCGACAACCGGTTCTGGGGTGCGTTACTACCGCAGTCCTTCTCTGATTTCCAGCGATGGTCGCTATGCTGCCTACAGTCGCATTCAGATGCAAGTGCAGCCGGAGTTATACCGCTGCCGGGTTAGTAGTGTCATGTTTGTCGAAAATCTGCAAACGGGCGATCTACAAACGGTGGTGGCATCTTCGCCGCTCGCGGAGCATCCGTTTTCTGACAGTGAGGAAGCAAACTTCCCTGGGGCGATCGCAATTTTGATTCCGGTTTCTTGGAACCACACGGGCGATCGAATTCTGGCACGGGAATTTGAAGCGATGTTCAGCACTTCGGATATGTCTGACTACGCGGTGATTTGGGACCGCAATCAAAACCAGAGTTATACTCTCTCTCCGGCTCGGAGTTTTTATACTCATGCTGTCCTCTTGGGCTGGAGCCAAACCTATCCGGATGAAGTATTGTTTAAGGCTGGTAACCTTGGCGATCGCACCTGGCCGATCTGGGCTGTCGATCTCAACGGTCGGACAGTCGCGGCGAATCAAGATAAACCTTTAGTCTTTGGGCAGAAGGTGAATAATGTCTGGGCTGGACCACAGGTACACTTTTAATCACCCATTTACCATTTTTCAGGGTTCCTGGGCTTGAAATACTGGTGTACCTCACGATCGTTTCCCGGTACTTGGCTGCTGGCTGAGACTAAGGTAGAATGGTCTTTACAATTTTCTTTAATCCTTCTAGTTAGGTTCTTTTTTTCAAATTTCAATTATTAAGTCGGCTCTTTACTTTTGAATTTTTGTTTTTGAACTGTTAGTTTTGACCCCGCTCCGGCTGCGGGTGTATCAGTAGTGAGTCACTGCTGTACTTCGCGACGGAGCAGGTCAGTAACTAAATTTCTTCAGGCTCACTTTTAAAATGGATCGCTTTGCTCAGCTTGCTCAGCGTACTGAATCAGCGCAGTTCTAGACTGGTCAATCAAGACAGGAGATCGACTGCCTGCTGTATTCTATTTTTGGTGTCTCGATTCTAGGAATTTAATGGCTGTCTCCCATCTCTATCAGCCGATCGGTGTTTGGACAGGACGTTTAATCTTGCCGCCAAGAACGCAACGTCCACCCGATGATTCAGTTTTGTTTGAAGTTCACAATGCTGCTCCCGCTCACCAACCGTTAATCGGAAAAATTGTGCAGTTAAAGTGGAGTCGTGACCCGAGCGTCCAAACCTTTGTACAGGCAGTCACGCGAGATGTTGAGTTCACTGAGGAAACTGAAAAAAGTGAGGAAGCGGGTAATATACATCCCGATCGCTTGAATGGTTTAACCAAGGTTGGGCCCTTAGCCTCTCTCGCTGGTGCCAGATCCAAAGATGATGTGACGGTGCTATTGCGGGAACCGATGGTGGTGGATGAGGGTGAGGATCGCTACAGCTTAGTGATTTCCCAAGAACCTGTACAAATTACAGGACGTTTGTGTGCGTTAGTGACCATCACTCAACGAGAAACAGAGTCAAGCGATCGCTTTATTGTCCGCCATTATAATCCCCTTTCTCAACAATTTGACGGTCCCCTAGAAACTCTTCGGATTCCCCAAGTTCCAACCGATTCATCGGGGGTCGCTCGGTCCACAAATCACTTGATTGAACAATCTGATTTTAATCAAGATGGTTGGTATATTTATGGTGAAACTGGGACCGATGGTTTGTTTGTCGTGCAGGCGATCGAACCTCGAGGGTTGCTACGATTAACCCCCGATCGAGTGGATTGGGAACCAGAGGCAATCATTGCTTATCTCACGGGTAAAAATTGGGATCATACGCCTCTTCAAAAAGGGAAAATTTGGAAGGTTTCCTTAGGGAAAACCGATGAACAGGGTGGGAAAAATCCCTGTCCTTGGCAGGAAGGAGACATCGGAATTGTGATTCATAGTTTTGGTGGCATTGGGGGTAAAAAAGGAGAACCAACACCCTTTGGTTTGGTGACGGGTCACTTTGCCTATGGCAAAGCAAGGGTGGTGCGCGATCGCTTTACCGATGAATTACGCTTTGATATTGAATATCAGCAAGTCTACGCCCATAATCCCGATGGCATTGTCGCTGGTTCGTTTAAGTGGCAAAGTTATCTAGGAGATTTGCAGCGGGGTTGGCTGGGAAATCGCCCAGTTTGCGATATTATTTTTAAATTGGATGCTGTCTGCCAAGATTATGATTTTGGTGGCATCAAATTGTCGCCCTTAGCTGAATTTAACCACCAGTTAGAAATTATGACCGCCCGCTATCGCATTGGGGATGGAACTGGGGCAAGTTTGGTGACACCAGCAACTTCTTGTGTACAAGATTCTAATCAAGCGCTTTATACCACCATCCAGAAAGTAGCAACAGAAATCGAATCTCACGGTCAAATTCAAGAGTGGTTGCAACGTCATCCTGAGAGCGAACAAAATGTCAGATTTCAACAGTTATTAGCGTTGGCAGCGGCCTTAGAAAAAGAGTTAGTTCCTCTGGGCATTGCTAGACCCGATTGGGCCGAAAATGCTCGGTTAGCAGGGATTTATTATGCCCCTAAGAACCCACCGTTGGATCAATTGACAAATCCTATTAAAGCTGCAATTAGCTGGCGTACAATGCTGCCGAGACGAGCCCAAGATGAAATTGCAACGATTTTGGTGAAAGAGGGCGCAATTGTATGGATCATTCGGACGAATCAAGTGGGAGGTTTCGACCCGGATATTGAACCGCTGGCACCCACCACGATTTTACGAAATCTGATGGGGTAATCTTCGTATCTGGCTGGGTCCGCGACTCTCTGGAGGAAAGGGGGAAAGGGAGAAAAAGGGGAAATGGGGGAAATGGGGAAAGGGGAAAGGTTTTGAGGTCTAGCACCCGATTTGGGAGCGCTTGACAGGATTTAATACCGGACAAACTCTTGATGAATGCAGGTTTTCGCTGGTTTCAGCAAGCCCTATCCTAGGTGGGGTAGAGAATCGGCAAAGCCCTTTTAAGGCTCTGCCACTTCTATGCTGACTCACTTTACCAAGGACTCACTTGCAGGGCGCCACTCGGTGTAAAGACAACCCGGAAATCTGCCAAGGGCTCACCCGGTGGGCGGCTACCCACTGGCTTGTAGAGCAAATTAGGGAGGGGGGTTTGGCGATCGTCAGCACTTTCTGGACTCACCGGCTTATAACCCACGATCGCGCCATCTTTACCCACACTCACCCGATAAGTCAATGGCTTCTCTAAGGCAGGAGTATTCTTCCAAGCTTGATCGATTTGCTCAAAAAGCTTCGCTTTTAACTGCTCAACTTCGGCTGAATCAGTAATTTTGACTGCCGTAGTCTGCGATGCTTTCAAATCTTCAGCCGAGATCGGGGAGGCAGTGGGGCTGGGTGTTGCGGTCGGACTAACGCTAGCTGTCGGGGAGGCATTTGGACTGGGCGTTGAGTTAGCACCAGTAGCAATCCCACCCGGACTGGGAGTCGCGGCTGGGGTCGGATTCACGGGAGGCGTGCCATTCGGATTCGGGGTTCCCGAACCGTTGGGGGTTGGTGTCGCTAGGTTGCCGCTGCTGGCATTGGGTTGGGGTACGGGGTCTTTTGGTCGTTGTACATCGGGAACTGGTACCAAGAAGAACGCCATCGCAGCCAAGGCCAAACTTGATACACCCACTGCCATCGGTAAGGCTCGTTTTGCCACTGGTTCCGTAGATTTGGCGTAGCGCCTAGGAACTGGTGCTAACTGCAACGACAGGTCTGGTAAGGTTTGGCTATCAGCGAAGAACTGATCGATCGCTTCAACCAAATCAAATAGCTGCACCGTTGTTAAATCAAGCTGAATGGGGAGTTTTGGCTTGTCAGTCGGGCCGAACCGATGCCCCGTGTCTGGCGACTCAACTATGAGCCGATGTAAATTCTCGTTAATTCGGTGTAGCTTGACCAAACTCAGTGGGTCATTCAGGGAGGCAGGGGAAGGGACACCACTGAGAAATTCCTGAGCATAGCTACTCACTACTCTCAGTAAGCTATCAAAAAAGTCGCGCCCTCCTGTTAGAGGTTGGGCGTGACCCGCGAACTGGCATTCAGCGCTCATTAAAATGGAGAGAATCGGCCGCACGTCTGACAGAGCCGTTGAGGGGGTAGCATCACTCAAGCCTTCGAGGGTGAGGGTGCAGTTGGGCAGGCTGTACTGCCGTCGGATTGTCATGATTCTACTTCTCCATCAAACAAGCTAATCCAGAACCGCTGCATCCCGGCAGTGCCAGTACAAAATAATAATTTGCCCAATAAGCTGAGAGCCAGCTCATTTAATTTTTCGTCGGAACCATAAGCAACAACTAGCGAGCGTCGGGGGTTCATGCGGGCCCGAAAGTGAGCGCGGAAACGTTCTAGATAGTCTGCTAGTGCTAAGTGAGCTTCGATGGGGATGCCTTTCTGACTCACCTGTTGGTAGTCCAGTAATAACTGTCGAATTCTCACAGTCAACCGTCGTGCCAAGTTGCAAGCGATCGCCACCAGCGCTTTAGCCTCCAGCAGCGTCAGAGAACGGCGCTGACTATAGCGCCGCAGGGGATTGGCATTTCGCATAAGCCAAAGGGCAACCCGGTGTTTAATGATTCCTTCGAGTTCTAGTTCTTTTGCTACTGCCAGCATTTCTTCTGCACCGCCGAGGTACAAAGCTTCGATCGCCAGTAACATGAGGTCTATTTGCACTTTGGCTCGGCGGGGACATCCCCTGTCAAATTGTGGCAGATCCGGCAAACTGTCCAAAATCAATGGGGTTGACTCGGCCGGGGAACTTTCTGATGGCATTACGATCACAGCAACATTCATTCCAACAAACTATAGGGGTGAAGGAGTCTCAGGCAAGAAAATTTCTGAGCCGGTGGCATCCTAGGGATACCTTACTTTTAGCATTCACATTTATTTCTATTTTCTTTCTACCCTAGTCCCTACCAGCAGGATTCTACCCAAATGCAGGAGACCAGCAGACCTTTAGAAAGGCTACAGGTTCTCCCATATTATGCAACCATCTAGTGTACGATTTTTGATGCCGTTCGTTAGGATGGCACTCAGACTCCCAAAGGTTTTCCTCCTCTGTTGAGGTTGGTTCTTTGCCTGGAGGGCCTGAAGTGCCTGAAGGCTGACGATTGTACCTTCAACGCTGATTCGCAAGCTTATGGATCTCAAGTCTCTGATTCGCGACATCTCCGATTTCCCGAAACCGGGAATTGTTTTTCGAGATATTACTACTCTCCTGCGCGATCCGGAAGGGCTGCGCTACACAGTTGACACCCTGACCGAAAAGTGCTCGGGAATGTCGCTTGACTATGTAATTGGCATGGAATCGCGGGGTTTCCTATTTGGAGTGCCTTTGGCTTATCAGTTAGGAGTCGGCTTTATTCCTGTTCGCAAGCCGGGTAAGTTACCCGCTGCGGTCTACAGCATTGAGTACGAATTAGAGTATGGTACCGATCGGTTAGAGATGCACCAAGATGCTTTGCCCCAGGGAAGTCGGGTGCTGATTGTAGACGATCTGATTGCAACTGGGGGGACGGCTGTCGCTACGGCTCAGTTGTTGCAGCATGCTGGCTGCGAACTTGCCGGTTTTGCTTTTATCATCGAGTTAAAGGGTTTAGGCGGACGGCAGAAATTACCTGACGTGCCTATTGTAACATTAGTGGAATATTAGGCAGAATTCGTTAGTCCTTGGTGGTTAGTCGTTAGCTGCACGCACCACTCAAGTTTGAGGAAGGGAAAACTGAATCACAAACTTACGATCGCTCCCCATTTAAGCCACTAATGACTAACCACGAACCCCACTAATTTTCCCCATGACTGATTACCCATTGTCAATGATTTATGACTTCTCTTAAGTTAGCTCCTAAGTGGCAAGCAGTCAATGCACTGTTTGCGAGTGAGACGTTTGCTTATTTGGTTAAGCGACTGTTGCAGGCAGTTTTGACGCTATTTCTCGCCTCGGCTTTGTGTTTTGCTATTATTCAGTTTGCTCCTGGGGATTACTTGGATACCTTACGACAAAATCCCAAAATTTCCCCAGAGACGATTAAGCAATTTGAGCAGCAGTTTGGCTTGGATAAGTCGGTATTTGAGCAGTATTGGCGATGGTTATGGCAAGTTGTGAGGTGGGGAAATTTTGGGAATAGTTTTGCCTATCAGCGATCGGTGGCGTCTCTCCTGTGGGAACGGGTACCAGCAACGTTACTGATGGCGATCGCGTCTTTGGTTGTCACTTGGGCGATCGCCATTCCGTTGGGAATTGTTGCAGCGGTTAACCAAAATCGCACCGTTGACCGCTGTTTACAAATTATTAGCTATACGGGTCAGGGATTTCCGAGTTTTATTACGGCTTTACTGTTGCTGTTTTTTGCTCAAAATACTTCGCCTTTATTCCCAATCGGAGGAATGACGAGCATTAACCATACTGATTTATCGCTGTTCGGTAAAATATTAGATTATGGCTGGCACTTAATTTTACCAACCATTGCCTTGAGTCTGACCAGCTTTGCAGGTTTACAGAGATTAATGCGGGGGCAATTATTGGATGTCCTACGACAAGATTATATCCAAACAGCACGAGCTAAAGGTTTACCAGAAAATCGAGTAATTTATGTCCACGCGCTTCGGAATGCAATCAATCCTTTAATTACACTTTTGGGATTTGAATTTGCGAGTTTGTTAAGCGGTGCATTTATCGCAGAGTTTTTCTTCAATTGGCCTGGTTTAGGAAAATTGACCTTAGAAGCTGTGAATAATAAGGACTTGTATTTGGTCATGGCTAGTTTGATGATGGGTGCAGTCATGTTAATTATCGGAAATTTATTAGCAGATTTCCTCTTAAAAGCAGTTGACCCCCGGATTCGACTGGCTAATCTCCAGTAAGCAATGAGTCAGACAGTCAACCATTCCCCCTGAATAAATCAGCTATTTTGAGCAAAAATTAAGATGTTTTCCCAAATTTTTTACTTAGTGCGTTCTAAAACTGATGGTCAGTATCTGGTGGCTCGTCCGAATCAAGATTCAGGAGCGAGTTATCTCTTAATGTTCCGGGAAGATTCTGAGGCGCTCAGCTACTTGAATAAGTATGGTGAAGATGTTGCGGATCGGTTTGGTTTAGAATCAATTTCAGGTTCTCAGTTATCAGCCTTAATCAAGCGGTGGGGATTTACTGGAGTGGGAATTGTCCAAGATCCACTGCTACCAAGGATTGAGTTTTTAATTGTTAGTTAAGAGGAATAAGTAGTTGAAAATTTGGTGCTTGGTCGCTCTGGCTCAATGAGTCAGAGTTTTTTTATTGGGGTCGCGCTAATTAACGATTGCTGCTAGTGAATTAACTGTTGTTGAGTTTGCAATCATTTATGACCTACATATAGCGTATTTGAGGGAGATTGTCAACCTTTAACCCTATATCTGAATCGTGTATAGTCGTGATCTGTTGAATTGTTCCGAATAAAACTTGACCTATGGTTCGAGAACTTGAGCGGGTACGTAAGATATACCAGTTTCCGGAAACGGCACCTGCTGCCAATCCAGTATTTTTCAGGACCTATAGCCGTCGCACTGAGAAAGGACGCGAGACTTGGGAAGAGGTGTGCGATCGCACGGTGGGTGGTTTAGCTAAGCTCGGCAACCTCACCCCTCAAGAAACCGATCTCCTCTACCGGATGCAAACTCAGCTTAAAGCCCTAACTTCGGGTCGCTGGCTGTGGGTGGGTGGTAGCGAGTGGATCGAGCAACCAGAGAATTTCTCTGGCGCGTATAATTGTTCATCGACTAACATCACAGACTGGCGAGCCTTTGGTTTGTTGATGGATTTAGCAATGATGGGTTGTGGCACCGGGGCTGTCCTCGAACCAAACTATATCAATCAATTGCCACCGATTCGTAATCGTTTATGTGTAAAATTGCAGGGAAACATTGGCTCGACCCCTACAGAATTACGGCGGGAAGAAACAGAAGTAAAAATTGAGGGAAATCAAGTTTACATTCAGGTTGGAGATTCTCGGCAAGGTTGGGTAAATTCCTATCAAACTTTGCTAGAACTATCTACAGACGAGCAATTTTCAGGAACAGTTGAAGTTGTCATTGACTTAAGCGATGTGCGACCAGCCGGAGAACCCTTAAAAGGCTTTGGTGGGGTGGCGAATCCTATTAAATTGCAGGAACTTTATCAGCGCTGTGCAGAAATTCTCAATAAGGCTTTTGGGCGGCAGTTAAATTCAGTTGAATGCTGTCTGTTGATTGATGAAGCAGCTGTCACCATCGTTGCTGGTAATATTCGCAGATGTATTGCTGACGGGGCAAGGGTTTCAGCGATTTCTGGCATGAAACCGATCCAAGAGATTCAGGTTGGGGAATTGGTATTAACTTCATCGGGTGAATATCGCCCTGTTGTTAATAAATTCATTCAAGGGACTCAGGATGTAGTAGAAATCCGCACCCCTGCTACTTCGATTCGCTGTACTGCTAATCATCGCGTTGCCGTTTATGATGGGTTGCGGTCTTACACTTGGAAATATGCAGGCGAATTGCAAAAGGGCGATCGCCTGATATCTGTCCCTCACCATAAAGGTGCTGATTGTGCTAGCACTGATTATGCTTGGCTGCTTGGCTTTTATATTGGAGATGGCTATGCCCATCGGCAGCAAACTGGACAGTCTGAAGTTGTATTTGCTTTATCTAACTCTCGACTGGAGAGCGAACCAGGCGAAAAATGCCTCCGCATCCTTCGCAATCTAGGATACACTCCCACTGTTGTTTGCAGTAGCAAGGGAAATGTTAGCTTCATCAAGGTCGATCGCAAAGATTTAGCTGAAGAATTCATAAAATACAAACCACTTGGGGGAGTTCCAGTCATCCCAGAAATCATCTGGAAAGGTACGCCTGAAATCCGAGCTGCTTTTCTCGCAGGATTGAGCGATGCTGATGGCACTCCTTCCCGAAATGTTTTGGTCCACTCTAACAAGTTAGAATTTTTACGAGAGGTTCAAAAACTAGCACTTTCTCTGGGAATAGTTACAACCTTTCAAGAGCGCAAATCCAGAACGATCAAAGGTCGGGAGCAGGGGTATGATGCCTGTCACGCTCTTGATATTCGAGGTTCGCAATCTCAAGCTGTAGCTGTAGATTTAATGAATCAATTTGCAGTGCGGGGCGATCTCAAGCTCGAGTTAGTGAAGAAGCATGGGTTGACCTTACCCGCTCAATTTACTAAAGAGTTAGCAGCAACAGGAGGGAAACCTAAAACTATCGGTAAAGCTGATGTACTTGGGAGCAACTCCAAAGGCAAACCGGGATATTTCCGAGATGCTAACTTCGACACTCTCTTAGCTGAAGAGTTGGTAAATCCTCATTGGTTGCTCTTAGAAGTTTTGTTTGTCGCACCGGCCGGCCAAGCTGAAACTTTCGATATTGAAGTGGAAGGCGACCATGAATTTATTGCGGATGGTTTGCTAGTCCATAACAGTGCTGGGATGCGTCAATTCCACTCTCAAGATGAATTAGGATCGGCTGCAAAAGATAACCTTTGGCAGCAGGATGAAAATGGAAATTGGCGCATTGACCCTGAGCGAGATTCCCTCAGAATGGCCAATCATACGAGGGTGTTTCACCAAAAACCAACCCTGGAACAATGCGTTGAAGCTGTGAGAAAACAGTATTATTCTGGGGAAGGCGCAATTCAATGGGCCGGCGAAGCTGTAGCTAGAGCGAACTGTGATTTACTATCAACGCCTAACCTCAAGCTGGAGTTTTTGCAAGCTTATGAACAGGGAAAGGCTAAAGAGTGGTTGCAAGAACGCTCTCCGCACCTCACCAGTGAGGAATTAGAGCATCGGTTAGTCCGCCTCGGCTTAAATCCGTGTGGTAAGTAATTTTGCCTCACGTTAAAAACCCCGCAAAATCGGTAGAAACTGAGATGTTAATACCGAGGTAAGTAAAAGCACTAAAGAGCTTTTACCACCGTAGAGCGTACTAGGTGAACCTTCTGAAGGAAGACTATAATCCTAGCAAGAGTGTGGGGCATTTATCGGCAATCAAGATAAATGAAAATGTACGCCGAGCTATAGGGAATCAGAACCTGTAGAGCTAGAGGATAAAAAGCCTTTAGGATAACACATCTGGAAATTATTGGTGCAAACTTTCACTGCAATTTAGCGGAGATTCACCTCAACCAAATTGATCCAAAAAATCATAAAGAACAAGAAGAAGCATTCACCGCTGGAGCGCTTTCTGTTGCGGTACTCCTCAACCACCAATTCGTTGAACCGCGCTACCGATATAGCCGCGAATTAGACCCGATTGTTGGAGTATCTTTTACGGGACTTTTCGATTTCTTCGTGAATGCTTTTGGCGTTGAGTGGCTACAGTGGTGGAGTGAAGGGCGTCCCGATACTGCCCAAGGAATTTCGTTTAAACAGCAAGAGAAAGAATATTTAACTCGCTGGCGGGAAATTGTCGAGCGAGCCGTGTGGGATTATTGCGATCGCCACGGCCTCAAATGCCCCAACCGTTGTACCACCGTGCAACCTTCTGGCACTAAATCTCTACTCACCAGTGCCTCCCCCGGATGGCATCCCCCGAAAGCTCAGCGATTTATTCGCCGGATTACCTTCCGCAAAAATGACCCTGTTGCACTTGCTTGCATCGACTACGGATATAATGTTATCCCCTCTCAATCGGATAAAGATGAAAATGGGAATCTTTTAAACGATCCCTTCGATCCTCGATGCTCGGAATGGCTGGTGGAAATACCGGTCGCCGTACCTTGGGCTAACTTGCCGGGAGCCGATGAAATTGAGATTAGTCAGTTCACAAGCCTAGCCCAAATGGACTTTTATATGCAAGTCCAAAAATACTATGTGCGGCACAATACCTCAGCGACTATCGAACTGCGCGAAAGCGAGATCGAGGCTTTAGGCAAGCGGATTTATGAGGCGATTCGAGAGGATGAAGGTTATATTTCGGCTGCGCTGCTCTCTCGTTTTGACGATCACCAAACCTTCCCTCGTTTACCCTTTGAACCAATCGATCAGCCCACTTATCAAAGGCTGATGGCAGAGGTTATAGAGCGTCGCCAAAATGAGGATTTTCATAGCGCACTGAGTCGCTATGACTTAGGTGAAATGATGGAATCTGGACCTGCTGGGTGTGATTCTGATAAATGCTTATTACCTGAGCAAAGCGCTCCGTCTCAGCAAAGTTAGTTCCCCAAACCCCACCCCAAACCCCAAGTGAAACGCTTGGGGTTTTTTATTCAAGGTCAAGTGAGCGATCGCTCATCAGCGGTACTCCTCCTAATTGCCCTACCCAATTGGGAAGAAGCGATAGACGAGTGGGTTAAGTCATTGTCAGTTGAGCAAGACTAGCTCTCATACCAGTCCAATTCAAGCCCTAGAATAGGGTTTGCTGAAGAAGGGGAAAAAGGGGAAAAAGGGAAAAAGGGGGAAAGGAGAGTCGGGACAAAAAGTGCAAAGGTTTTGAGGTCAAGCACCAGATTTGGGAGCGCTTGACAGGACTTTGAATACCTTACGGACCCTCGATCGATGCAGGTTTTAGCTTTGTTCAGCAAGCCCTAGAATAGTTACCGATTGAAATCGATCGCAACTTGAGATCGG
The DNA here is from genome assembly GCA_050262755.1 of Actinomycetota bacterium. GTDB lineage: Bacteria > Cyanobacteriota > Cyanobacteriia > Cyanobacteriales > Microcoleaceae > JBLNEP01. The sequence continues at coordinate 18,761 of JBLNEP010000094.1, read as the reverse complement.
GTTGCTGACAGAGTTGCAAAATAGGAGGGTTAATCAATCGGATCGTCACAAACTGTTACCGAATTCAGACAAATATGGGCAATCAATCTGTCTCGTCAGCGAGTAACTGGTAGGGAGGAAATCAAGTTTTGCCCCCTCTGGTTGACTGAGGGGTATCTCTACCCCCTCAGGGTTTGGATACCTGAATAGAGGCGAGTCTTCCTGTAATCCTTTCCCAACTAAGAATTAAGCAGATAGACTTAAATTAGGAGCTATTTTTGGAACTCACCCTCAGTTCCAGAGAGCTAAATGTAAATCAACATCAGCTTTCAGGGTAATTAGGATTACGAAAAAGTATCGAGGAGCTCGCTTCTCCGATCGGATTGATGATAAATATCTATGGTTGAAATCCTAGCCGTGCTCTCTGCGTCGGCGGCAGGGGGTATGAGGATTGCCCTGCCCCTCCTTTTGATTGGCTTATTGCGAAGCGATAAACTCTGGTCAGAAATACCTCTGCTGTCTCAGCTCAACCCCCAAGTCGTTGTGGGTGTCTTAGTGAGTTGGTCATTGTTTGAGCTATTTGCCTCAAAAACTCTATTAGGGCAGCGTGTGCTGCAAATTTTTCAGATCCTTTTAAGCCCCTGTGTCGGAGCCATCATGGGCATAGCGATCGCTCAGGCAGCACTCAACACTGAAAATTCCTCGACAGCTTGGTTACTGTGGATCGTTGCGATCGTTGGCGGTTTATTGGCGTTGGTGCTGCAATTGGTGCAAGCGGGATGGTTTTATCGCTTGCGAGGCTTACCGATCTGGATGATTTTTGCTCAAGATTTCCTCTGTATTTGCCTGGTGTTGTTTGCCTTTGATGCGCCGAGACAAGGTGGATTAATTGCGCTACTGCTGCTGTGGCTGGCGATTCGCAGCTCTAAAGAGTGGTATCGCTGGTATCAAGCCCAAGCAAGCCCCCGCGAGCGCCGCCACCCCCGCCGATATAAGAGAGAGCCAGATTAATGGATAGTGTTTGCTCTTGGGCGAGCGACGCAAATCTCAGAGCCAGGAAGAATGGCAAAAATGGGGGAACAGAGAGTGTTGGGAAAGTTTCAGGGGATGAGACTCTGTCACTCCTGCGGTTAAAAATTTGGGGGACGGGCCAGAAAGCCCGTCCAAAAGTTCAACATCCGATCGATTGCCACTTAATTGTTCGCTGTTCGTGGTTCTTTTGATCCTGACTCAGCGCTCACAACTTACCCTTTCCCTATAACAACCCCACCAAATGCAGAGGGCCTTGACCTGTCATTAACTCCAAAAGTAATGCAACAAAACCAAGCATGGCTAAACGACCGTTCCAAACTTCTGCCGCCGTTGTCATACCCCATTCCCAGCGCTCTTGGGGGTACATCTTGACTTTTTTGGTCGGATGGGCGACTTCTGAAAATTTGGTGCTAGGAGCATCAAGGGCTTCAAGTACGAGATCGGCTAAATCGTCAATGAACACGGGATGAGTATTGAGGGCCGGCACTCGATAAAAATTCTCGATTCCTGAATGCTCTGCTAATTCTCGATACTCCATATCAATTTCCTGGAGTGTCTCGATGTGTTCGGAAACAAAGCTGATGGGAACCACCAGCAATTCCTGAACGCCTTGCTCTGCTAATTCTACGATCGCATCTTCTGTATAAGGTTTTAGCCACTCCACTGGTCCGACTCGACTTTGGTAAGCGAGGGTGTAAGGGTTGGGGCGATCGAGCACCTCCATGATCCTGCGGGTACAGTCCTCAATTTCTTGCTGGTAAGGGTCTCCTGCTTCTGCTACATAACTGAGAGGTACACCGTGGGCACTAAAAAAGATGTGAACTCGATCGGGGTTGGGACAGTGGTCAAGTTCCGAGGCAATGAGTTGAGCCATTGCTTGGAGATAGCCTGGGCGCTGATACCACGATGGGACGGCTGTGTAGTCGATCTGCTCAAGAGCTGGGTCTTCTTGCCAAATTTTTTCAAGGAGCCGGAAACTAGAACCGCTCGTACTGATGGAGAATTGAGGATAGAGGGGTAATATCACCAAATGTTCGACGCGATCGCGCTTGAGCTTGGCGATCGCTTCCTCCGTAAATGGATGCCAGTAGCGCATCCCAATATACACTTGAGCATCGCACCCCTTTTGCTGCAATCGTTCTTGGATGGCGATCGCTTGCTCTTCAGTAATTCGTCGCAGGGGAGAACCGCCGCCGATTTGCTTATAATTTTCTTGCGATTTATTAAACCGCATTGTCGAAATCAACCAAGCGAGGGGTTTCTGCATCCAGCGAAAGGGCAGACGAATGATCTCTGGATCGGAAAAGAGGTTAAATAGGAAGGGACGGACATCTTCGAGTTGATCCGGCCCACCCAAGTTTAGTAGCAAGACTCCCACACGGCCCATAATGCTCACAGCTCTCCCATCGTCTCAGTTTTGTTACTAATTTTAATAATATAACTTTCCCATCAGCCTAAAGCGGAGGCAGAATATACAAAAATTTAAATATGGCAACAATTCTTAGAACCTTAAGTTATCGTTATCAGTGGATCTATGACGCCATCTCTCGTCTAGCAACCTTAAGCGTGGGGGGTGAAGATCGTTTCCGTCACCTCGCTTTACAGGGTTTGACCATTCGCCCTGATGCTAAAGTCCTAGACCTTTGCTGTGGGAGTGGCCAAGCGACGCAAATTCTGGTGCAATATTCCCAGGACATTACCGGGCTCGACGCTTCGCCTCTCTCCCTGAAGCGAGCAAGGCAGAATGTGCCATCCGCAACCTTTGTAGAAGCCTTTGCCGAGGAGATGCCCTTTCCCGACCATCAGTTCGATCTCGTCCATACCAGCGTCGCCATGCACGAGATGCAGCCGATGCAGTTGCAGCAGATTTTGCGGGAAGTATATCGCGTCCTCAAACCAGAAGGCATCTTCACTTTGGTAGATTTTCACCGCCCCACAAATCCGATTTTTTGGCCAGGAGTCGCTGTTTTTCTCTGGTTATTTGAAACTGAAACCGCTTGGCAGTTGCTCAATACTGATTTAATGAGTTTGCTATCGGAGGTAGGGTTCCAAGTTCCCTCAGATTCCAGCAGCGATATCCATCCTCCCACTCTACCACAGCTCCATCTCTACGCAGGTGGCAGTATCCAAGTGATTCAAACTCAGAAATGAGAATCATTTTACTCTTTCTTAGCCACGTTCTAACTTCCCCATAACATTGGGGAGAGGCTGTAGACCCTGAGATCGATGCAGCACACCTGGATGAATCATCGGTATGAGTTGAGGAGTGAGTGGTTGATTGAAAATCATCAATCCCTGACCGATTTTGATGTTCTACTCCTCGCTAACCCCTAACCCCAATCTATAAAAATTTCCTCACCTCAGCCAAAGCTTTCTCAAATTTTAGCAAAACATCCTTTTCTCGGTGAATAATTTTTTCTTGTTCGAGCAACGGTCTGCCAAATCGAAAAATACCATCCTGTTCGACATGATTTACATAAGGGAGGGTATCGGGAGGTGGTAAGAACTTTTTACCACTTGGGTAAGGAGTATGGTAAGAAAAGCTAAACTCAGGGAATTGGTCAATTTTAATTTCCAGGTAATAGAGGGAATAATAATCTTTAGTTTCATTATACATACACTCCCGGCATTTATTCACTTGTTTGCGGTGGTGATAAAAAAACTCCCATTTATCCCAAAAATAACCATCCTCCATCATTTCCTGATGATCCTTACAAAGCTTCAGATATAACTTATCAGCATCAACCGGACGATAAAAAGCAATCCAGGCATAAGGCAGTTGAGCTAATAAATGAACCGCCTGATTTTTTCGCTCATACCATTCCTGTCGTTGCCGATCGTACACCTCGCTATATTTAATCGCTCTGAGACTTTTTAATTGATTTTCTTTAGCCCAGCGAGATGCCCAGACAGTCCAGTAAGCCAGTTGGAGAGTTGCAGCTATTTCCGCAGAACCTTTTTCTTGCCACTCCTCAATAATTTTTTCCCAAGCTAAGCCAAAAGCTTCTCTAGATTTCTGATTTTCCTTGCGGATTTCCGAAGCTACACAAGCTCCGATTTTGCGGTTCTCTTTAACACGATTTTTATGCTCTTCTCGCCATTGATTAATCTCAACTTGCGATAAACTGAGAACCACTCTCCGGTCATGGACCGGATATTCTAAATCTCTCCCAGACTTGCGAAAAGAGCGAAATTCAAGAATGGGAATTTTACCTTCTGAAATCCAGCGATTGCGTTCAGTTTTAGAACATCCTAGTAGTTTTTCTAATTCGACTGGCTCAACCGCTAATTCGCTTTTGAAAGTTTCCAGAAATCTTTCTTTTTCAGCAGGATCTACATCGAGAATCGATAAAATTGTGCTGACAAGGTTCTGTTTTTTGTTTTTGGAATTATCAGGAAGTCCTAAAAATTCGAGGAGTTGGGATTTGAGCAGGCGTCTAGAAGCAATTAATTCAGCTAACATCGGGTTGCTCCGGTAGAGTCAGACTGGCATAACAGCGCCATAAAAATTGGTGAATTTTCATAGTTTAATCAATTCTTCTAGAGGGTTAGCGCCCGCTGGAGCAATCAGATACAACTGAATCAGTCCAGCTTGCCAAACTACAGACTTTCATCAAGGATAATTTCTAATTTTAACAAGTCAATCCGGTTGCCGTACAGACCCAGTACAAATGCTTAAAGATTCAGAGGCACTAACGGCTCTAGCTTCAAACTTAAACCAATCGCACCTCTGAATCGTCGCGAAGGTAGTAGTTCAAAGTATGGCAACAAACCGTGATGCTCTTCTTCCTTCAAGAACCTGAGAATTGCAGGCAATCAAGAGCGAAGGTCAACCGTACAACTACTAACTCGACTTCTCAAAGCAATCAGTAACAAAAAATTTGAACCGTAGATCAAAGCCGATCGCCATCCATCTGCGTTGCTCTGCGGTTCAAATCTGTTTAAGTCGTGTACTCCGCGTTAATCTTCACATAGTCATAACTTAAATCGCATCCCCAAGCCTTGGCAAAACCATTGCCATTGCCAATACTCACCTGAATTAAAACAGTATCATCCTTCAGATAAGCACTGGTTGCTGCTGCTTTCATATAATTACTCGCAGCTTGGCGATCGAATTGCAACGGTTGACCATGTTCCATCATCAAATAATCGCCCAACTGAATCCGCAAATTATTCTGATCGAATAGGACCCCAGCACGACCGGCAGCGGCTGCAATTCTTCCCCAATTGGGATCGCGACCAAAAATGGCCGACTTCACCAAAGAAGAACCAACGATGGTTTTAGCAACTTTACTTGCTGAGGCTTCATCACTGGCCCCGCTGACTTGCACTTCCACTAAACAAGTCGCCCCTTCCCCATCACGAGCGATCGCTTTCGCCAAATGAACGCACACCTCTGTCAGCATTGCCTCTAATTTATCTGCTTCCGGCCCCTTGTCCGTAATGGCAGGCGTCCGAGATTGTCCATTCGCCAACGCAATTAGCGAATCATTGGTACTGGTATCCCCATCCACCGTAATTTGATTGAAGCTCCGGTTGGCGGCCCGGCTTAACATTTCTTGCCATAAATGCGGCGACACGGCCGCATCACAGGTAACAAAAGCCAGCATCGTCGCCATATTCGGATGAATCATTCCCGAACCTTTGCAGATCCCACCGATGCGAACGGGGCGATCGCCAAACATCGTTTCTAAGGCAATGGTTTTCGGCACTAAATCCGTGGTGCAAATCGCTTGTGCTGCTGCATCTGAACCTGTTTCCGAAGCAGCGGCCACTAAGCGCGGAATCGCCACCTTTAGGGCATCCATTTTAATTCGTTGGCCAATCACTCCTGTGGAAGCTACTAAAACCAATTCCGGGGACACATTTAACTCGGCGCCCAACACCTGGGCGCTTTCCACCGCATCAGCCCAGCCGAGTTCGCCTGTAGCAGCATTGGCTTGACCCGCATTACATAAAATTGCTCTGGCACTCGGTTTTGCTTGCAATAACTGACGGCAGTAGTCTACCGGGGCGGCTCGAACCACAGAGGTTGTGAAGACGCCGGCTGCGATCGCATCTACTTCCGAGACAATCAACGCTAAATCTGGTGCACCTGAAGGCTTCAACCCAGCGGTCATTCCCGTTGCTCGATACCCTCTTGGAGCTGTTACCCCACCACTAATGACTTGCCAGTCTGACATAAAACCCTTCCTACAGCCTTCGATTTGCTGAGAGCGGATTATATCAATTAAAAAAGGTGGAAGCTAAATGACAAACAGAGAAATTAAGCATTGGCTCAAAACAACCGCGGTTCCCTCTCCACCTAGGATTGGGAGAAGGAACCGCGGCTCTTGAGTTAATGGCATTTTTGCGCTTCCTAGCCAGCAAAACTATTTGCGATCGCTCGCTGGGTGTTCGGTGGTATCCAGACCAACTTCAGCAGCACTGCGGCTGAGGAGGGATTGCTGGCGGTTTTTCACTTGGTGCTGGTGGCGGCTCATTAAAGCACGGGCTTGATTTTCAGCAGACATCTGTTTTGTTCTCCAAAGCGAATTGTTAACAGTTGCAGGGGAATGGCTCTGTGAAAGCTCATTATTTGCGGTCGCTCGCTGGGTATTCGGTGGTATCCAGGCCGACTTCAGCAGCACTGCGGCTGAGGAGGGATTGCTGGCGGTTTTTTACTTGGTGCTGGTGGCGGTTCATTAAAGCGCGGGCTTGATTTTCAGCAGACATCTCTTTCGTTCTCCAAAGCGAATTGTTAACAGTTGCAGGGGAATGGCTCTGTGGGAGCTAATTATTTGCGGTCGCTCGCTGGCTGTTCGGTGGTATCCAGGCCAACTTCAGCAGCACTGCGGCTCAGGAGGGATTGCTGGCGGTTTTTCACTTGGTGCTGGTGGCGGCTCATTAAAGCACGGGCTTGATTTTCAGCAGACATCATTAGTTTCTCCAAAGATTTGTCAAAGTTTCTGAGCAATTGAGGGAAGCGAGCGGTTTAGCTCATCGCTGCATGGCTACGGTCATAGGTCATTTCGCTGTTGGATTGTGGCTTGCCTTGAATGTGACCCCAGTAACCAGACTCTTCTAGACCTACTTCGGCAGCGGCGCGGTTGAGAAGAGATTGTTGCCGATTTTTCACCATTTGGTGGTGACGCATCATTAAAGCGCGGGCTTGTTGTTCAGTAGACATAGCGTTGGTTCCTCTCTTTTGCTTGACTATTGTTTAGTTTGTTTTTCTTCATGAGATAACTATAACAGAATTATTCTGTATCTAAATTTACAAAATACTAATTTTTACAAAAATTTACATTGAACTCAGAATTGTCAAAAAAGGCCACCTCAGCTTGAGTGAGGAGCCTTGTGAGTGGGATAGTGAAGAGCAGTAGGAAAATCAGGTGGAGCTGTTACCTGCCTCTCCAAGCTTCGGGTCGTGGCGACTTCCGTAGAGCCTGAAACAGTTCTGGGAGAGAGGAGAGGTCAGGGGAGGTACAGAAAGAAAGCCTTCTGCCTCCTACTTTCCGAGTGGTCGATAGACCCGATAGTTGATACTGGGGAAAATATTGTCGATCGCTTCCACCTTCTCCAACCAACCAGAGTCAATTTTGCCCTCTTGCAGATCTTCATGAAGTTTGTGGAAGCGCATCAGGTGCGACCGCGTCCGTCGCACCGCATAGGGTACCATCGTTCCCGTCCTAATAATAAACGCCCAGTCAGAAGCTTGAGCCAGCAATAGTTCTCGCGCCGCCTGATTCAACGCTCGCCACTCTAACTCATCCGTTGGTTCCCGCCGCGCTAGGTTGATCATACGTTCAGTTGCCTTGTGCAAGTGCGGATAAATCCAAGCATTCGTCTCATTAAGCCAATACTGGTGAAACCCCCGGAACCCCCAGCTTGACTGAGAGGGGCGGATCACTTGCTGAGTTGGGTTCTCTTGTAGAAAATCTGCTAAGTGCGTCATCGCATAACTGGTTTGGTCATACCAGGTTTTGCGGAACAGAAACTCCAAGAACCAAGGCCCCTCGTACCACCAGTGACCAAACAATTCTGCATCATAAGGCGAAACAATAATGGGGGGGCGCTGCATAATGTTGTAGAGATGTTCAACTTGGCGTTCCCGGTTAAACATAAAATTCGCAGCGTGTTCTGCCGCCTTTTCCCGCGCCCAGTAGGGGTCATAGAGAGTTTTATCCGCTAAGCTCAACCCCCTGCCAGTAATCTTATGATACTTAATGCCCGTATTCTTGCGCTGGCCATTCGGCATAATGTAGGGCTTGATGTACTCGTACTCTGCTTCCCAACCCAAATCTTTATAAAATTCGCGATATTCTGGCGCACCGGGGTATCCAACCTCTGAAGACCAAACCTGCTGAGAGGACTCATGGTCTCGACCGTAAGCTGCTACGCCACATTCAGTAAATATAGGCGCATAGGTACCATAGCGAGGCCGAGGGTGGCCATACAGGAGACCATGGCCATCGGTAATGAAATAGCGTAGACCTGCATCGGCCAGTAGTCGCTCTAACCCTTCAAAGTAAGCACACTCAGGCAACCAAATTCCTCTGGGTTGCTCGCCAAAGTTTTCTGCGTAGTGGTCGCAAGCTACTTTAATTTGCGCCCAAACTGCCTGCGGATACATTTTCATTAAGGGCAAGTAGCCGTGAGTTGCGCCGCAGGTGATAATTTCTAGATTGTTACTATCTTGAAATTGTTTGAAAGCAGTTACTAAGTCGCCATCGCAGCGTTCCCAGATTTGACGAACTTGCTGGAAATGTGTAGCGTAATGTTCTGCTAAGTACCGAATGTGACCATTGTGGGCATTGTGATCCATTTCCAGCTCGGCTAGCTCTTCTAACTTAGCCAAGTGCTGGTCATAACGCTCTTGCAGCATGGGGTCGCGCAGCATCGCCACTAGCGGTGGTGTCATGCTCATGGTCATCTTGAAGTCAATGCCGTCGCGAAGTAGTCCCTCAAACATGAGTAGCAGGGGGACATAGGTTTCTGTAATGGCTTCAAATAGCCATTCTTCTTCTAAGACGTAATCGCTTTCAGGATGGCGGACAAAGGGCAAGTGAGCGTGGAGGACGAGGGCAAGGTAGCCGATAGCCATAGTGATTTACATGGTGTAGATATATACGGGCGTCGCAGTGGATAGCTTCATAATATTTTAAGTTTTTAAGGGCAAAAGGGAGCATTTATATGATGAGGCGGCGGCGATCGCACAGGGAGAGAGGGAGGCGGAGCCGGAAAGTGAGATAATCTTTAATTGGTTTTTTTCTGCTCGCTGCTGGAGAGCCTTCCTTAAAATCCTTTCTTGCCCTTGGGAACCCCCAAAAATTTTAGGGTCTAGTCAGTGTGACTAGGCCCTGCAAAATGCGACTGATAGATTTTCTAACAAACGAGCTAACTTTGTGAGTTTCACACTCAACGACTAAGGTGTACAACGTTCGCAGCTTTACTCTTTGGCTCCAGCACAGTCATGTCTTTCTAGACTCTAGTTTGGCTTTTCGTTACCCTGCTTCAGGGTGTTGCCACTAAATGCTCTGCTTAAGTCAGTTTCGGCTGCTACCGGGTTCTAGACACATGAGACTTTGCCTATACCCTTGACTTATGTTTGCCTCCTTTACTTCGTATTTCCTTGTCTCTAGTATTAAACTAGCATGACATTTCCAGGCAGGGAAGCTAAATTTATTAAATTTCATGGGTCTTTACATAACTCATAGTAAGGACATAAATGTCAAAATAGAGGTAAGTTCTACTGATTTTACTTCTTAACATCGTTTATCCTTTCTGTCATGCCTTCCTCTCCTCCAAACCTCAGCGGTCATGAAATTCGGCAAAAATTCCTTGACTTTTATGCCCAGCATGGACATAAAATCTTGCCGAGTGCCTCTCTGGTACCAGAAGATCCAACGGTACTGTTAACGATCGCGGGGATGCTGCCATTTAAACCCATCTTTTTAGGGCAGCGATCGCCAGAATTTAAACGGGCCACCACCTCCCAGAAGTGTATCCGCACCAATGACATTGAAAACGTCGGTCGTACCAAGCGCCACCATACCTTTTTCGAGATGTTGGGGAACTTCAGCTTTGGCGACTATTTCAAAAAAGAAGCGATCGCTTGGGGTTGGGAACTCTCGACAAAAGTCTTTGGTTTACCTCCCGAACACCTCGTTGTGAGTGTCTTCCGAGAAGATGAGGAAGCTTTTGCCATCTGGCGCGACCAAATTGGCATTCCGGCCCACCGCATTCAACGGATGGGAGAAGAAGATAACTTCTGGGTATCCGGTCCCACTGGTCCCTGCGGTCCCTGTTCTGAAATTTATTATGATTTTCACCCAGAACGCGGCGACAACATCGATCTAGAAGACGATACCCGATTTATCGAATTCTACAATTTAGTGTTCATGCAGTATAACCGGGATATCAATGGCGACCTGACTCCGCTGCAAAATCAAAATATTGATACCGGAATGGGACTAGAACGGATGGCGCAAATCCTCCAAAAAGTTCCCAACAACTACGAAACCGACTTAATCTTTCCCATCATTCAAAAAGCAGCAGAAATTGCTGGCATTGACTATGCCAAAGCTGATGAAAAAACCCAAGTTTCTCTCAAAGTCATCGGCGATCATATTCGGGCTGTTATTCACATGATTGCTGATGAAATTCGAGCTTCTAATATTGGGCGGGGTTATATCTTACGTCGCTTAATTCGCCGGGTTGTTCGCCACGGTCGCTTAATTGGAATTACCGGAGAATTTACCCCCGAAGTTGCAGAAGTCGCCATTGCTCTTTCCGAAAGTGCTTATCCAAATGTCCGTCAGAAGGAAGCCGCGATTAAAGCTGAATTAGAACGGGAAGAAACTCGCTTCTTGAGAACCTTAGAACGTGGCGAAAAATTGCTTGAAGAAATTGTGGAGCGAGTCAAACAGCAAGGTAAGCTGCAAATTGACGGTCAAGATGCGTTTACCCTGTATGATACCTACGGTTTCCCTTTAGAATTAACCCAAGAAATTGCCGAAGAACAAGGGCTAATTGTTGATACCGAAGGCTTTGACTTGGCCATGAGAGAACAGCAAATTCGTGCCAAAGAAGCCCATGAAACCATTGATTTAACCGTGCAAAGTTCTTTGGATCAGTTGGCTGATAAAATTCATGCAACTGAATTTGTGGGTTATCACCACTTATCGAACCTTGCTCAAGTTGAAGTGATTCTTGTGGAGGGGAAACCTGTTGAGGAAGCAGATGCAGGAACAGAAGTGCAACTGATTTTAAATCGCACGCCGTTCTATGCAGAATCTGGCGGACAAGTGGGCGATCGCGGTTATTTGTCAGGAGATTCTCTGCTGGTACAAATCACAGATGTCAAGAAAGAATCTGATTTCTTCGTGCATTTCGGTCGGATTGAACGGGGAACCCTCAGAGTTGAAGATACTGTTACCACTCAAATTGATTTAAGCGCTCGTCGTCGCGCTCAAGCCAACCATACAGCCACTCATTTGTTGCAAGCAGCTTTGCGACAAATTGTTGACCCTTCTATTTCTCAAGCAGGTTCTTTAGTCGCGTTCGATCGCCTGAGATTTGACTTTAATTGTCCCCGCGCAATCACGCCAGAAGAATTGCAAAAAATAGAAGATCAAATTAATAACTGGATTGCGGAGGCACACCTCGCAGAAGTGTCCCAAATCCCCATTACCGAAGCCAAAGAAAAAGGCGCGATCGCCATGTTTGGTGAGAAGTATGGCGATGTTGTGCGGGTGGTAGACTTCCCAGGTGTTTCGATGGAATTGTGCGGCGGGACTCACGTCAACAATACCGCAGAAATTGGACTGTTTAAGATTATCTCAGAAACAGGGATTTCTTCCGGCGTGCGTCGCATTGAAGCAGTATCGGGTCAAGCGGTTTTAGACTACCTGAATGTGCGGGATAAAGTGGTGAAAGATTTAGGCGATCGCTTTAAAGCCAAGCCTGAAGAATTACCAAACCGCGTGACTCACTTGCAGAATGATTTGAGAGAAACTCAGAAGCAATTAGCAACAGTCAAATCAGAATTGGCAATTGCTAAATCTGACCAATTACTCACTCAAGCTGCGTCGGTGGGTGAGTTCAAAATTTTGGTGGCTCAATTGGGAGATGTGGATACAGAAGCACTGAAAACTGCTGCTGAACGCTTGCAGCAAAAATTAGGAAATGCGGCTGTGGTCTTAGCATCCGTTCCCGAACCGGACAAAGTTAGCTTAGTTGCAGCTTTTAGTGCAGAGGTGAATAAAAAAGGGTTGCAAGCTGGCAAATTTATCGGCAGCATTGCTAAGATTTGTGGGGGTGGCGGTGGTGGCCGACCGAATTTAGCTCAAGCTGGTGGTCGAGATGCGAGTCAATTGAAAGAAGCGTTACAAATGGCTCGTACTCAATTACAGGAAGGGTTGCAATAACGATCGTTGGGTGAGTGGAAAGTAGGGGTAAAAATTCCTGAACGACATTCCACTCGCCTGTCTTAAATTGAGGAGTCTAGATTTACCCTCACTTGAGGACTGCTACTCGCTGAGTGAAGTTGACCTCTTCCACAGGAAGATGCTAATTAAGATGAAGTTTGGCAATAAAGGCTGGACGTTCGCCTGTTTCCTGTATCTTTTAATTCTTCTCGGCATCATGCTGTTAGCCGATACGGGAAAGTTAATGAATTTTCCGCTCGCTCATCCACCTTATGACAAACTCGGACATTTTATTTTATACGGCATTGCCTCTTTCCTGTGCCATCGAGCCATCGGCAGACGTGCGTTCGCAATTTTTCGCTATCCTGTTCCCCTCGGTCCCTCGATCTTTACTCTCTTCACGGCTGGAGAAGAAATCCTGCAAGCAATTTTACCGTACCGCAGCGCCAGCCTCGAAGATTTTATGGCCAGTTTTTCTGGAATTGTGATATTTTATGGAGCCGGAGAACTGTGGGAGCGTAAACCTCATTAACCATCAGAGCGCATTTCCCAATCAAAGATTAAGCCAATGGAGATGAGAGATAAATTAGAACAAGCTCAGAAGTAGTGTTCTAGCTCTTGGGACAATGGTAACAACCTTAAAGCCTCGTCGCTTTAGCCGTGCCAGTGAACGTGCCACTAAACGCCATGGCGCCGACTTAAGTGAGCAAGAATAGGAAGAGCGATAGGTGTTAGAGCTAAAATTGAGGTCGATTATTAGGATTATTGAGCCAAGGTTGCACTCGTTCAAAAGCGGCCGCCGCCTGAAATACGCTCAAATCATCAAAGGTTTTCCCTATAATTTGTAAACCTGTTGGTACTCCAGAACTAGCAAAGCCACTCGGTACACTCATCACAGGGCATTGACTTAATAAATTAAAGGGATAAGTTAGAGCCCATTGCACCGTCGCTTGTACGAGTTTACCGTTAATGCGGAAGTTCGGATCTAAAGGAGAATGATCGGCTTTGACACCAGCTATTGCTGTTGTCGGACATAGCAACACATTGTAGCGCTCTAAAATCGGGGCTAATCGCTCGTACATTTTCGCTCGGACTTGATGGGTCGCTAGCAGTTCTAAAGCAGAAAGTCGCTTACCCGATTCTAGAAAAGCTTTAACATAATCGGAGAACTGAGAATGGAGATTGACAGGAATTTGCTCAATGGTAGCGCTAAATCCAGCAGATGCGTGAATCATCCATGCACCTAAACATTCAGATGTCCAACCCAGTTCAACTTCTTCCACTTGGCAACCCAAACTGCGAAATATCTCTAAAGCCTTTTCCGTGTTGCGCTCCACTTCAGGATCGATCTCGAAGTATCCTAAATTCCTAGAATAGGCAATCTTCCAACCTTTGATGTCTGCAAAAGCCTGAGGAATCGTGACACTTTCTCGCAGCGACATAATATCGTAAGTCCAATGTCCAGATATCAGATTCTGCATCAGAGCCACATCGGCTACCGTTCGCCCCATGACCCCATAGTGATTAAATACATCCAAGTTATAGGGTGAGTCGCTAGGGTTCCGACCAAAAGGTGGTTTGTACCCCACCACACCACAACAAGACGCCGGAATGCGAAGGGAACCCCCATAGTCGGAGCCATCGGCTAAGGTTGTCATCCCGGCTGCTAAAGCAACGGCAGAACCTCCTGAAGAGCCCCCAGGATTGAATTGTAGGTTCCAAGGATTGCGCGTGATTCCCCACAAGGGGCTGTGGGTAACGGCTGCGGCACCTAACTCAGGGGTCGTTGTGCGAGCTATCAAAATCGCGCCAGCTTGAAGTAGCCGAGCTACTGTGGGTACTGTAAATGTATCGCGGTTATCAACCAGCACTTTTGAGCCGTAAGTTGTTCTCTCATTTTGAATGGCGTGTAAGTCTTTGATGGCAATCGGAATGCCTTCCAAAGGACGCAGGGAAGTAGTTTGAGTGTATTTGGTTTCTGCTGCTTTGGCAGCCTCTAAGGCACGCTCGTAAAAGACATCGGTATAGGCATTAACGAGGGGTTCTATTTGTTGCGAACGTTGGATAACGGCTGTCATTAATTCAACTGGGGACAGCTTTCGTTCTTTAAATAAAGTTAGAGCTTCTGTTGCTGATAAATAGCACAATTCATCCTTTCCTAGAGGAGAGGATGAGCTAAAGGAACTTACTTGACTTGATTTCTTGTTTACCATCAAGCTGTTCGCAGGTGGTATTATTAGGCTTGCACTACTGAATCCTAATAATTTTATAATTTGTCTACGGAAAAGCAGAATATTTTTTAGTTGCATTTGTTTACATTTGTTGAAAAAAAATGGAATGGGTAACAGCACACTGTGCGTTATACCGAACTGGTCTCTACCAAATTTTAAGATGTTTAGGAGAATTAATCTTGAAATTTCCTGTTTTGTTGCTGTCCATCTCCCCTAAAAATTTTCGCTCTCCACAAGGACCCACCGCCAGCTCATGGAGCTGATGCCCAGCAGCACCACCTTAAGTTGATCAATGAAAGGAAAAGATGACTCGGCCATTAGGTCATTTTACCGGACTGCTAGTCCCTATCTCCCCCAAAATTTTTCGCTCTCCCACTTAAGTCGCTGCTATCGTGTTTCGCAGCACGTTCACTGGCACGGCTAAAGCGACAAGGCTTTAGGGTTGTTACCATTGTCCCAAGAGCTAGAACACTACTTCTGAGCTTATTCTAATTTATCTCTCATCTCCATTGGCTCAATCTTTTATTAGGAAATGCGCTCTCACCCCTGATCGGTTAAGTCTTAACCTTACCCCCTCACTAATTGCTCAACTTCATCCGCCTGACTTGGTAACTGAGTAGTTAAGACCTCGGTCCCAGTTTCAGTGACTAAAACATCATCTTCGATCCGAATTCCTCGTACATCTGCAAATTTTTCTAACTGCTCCCAGTTCACTACATCCCGATATTTTTCCCGATTTTCTGGATCGTTTAAAATTGCTGGAACTTGATAAAAACCCGGTTCAATTGAAACTAACATTCCCGGTTGCAAAGTCCGGTCTAAACGTAAGTAACATAACCCAAATCTTTGACTGCGCGACCTCCCCGCTTGATATCCAGCTAAATCCCAAAAATCCTCCATATCATGGACATCTAAACCAATTAAATGCCCAATTCCATGCACAAAAAATAGCGCGTGAGCATCCATTTCTACTAAATCTTGTGGCTGTCCGCGCAAAATCCCTAAATCCACTAATCCCTCAGCAATTGTCACGGCTGCTAATAAGTGGATATCTCGGTATTCTACCCCTGCTTTTATCTTCGCAATACAAGCATCATGAGCTGCTAAAACAAGATGGTAAATCTCTCGCTGAGTTGCAGAAAACTGACCGGAAACAGGCCAGGTTCTTGTCACGTCAGCCGCCCAACCCAAGGCTGTTTCTGCACCCGCATCAACTAATAGCAAATCTCCTGGCTGGAGGGGATGGTGATACTGTTCATTGTGCAGAACTTCTCCCTGGACTGTCACAATACTGGGATAAGAACAAGTCATATTATGAGCGATAAAGACCTGCTCAATTGCAGCTCGAACCCCTGCTTCTAATTGAGCCTTGGGTGTTGCTGCCATCCCCGCTCGATGGGCTTCCACTGTGACAGCAGCCGCTTGACGTAATTCTGTTAAAGCTGCTGGATCGTGAGAGAGCCGTAACGTAACAATTGCCTGAGTTAATTCTAAATCAATTCCGGCTGGAGAGTTAGCAGCATGAATCCGACGATTAAGAATGTGAGATTGTTGCTGTTGCGTTAAATCATCTGATAAGGCGATCGTCGCTGCACCCGTTGCCCGTGATGCTAATTCTGTCATGGGAAAAGCAGCATCAGCCCCAATAAACTCAGCAATTTCTGCTCGATTTGGCATTTCTCCGTGCCACAGGGCGCTGCTGGGTGGCGCATCATCCAGGAAGAGTTCTAATTTGCCTGATTCTAAGCGAATAGCCGCATTTTCTAAGGGTAAACCTCCAAAGTAAAGGAAATGGCTGCTAGCGCGAAAGGGAAAGGTTAGGGCTGGATAATTGCGAGAAATTGCGCGACCTGACCAAAGAATAGCCGGAAAATTAATTAAATTAGCAAGTTTTTGTCGCCGCTGACGTAGGGCGGTTGCAAAAGTGCGATGATGCTTGGGAAGTTCCATGATGCGATACCTTGACTCGATAGATTTTAGGCTTTAAATTGAGAATAAATGCAAAGAGTTTATGTCATCTTATCAGCAAGCACCTCGTACTACTATGCAAGCGTGTAACTGGCCAATTGCACAATTACCGGGATTGAGCAATCAGAGTCAATCTCAATTGCAAAAGTATGGAATTGTCACCACGAGGCAACTGTTACAAACGACTCAAACTCCCGATCAACGCTTGGCACTCGCGAATCAATTGCAAGTTCACATTCAATATGTTAATAAATGGGTGGCTCTTGCGGATCTAGCTCGCATTCCGAGTGTTGGCTGTCAATACTGCGGACTTTTACTGCACGCGGGTGTTGCTTCTGCGATTCAGTTAGCTGGAATTCCCGTTCATCGGTTGCACCAACAAATTTTAAGGTTACAGGTTGCAACGATGCAGCGACGGGATCTCTGTCCCACCCTGGAACAAGTACACAATTGGGTTCAGCAAGCACAAACTCTGCATTAAAAGTGCGATGCTAGCGTTGGATTTGGGGGTTAAATTCCTGCCAGTCCACCAGGGGGGTGAAACCTCTGGCAGACTTGAACTTCAACGACGATCGACGGCTGCTAAGAAGTGCTTAGGAACGTTTCTAGCGGGAATTCGCTAACTGTTCCTCAGAAATCCAAGCACCATGAAAACCATAGGGAACTCGCTGAGGAATCAACACTCTCGCCACGGGTGCCGCCGTTGGATCTTGAGCATTAACGATGACTAATTCCGAACGGCTTTCAGCTTCATTATAGACAAAAGTAATGAGCCAACCCTCATCTTCTGCGGTTGCGCTAGGACGAGGAACAAAAACCGCTTCACCGCCGTAACAACCCGGCCCAAATTCGTGAATTTCCGACTGGCCCGTGCTGAAATCATACTTAATTAAACCGTCAAATAACGGCACTAAAGTCGGGGCTGATTTGGCGGTATAGCCATAGCGTACAGGTCGTCCTACGTAACCCTCATGAATGCGGGGAAATTCTGAGGGAACATCGTCTAGCATCTCCTCCCGTACCGTTCCCGTCGTGAGGTTAAACCGCCAGCGATGCAGGCGGGGGATGTCGCCATCAGGAGTGCGATCGCCTTCGTTCACTGCTAAAACATTGGTAGAATTCATGCGACAGGCTACTAACACCACCTCATCTCCCTCCTCCCAAGCATTCAGGGTATGGAAAATGTAGCAGGCGGGAGTTTCAAACCAGCGAATATTACTGTTATCGCCGTAACGGGGAACAACGCCAAAGCGACTGGGGCGATCGCGCTCAAACATCATAGCCGGTAGACCTTGCTGCATCCTCGCCATGCTAAACGTCAGCGGCAAATCCATAAAAATTGTATGGTTTTCAGTGATGGCAAAATCGTGCATCATCACCCCCATCGGTAATTCGATCGGGACCGTCCGTAACAATTCACCTTCAGCAGACACGACACCATATTGTAGATAAGGTGGCTGCATCATCGAGTAACCAAAGAACATCATTTCTCCGGTAACCGGATCTACCTTCGGGTGAGCTGTAAACGCCGAACTCAGCTTGCCCCCATAATAGTAAGGGCCCAAGGTATCCAACTCCGGCAACTGAATTGCATGAGGTTCTCCACCTTCCCACAGCGCCAACAATTGTCCCGCGTGCCACACTAAAGCAGTATTCGCTGTATTCTTAATTGGGTCCTCAGAGCGATCGGGTGGGGACGGTTCAAAAATCCCCGTCCAGACAGCTTTGCCAGCTTTTTGTTCAATCAAAAATCCTTTGGTCCGGACGTAGCGGTTGCGGTAAGAAGCTTGACCCTGATTAATTCTGACCCCATGTAACAAACCATCCCCATCAAACCAATGGTATTGACCGATGGGAGGAAATTGAGGATTGGGACCATTGCGAACAAACATCCCCGACAAATCAGGGGGAAGTTCGCCAATGACGTTCAGCTTGTCTGCGGTAATTTCTTCGCGAACCGGAGCGAAGTTACCCTCTAGAAACGGATTAGCTGCGGTTACTTCCATATTATTTCCTGGCTTCATCGAAACTAATGGGTCTGAAACCCCGTCCTTAAGGACGGCTTTACACTTCACATCCTAGCCATTAGAATGTGAACATGGAAAAATCGTTTAGCTATCGATTCTATCCCACATCCGAG
>JBLNEP010000093.1:0-36315 GCA_050262755.1 Actinomycetota bacterium | reverse complement strand
GCGACAATATCGATTAATAAATGCTCTTTACTTCTTTCTATTCTTGGGTCAGTCAAAGTAGCAAAATGTTGGAAAAAACTGGCGTTCAATAAATTTGTAGGATTCGATGACAATTTCGTTTTTTGTTGAGAAGTTAAAGTGGGATTAAAACCTGTTGCCATCGCTCGGACTCAAAAACGACAACCCCTCACTTATGCGAGTTGGTTAATTTTTAATTATATCATATTTGGGGTAACGCTTAAGATGCGTTTACCCTGTTTAAAACTAGGGAGCGGTTCAGGGTCCTGTAATATCATATCTAGTTGATTAACTATCATATTTTATGACTGCGTAGGCAATCTTAGTTCAGTAAGAATGGTGTCAACTATCGTCATTAATTGATACTCAATTACGGTCGCAAATTAGAGAGCAGTCTTGAGTTTAAGATAAATGTTACCAATTTATCTGTTTTTAGTTCTCAACTTAACGATAAAATAGCAAAGTCTTGCTAGAAACTCATGAAAAAACTCATTCTTTAAGTATTCCATGCTACAGACAGAGCGGAGCAAAGTCATGAAGAGTCGAGATTGGCTGGTAACGGGTGATGGACAATGTCAACCCTGTAAATCAGTCAGAGAGTGGGATTTACTAAGAGAATATTATCGATTTTATCGATTTTTAACAGAAGTTGAAGACGCGATTAATGCTGCATCGGATGAATGTAGTTGTCTGCCAGAAATTCGGCGATTGGTACGACAGTTGGTGATGAATTCTTACTGGGTACAAACTCAATGCCCAGAACCTTGCTTAAAAACAGGTGTATCTGTCTTGATGCTCTATGATGAGATTGGTTTTCCGTTAACGGTGCAAACAGTAACATTTATGCCGGGAACTGCAACCCCGATCCACAATCACGGCACTTGGGGAGTCGTCGCTGTTTTAAAAGGTCAGGAAAAAAATATTTTTTGGAAGCGCAGCCCCGATCCAGAATTTCAGGATAAACTGGAATGGACAGGAGAAAAAATCCTTGTGCCTGGAGATATTATTAGCTTTACTCCAGATGCAATTCATAGTATAGAGTCTGTAGGGGATGAACCGACCATTACTTTTAATATCTATGGAGAAACTCTCTCCTCAAAACGATTTGAATTTGACCCAGTCAGTCATACTAGCAAAAATTATTAGTCAAAAAGAGTCAAGGTGCGGTGACTTGGTTACAGCTACTTACCTCTAGAATCGCTCTGCCTGTTTAATCGAGTCTGAATCGAGAAGATTGCCTCATTCATTTTAACTGAACAATGTCAAATCCCTTACTTTTACTTCCTTACGAACCTGCCTTTGAGTCCTTAGGCGATGACTTTTATGATGAAGTTCCGGCTGCTGAATTCCCTCAGCATATACTCCGTTTCCGCAACGATCAATTGTTGCCTTTGTTAGGACTCAATTCCCAAGATGTTACTAACGAACACTTGCTTGAAGCTTTCGGCAAATTTCATTGTGTCCGCCCTTTTTTAGCGATGCGCTATCATGGCTATCAATTCAATGAATATAATCCGAATTTGGGCGATGGTCGGGGATTTCTGTATGGCCAAGTTTGGGGTCGAGATGGTCAACTGTATGACTTCGGTACGAAGGGATCGGGTCGCACTCCCTACTCCCGCCATGCTGATGGCAGACTCACCCTTAAAGGAGGGGTTCGTGAAATTTTGGCAGCGGAAACACTGCATCGATTAGGTGTTCGCACGTCCCGCTGTTTAAGCTTAGTTGAAACCGGTGAGGCGTTGTGGCGGGGTGATGAACCTTCTCCGACGAGATCCTCTGTCATGGTGCGGGTTAGCAATTCTCATATCCGCTTTGGTACTTTTGAGCGACTCCACCATGTTCGACGCAAAGACTTAATTCAAAAGTTGTTAGACCATGTCATTAAATACTATTATCCAGAACTCCAGGGGCAGGAAGGTCAGAAACCAATTCCGCAAGCAGAACAGTATGCACTTTTTTATGCAGAATTAGTAAAACGAGTGGCAAAATTAGCGGCTCAATGGATGGCAGCAGGATTTTGCCACGGCGTGCTGAATACTGATAATATGTCGATTACTGGGGAAAGTTTTGATTACGGACCCTATGCGTTTATTCCCACTTATAAACTTCAATTTACTGCTGCCTATTTTGACTATTACGGTCTTTACTGCTACGGCAATCAGCCATTTATTTGTCGTTTAAACTTAGAAAGGTTGCAAGTACCTTTATCAGCAGTGATGAGTCAAGGAGACCTAGATGCGGGTCTAGCAACATTTGATGAATATTATCAAGATGCCTATCGACAATTGATGCTGAGGCGGTTAGGATTTGAGCAACTGCAAGAAGCTGAAGCTGAAGAGTTGCTAAAATTAACCCTGAAAGTTTTAACAGAAAGCCAAATCGGTTATCACGATTTCTTTTTTGAACTCCGGCAACAATTTTCTCACAGTTGGCGCGATGACAGCAGTCAAATTTTGAGTGAGTTTCAACCTCCAGAGTTAATAACTCCTTGGCGACAGTTTTACTATCATTTATTACAGACTTTCTCACCAACTGACTTGGAGGCAATGGCAACGAGATTACGACAGTATAACCCGCAGCAATCATTACTGCGACCTGTCATTGAGTCAGTTTGGGAACCAATCGTGCTTGAAGATAATTGGCAGCCATTCGAGCAGTTGGTGAAACGGATACAGCAGGAGGAATCTTAAAGCTTTGGCAGCTTCCCAATTTTGTACAACCTGCTGGCTGGTAGAATATCTGTCCCAACATTCTCTCATTGCTCAGGGATGATTATGAGAGAGCGTGCGAACTCAACTACATAAAACTTATCCTTAAGGAAATATAGACAGCTAGCTCACTTTAGGGTACACTTACGTATATTTATATGGAATGAGTTTGATCCCAGCAAAAACTGGCTATGCTTAGCCCTTTAGCCACTCACTCAGGTGAGAACGCAAGGCTGAGGGTGGTAAGTGTTTAGTCTCTCTGTTAGTCGCTCAAAGTCTTCTGGACTCAGCTACTCAATCTTTGTTTTAGCAGTGAGCGCGATACCATTCATCGCGAAGCTCTGTACTTTTTGCCCTTTCCCTAATTTTAGTAAACATCAATTCAGCATTAAGAATGTTTCCTAAATCACTTTTCTCATTGGGGTCCTCAGGATTCAACCCCATCTCAACATACAAGAGATGGGAGTTTGCTCCTGTAGCGTTCAAAAACGTGGCATCAGGGGTAGCAGGGAAGCTTGCAACAGTCACTAATTTTTTGTCCTTAACTTTGCTCCCTCTCTCGACAGGAGAGTTTAATTTTGTAAAAAACTAACCAAAAAGTCAAAAAATCATCATTTAAATTGTAGTTGAGAGGAATTTTCCCATGATCAAAAACCTTTTTAAGCAGCGAGTCTTTAAGTTTTTATTAGGAGGTGGAGTCGCAGCTTTTTTCAATTTATTATTAATTTATTTACTGATCGAGCGATTTGGATTTAATACGCCTTTTCTCCGAAATGCAGCTAATCTTATTGCCATCGAACTCTCACTGCTGTTTAGTTTTTTTATCTACCGAATTTGGGTGTGGCCCGGTGGCATTTGGACCATTCAAGAAGTTTTGTTAAGACAGCTTCCCCTGTATCATCTATCGGCTGGAACTGCTGTTGTTGTGAGAATTTTGATTTTATTCCCCTTACTAGATTGGCTTGGCATCAATTATGGCATTAATACCTTAGTCGGTATCTTAGTGAGTGCGGCGCTTAACTATTTGATTAGCGATCGCTTAATTTTTCAGACTCGTACTCAACACCGCACCTCTGACACCGCAGATTCACCGGTAGAACTCCACTATCCAGAGGGACTCGCACCCGCCTTAGCCAATTCCTCCAAGTCTCAAAAAGCGCGACAAACTCCCTCCTCACAATTTTTCTCTCCCCTCAAACTCCTGTCGATTGTCATTCCTGCTTACAATGAAGAAGGCAGCATCGCCACCACCATTCACTCCATCAGCGAACTTCTGGATTCTCGAGGCGTGAATTATGAAATTCTAGCCGTCAATGACAATAGTCGCGATCGCACCGAAGCAATCTTAGCAACAATCACGGAGCAACATCCAAAAGTTCGCTATATCAATAACTATTACCCAAATGGATTTGGCTTTGCAGTGCGCTGTGGCTTAGAAAACTTTCAGGGTGATGCTGTCGCGATCGTCATGGCAGATAATTCAGATGCTCCAGAAAATATTCTAGATTACTATGCCAAACTCCAAGAAGGCTATGAATGTGTATTTGGCTCTCGCTTTATCAGAGGTGGCCGAGTCATTGACTACCCCGGTCACAAATTAATGATTAACCGCATGGCTAACCTCTTCATTCAAATCCTCTTTGGCTTAAAATTTAACGATACAACCAATGCTTTTAAAGCGTATCGTCGCGAAGTAATTCAAGGAATTTTCCCGTTGTTATCTCACCACTTTAACCTCACCGTCGAACTCCCGCTCAAAGCAATTGTCCGCGGCTATACTTATACCACTGTTCCCATCACTTGGCGCAATCGAAAAACAGGTGTTTCTAAATTGAAAATTAAAGAAATGGGGAGCAGATACTTGTTTATTGTTCTCTACATTTTCCTAGAAAAAATGCTTTCTCGGGGTGACTATGTCCGCAAACCAATGCAGCCAACTGTCTACAGTAAATGAGTCCCTTAGCCGTCAATTACTTGTCCTTCAGGAAGAGCACTTTCCATGACTGAAACAATTCTAATTTTAGGCGGAGCCGGTTTTATTGGCAGTTCCCTAGCTATCGGTCTAAAAAAGCTACATCCTGATTGGGAAATTATCTGTTTAGATAACCTCAGACGGCGCGGCTCAGAATTGAATCTACCCCGATTAAAAAATTTTAAAATTCAATTTATACATGGTGATATTCGTTATAGTTCCGACCTCGATCCCGCAATTCTTACGGTAGAAACTATCATTGATGCCTCAGCAGAACCCTCTGTCTTGGCTGGTTTTTCCTCTCCTAATTATGTGATTGACACCAATCTTTTAGGCACTGTTAATATCTTAGAATTAGCGAGAAAAATTAAAGCTCGTTTGCTATTTCTCTCGACTAGCCGTGTCTATCCTGTTGCTGCGTTAAAATCTCTCAAATTTCAAGAATTGCCGACTCGTTTTCAACTAACTGCGACTCAGCAAATTCCTGGAGTTTCAGCAGCAGGTATTGCCGAAGATTTTCCTCTGCAAGGGTCTCGAACGCTCTACGGAACCACCAAATTAGCTTCAGAGCTTTTAATCGAAGAATATAGAGCCGCTTACGGTTTGCAAGCAATTATTAACCGCTGTGGCGTGGTGACAGGGCCTTGGCAAATGGGGAAAGTCGATCAGGGTGTTTTTGTGTTGTGGATGGTCGCTCATTACTTTCAAAAACCGCTCAGTTATATTGGCTATGGGGGGACTGGGAAACAAGTGAGAGATTTGCTGCACGTCCAAGATTTATTAAAACTGATTGACTATCAGTTTGCTCACTTTTCTGAACTAGATGGCGAGGTGGTGAATGTTGGCGGTGGGTTAGAAATGAGCCTTTCCCTCCTAGAAACCACTCAACTTTGTCAGAAAATTACCCAGCATACCATTCCGATTCAAGCTGTTGCTGAAGAACGACCGGGTGATGTTCCCATTTTTATCACCGATGCGACTAAAATCAGCCGTAAAACGGGATGGAAACCCGAAATTACACCAGAGGCGACATTGCGGGATATTTATCAATGGATTTCTGAAAACGAAGGAATGCTAAAAACAGTTTTGTTATAATTCTCCTCTTTTCTATTTCCTAAAAATTGAGAGGAGAGAGGAGTAGAATTATCGGTTACGACCGCGCTCTAACTCATCAATCACTTTTTCCCAATACCACTCCTCTAGCATCCCTGGATGCTTCGCTTTTGCCTGCTCAATCATCCGCTCTGCAATTTCCCAATATCCCCCAACTAACCTCAAAAGTTTCTGTCGCATTTGCTGGCGTTTATTGGCATTCGCGTCAGTTTTGCCAGCAACTGACTGAATTTGCTTGAGACTCTCCAGAGTTTTTTGATAATTCACCCAGTCATTGCGGTCACAAAATAATTTAGCTGCGTTTTGATAATCCTCGACTGCTTTTTGCATCTCCTCCATGCAAGAATAAACCAGTCCTCGGTGATAATAAGCTTTCGCGTCATTGGGATTCATTTTCAGCGCTTGCGTATAATCTTCTATGGCTCGTAGATCAGCTCCCATTGCTCGGTAAGCATTCCCTCTCGTCACATAAATACTACTATCTTGGGGAGCGAGTTGTAGGGCTCGTTCAATATCAGTCAGTGCGCCTTGATGATCTCCCAATTGAGAGCGTATTTTTCCGCGACTGCGATAGGCCATTGCATCCTGAGGATTCAGGCGCAATGCTTGATTTAAATCAGTCATGGCTCCCCGACCATCTCCCATTTGACTGCGAACCATTCCCCGACAACAATAAGCTTGAGCGTCCTGAGGATCGACTTGCAACACCCAATTTAAATCATCAATTGCCCCTTTTGTATCTCCTCTCTGTGCTTTCGTTAAGATCTGATTAAAAAAATCTTTTGCCTCGCTGAGTGGTAACTTCTTCTGACTCGCAACCGTCGAAACTAAAGGAGATTGAAGCTGTTTAATGGCATCTAGAGAACGCCGACAATTCGTCGCATCCTTTTGTTCTAAATAAAGCTCTGCTGCTCGCTTAAATGCCGCGATCGCAGCTTGGACATTTCCCTGGCGGCGGTAAGCATTTCCCTGAAGGCTATAAGCAGGAGCAAAGCTTGGCTGGAGTGCGACCGCTCTCTCAGCATCCTCTAGCGTTCCCAGAATATCTCCCAACGCTAGTCGCGCCAACCCGCGCCCCAAATAAACCTCAAATTTATCCGGCGTCATCGCTAAAGCTTGGCTATAATCTGCTATAGCTCCAAGAGCGTCGCCCAGATCGAACCGAGCGAGCCCCCGCCTGTAATAAGCTTCTGCCAATGCAGGATTTATCTGCAACGCTTGGTTAAACTCCTCAATCGCGCCTTGGTAATTTCCCTTGAGAGCTTTTTCAATCCCTCTGTTAATTAATTCCTGTTCCATTGCTGTTTCTAAATACTCTTGGCAACGCTTCTTAATTCGCCCCGTTCAACCGAGCTTTCTCTCCTGCCAATCCCCACTATTTAATCTGTTCAATTTGAAATTGTGCATCCTTATAACCCCCTGGCCGCCCTTGATCCAGATAAAGCTTGCCAGCTTTTTCAAAATCACTCTTCGCTCCCTGCTTATCTCCTAAAGCGCGACGGACAGCACCCCGGCCATAATAAGCCGTAGCAAAATTCGGATTCAGACGAATGGCTTGAACATAATCTGCGATTGAATTATTATAATCCTTCAATTCATAATAAGCCTTCGCTCGATTCGCATACGCTTCTGCATCATTCGGATTTAATCCGATTGCGGCTGTGTAATCCTCGATCGCCTGTGGCTGCTGCCCCGCTGCTGAATAAGCCAAGCCTCGGTTATTATAAGCATTGGCATTTTTAGGATTCGTCCGAATTGCTTCCCCACAATCAGCAATCGCTTTCTCAGATTCTCGCAAATTCAAATAGCCAATGCAGCGGTTATTATAAGCCACAGAATCTTCAGGATTCAGTTTAATTGCCTGACTACAATCCCCAATCGCTGCTTGATAAGCTCCTACATTCAGTTGCGTGCTGCATCGATTGGCATAAGCATCCTCATTTTGAGGATCGAGCCGAATCACCTCCGAATAATCTGCCAAAGCACCCCGATAATCTCCCATGTGAAAACGAGCTCTCCCTCGACTATAAACTGCCACAGCATTATCAGGTTCCAGGCGAATTGCCTCAGTATAGTCACCCATTGCTCCCTGCAAATCTGTCACTGCTGCCCGAGCTAATCCCCGCGAATGGTAAGCTTTTGCTAACTTGGGTTCCAACTGAATGACTTCGGTATAATCTCGAATTGCAGCTTGAAAATCTTGCAAGGAAAAATAAGCCAATCCTCGCTTATAATAAATTTCTGGATCTTTCGGCAATAATGAGAGAGCCTGAGTAAAATCATCGATCGCTCCTCGTACATCATTGGTGTCGTAGCGAACTAAGCCTCGATTAAAAAAAGCATTGGCATACTTGGGATTCAAGTTAATCGCCGTTGTGTAATCTGCGATCGCAGCCTCATACTGTTTCAAGTCATAGTTGGCATTCGCCCGCTTATAAAAAGCCTCAGCATTGTTCGGATGTAACTGAATCGCCCGACTAAACTCAGCCACTGCTTCCGTCGCATTTCCTTGACGGGACTTTTCCACTCCCGCTTTTAAATAACTCTGAGCTTTAATTGGATCGGGGCGTTGCCAATAATTCCAAAGTGCCAAGGCAACAAGCGCAGCTATAACTCCTGCTAATACTAATAGTAAACGAAGCGCGAGGGGAGGTAGAGAGCGAGTTGGCGAAAGTACCACCGGATTTTGCCCCACTAATACCCCCTTCCCATCTGGACGGTTCCTGACTTTTTTCAACGCCACCAGTGTTTCTGTCGCCGAGGGGTAGCGTTTAGCAAAATTGTAATGCACCATCCGGTCTAGAATATTCGCGAGGGCTGAAGAACATTGAGCTCGATTCCGCCAGATAATTTCACCGGTATGAGCTGGATTTGGATCTTGCAATTTAGGCAACTCCCCAGCGGGCAAACCAGTCAAGGCTTGAATGCCAATCATCCCCACTGCATAGATATCGCTATTAAATTGTGGGTTCCCTTGAAATTGCTCAATCGGCATATAAGAAGGAGTCCCCGTAGCAATGGTGCGCGGGATTTCTCCGGGGAAATTTGCCATTTGGCTGACTTCTTTAACCGAGCCAAAGTCAATCAGCACTAACTTATTATCAGTCTTGCGTCGAATTAAATTTGCTGGATTGACATCTCGATGAATCACTCCTTGATTGTGGACAAACTCCAAAACTTCTAAGACTTCTTCTAACAGTGAAAGCACTCGGTCTTCCGGCCAAGGTTGACCAGGAATAATTTCCTTGGTGAGGGGATTACCGGGAATAAACTCCTCCACTAAATAAAACTGATTTCCTTCTTCAAAATAAGCTAATAAAAATGGAATCTGGTTGTGTTTTCCCAGCTTCTCTAAAATTTCTGCTTCTTGTTTGAATAAACGGTAGGCTGTTTTCAAAATCGTTGAGGTATTGTTGGGCGGTCGCAGTTGCTTGACCACGCATTGAGGATGATTGGGGCGACGAGTATCGACCGCTAAATAAGTTTGTCCAAACGCTCCCGAACTGAGGATTTGAACAACACGATACCGTCCGTCTAAGAGTTGACCGATCATTTCCCTGTGCGCCATGCCCTGCAT
Source organism: Actinomycetota bacterium (assembly GCA_050262755.1). Lineage (GTDB taxonomy): Bacteria > Cyanobacteriota > Cyanobacteriia > Cyanobacteriales > Microcoleaceae > JBLNEP01. Next base: position 26,924 of record JBLNEP010000093.1, on the reverse strand, counting down.
CCTATTTTCTACTGCAATTGGTTAATTTGTTCCTGTGCTTTTTTATATTCATCTGCTCTGCCTTGCTCTAAAAAGAGCGTTGCTGCTTTCTGAAAATCCTCCAGAGCACCGGGTTTATCTTTAAGCTGGCGACGAACCGCACCCCGGTTAAAATAGGCAGTTGCATTACTGGGATTGAGCCGAATCGCTTGCGCGTAATCTTGAATGGCTCCTGTCAAATTTCCCAGGTCTGAGTAGGTGCTACCCCGATTGCTGTAGGCGACAGCATCGCTAGGATTCAGCCGAATTGCTTCGGTGAAATCTGCGACGGCTCCCTGTTTGTCTCCGGTTGCAAACCGAGCCATGCCGCGATTGCTATAAGCTTTAGGATTGTTTGCATTCATCCCGATGGTTTGCCCGCAATCTTCAGCCGCTTTTTGATATAATTTTAGGCTGATATGGGCAATGCAGCGGTTATTATAAGCGGCCCAATCTTTGGGATCGAGTCGAATTGCTTGAGAGCAATCTTCAATCGCTTGATCGTAGGCCGCTAAATTGACATAAGCACTGCATCGATTGGTATAAGCATTCGCTAAGTTTGGGTTAAATTGAATGGCTTTTGTGTAATCTTCTACGGCTCCTTTATAATCAGCTAAATTAAATCTGGCTCTCCCACGGCTGTAGTAAACGCTGGGTTCGTTGGGATTGAGGGTAAGAGCTTGAGTATAGTCTGCCATTGCTCCTTGTTTATCACCAGCGGCGGAACGAGCGAGGCCACGGTTACTGTAGGCTTTGGCATCATTGGGATTAATTCGTAATACTTGGTTATAATCTTCAATCGCCGATCGATAATCTCCTAAATCGTAGTAAGTTAATCCTCGTTGATAATAGGCATCCGCATCATTGGGATTGAGGCGAATGACTTGAGAGAAATCTTCCATTGCAGCCCGTGGATCGCCGGAATCGTAGTAGGCAAGACCTCGGTTATAATAGGATTTAGTGTGGTTGGAATTGACCTGGAGAGCTTGGGTGTAATCTTGAATGGCTTCTTGATAGGAACCTAAATCATATTTAGTATTAGCTCGTTTGTAGTAACCTTCTGGATCGCGGGTATTGAGTTCGATCGCTTGGGTATAATCTGCGATCGCTCCGGCTTGATCTCCTTGCTTAACTTTTTCAGCAGCACGCTCGAACAATAGCTTGACTTGCATCGGCACTTCTTGGCGATACCAAAAATACCAGAGGCCCGCAGCTACGAGCAAAACAGCCCCCACCCCCACCGAAAACCAGATCGCTTTACTAGGCAGTTGCTTACCCACTAAGGCAGGGGTTGCGATCGTTTCCGGTATAGGAGCATTTTCAGTTACATTTTTGGAAGAGTTCACCATTGCTTTCAGAGCAGCTAGGACTTCAGATGCAGACTGATAGCGGTCCTCAAAATCGTAATGCACCATTTTGTCAATGATGTCTGCTAACTCCACCGAGCAAGTTGCGCGATCGCGCCAGACAATATCCCCAGTTTCGCTAGCAGTTGCTTTTAAAACTGCTAGTTCCTGGGGTGATAACCCCGTCAGCGCTTGAATCACAATCAAACCCGTCGCATAGAGATCGCTGTTAAAGCGGGGATTCCCTTGGGATTGTTCAATCGGTACATACAGAGACTCGTTGATAGTATTGGTCCCTTTCTTCAGATCACCTTGCAGTGAATGGGCAAGACGCAATTGCGAATTCAGCGCCGGATCGCCCATTTCTTTACTTAACCCAAAATCAATCAGCACTAACTTGCCGTCCAAGGAGCGACGAATTAAATGGGCTGGTTGAATATTGCGGTGAATAACTCCATTCTCATGGATAAACACCAAAATCTGTAGGATTTCTTCTAATAGTTCGATCGCTTGCTCTTCTGAACACCCCTTTCCAACCACCAACTCTTGAGTCAGATCTTCCCCAACAATAAATTCTTCAACTAAGTAAAGATTTTGATTTTCCTCAAAATACGCCAAGAGTTCGGGAATCCTTTCGTGTTTTCCCAGTTTCTCGATCATTTCTGCTTTGCGCTGGAAAATCGCTTTCAGGAGGGGGGGGGTTTGAGAGATCTTACTGGGAAGTCGTAGTTCTCTGACCACACATTGAGGATAGCCCGGACGACGAGTGTCCGCTGCCACATAAGTTTGGCCGAATGGATTTGAACCTATAATTTTAACGATTCGGTAACGCCTATCTATCAGTTGGCCTATCATGCTAACGCCCCAACCCTATTAATGGTGATTGTGGCATAGAATCTGGATGTCAGGTTGGGATAATTTTCAGATCGGGGTACAACAAAGGGGAAACAGGCACTTTTGAGGGACTCTCCCCCTCTGGACAAGGCTGTTACCGAGCGGTTGATGTTCGAGTCTGCCTAGGCTGGAAACTCCTGTCTCAACAAACAACTCTCTTGTTGCTCCTACAAGGGCTCGTAGCTAGGACTATTCCTTAGAATCATCTTTAGACAACGGTGGCGATGAGACAGGGACTGAAGTTCCTGGCAGGCAAGAGAAACACTCTCAGGCTCAGGCATACTCTCCCAGGCAGAACTAAGGCGAGGTAAAATTCCTTCAAACTCTGGAAAAAATCTACTGGTTCAGTTGAGTTGAAGTTGGAAACCGAACTCAGGAACCTAGAAGCCTTTATTGCTCACCCAAGGGTTTTAATTCCTGGCGGGGAGAATAGCGACCTCTGTAGCCGTTCGTTGCCTCGCTGACGTTACACTTGGAGACGGGATGCAGGTGCCATCAGCAGTTTAACCAACTAAACAGAGGGACGTAGCTATTCTCCGTGTAATCAGGTGGCTTTCTGGTTTCAACCTTCAGGCTCGATTGTGCTCCAACGCTGCCGATGTTTGTGCCATCGACGGAACAGCTTCAGCCCAATAAAATAGCTGCAAACGGCGCACAGCAAGCCCATAACGAAAGAACCTAGCAATAAGTTAAGCAAAAGCTCACTTCCTAAGTGTGCTAACTCCTCGAAGGATTGAAGATTCTGAGGGTTAAAGCTGAGGCGAGATCCTTGTACCCATTGACCGACTTGGAAGTTCCAGGCAAACAAAGGGACAGAGGTGAGGGGATTGCTGATCCAAGTCCCTGCTGCGGCCATGATTTTATTGCCACGAATCAGGGTGGCGAGGGCGACTCCCGCAACGATTTGCAAGCCAAAGATGGGAAAGAGTCCGGTAAATACGCCTGCTGCTAAGCCTCTGGCGATGGATTCGGGGCTACCTCGCAGGCGGAGAAAACGCCGATAGTAGTACCGCCACTGCCTTCGCCAATGTTGCTGGTAGCGTTTAGACTTTGAGGGAGTGTTGAGTGTGGATAATGGCGGGCGATGGGGGCTAGAGGAATTCATAGTGCGTTGAGGGATGGAGTTTAACCTGCCAAAAGTGGAAGTCTGAACTAGGATGCAGGCGAGGACTCTGGTTCCTTTAGTATATTTTTTAAACGATAGGGCTAGCCTTAGCCAAGTTAATTGAGGGTGGCAGAAAAAGATGTCTGAGATGTTGGCAACTGGCCAAACCATCGCTGCGATCGCAACGGCGATCGTTCCTCAACAAGGGAGTGTGGGAATTGTACGGGTTTCGGGTTCGGAAGCTGTACCCATTGCCCGCACTTTGTTTCATGCACCCGGCAGTCAAGTTTGGGAGTCTCACCGCATCCTTTATGGCTATGTCCGTCATCCACAGAGCCAGCAGTTGGTAGATGAGGCTCTGCTATTAATTATGAAGGCTCCCCGCTCCTATACTCGCGAGGATGTTGTTGAGTTCCACTGCCACGGGGGAATTATGGCGGTGCAGCAGGTGTTGCAGTTGTGTTTGGAATCTGGGGCGAGGTTGGCGGAAGCGGGGGAGTTTACGCTGCGGGCGTTTTTGAATGGGCGACTGGATTTGACTCAGGCGGAAAGTGTGGCGGATTTGGTGGGGGCCCAGTCGCCGGCTGCGGCTCAAGCTGCTTTGGCGGGTTTGCAGGGAAAGTTAGCTCAGCCGATTCGTCAATTGCGAGGGGTTTGTTTGGATGTGTTGGCGGAGATAGAGGCGCGGATTGATTTTGAGGAAGATTTGCCTCCGTTGGATGAGCCGATGGTGGTGGGGCAAATTCAGTTGATTTTGGCGGAATTGTCGAGGATTTTGGCAACGGCGAATCAGGGGGAGTTGTTAAGGACTGGGTTAAAGGTGGCGATCGTGGGACGGCCGAATGTGGGTAAGTCGAGTTTGTTGAATGCTTGGAGTCGAAGCGATCGCGCGATCGTGACGGATTTACCGGGGACGACGCGGGATGTGGTTGAGTCGCAGTTGGTGGTTGGTGGTATTCCGGTGCAGGTGTTGGATACGGCGGGAATTCGGCAGACGGAAGACCAGGTGGAGAAGATTGGGGTGGAACGGTCACGTCGTGCGGCTCAGTCTGCTGATTTAGTGCTGTTTACCCTTGATGCTGAGGTGGGTTGGACCGCAGGCGATCGAGAAATTTACGAACAAGTCCAACATCGCCCAATTATTTTTGTGATTAATAAAGTTGATTTAGTAGAAGTTATCCCTGATTTCCCGCTTCCTAATAATAGTTATCGAGTGGCGGCTGCGGCTGCGTTAAGCCAAGGAATTGAAGAGTTAGAAGCTGCTATTTTAGAGGCGGTTAATGCGGGAAATTTAGAAGCAAATAACTTAGATGTAGCAATTAATCAACGGCAAGCTGCTGCCTTGACAAGGGCTAAACTTTCGTTGCAACAATGTGTAGAAACGATTCAGAACCAATTACCTTTAGACTTCTGGACAATTGATTTACGGGGGGCGATTCAAGCTTTGGGAGAAGTCACGGGGGAGGAGGTGACGGAATCAGTGCTAGACCGAATTTTTAGTCGATTTTGTATTGGGAAGTAGTTGTTTAAAAAGAAGTAAAAACATTTTTGTTTATTGAATTTTTATGAAAATTCAAACTGTTACGAAAAAGGAATTTATTGACAATTCCAACGAATTTTGTCGCAGTACAATTAGGATTAATTTTTTGGAATTTTTTAACCATTCAAACCCCCAATTTATCATAAATTCTTCAACGAAATCCCCTCAACAAAGTAAGCTACGAATCAAAGCTATTCAAGCTGGAGTTAAAGCTCTGCGGCTTAGTTTTATTGCTCTTCCCCGTTAGGATGTAAAAATCACAGTGGATGAGGGGAACAGATACAATCTTTGATTGCATCTGCTTTTGCTACATTACCAAGTGTGCAGTTTGTAATTCAGGAAACTCTTGAAGGTCATTTGCTGCTGGTTGATACAGAAAAACACCTCACCAATCAACTTCAATTCCTCTAATGATTTATATCCCCATTAATCCCGATCATCGCAATAATTGCTTCACAGTTCCCAACAGTTCTCTTGGCTGAAATGGCTTAGCAATATAAGCATCCGCTCCTTGTTTAATCCCCCAGTAGCGATCGAATTCTTCTCCTTTTACTGAACAAAAAATAATCGGTAAATTCTGGGTCATGGGATTAGTTCTGAGGCGACGGCACACTTCAAAACCATTGATTCCCGGCATCACAATATCCAAGATAATTAAATCCGGGCAATGCAATTCGATTTTCTCCAAAGCCTCACTTCCATCACAAGCTTCTACTACATCAATCCCACTTCCGAGCAGGAGGTTTGAGATCATCTCCCGATGCGAAAATTGGTCATCGACAACCATTACCGTTCTCATAAATTCTAGCCTGTTGGCTTGTTAACAACCTTCAGGGAAAAGAGTCAACTACTACACATTTACTTTGCATTTCCCTAGTGCTTAAAATTCTTATGAGAGGGAGTGCAATTTAGAGGCGAGATAGCTGATGACACAGCGAATGGGAATTAACTCTGTTAGATAGTGATTACCGATCAAAACTTGCTAGCTCCCTAGACTTCTGTGTGGTTTCCGATCCCTATTTTAAGAATTAATGAACAAATATAACTAATATCTTACTGGGAATTGGATGTTCAGGGAAGAGGAAGACAGGAGACAGGGAGCTGAAGGTGAACGAGAGATTATGTAATGAATTTGACAGATGAAGCAGACGGAAATACCCCTTTCTTCCCTTTTTTCTTTCTTCCTCATCTCCCTTATCTCGGTCGTCCCAGAGTCGTGATATAAAGGACAGCCTCATCCGCAGGAATGCCGAGAACTTCATTGACATGGTTGTCAAAAAAGCCACCAATGCCACTGACGCCCAAACGTAAGTGGATGGCGGCTAAATTGAGCCGTTGTCCCAGGTGGCCGGCATCTAGGTGTAGGTAGCGGTAAGCGCGATCGCCATATTTTGCGACTGCTTGCTTCAAGTCGGCGGTGTGGAACAACACCGCCCCTGCATCTCGCCCTAGTTCTTGCCCTAAGCACAGAAAGTGCAATTCGTGCCGGAAGTTTTTAAACCGAATTTGTCGCAGTTCTTGGGCTTTGGGTGCGTAATAGTAACAGCCTTCTTCTAACCCTGTTACCCCTGAAACCGCGATGAAAGTTTCGATTAAGCTTAAGTCGAAGTAATCCGGTGACTGGTCTAAACCTTGATCGATATAGTGGTGGGGTTGGTAGGTAAAGTCTAGTAAGGCGAGCAATTCCCCTAAACTTAAATCGGCTCCGGTGTAGGCGCGGGTGGAACGCCGTTTGAGAATGGTGCTTTCTAACGCTTCCAGGTTGGCTCCCCAGGGAATCGAGGGCGTCACGGTGGAGACTTTAGTACAGAAGGGAAAGTTGTACTTATCTTCTAGTGAGTCCTCTGTTTCATCAGGTTTCCACCCAGTGCTTCCGGATGGATCTGAGTGAATCAGGGTGGCTCGATGGAGGTAAGCCAATAGTTCGCCGTCGGGGATACGGGGGTAGTCAGTCTGGGTACTTCCCGGTAAGGCAGTTCGCGTTTTGGGTAAGTTTTGTTCGATTTCCAACAGATCGGCGAGAGCTGCGATCGCAATGGTTCCCTCTTGCTCGGAATCCAGATAGAGTAATTGGTTGGCAGCTTCGTCGGCAAATCCTCCGATCAGGTGGGGGCGATAGTCATTGAGAGCACAGGCTAACTCAATGTTACCCAGCAGGTGACCGGTGTCTAGGAAGATCCGACGGTAAGCTCGGTCTTCGTAGCGCCAAGCGGAACGGAAAAAGACTGCGGTCGTGGCGATCGCTAGTTTCGTCGCCTCCAGAGCCGGATGCCAAAAACAAGCGGCTTGCAGAGCTGACCAAACTTGGCTATCCCAATAGTGAACCAAGGAATGAGTTCTAACTTGATAGTTGTACAGCCCGGCTGGCAAGAACCCAGTCCCACGAGAAATCAGATAAACTTCTGCTGGATACAGTCCCCCGGCCGATGGTGCTGCTCTTAAATACAACGGAGAACCCATCATGGTTGGCACTTTGGCAGTCAAGCCATAGCTGCACAGCAACAACCGGGATAGCCGCTGCCACCAGTGGGCTTCGGGATCGGCCTCCAACCCCTCTGAAGCGTCTTTCAGATAAGGTTTCAGGTCAAAAGATGCGCCAATTTTATATTCCTTGAATGGAACTGGCTGCTGTTCCCAGTCTAGTTGTTTGCTTTTGGCTGCAATGGTTTGAGGGTCGTATTTCGTCCGCTCATGATAATGCTGAGCGATGGATAGTGAGGGTTCTGGCATAGGTTGGTGTAGGAACAGCTCTGCTTTCCTTTTTGATCTTGACATTACCAACCGAAAAAATGTTGGTGGCTCTGTCAGGGGGAGGATTGTCGATCGAGCAGAACTGGTGAGACAAGCAGCTTTTCAGCCTCTGCTGCGATCGTTGGTTAAGTCACTAGATCTTGAGAATCCTAAAAAAAAATTAACAAAAATGTATTTTTGTTTACAATGCCTTACCTTCTAAAGGGCAGTGATTGTCTATACAAAACGCTGCCGCTGGTAATCCGTGTGGTTGACTAGCGGCCAGCGTGTGCTGGAAACAAATCAATATGCGAAAGTTAAGTGCAAAAGAATTGGTGGAGCAATACGCTCAGGGGAAACGAGACTTTGATGCGATTGACTCCAGCGAGGCTTACCTATTTCAAGCAGATTTACAGGGCATTAACCTGAGCGGTAGCAATTTGGAGCGAGCTTATATGCCCTATGGAAACCTGAGCCAAGCCAATCTGTACAAAACTCAACTCCAAAATGCTGAATTGGGCGACATTACTCTTTATCAAGCTAATTTATCTCAAGCGAAACTTCAGAGAGCGAATTTATCCAGAGCCAACCTCCGCCATGCGAATTTGCAAGGAGCCGATCTCTCCGGTGCGAATTTGCAGGGCGCTGATTTATACAATGCCGATCTCAGGGCGGCTGATTTGCGCTCTGCGGACTTAAGCCGAGCAAACCTAGAGAAAGCACAGTTAGCAGAGGCGCAATTAGCAGGGTGTAATTTGTTTCGTGCACGCATGGCTGATTTATCAGCAGCGAACTGCGATCATACCACCATTGGACCAGATGGATATTGAGTCGAGTGATGCTAGCGTTTAACAGTTAGCAGAAAAAATTTAAATCAACCACTAACTACTGCTCAGGCAATGGGAAAATTATGCAAATGGGAAAGTAAATCTAGTGATGGGATGCTATACCAAACAGCCGTTAAAAACAGCTTGATGTTGCTAGAAACAAACTGATGCGATCGCCAGACGCTTTCACCAGATCTGCATCGTTGCTGAGACCTACCTCTAAAAACAGCTCCCCAATTTGATAAAATAAAAGTTTTGCAGTAATCCCTGCTGGGAGGAGACAACCCCTATGGCCCGTATGTACTACGACGCCGACGCTAATTTAGACATCTTAGGCAACAAAACCATCGCCATTATCGGCTATGGCTCCCAAGGTCACGCTCATGCCCTTAACCTTAAAGATAGTGGCTTGAACGTCATTGTGGGGCTATACCCCGGCAGTAAATCAGCAGCGAAAGCTGAAGCAGCAGGCTTGAAGGTCCAGCCAGTCGATCAAGCAGCCGCAGCCGCTGACCTCATCATGATCCTACTACCGGACGAAGTGCAGAAAACTGTCTATAAGCAGGAAATCGAGCCAAACCTCACAGAAGGAAATGTGCTCGCATTTGCTCACGGCTTTAATATTCACTTCGGTCAAATCGTCCCACCAGCTCACGTTGACGTGGTGATGGTTGCCCCCAAAGGCCCTGGCCACCTCGTGCGCCGGACTTACGAACAGGGAGAAGGCGTCCCTAGCTTGTTTGCAGTCTATCAGGATGCTTCTGGCCAAGCCCGCGATCGCGCGATGGCCTATGCCAAAGGCATCGGCGGCACCAGAGCTGGTATCCTCGAAACCACCTTCCGCGAAGAAACCGAAACCGACCTCTTTGGTGAACAAGTCGTCCTCTGCGGTGGCTTAACTGCCTTAATCAAATCTGGCTTTGAAACCTTAGTTGCTGCTGGCTATCAGCCAGAACTGGCTTACTTTGAATGCCTCCACGAAGTCAAACTCATTGTTGACCTGATTGTAGAAGGTGGCTTGGCTAAAATGCGTGACAGCATCTCCAACACCGCCGAGTATGGCGACTACACTCGTGGTCCTCGCATCATCACTGACCAAACTCGCGCCGAAATGCGGAAAATCCTCAGCGAAATCCAAGCTGGTCAATTTGCCCGCGAATTCGTACTAGAAAATCAAGCAGGCAAACCTGGATTTACCGCGATGCGTCGTCAGGAAGCAGAACATCCCATCGAAGAAGTCGGTAAAGATTTGCGAGCGATGTTTAGCTGGTTGAAAAAGCAGTCATAAATTCAGAGGGGAAGGAAGAATCTGGCAACAGATTCTAGAACCAATTTAACGGATCGGTGAGTCGGTAGGGAGCATGGGCGATCCGTTAACTGAGGAAGTTAAAGGATCAAAAGTTTCTCCCCCTCTCCTCTCCCTCTCCTGACTCAAGGTTTGGGATTTCCCCGCTCTAACTGCTCTACCTGCCTTTCTCTTTGCTCATTGCTATCTCTCGGCCTTAACCAACTTGGCCAGAGACTGACAACAAAATTTCGGCTGCTCACGCTTGCATCTCGTGCAGGTTTGGGAAGAAACTTAAAACTATCGCCAAAGGCAACGAATACGACCGCAGCAATCAAGAAAAGTTGAATTAATCTTTTTTGAGTCATAACTGAATCAAGGTTAAAATTGTCAAAGGCATTTCTTTTAGTTTGCCCATTCATCGCCACTTGCGTAGCATGAGCAACCGTTCTCGAATTAAGCTAGCCTATGGGGTGGCTAGTGTATTAATTTTACTGTTTCTGGTGCTGTCAGCTCTTCTACAACGACCTCGACTTCCTATTTTTGACTAAGAGGATCGCCCAGTTCGGGTTGGTTTCCCACGGGAGGGGATCGTCTCACATCACTGCCTCCTCAGTTTCATTCTTTTGATGGGTCTGTACTCCCAACCTATGGCTGGTTTGGCGCTAGACTGAAAGCAGAGGGTTTTAAACAACTGCTGGCTCAGGCTCCAGAGGTGGGACGCAAACGTCAAGAAGCTGTTGGGGGTGAACTCCATCTGGGGCGAAGAACCCAGACTCCATTCCTAGAAGATTTAATGGGGATTTGGTTGAAGCGCAGAGGGTTTGATCGTGGTTTTTTGGGGTGAGGTACAACAAGTGCAGCAGATGGCTGGACTGCACTTGCTTGGGAGGGGTCTTCAGCTACAATAATGAAGGGTTAGGAGGCAGAGGACCGCATAATTCTCACCCAAAAAAAGTTTTACCTAGTATGAGGGCGCTGGTGGGAGTGTTAGCTGAACGAGGCGATCGCTTCCTGACTGCTATCTGTAAGCGTGATACTTATACAATTCAGACTGAAGCACTATTGTTGCTGGCAACTGAAGTTTTTTCATTGCTAATTCTGTACTGGTTCATAAAGTGGGTCAATGTTTTAAGGCTGTTTTTATCAGGGATCGAAAAGCAGGCATAACTTTTAATTCTGAAGTCAATATCGAGCAAAAGACGTGGAAAAATTATTAGCAATTAATAAGAAATAGAACTGATTGAAAATAGCTTCAACAAATCCCTTAAAAAGCTAATCATGAAAGGACTCTCTGATGCTACTCCCTCAATTAAAACTAAAAAAACGGATTTTACTAGGATATCTATTGCCTATTTGCTTCTTTATCTGCTTAGGAACTCTCCTTTTTTTAGGAGCAGTGAATCGAGAAAAAACGGCTGAAAAGGTTAGACGGTCTCAAAAAGCCATTATCAATGCAGGTGATGTAACCAGTGGCTTGTCTAAAATGATGCAGAATGTGAGAGGTCAGATTCTATTCCCCCTCGATAAAAAGTACGAGACTAATTATTTATTAGGATTACAATTATTTCGAGAAGCCTCTAAAAAACTAGACCAAGTGCTCCAAGATCCTGCACAAAGACAGCAGTTAGTTGTGATTATTACCGAAGTAAATCAACTCGATGAACTAGCACAACAGGTTTTTAGTTTAGTCAAAAAAGGCGATCTGGCTTATGCTAAAACGATTGCAGGTTCCCTCCGGTTAACAGAGATCGACGCAGCTCAAGATCTGCTTTTAAAAAAAGAGCAAGAATTCCTATTCAGTATCACTCAACAAGAACAAAACGAAACAAGCTGGATACTGCTATTGATTTTAGTCGGTACAGGATTATCAGCCATCAGTTCGTTCACCATTGGTCTTTGGATTGCTTCAGATATAGGTCAGATGATGAATCAAGCAGCCGATGCGATCGCAACTTCCTCCAGAGAAATTGGAGCAACTGTAGAACTACAAGAGTGTACGGCCAGTCAACAAGCGATCGCAGTCAATCAAACTACCATTACAATGGATGAATTAGGTGCATCCTCAAAAGCAACAGTCCAGCAAGCGGAATCAGCAGCAGCAGGCGCGCGCCAAGCAATGGCCCTAACGGAGAAAGGCACGGAAGTGGTAGAACGAACTCTGGAGGGAATGGCAACCCTTAAAGAGAAAGTAGAAGCGATCGCGACTCAAATTTTGTACTTAAACGAGCAAACGAACCAGATTGGAACCATTTCAGGCTTAGTGAGTGAATTTGCCAACCAAACAAATATGCTAGCATTAAATGCGGCTGTGGAAGCTGTTCGCGCCGGCGATCAAGGCAAAGGATTTACAGTCATTGCGTCTGAAATTCGCCAACTTGCTGACCGTAGCAAAACGTCAGCCGAAAAAATTAATAGCCTGGTTGCTGACATCCAAGCAGCGATTAGTTCGACTGTCAAAGTAACAGATGCAGGTACAAAAACAGTCGATGCAGGGATGCAATTGACTCAAGGAACCGCAGCAGCTTTCTCTGGGGTGTCAGATGCTATTAATAGCATTGCGCTCAGCACTCAGCAAATTTCTCTCACAGCTCAACAGCAAGCACTCGCAATCGAGCAAGTGGTTGATGCCATGAAAACCCTAACTCAGGGAGCAGAAGCAACTGCGATCGGCATCTCTCAAGCAAAAGCTGGTACTGAAAAATTGAATGCAGCCTCTCATAATCTTAAGGCTGTTTTATAGCAGCGATCGTGCTTGGACCGCTGCTGAATCATCGGCTAAAGATTGCAGAAAAAACAAGCGAGTCAACTGCTTTTTTTAAACCTTGTCTTTCTTCACGTTGAGTTAATTCCAGTTACAGCCATTTCACTTCTATTAAAATTTAGATAGGCAAAAATATGAGAATAATCAAAATCATCGCCCCACTTTTCATAAGTTTAGCGACTTGTTTCTGGCTGCAATCTTGTAGCAAATCGCCAGTAGTAACAACCCCCTCCACAACTCCCTCCGCAGCCAAGCTTACCTTGAGCGGTTCTACGACCATCGCAGTGCTCGCTACAGAACTCGCAAAACACTATCAAGCAATTAACCCAGGGGTTAAAATTGACATTCAAAAGACCAGCAGTTGGCGAGGAATTACAGATGTCCGTCAGGGAATTGCAGATATTGGGATGGTGAATCGAGCGCTTACCAATAATGAGCAAAATTTATCGGCTTTTACTATTGCTAACGATGGCATATCAATGGTAGTTCATCGGGATAACCCCGTTCAAAATCTCACAACCCAACAAATTGGAGAGATTTACACGGACAAAATCAATAACTGGCAAAAACTAGGCGGTAAAAATGCTCCAATTGTTACCGTTAGTCGCGCTGAGGGGAGGGCTTCTTTAGATTTTTTTATTGAATACTTGAAGATCGGAAAAAGTGCCATTCGTAGCGATGTTGTGGTGGGTGATACAGAAGAAAGTATCCAAGCAGTCCTTGACAATCCCAATGCAATTAGTTTCGCGTCCCTGAGCTATGCAGAAGAAGCTGCTGCCCAAGGTAAGCCGATTAAATTACTAGCAATAAATGGAGTTAAAGCCTCTAGTGACAACGTCAAAAAGGGTACTTTTCCCATGACTCGCCCCTTAAATTTAGTGACGAAATCTTCTCCTGCTCCCGCAATCAAGAATTTTATTGATTTTACCTTGTCAACGGAGGGACAAGAAGTTCTCAGGCAGAAAAAAGTGGTGCCAGTCAAGTGATTAATCTGCAAGAGTCAGGGGAAAAGAGGGAAAGGGGAAATGGGGAAATGGGGGAAATGGGACAAAAAGTGCAAACGTTTTGAGGTCAAGCACCAGATTTGGGAGCGCTTGACAGGACTTTTCAGGCCGAATGGACCCTTGATGAATGCAGGTTTTAGCTTTGTTCAGCAAGCCCTAATTAAGTTGTACCGTAGGCGATCGCTACCTGTAATTTGTTCCCCATTTCCCCATCACCAGGATTTTGGCTGGATGGAACCTATCTGGAGCTAAGGTGAAGTTAACTTATACCACTGAGGCTGATAAAAATTTTGTACGATCGCTTCAGCTTCTGGCGGGATCTGGGTCAGCAACCGCACCGGAAAAGCCGCTGTCGAAGCATACTGAGCATAGTCTGGTGTCAAAAAGACCGCGTACTTATCTGCTTCCGGCGTGAGTTGAGCCGCCATTGCGACACTAATCGCTTTGATAAAATTGCGAATGCTAACGGCTTGATCGCCCACCACTTCACCTCCAGTAATTGGGGTGTTCGGTTTACCCACTTGATCCATTGTGGCACTCGGGTCTTTCACACTTAAGTGAGTGCCACCCACAAAACCAACCAGCCATTTAGGAGAAGGAATTTTAGAAAAACCTGCAATTTGTTCTGCCAAAGCCGGGGTTGTTTTGTCAGCGGAGCCAGCTACCACTAAAGTCGGAACTTGGATCGCGCTTAAACCTGTTTCACCAAACATTAAAGAGGTGGTTGGGTTCAAAGCAATGGCTCGTTTGATCCGCGGTTCGCGTAATTGATAGCGCTCTTGGGGGAGCCCAGCCGCCACACATTGGATCGTTTCTCCTAAACTAAAGGAAATCAGATTACCTTGGCATCGCTCTTTTAAACCTTTGAGTTGCAACTCAGCACCCGCTACGGACAAAGCAGTCGCGCCACCAAAAGAATAGCCAACGATCATGGCGTTATTAGTTGCCAATTTGCCTCGGAGAGAAGCATCTGTTTGGTTGAGTTTCGCGAGTTCATCTAGGACGAAACTAATGTCTTTCGGGCGGTCTATAAATTCTTGAGGTTCTAGGAGTTGACCTTTACCTGCGATCGCCGTATTGGTATGAGCCTCATTGCTACCAGGATGTTCTGGCGATGCGACTACATAGCCATAGGAGGCTAAATGTTCTGCTAGGTAGCGTAGATCGGTGCGGATCGAACCCAACCCGTGAGAAAAGACGATCACTGGTTTGTCCGCAGTGGCGGCGGCGGACCAATAGACATCAACGGGAATGCGACGGTTACGTTGAGCATCATACAAGTCAAGCTTAAGCACCTGCACCTGATTAGGACCTGCTTGGCTAGGGTCGAAGGGAGGGGCCAAGGGTGGCTTGGTAGCAGTGAGTTGTGGTGCGATCGCCGCCATAAACCGCTGCGTTTGCCAAAATCCTGTATTCAAATTACTCAGAACTGCAAAGGCCCGGTCTATATCCACCACAATTCGCTGACTGGGGTAAGCTTCAATAAAGCTGAGGATGGATAGTCCCTCTGGGTTATTAGTCCCCAACACCAAGGCCGCTCGTAAAGCTTCCACTCCCAGTGCATCCCGACGTGGGGTTACAGTCGTAAGGTCATCCAGAACCGTGCTACCAACTTTCGTATTGAGTAAGTTACTGAGCGCTACTACATTTAACGGAATCTTCGTTTTCAAGGCTCCGAAGATTTGGCTGCGCTGTTGAGGAGACAGAGAAGCAGCGTAACTTTGCAAACTCTCTGGGAGTTTTCCCGTTTCCACAAGTTTTCGCAGGTCAGCAACTGGGAATGAAGACTCAAAAATTCCTTTCCGCAGGACAACTGTTTCAGCGGCTTGTACAGGGGTGGTAATTCCGTTAAAGGTACTGAGAATGATAGCGCTTGCCATCCCTACCACTGACGGCAACCATCTAAAGTTTGCTTGCATGATTATCTTTACCCGATCGCTCTATTATGATTTATATCACTTTACTGGCAAAATGTTTCTGCTTCAGGGAAAGGGGGGTACCAGCGAATGGGGAATAGGGGAATAGAATTTGCAAGTTTGAGGATAATTTGACTGACTTAGGGGAATAAAAATTGATTTTTTTGAGAGCGTTCTGTCAAGGTTTCGGGTAACAGTTAATGAGGTAAAATGAAGTCGATCGAGAATCACTCTGACAGCAGTTTTCAACTTCCTCCTGAGGAACAAAGTTCCACCGCCTGATTAACTATTTTTTTCTACTTTTTTCTGACAGTGATACCTGACTCTATCGTAACTCACTCTGCTTATATTTAACTGTTCTAACTTGCCTCAAACTCAACTTGTTTAATCCTGGCGCGTGAGCGGACAGGTGCAAGAGGAAAGTCTCGCGATTCCCCATTGTCTTTGCACCTCCGGAGTTGGGTCATTTCTGTTACGAGATTCTCCTGAACCAGTCTCAAAGTCACACCTTAGGGCTTGCTGAAACCAGCAAAAACCTGCATCGATCGAGGGTCTGTCAGGCATAAAAAGTTCTTTCAAGCGCTCCCAAATCTGGTGCTAGACCTCAAAACGTTTGCACTTTTCCCCCTTTTTTCCTTTCCCCTTTCCCCTTCCTTCATTCCCCATTACCAAACTCTAAAATCGGAAAAGGTTTTGCTGCTTCAATTTGAGCGGCTAAACGAATCAAAATTGCTTCCGCCGCTGGTCGTCCAACAAGTTGAATCCCCACCGGTAAACCATTGGAATCGAGACCTGTGGGAAGAGCGATCGCAGGTTGACCACTCGCATTAAACGGTGGGCAGGGCGCAATCCAGCGGATAATATTTTGCAGCGTTTCTTCAGGCTTCAGGTGAGCCCATTCTCCAATGCGAATGGTCGAATGCAAATAAGTCGGTAACACCAACAGATCAAACCGCTCAAAAAAGCTGATAATTCGTCGTGCAATCACTTGCATTTGAGCAACCGCCCGTAGATATTCCCCCGCCGAGCGAGTTTGCTCTAACAGCCAGCGGTTCATCGGTTCTAAGCCGGCTGGGGGAATGCCACTCGCAGCCACACCTGACTGCCAAATCAGGGTAAACGGATCTAGCAAATCGGTAAAATCAGGACATCCAGGCTCGATCGCATGACCCATTTGTTCCAGCAATTTTACGGTTTCAAGGACTGCTTGCTGACAAGCACCCGTGGCTTCACCGATGGGAGGAATTACTGTGGAGAAAGCAATTCGTAATTGACCCAACGGTTGATGAATCGATGCCAGAAAAGAAGGGTTGGGGTCAGGTAACCAGTAGGGGTCGCCTGGGAGATAACCAGACATAACATCCAGAAGAGCGGCTGCATCTGCGACCGTGCGAGCGAGGGGACCATGAGTGGAAATACCGCTCTGGTGATCTCCGACCGGTGCATAGGAAACACGACCGCGCGTGGGTTTAATTCCGACTAAACCGCAGCAGGAAGCGGGACCTCGAATGGAACCCCCTCCGTCCGATCCTTGAGCGATCGCACACAAACCAGCCGCCACCGATGCCGCCGCCCCACCACTCGACCCTCCGGGCGTATAGTCTAAATTCCAGGGATTCCGCGCGGGTGGGAAACCTTCCGGTTCTGTATAAGGCAAAGACCCCACTTGAGAAGTTGCAGTTTTGCCCAGAATTGTAAAACCAGCCGCTTTAATTTTGGCGACGACCCCTTCATCATAGTTAGGGACATTGTTGAGTAAGGCCGGAGTACCGTAAGTGCAGCGGACACCCGCAACAGCCGTTAGGTCTTTGATCGAAATTGGCACGCCAAAGAAGGGTGGCAAATCCTGAGAAGCAGTGATACCAGCCAATTGTTCAGTTTGGGTACGGGCCTGTGCGATCGCCTCTTGGACCATCACCGTAAAATAACTGCCCACCTGAACATCCAACCGCTCGATCCGTTCCAAATAAAGTTCCGTGAGTTCCAGTGGCGATACTTCCTTGGAACGGATGAGCCTCGCCTGTTCTAAAGCTGGAGTCAATGCCAAATTCATAGACCTTACGCCTAAGAGAGCAGAGCAATTTTAACGATTAAATTTATTAAAAACCTAGCTTTTAGGAAAACTTTAATAATAAAAAGATTTAGTAAAATCTATCTAAGGCCGCATGAAAACGGCTGTGACATCCAACCAAAGATATAACTATTGGCTTACCCTAAAAATAGTCCCACCTCCTTGAAATTGACCCATCCCGATTGTTTAGCTTGCCCAAGAGACACAGATCGCCCCTTTGAGCCTGACCCGACTCTCGCCAGTTTTTCCATCAAAAAAGCGTTTTCGTAAACCAAGGTAGTGCAATATGACCCAATCTCAGCAGCCGCCGATCCCCCGCCCTCCTGTTCCAGGTGCCCCCCCACCTCCAGGGATGCCACGTCCTCCTGTTCCTGGGGTTCCTAAGGCTGCGACAGCTCCTCCATCTGCTCCGCTGGTGGCTCCTCCCGCGCCTGCTCCAAGAGCGAGCGTTCCCGCAGCCCCCGCAGCCCCTGCTTCTGCACCCGCCACCCCCAGAGGACCAAGCCCCAGCGCCGGTCACCCAACTTTGAGAGAACTGGTAGTGCGAGCGAAAGAAGAGGGAGTCTCTGATATTCACGTCGGCGTCAATGAAGTCCCTCGCTACCGCAAACGGGGCGACATCACGGACATTGGCTATCCCGTAACCGATATCGATACGTTTTTTAGCTGGTTGCGGGAATGTATGACCGATGATGAAATTGCTTATTTCCAGAAAAACCTAGACTTTGACGGAGCTTTTGACTTTGGCTTTGTCCGCATCCGTATTAGTTGCATGGATTCCTTGGCCGGTCCGGCGATGGTGCTGCGGCTGATTCCTGCGGAAATTTTGACAATGGAGCAACTGCGACTACCGGAAGTCTTTAAGAAGGTGTGCGGTTATCACAAAGGGTTAATTTTGGTCACAGGGCCGACTGGTTCCGGGAAGTCCACCACCTTGGCGGCCATGATTGACTATATCAATAAAAGCCGAGCGGTTCATATTATTACCATTGAAGACCCGGTAGAATTTGTGCATCAGAGCCGGAAATCTTTGATCAAGCACCGAGAAGTAGGTCGGCATACCCTGAAGTTTATGAATGCGCTCAAAGGAGCGTTACGACAAGACCCTGATATGATGCTGGTGGGGGAAATTCGGGACCGAGAAACGATTGAAATCGCCCTCAAAGCAGCTCAGACCGGTCACTTGGTATCAGGAACGCTACACACTAACAGCGCTGTCAAAACCTTGAACCGGATTCTCGATATGTTTACCCCGACAGAGCAACCGGCGATTCGGGTTTCTATTGCTGAATCTTTAGTAGCAATTATTGCTCAATTGCTCTGTAAAACCACTGATGGTAAGCGGGCCGCCTTCCACGACATCCTGATCAATACGGACGTGATTAAGGAATACATTATGAAGGGGCAGAACGAAGAGATTAACCAAATCATGCTGAAAGATACTTATGAAGGCATGACAACCATGAACCAATCTCTTTATAAGCTCTATCAAGAAGGTCGAATCACTGAAGAAATTTGCTTAGAGCAGTCGCCCTTCCCGAACGAAATGGCTCAAATGCTTCGGGGTCGCGTGTAATCCTCAGTGAGCGATGTTTGGGGCAAAATATGATAAAATTGGTGCGAATTTTAGCAAAGGTTCCCAGAACCATTGACCGTCAAACCAAGGGGTAAAAGTTTTGTCCCAGAAGCTGACTGATCCAGGGGGGCTTAGAGGAGACAAGCCTTTCTGAAAAATGTAAGATTAAAAATTAAGAATGAATGAGACCCATCTTCATTGTTAATTTTTAATCTTTTAATTTTTTAGCGTTTAGGTATCTTTCCTTGAATCCGGATCGTTCACCCTTGCCCCCATGTTTCAAAGGCATAGCACTGTTTACGCCTGGAGGGGATTTAATCTACTGTATCGACCCCAGTAAGCAAAGTCGGTGGCATCTACAGTTGTGTGTAACCTTACAGGAAATACTGGGTTTGTCAGAACCCCCTCATTTTCTGGTACCTTGCTATACAGCCACCCTTGACCGGGGACTCGACTCTGAGAGTCAGCAGCTACGAGTGTATGCGGAAGCTTATGCTCCGGTATTGCGCTATCAAACGCTGCTGAATGCAGTCTTTGAGACCAGCGAGTTGGTTTGGCAGATTCGTCAAGACGAACTGTGCAATCCAATGATGATCGCCACCTATTATGACCAGTTCCCCGAACTCTGGGAAAATCACGACCTCATTATCCAAATACCCCTCATGGATTCTCAACGAGATACTCACTCTGAAAAGGAGAAGGTATTCTCTGCACAGAAGTCGCACAGTCTCATGTCTAGCAACTCGCCTTTAGTGGAACTCCCCGAAACTTCAGGGTATGTCCTGCGCTTGTTTGTTTCGGGTCATACGGCGGCAACTGAACGCACTCTCCAAAATCTACATCAGCTTTTGGAGCAATCCATGAGCCATCCTTATACATTAAAAGTTATTGACGTTTTCAAGCACCCTGAGCAAGCAGAGGCCGATCAGATTTCTGCCACCC
Organism: Actinomycetota bacterium; assembly: GCA_050262755.1. Taxonomy (GTDB): domain Bacteria; phylum Cyanobacteriota; class Cyanobacteriia; order Cyanobacteriales; family Microcoleaceae; genus JBLNEP01. The sequence continues at coordinate 6,906 of JBLNEP010000093.1, read as the reverse complement.
CAACTTTGATTCGGGTGTGGCCGCGGCCGGTGCGACGCATTGTAGGCGAGTTGGATAACTCCGATAAAATTCTGCGACTGCTAGGTGCTTCAGGATTTTAGATGGGGGAGTAGGGAATGGGGATAAAAGCACCTGCAAAGACTTTAGAGTCGGGGTCCTGACGGGGTGATTATCGCTTTTTTCTTACTTTCGCTGATTATATTCTGAAACCCTGGCGCTCAGAGACTTTTACCAAAAAAGCTATCAATCGCTGTTTCGATTCGGCAAGCGTTTGCTAAACTCTCCTTTGGGTAGGATTTTCAGGATTTGGCTGATATTTTTCTATGTCCAGGGTGACAGTAGTTCTCAATTAAGAGAGGTACTGTCTTGAACTTCAAGTCTTCTTGATTAAGGGGGCTTTAGGGAGTTCTGACTACTGCTTCTAGATACTAACTTATAGGATTGACGAACTGGGATAATTTATAATTTAAAATTGATAGAGGTAGCAATTACGTTTTATAAAAAGTAACGGTCGTTAATTATAAGAAATTTGTTGATAAAAACAGGAAAAAACAGCGCGAATAAAATGTAAAAATGAGCAACTTAGGACAGAGATAAAAATTATACAACTGTTCTCAAATTGAAACAACGAATGCTAAAATTTGCATCATGAGCATTATTGTCTTTGGTAGCATCAACCTCGATCTGATTGCAAAAACTCCCCGGTTGCCTCTGCCTGGGGAAACTCTCATCGGCGATCGCTTCTTCACTGCTTCTGGTGGTAAAGGCGCGAATCAAGCGGTGGCTGCCTCTCGCCTCGGCATTACCACTCACTTAATCGGGCGTGTTGGTGACGATCGCTTTGGGCAAGAACTCTTGACTAATCTGCAATTTTATGGTTTAAATACCAGCCATATTTTAACAGATAAAAATACTCATTCTGGGGTGGCAATGATTGCTGTAGATGACACAGGTCAAAATACTATTATTGTCATTCCCGGTGCAAATAATCACATTAATGAGACGGATCTAGAACGCTTAATCCCCCTGCTAGCAGAGGCGACTGCCTTACTATTACAGTTAGAAATTCCGTTGGCAATGGTGCAAGCAGCAGCCCAGATTGCTCACCAAGCTGGTGTTAAAGTGATTCTCGATCCCGCACCCGCTCGTGCTGATATTCCCGCAGACCTTTATCCCTTAATAGATATCATTACCCCCAATGAAGTTGAAGCGAGCCAACTGGTAGGATTTCCCGTGAATAATGCTGAAACTGCAATCCAAGCAGCAGTAAAATTGCGCCAGCTTGGAGTTAATACTGTCCTGATTAAATTAGGCGATCGCGGGGTTGTCTGCGCTACGGCCGATGAAACCTTCGCTATTCCAGCTTTTCCCGTCCAAGCCGTTGATACAGTTGCCTGTGGTGACGCCTTTAACGGTGGACTTGCGGCCGCGTTAGAGAGTGGTTTGTCATTGCGAGAAGCGGTGGTGTGGGGGGCCGTCGCTGGTGCTTTGTGTGCCACCAAACCTGGTGCTCAAGCAGCGATGTGCGACCGCGCCACCTTCGATGCTTTCTGGCAGTCAACCGTCAACGTTTGTTAGTGGTTGCAACTGCTACCACCCCGCACACCCTAATTCCTGCTTGCTTCAAAGTTTTAGCGGCAGACTTCACGGTGCTACCGGTTGTATAAATATCATCGAGCAAGAGTACCCGACCTGGGGGATGCCGCCGACGAAAATCTCGACCCAAACTCAAAGCATTTTTCATTTCAGTTTCTCGCTCTTTGGCTGAAAGTTCAAACAATGCTTTTGTATCTTTCACTCGTTCTAGACCCTGCCGTTGTAACGGTAAACCAGTTCTCTGACAAAAACTTTGTGCTAACAGCTCCGCTTGGTTAAACCCCCGTTTTTTTAACTTCTCTGGGTGCAGCGGAATTGGGACAACCGTTAGATTGTTGATGCTTCCTGCTGGTGAATTGAGCCAAGCTTCTGCCAGCCAATGACCCAATGGCCTCGCTAATTGTGGATTGTTATCATATTTAAGAGCGGCGATCGCGCGTTTGAGTGTTCCTGCATACTCACCCCAAACTAGAACAGGCGTCTCTCCCTTCCAGAATAAGCCTGGATTCGCCAATTGACACTGCCTAAGCTGCCGTTGGCAGTAGCGGCACATCGCTTCATCCGCCGGCCGTTGGCAAAGCGAACAGCTTGGTTTGAGAAATAAATTGAGGCAGGATTTAGCCAATTGACTCCACCATCGCGGGTTCATATTGAGACTGGTTGGTTGTTTAAAGTTGATTGTTCACAAATTTTTAACAGTCAATAAGCAAATTTTGATCCTAGGTCTGCAAAATTTAATAAAATTTTAATAAAGTGATGCAACAGGCTAAGAGTGTGGCTAACCTCTACTGGCTCGATCAGATTCAAGCTTCCGACCGAGATGGGGTGGGAGACAAAGCTTATTATTTGAGCTACCTCCTGCAACGGAACTATCCCGTTGTCCCAGGTTTTGTCGTTTGTGCTCAAAATTTTTGGGATTTCCTCGCAGCCATTGACTGGTTAGAGCCCCTGTTTGCTGACTTACCTCATTCATCTTTGTATTTCAACGCTGACAACCCGCGACAACTACAAGCGATCGCACAGCGCATCCGCCAGCAAATCTTAACTGCACCTTTGCCAGCCACACTTGCCTCAGCTCTAGAACTGGCAGCCGAGCAACTCAACGGCAAGGCGTTGATTTTTCGTCCGTCCCTCGCGACTCAAAACTTGAAAACCTCCGGTCTGCTGGAATCTCAGGTGGTATGGGCGAATGCTGAAGCGGTGGCGCTGGGACTTAAACGTGCTTGGGCAGAAGTGTTTAGAGCCAGGAGTCTGTTTTACTGGCAGCGTTCGGGGATGCAATTGCAGCAACTGATGCCCGCAGTTTTAGTACAGCCACTCTACAGTGCGATCGCCTCCGGTTCTCTACAAGCCAATAGCGATACAGCGTGGGAAATCCAGGCAACTTGGGGTTTAGGGATGTCTGTACTCTGGGGAGAAACGAGTCCTGACTACTATCAAGTACATCCAGAAACAGGAAGGATTGTCATTCAACAAGTTGGTTGTAAGAACATTGCCTACAACTTGGTCAACGAATCAGAACCCTCAACTTCAGAAGAACATCTCCGCAGTAGTTTGGCAAAGCTCCGGGTCGCTTCCCCGTTGCAAGCTCAGGCCCTGAGTGAGGTACAGCAGCAGAGTTTTGCTCTAAGCCCGCTCTACCTGCAAGAACTGATTTTATTGGTGAAGCGAGCCAAACTAGACTTTGCCTCTCCCTTGAGGGTGGAGTGGACGCTCTGCCAACCCACTCTCAATTCAGAGCCGAGCTTATCTTTTATCCAAGTCTATCCCTGGCAACGGCAAGAGATGCGAGCGGAAAGCCCGACTGAAAGCTCGATCGCTCTCAATGCTGCGCCTCTGTCTCAATCGCAACCCATTCGGGGACTGGCGGCGGCGGCGGGAAAAGCGAAGGCGATCGCACAAGTGATTAGTAAGCTCAACCCGAAAGTGGCAGAATTTCCGGTTGGTGCAATTTTGGTGGCCTCAGAAATTAGCCCAGACTGGTTGCCTTGGCTGAAGATAGCTGGGGGACTGGTGGCGGAAAAGGGAGGAATGACTGCTCACGGTGCCATCCTTGCTAGAGAATTAGGAATTCCTGCGGTTGTCGGGGCTGTAGGTGCAACGAGGGCGATTAAAACTGGTCAGTCTGTGGTGGTAGATGGGGACAGGGGAGAAGTTTATTTAGAGGAACAAAGCATGAGTCATGAGGGCCCGAAGATGAAGGGAGAAGCTGGGCGAGGAGAACAGCCAAATTTGAATACAGGGACTCTTCCAGCTATCCAGCTTCATCGGTCCTTGCCGATCGCGACTCAATTGCTCGTCAACCTCAGCCAGTCAATCTCGATCGAGCGGGTGAAGAATTTGCCCATTGATGGAGTTGGTTTGCTGCGATCGGAACTGATGGCGTTGGAAGTGTTGGGAGGGCAACACCCCAGTTTATGGCTTCAGGATGAGCACCAAGCAGATTTTATCGAGCGGATGACCCGCCAGCTTAGCCAGTTTACGGCGGCTCTTGCACCGCGGCCTGTGTTTTATCGCTCGCTGGATTTGCGCGAGTTTGAGTTGCAGGGGGCGTTTAGCTATGCGTTAGATCCGGCGCTGTTTGATTTAGAGTTGGCAGTGTTGGAACGGATTCAGCAGTCTGGTTATGGGAATGTTCGCTTGATTTTACCGTTTGTGCGATCGGTTGAGGAGTTTGTGTTTTGCCTCAGTCGCATTGAAAGGACTCGATTAAGGCAGCACCCAAACTTTCAAGTGTGGATTATGGCAGAAGTACCTTCTGTGCTTTTGTTGCTGCCAAATTATGTGAAGGCAGGGGTGCAAGGAATTTCGATTGGAACGAATGATTTGACGCAACTGTTGTTAGGGATTGACCGGAATTCTGAGAAAGCAGGGAGCGCATTTGAGGACCGGAGTTCGGCTGTGATGAGAGGAATTCAACAGTTGATTGAGATGTCGAAACAAGCGGGAATTCCCTGCTCGATTTGCGGGGATGCGCCAGCGCTCTACCCTGGAATTATTGAGTCTTTGGTGGATTGGGGAATTTCGTCAATTTCTGTGAATGTAGATGCGGTCGAGCGAGTTTATCAAGCGATTGCTCGTGCTGAGCAACGATTGATATTAGCAGCGGCTCGTCAGCAATTAAGACAATAAGTATTGAGGGGGAATAGGGGACAGAAAAAGCTGGCTAATTCCTGATTGCTTTGAGTTCCTCTTTCCTGTCGGTTTTCAGTCGAGCCTTCACCGCAGTCAAACCGCTCGATCTTCATTCCGGTTGCATCAGCATGAGGGGGAAGAGAAGAGGGGAAGTGATGATGTTTTCAAGGGCAAGCTCCGATCTTTCCTTTCCTTGATAATTCCCATACGACCCGATGTGAGATAATTTAACGATTAGGAAGTCGTTTTTTCACTAAGGTTCTTACTTGTCTGAGCTAATAGCATAATTTCAAGAAACTGGAAGTTCTCCGCTAAATTCCTCAGAGTTCTTACCAGCTCTTCATTCTCGCTGGGAATAGTTTCGAGTAATTGTAAAACTCGATCGTCGCTACATTCAGAAGCAACATCATAGAGTTTTATTATCCACTCTGGTGGCATTTTAGACAACCGATTGATTAAATCATCATTTTTCAAAAGTTCGAGAGAATTTTCTTTGATTTTTTCAGTCTGGTTTTCTAAGTTCCATTCATATTCAACTCCCAAGAATAAGCTAATTTTTTCTAATAAAACTTCTGCTTGTAAGGGTTTGCGAATAAAATCATCACACCCCGCTGATAAAGCGATTTTTCGCTGCTCTTCAAAAGCACTTGCACTCAAAGCAAAAATGATAGTTTGGGAAGGTTGAGACAATGAAGTTTGAACTTCATCGCTTCCTGCGAGATTTAATCTTTTTTTCTCTTCATTTCTAATTTTCTGAGTTGCTTCATAACCGTCCATGATTGGCATCCGTATGTCCATTAAAATTAAATGGGGTTGCCATTTTTGCCAAATTTTTACCGCTTCTTGTCCATTTTGTGCTTCACGGAGAGAAAAACCAATGGGTATCAGTATTTCGCTTAGTAAAAGGCGACTATCTGCCAAATCATCAACAATTAAAATGCGATATTCCGATTGATTGGCAGCTAAATGAATAACTTTACAATACGACTGAGTTGCCTCAGTTACCTCAGTCGAATCTACAGTAATTTGAATGTTAAAGGCGAATAGGCTACCCTGACCTGGGGTACTACTAACTGTAATTTCTCCTCCCATTAACTGCACATATTTTTTACTGATTGGCAGGCCCAATCCCGTTCCTTGGTGGGATTTTTGACCAGTTTTTGTTTGTGTAAAGGCTTCAAATAAAAGGTGAATTTCTTCAGGAGCAATGCCGGGACCAGTATCTTCAATTTCAAAGTGAAGCGTTAGTTTTTTATTGTCCATTCTTGCCATTGCCGCTGACTGCTCCCTCACCGATACGCGCAGTGTCACGTTACCAACTTCGGTAAACTTGATGGCATTTCCTAGGAGGTTAAGTAGCACTTGCCGTAATTTACCTTCATCAGTTTTTACAGACTGGGGAAGATTAGGCTCATATTCAACAATCAGTTCCAGTCCTTTAGATGCTGCTTTTAATTGCAACATTTTTTTGAGTTCGTCTAGCAGTGTTAGGAGATTGAAACTGTTTTCATTAAATGTCGTTCGACCCGCTTCAATTTTTGATACTTCTAAAATATCATCAATGAGTGCTAGTAAATGTTCGCCGGCACGATTGATAATAGCAAGATGTTTCTGATGGTCCTTCGAGAGTGATTGATCTCTGCTGATAATTTGGCTAAAACCAAGGATGGCATTCAGTGGGGTTCTCAATTCATGGCTCATCGAAGCGAGAAATTCACTCTTTGCATGATTGGCAGCATCGGCTGCTAAAACAGCTTCCTGTAAGGCTTCTTCAGTATGCTTGCGATCGCTAATGTCACGAGCTACCCAAGCGACTGTATGCTCTGATATGGGTGCAATGCTAGCAGAAAACCAGATCTTTTTTTGACCAAGCCTTAAACTATACTCGCAATTTACAACTTGCTGTGTTTCTAAAGCTCGCCTAATTTTACCCCGAAAGACTTCCCCTAAGTTGCTAAAAAATTGCTCTACAGTTTTACTGATAATATCTGTCCCAGTTGGATACAATTTCTCAGGATTTGTCGGAGCAATCTTAAGCGTTTTTCCCTGGTCATCAACAATAATAACTATATCCGCCATTGCCTCAAAAAAGCCACGAATCTCTGCTTGAGAAGACCGTAGTTGTTCTTCGATTAACTGTCGCTCCCGAATTTCCTGCTGTAGTTTTTCATTTTG
>JBLNEP010000092.1:0-2927 GCA_050262755.1 Actinomycetota bacterium | reverse complement strand
TGGTGTTTGGTTTGGAATCAGTGACAGAGTTAGAGCGGCTATTAAGTGCTGCGAATCAAGTGCGGGAGGAATTTCAAAAAAATTGCCCCTTTCCCTTAATTTTGTGGATCAATGATGAAGTCCTAAAAAAATTAATGCGCGTCGCACCTGATTTTGAAAGTTGGGCAACGGCGACGGAATTTAGGGTCGATCTCCACAAGCTTAAAAATCAGCTCAAACAAGGTATCAAGAAATGGTTTACCAATCAATTTAAACTGGAGGGAGAAGGAAGTTTAAAAAAATTACAAGCAGAATTAGAAGCAGCCGAGCGAGATTTGCTGAACAGTGAACTGATTTTAGAACCGGAAATTAAAGCAATTTTAGCGTCTTTAAAGGGTGCAATTTTATTTAGAATAAATCAAATTAATTTGGCTCTAGAACAGGATCAAATTGCTTTGCAACTGTGGCAGCAGCTTAATCACTTAGACTATCAGGCAAAAATTCTGGGTGAAATCACGCTTTGCTACTATCAAAAAGCCATTCCCTACCGAGAACTAGAGCGCGAAGAGTGGCAAGTCACTCAAAGCTATCTCAGTCAATTCCTCGCAGTTCTCCAGCAAATTGAGCGCCCCGATTTAGCGATCGCTTCCCTGCTGAATTTTAGACGAATGCTGCGTCGATTGCAGGGTTGGGAAGCGTGGGAACCGATTGTCAAAAAAATCTGGAAGCAGCATCAAATTGCCCATAAACGGATCGCAAAGGCTCAGGATTATGCTTTCTTAGCAGAAGCAGCGATCGCCAAAGAAGACTGGATACAAGCGAAAGAATATGCTGAGTTAGCGCTGGAATTTTCAACCTTACCTTTGGGTCAATCACCCCATCTTTACGAAGAGGGAAATGAGCCACTTGCTACTCAAGAAGTGATTGCCTACACAGCCAGTTTATCTCAGTTTATTCTCGCTCAGACGCAACAACACCTCGGACAATTACCCACTGCTATTCACACGTTAGAAAATATCCTTGAAGCAGTCAGCAGTCCCAAGTACGACCCCCAACTCTATCTCGATATTCTCAACCTTTTGCACAGTCTCTACTGGCAGCAAAACGAATATTTAAAAGCGTTTGAAATCAAGCTAAAACGGCAGTCTATTGAGCAGCAATATGGCTTCCGGGCTTTTGTAGGAGCAGGGCGAATTCAACCACAGCGAGAAGCAAAGTTGCTATTAACACAAGTTGAACATCAACAGGAAACAATGGCTTCAGAAATTGAAGCTTCTGGGCGCTACTTGGATGTAGAAAAACTAATAGGACGGATTGGGCGCAATGACTGCAAATTGCTGGTGATTCACGGACAATCTGGAGTGGGGAAAAGTTCCCTGGTGCAGGGGGGATTAGTGCCAGCACTGAAACAAAAATCCATCGATGGACAGGATTATTTGCCGATTTTGGTCAATGTTTATACGAACTGGGTGGCAGAATTAGGGCGGGTATTGTCAGCAGCACTGGCAGAGAAAAAAATCGAGTTAAAGGGGGTTCTAGATTCGCCCGCAGCGATTCTCGAACAATTGCGACAGAGTGAATCTTACTACCTGCGAACGGTGTTGTTTTTTGACCAATTTGAAGAGTTTTTCTTTGTTTATACTGACCCAGTTCGCAGGCGGGAGTTTTTTCAGTTTCTAGGGGAATGCCTGAAGATTTTGTCGCTAAAAGTGATTCTGTCTCTGCGCGAGGATTACCTGCATTATTTGCTAGAGTGCAACCGCCTCGACAGCATGGCAGTAATTAGTCACGATATTCTTAGCAAGAATGTTCTGTACCCCTTAGGAAATTTTGCGCCGGAGGATGCCAAGGCAATTATTCAACGCTTGACGGAACGGTCGAATTTTTACTTAGAACCTACTTTAATTGATGAATTGGTCCCAGATTTAGCCAGCGAGTTAGACTCGGTGCGACCAATTGAGTTGCAGGTGGTGGGGGCGCAGTTACAAACAGAGAATATTACCAAGTTTGAGCAATATCGGGAACGCGGACCAAAACAAGAATTAGTGAAGCGTTACTTAGAGGAAGTGGTGAATAATTGCGGGGAAGAGAATAGAGAAGTAGCCAACTTGGTGCTGTTTTTGCTGACCAATGAAAAAGGCACTCGCCCCCTGAAAACTCGTGAAGAGTTAGAGCAAGATTTAAACAAGCTGTTAACCGCACAGTTCTTTGCCGATAGCAGTCAATTAGATTTGGTATTAAAGATTTTTGTCGGGGCGGGGATGGTGCTGCTGTTTAAAGAAAGTCCGACTGACCGCTATCAGTTGGTTCATGATTATTTAGCGATGTTGATTTACCAGCAGCAAAAGCCGAAGTTAGACGAGTTAGCGGCGGCACTGGGACGAGAAAAAGAGCTGCGACGAAAAGCGGAGGAGGAATTACAGCAGGCAGAGGCAGCAAGGCAAAAAGCGGAACTGGATCGGCAGAAAGCGGAACTGGATCGGCAAAAAGCAAATCAGCGGATTCGTTTAGGTTCGGTTGTACTAATAGCATCCTTAGTGGTAGCTGCGGCGACAGGTATATTCGCCAGCCTCACTACCCAAAATCTCAAAAATCAACAGGAAGTAACAGGATTAGAGCGAGACTCTTTTAAGGTCTTAAAACAATTTGAGTTTCAATCAATAGAAGCTTTGCTGTCAGCCATGCGTGCTGCACAAGACTTAAAGCGAGCGCTGATGAAGCAAAACCTGCCCCTAGAACAATATCCAACTGCTGCTCCAGTTCTCTCGCTACAAACCATTCTTGATAACATCCAAGAGCGAAATCAGCTCAAAGGGCATCAAGCTCCTGTCATAAGCGCGAATTTTAGCCCAGACGGGCAACGGATTGTTACTGCCTCTGCTGACAAGACCGCGATCATTTGGGACTTGTCCGGCAAGCAAATTGCCCAATTGCAAGGGCATCAAGAT
>JBLNEP010000091.1:0-56284 GCA_050262755.1 Actinomycetota bacterium | reverse complement strand
GCATCGCAGGTTTCGGCCAGCAGGAGGATGGGGAAGTCCTCGGCCTCGGCCGAGACGCGGCGAATCAAGCGGTCTCCGACGATGCGAATGCCTTCGAGCTCCAATTGGCAGAGCAGATAACGGATGGGTTTCATGACCGGCCCCGCAGACGATTAAAACACAAAACCCGCCGGGCGGCGGGTTCGTTGTGTTAAAAGAAAAAGCCTCTTGGCAATGACCTACTCTCCCGGGAGGTCGCCCTCCAAGTACCATCGGCGCTGGCGTGCTTAACTTCCGGGTTCGGGATGGGACCGGGTGTACCCACGTCGCTCAAATCACCAAGAGACTTAATAACTAGGTTGTACTGAATAGCATTTTATGATGTAGTTGAAAAGTACCAAGTTCTCCGCATCACGGAAGGAAGCCCTCGACCATTAGTACAGTTTAGCTCAACATGTTGCCATGCTTACACTTACTGCCTATATAGCAGGTAGTCTACCTGCGGTCTTACTCCCTTATTGGGAATACAGGGATCTAATCTTAGGGCGAGTTTCCCACTTAGATGCTTTCAGCGGTTATCTCTGCCAGACATAGCTACTCAGCAATGCCGCTGGCGCGACAACTGACACACCAGAGGTCTGTCCACCTCGGTCCTCTCGTACTAGAGGCAGCTCCCTTCAAATCCCTTGCGCCCACAGCGGATAGAGACCGACCTGTCTCACGACGGTCTGAACCCAGCTCGCGTACCGCTTTAACGGGCGAACAGCCCGACCCTTGGGACCTTGTCCAGCCCCAGGATGCGATGAGCCGACATCGAGGTGCCGAGCGAAGTCGTCGATGTGAACTCTTGGACTTCACCAGCCTGTTATCCCCGGGGTAGCTTTTGTCCGGTAAGCCACGGCCCTTCCACTCAGTACCGTGGGATCACTAAGCCCGACTTTCGTCTCTGCTCGACGCGTTGGTCTTGCAGTCAAGCTCCCTTCTGCCTTTGCACTCTCCGGTTGGTTTCCATTCAACCTGAGGGAACCTTTGGGCGCCTCCGTTACTTTTTAGGAGGCGACCGCCCCAGTCAAACTGCCTGCCTGGCACGGTCCCCCTGCCCGATACGGGGCCAGGGGTTAGGGTCTAAACATGCTCAGGGTGGTATTTCACCGCCGGCTCCACCGACGCTAGCGCGCCAGTTTCACAGCCTCCCACCTATCCTACACAGACCATGCCCAAACTCAATGCCAGGGTGCAGTAAAGCTCCACGGGGTCTTTTTGTCCTGCTGCGGGTAGGCCGCATCTTCACAGCCATTTCAATTTCGCCGGGTCCTTCGTCGAGACAGTGCTCTAGTTGTTACGCCGTTCGTGCGGGTCGGAACTTACCCGACAAGGAATTTCGCTACCTTAGGACCGTTATAGTTACGGCCGCCGTTCACCGGGGCTTCAGTCGCTAGCTTTAGGCACAAGGCCCTGACCAACTTCCTTAACCTTCCGGCACTGGGCAGGCGTCAGCCCCCATACGTCGTCTTACGACTTAGCGGAGACCTGTGTTTTTGGTAAACAGTCGCCTGGGACTCTTCACTGCGACCAGATTGCTCTGGCACCCCTTCTTCCGAAGTTACGGGGCCATTTTGCCGAGTTCCTTAGAGAGAGTTATCTCGCGCCCCTGGGTTTACTCAACCTCCCCACCTGTGTCGGTTTCGGGTACAGGTAAATGGGCTTATGGTGTTTAGAGCTTTTCTTGGAAGCCTGACCTCTAGCACTTCGGGGCCGTAGCCCCTCGGACTCGTAGCTCAGCTCAGGACGTTTTCTCCGTCCCTCGACACCTCGACTACTTGCACCGGTAACCAACTTCCGGCTGCTGACGGCCTTCTCCGTCCCTCTGCACCAACCCATTTGAGTACGGGAATCTTCACCCGTTGTCCATCGACTACGCATTTCTGCCTCGCCTTAGGCCCTGACTCACCCTCCGCGGACGAGCCTGGCGGAGGAACCCTTGGGGTTTCGGGGTGTGGGATTCTCACCCACATTTGCGCTACTCAAGCCGACATTCTCACTTCCGGTTCGTCCACACCTGCTTGCCGCTAGTGCTTCTCACTACACCGGAACGCTCCCCTACCAATAGTTTCCTATTCCACAGCTTCGGTAGACTGCTTAGCCCCGTTCATTTTCGGCGCAGGAGCGCTTGACCAGTGAGCTATTACGCACTCTTTCAAGGGTGGCTGCTTCTAGGCAAACCTCCTGGTTGTCAATGCACTCCCACCTCCTTTGTCACTGAGCAGTCATTTGGGGACCTTAGCTGGTGGTCTGGGCTGTTTCCCTTTCGACGATGAAGCTTATCCCCCACCGTCTGACTGGTTGCCTGTACCTCTGGTATTCAGAGTTTGTCTCGATTTGGTACCGCTCTCGCAGCCCGCACCGAAACAGTGCTTTACCCCCAGATTTAAAGGGCAACCGCTGTGCCTCAACACATTTCGGGGAGAACCAGCTAGCTCCGGGTTCGATTGGCATTTCACCCCTAACCACACCTCATCCGCCGATTTTTCAACATCGGTCGGTGCGGACCTCCACCAGGTGTTACCCTGGCTTCATCCTGGACATGGTTAGATCACCCGGGTTCGGGTCTATAAACAGTGACTTTTCGCTCTATTCAAACTCGCTTTCGCTTGGGCTTCGACCCTCCGGGTCTTAACCTGCCACTGCCTATAACTCGCCGGCTCATGCTTCAACAGGCACGCGGTCACTCGTTGAATCGAGCTCCCACTGCTTGTAAGCTGACGGTTTCAGGTTCTATTTCACTCCCCTTCCGGGGTTCTTTTCACCTTTCCCTCGCGGTACTGGTTCACTATCGGTCACACAGGAGTATTTAGCCTTACGAGATGGTCCTCGCTGATTCACACGGGATTTCACGGGCCCCGTGCTACTCGGGATACAGCTTAGCTCTGCTGGTTTTTGACTACAGGACTTTCACCTTCTTTGGTGTAGTTTTCAGCTACTTCGTCTAACCTTGGGAGTCTGTTGATGCTGTCCCACTACCCCAGAAGTTAATACTTCTGGTTTAGGCTGTTTCCCTTTCGCTCACCACTACTGGGGAAATCGCTGTTGCTTTCTCTTCCTCCAGCTACTAAGATGTTTCAATTCGCTGGGTTCGCTGCCATCGGTCTATGGATTCAACTGATGGCTTTTTGGGTTGCCCCATTCGGACATCTCCGGCTCTGTGCTTGCTTCCAGCTCCCCGGAGTCTTTCGTGGGTCGCCACGTCCTTCTTCGCCTCTGTGTGCCTAGGTATCCACCGTCAGCTCTGTTTAACTTGACCACTTTTTGGTTTTGTTTTCAGAGAATGTCTGCGCCATTTCTGGCGTTACTACCTTTTTGTTCGTTGCTATGCAGTTTTCAAGGTTCTGGCTGGGATTAACTCCAGCAGACTGACCCTTCACTTGGTCTCGGTGCTGAAATTAATATCTCGGGAAAATGTGGAGGTAAGCGGACTCGAACCGCTAACCTCTGCCGTGCAAAGGCAGCGCTCTACCTGTTGAGCTATACCCCCACCGACAAAGGTCTCTGGCTTTGCTCGAGTTTCCGACTTGGGCTTGAGCCTTTGTGAAGGTGGGCCATCCTGGATTTGAACCAGGGACCTCACCCTTATCAGGGGTGCGCTCTAACCACCTGAGCTAATAGCCCCTTCTCCGAACCTCTCATAGTTTGAAAGCCTGTTTCATCTCTCTCGACCGACCTGGGATTTCTGGAAGCAACCTGATTTTTCACGTTCCGGTTTTCTTCCAGTTGGTCTCCCGATAAAGGAGGTGATCCAGCCACACCTTCCGGTACGGCTACCTTGTTACGACTTCACCCCAGTCATCAGCCCTGCCTTCGGCGTCCTCCTCCCAAACGGGTTAGAGTAACGACTTCGGGCATGGCCAACTTCCATGGTGTGACGGGCGGTGTGTACAAGGCCCGGGAACGGATTCACCGCAGTATGCTGACCTGCGATTACTAGCGATTCCGCCTTCATGCAGGCGAGTTGCAGCCTGCAATCTGAACTGAGCCACGGTTTTCGGGATTCGCTCGCCCTTGCGGGTTGGCTGCCCTTTGTCCGTAGCATTGTAGTACGTGTGTCGCCCAGGACGTAAGGGGCATGCTGACTTGACGTCATCCCCACCTTCCTCCGGTTTGTCACCGGCGGTCTCTTCAGAGTGCCCAACTTAATGCTGGCAACTAAAGACGAGGGTTGCGCTCGTTGCGGGACTTAACCCAACATCTCACGACACGAGCTGACGACAGCCATGCACCACCTGTGTTCGCGCTCCCGAAGGCACCCCCACCTTTCAGTAGGGTTCGCGACCTGTCAAGTCCTGGTAAGGTTCTTCGCGTTGCATCGAATTAAACCACATACTCCACCGCTTGTGCGGGCCCCCGTCAATTCCTTTGAGTTTCACACTTGCGTGCGTACTCCCCAGGCGGGATACTTAACGCGTTAGCTACGGCACTGCCCGGGTCGATACAGGCAACACCTAGTATCCATCGTTTACGGCTAGGACTACTGGGGTATCTAATCCCATTCGCTCCCCTAGCTTTCGTCCTGTGAGTGTCAGTTGCGGTCTAGCAGAGCGCTTTCGCCACCGGTGTTCTTCCCAATCTCTACGCATTTCACCGCTACACTGGGAATTCCCTCTGCCCCTACCGCACTCTAGCTTTTCAGTTTCCACTGCCTTTCCAGAGTTAAGCTCTGACCTTTGACAGCCGACTTGAATTGCCACCTGCGGACGCTTTACGCCCAATCATTCCGGATAACGCTTGCATCCTCCGTCTTACCGCGGCTGCTGGCACGGAGTTAGCCGATGCTGATTCCTCTGGTACCGTCACTTTCTTCTTCCCAGAGAAAAGGGGTTTACAACCCAAGAGCCTTCCTCCCCCACGCGGTCTTGCTCCGTCAGGCTTTCGCCCATTGCGGAAAATTCCCCACTGCTGCCTCCCGTAGGAGTCTGGGCCGTGTCTCAGTCCCAGTGTGGCTGATCGTCCTCTCAGACCAGCTACTGATCGTTGCCTTGGTGTGCCTTTACCACTCCAACTAGCTAATCAGACGCGAGCTCTTCACGGGGCGGATTTCTCCTTTCACTTCTCAGCTCATCTGGTATTAGCAGCGGTTTCCCTCTGTTATCCCAGTCCCTGTGCTAGATTCTCACGTGTTACTCACCCGTCCGCCACTATTGTATTTCTACAACCGTTCGACTTGCATGTGTTAAGCAGACCGCCAGCGTTCATCCTGAGCCAGGATCAAACTCTCCATTTTGATTCTGAGAGTTTTGCCACCTTTACTGAGGGTGGCGGCTCTTTACTTTTTCTACTTTTGTCTCTGGCTATTGCCCCAGACTTGATTTTTTTTGACGAGGATTGATGACTTAGCTACCTGTGAGCTTTGGCGGCTCACTTGTGCTAAGCTGGCTTTCAAACTATTGATTTTTCTAGGTTCAGAGCGCCGTCTGTGAGGTGAATCCCTTCAGGCGCATTTACCAATGTATCAACTCTGCCTCCCCCTGTCAAGGGGTTTTTCAAAAATTTTGCCGCTTTTATAAAAACCAGGCAACTTGGGCGTTCCAGCCTCTGAGAAGCTGATGACCAAGCCATTGCTCCCAGAAATTTTTCGCCTCAACCTCACTGTAATCTTCAAATTTATGGCTGGGTTAATGCAGAGAGCAAGCCAACGCTAGGTAAAATATACCCACTGACCGATGTTGGAGCGGAAATAAATGATAGAGCCTAACGCCCGTCCCTTAGCCTTATTCGTTATCTGTACTTCTCTGCTGCTCGCCTGCGGTCAAACGAATACTGTGCAGACACCTGCAACTTCATCCCCCACCACTGTCCCCACTACTACCCCTGTCGGTTCATCTGGAAGTAGTGCTGATGCCATTTCTATTGGTATAGGGGTGGCACAAACCAGTAACGTTGCTTTGCTAGGTCAGGAGCAAGTTGCAGGAGCGAAAATTGCCGAAAAGTATTTCAACGATCAAGGTGGCATCAATGGGATACCCATCAAATTAGTGTTCCAAGACACTGGAGGCGATGAAGCTGGGACCATTAACGCCTTCCAAACCTTGATTAATCAGAAAGTTGTGGGCATTGTTGGTCCCACATTATCCCAGCAAGCTTTTAGCGCTGATCCAATCGCCGATCGCGCTAAAGTCCCTGTCCTCGGTCCATCGAACACAGCTAAAGGCATTCCCCAAATCGGTGACTATATTGCCCGCGTCTCTGCACCTGTTGCAGTCGTAGCTCCCAATGCCATCAAAGCAGCCATACAGCAAAATCCTAAAATTAAAAAAGTAGCAGTATTTTTTGCACAAAATGACGCTTTTAGTAAATCTGAGACCGAAACATTCCAACAGACAGTTAAAGCTCAAGGGCTAGAGCTAGTCACAATCCAGAAATTTCTGACGACTGACACAGACTTTCAATCCCAAGCTACTAACGCTATCAACGTTAATCCCGATTTAATCATCATTTCTGGATTGGCAGCAGATGGAGGAAATTTAATTAAGCAGTTACGAGAACTCGGTTACAAAGGAATTATTATTGGAGGAAATGGTCTCAATACCTCTAATATATTCCCTGTGTGCAAAGCGCTTTGTGACGGGGTTTTAATCGCTCAAGCCTACAGCCCTGAAACTTCTAATGAGATCAACAAGACATTCCGAGAAACTTATCGGAGTCAATTTAAAAAAGAGCCGCCCCAGTTCTCTGCTCAAGCTTTCACCGCCATTCAAGTATACGTAGACTCATTAAAAGTAGTTAATGCTCAATCAAAAATCAGTCAAATGTCTTTGCCAGAACTGCGAACGAAGTTAAATCAGCAGTTATTACTTGGCAAATACGAAACTCCCTTAGGAGAAATTTCTTTTACCCCCGAAGGAGAAATCAATCAAAAAGACTTTTATGTCGCTCAAATTAAAATGGATGCAGATGGCATTAACGGTAAATTTGTATTTCTCAAGTAATTAACAGGATTTAACAATCAGGAATAAGTGGTAAGGAGGAGAAGTAAGAGCTGACAATAAATAATTCTAGTAGTAGCGACAAGAAAGCTGCGTTTGCATATAATGTGACTACTTGGAAAGCTTTCTACTAGATCATCCTTAAAGCTTATTCTACTCAAGTAGAAACAGATTTCTAAATTCTTTGTTCTGCCATTGCTCAGTTTAGTAGCATTAGGGAAAGAAAGTGGATTTAACTCAATTCATTCAACAATTTCTCAATGGTTTGTCAATTGGGAGTGTATATGCTATTTTTGCTCTAGGATACACGCTAGTATTCTCAATCCTAGGTATCATTAATTTTGCTCACGGTGCCGTATTTACATTGGGAGCCTATTTTACTTACACGCTCATGGGTGGCTCATTCGGTTTTAATGGATTACTAGCGAATGCTAAACTACCCCTAGAATTGCCGTTCGCTTGCGCTTTAGTTTTGGGTAGTGGATTGGCAGGATTGATCGGGATCGTGATTGAAAGAATTGCCTTTCGCCCCCTACGTCATCGGCAATCCGATCCACTGCTAACAGTGGTTTCTAGTTTAGGAGTAGCTGTTGCGATCGCCAATGTTATTCAATATCTAGTTGGCGCTGAAATTTATACCTTTCCTGCTAATACCTATGGGGATTTGCCAGCAGCAATCAACTTTGGGTTCGCAGCGGGAAAAATCATTCCTATCCGCACGGTTCAAGTTGTAATTTTTTCTGTGTCAATGGTGATTGTCATCATTCTTACCTACTTAATCAATTTTACTAAGTTTGGCAAAGCGATGCAAGCTGTTGCTGAAGATGCTACAACTGCTAACCTGTTAGGAATAGATACAGATCGATATATCGTTCTAACGTTCTTTGTTAGTAGCTTTTTAGCTGGTTTAGCAGGCACTTTAGTTGCTTCTAGTGTCAGTATTAAAGGACCTTACTTTGGAATTGAATTTGGTTTGAAGGGTTTAGCAGTAATTGTATTGGGAGGTTTAGGAAGTATTCCGGGCGCTGTAATTGGTGGCTTTGTTATTGGGTTAGTGGAAGCATTCGTGCCAGGAGATTATTCGGGTTATAAAGATGCAGTGGCTTTCGCAATCTTATTTTTTATGCTTCTGGTTAGACCCCAAGGTTTATTAGGGCGACGTTTTATCCAAAAGGTATAGCAGCAGTTTTAAGCTGGGAATTAAAAAATAAAGAGATAGTAATTAAGCTAACCTTCGCAGACTGTTTTTAAAACTTTCACTCGTTGAAGAATCATTAAAAATCAAAGCAGATATGGCTACCTTTTTTAATACTTACGGATTTCTAATTGTTTCGATGTTCCTAGGGGCAATGCTAGGATTATCCCTCTATTTGCCTCTAATGACTGGACAATTATCCTTGGCTAGTCCTGGCTTTTATGCTTTGGGTGGATACATCGCCGCCATTTTATCTACAACCGCATTTAAACCAACAGGTAGTTTATTTCCCATCCCACTGCTATTACTAGAAATGCTCATTAGTGGAATTGTAGCTGGTTTTCTAGGAGTTTTAGTGGGAATTCCGGCTCTGCGACTGAGGGGCATTTATTTAGCAATTGCCACCATTGCTTTTGTAGAAATATTGCGGGTTTTGTCCCTAAATTTAGAATTAACTGGTGGGGCAGTGGGAATTTTTGGTATCCCTCAGCCGTTTTCTACTCCAATTGAATATTTATGGATTGTTTTGCCTTTATTATTAATTAGTATGACACTTTTATACCGTCTTGAGCGGATTCGAGTAGGGCGAGCGTTTGCAGCAATTCGAGCGGATGAACTAGCAGCAGATGCTATTGGAATTAATCTAACGTTTTACAAAGTTCTCGCCTTCACTTTAGGAGCGATTTTAGCCGGAGTTGTTGGGACGATCAGTGCCCATTTTTTAAATACTTGGAATGCTCGTCAAGGTACGTTTGATGCCAGTATTATTTATTTGACTTCTGTATTGATTGGTGGTAACAGAACTTTTTTAGGACCTGTACTAGGTGGGATTGTATTTACAGCTTTACCAGAGGTATTACGAGTTATTGCGGATACGGGAGGTTTACCAACATGGTTAGCGCAATTCCTACGAGATGGGCGTTTAATTATTTTTGGAGTGATGATTGTTCTGGGAACGATATTTTTCCCTCAAGGGTTAGTGACACCAGAATTGTTAAAGCGCTTCCAGAGAGATACTCGATAAGAAATTAAAATGACTCTTGTATGAATTAAGTAGGTCACTAATTTTTAGATAATAATTGAGTTAATTACAGCACCAAATTTTAACACTTCTGTCACTACTACTACTTGCCAAAAGTTCTCCTTCTGGACTGAATGCAACGGCATAAACTGAGTTAGTATGGTCCGTGAGGGTACAAACTTCTTGTCCATCTTTGAGTCGCCAAATTTTGATTGCTTGATTACTACCGCTGGCAATTGTTTCACCATCAGGACTAAAAGCAAGGCAGTCAACATACCAAGCATGACCTTGGAAAGTTAAGACTTCTTGCCCATTTTTTACCCACCACACCTTAATTGTATTGTCGTGACTACCACTAGCAATGAATTCGCCATCAGGACTAAAAGCTACGCAGCGAACCCAGTCATTATGTCCTGTCAGAGTCCGAAGTAATTTACCATCTTGAAATCTCCAAATTTTGATGGTTTTATCCCAACTGCTACTAGCTATCAGTTGTCCGTCAGGGCTAAATGCTACAGAATAAACTAGACTCTTATGACCAGCGAGAGTCCGAACTTCTTGCCCATCTTTTGTTTTCCAGATTTTAATCGTTGCATCCCAACTACTGGTGGCAAGCATTTCTCCATCCGGACTAAAAGCAACAGCATAAACTGAATTAGTATGACCCGTTAAAATTTGGAGAACTTGCCCATCTTTCATGCGCCATAACCGAATTGTTTTGTCATGACTGCTACTGGCTAGTATCTCACCATCAGGACTAAAAGCTACAGCATAAACTGAGTTATGATGACCTGTTAGGGTTACAATTTCTTGTCCATTTTCGACTTGCCAAAGCTTGATACTTTTGTCATCACTACCACTAGCAATTACTTCACCGTTAGGGCTAAAAGCAACAGAATAAACAATATTTTTGTGACCTGTAAGTGTCTGACTACATTTCCAGGAATTAGTTTTCGGGAGAGTGGGAAGTACAGGTCGCCTAACTGATTCAGGAGTGATTCTTACGTTCGCTAACTGGATGATGGCTTGAGGATTTAAGTCTTTAAGAACTTCAGCAGCAGACTGATAACGCCGGTTGGTGGCGTTTTCAATCATCTTATCGAGAATTCGCCCTAGCTCATCGCTAACGGAATTATTGACTAAATACTGTCGCCAGACCCAATAATTTTCACCCGGATCAAATAAATCAAAAGGGGAGACTTGTGTTAAAAGATAAAGGCAAGTGACGCCTAAACTGTAGATATCGCTGGCAAAAATGGTTTTGCCTCTTGCTTGTTCCGGAGCGATATATTCAGGACTACCGATGCTAGTTCCTGTTTGTAGTAGAGCTGTTCCCGTTGCCAATTTAGCAGCTCCGAAATCTACAATCACTAGTAGGTTATTTGGACGACGAATAATATTTTCTGGTTTAATATCTCGGTGAATAACACTATGAGAATGGATAAAGTGAAGAACAGGAAGTAAACTATTCAATAACTCTCTAACTTGAGTTTCGCTGAAGATATCTTCTGTTTCGACAATTTGAGCTAAGTTACGCCCGTCGATAAATTCTTGCACGACGTATTGGCGTCTATCTTGGATAGAATAAGCTAAAAGTTTGGGAATTTGTGGATGCTTCCCCAGTTCATTAAGACGATGGGCTTCTTGTTCAAAAAGTTCTACTGCTTTTTTACTACTCTGACTATCTGAAGAAGGAATGAGTCGGTTATCTAAGGGAAAAAATTGCTTGATCACACAGCGGGGTTTGTCAGATGTTTCTTCATCTACAGCAAGAAAGGTAATGCCAAAGCCACCTTGTCCAATTGGTTTGAGGGCTCGGTAGCGATCGCACAGCAGCAATTTAGATCGACAAGTCCTGCACAGCTTGGCTTCAGTTGGATTTTGAGGTTTGGGGCAATTGGGGTTAAGGCAGTAACTCATGCCAGGAATCAATTATTTTTGACTAAAAGATACAATCTCTTTCGGAAGAAATTTTTGCTAATTTATGCAATTGGTGGTCTAAGTAAAGCATCAGAATCACAGGCTTACGAATTCCATAAAAAAATTCCTTTATATTCTAGCTTGATTAGGAAAACAAGACAAGGCATAATTGTAGAGTGTAAACTTGCTGAGGTACTGATGGTTGCAGAAACAATTACCTTGTCAAACAACTCCCCTTTGTTAGAAGCGAAAGGACTCACCCGTCGCTTTGGGGGTTTAGTTGCTGTCAACAATGTATCCTTCAGCGTTTATAAACATGAGATATTTGGTCTAATTGGTCCCAATGGGGCTGGTAAAACAACCCTTTTCAACTTAATTACAGGTTTAATCACACCTTCTAGCGGACAATTGATTTATCAAGGAAGTGAACTTTCCCAACAACGTCCCTATCAAATTGCCCATAAAGGTATTGCTAGAACCTTTCAAAATATTCGCTTATTTGGTGAGCTATCGGCGCTAGAAAATGTGATGATTGCTCGACATATTCATAGCCGTTTGGGGAATCCAGTCACATCATTTCTGATAGGAATGTTAGGTTTACCGATTGCCAATAGGATAGAACGTCAAACCCAACAAAAAGCTAGAGAATTATTAGAGTTGGTTGGGTTGAGCGATCGCGCCCAAGAAAAAGCTAAAAATTTCCCCTATGGCGATCAACGACGCCTAGAAATAGCCCGCGCTCTTGCCCTTGAGCCACAAGTCTTGCTATTAGACGAGCCCGCAGCAGGGATGAATCCTAATGAAAAACACCAACTCAGCGAATTTATCCGACAAGTGCGCCAACAGTTCAATTTAACTGTAATATTAATAGAACATCATGTCCCTCTTGTCATGGGACTCTGTGACAGAATTGCCGTTTTAGATTTCGGACAACTAATTGCCTTAGGCGACCCAAGTACCGTTCGGAATAACCCTGATGTAATAGAAGCTTATCTCGGAGATGAAAGTTAAGAAAAAATTGATGATGAGTATTAATAATTAGCCATGAGCAATTACCCCTCTTCTAAAGTCGAAAATCGACTGTTAGAAATCAAAGAGCTTTATGTCAATTATGGAGGCATTCAAGCACTAAAAAATATCAACTTAACTGTTAATCTTGGGGAAGTAGTAACTCTAGTCGGGGCTAATGGTGCTGGAAAAAGCACAACCCTGAGAGCCATTTCTAAAATTGTCAATCCCTACCAAGGTCAAATGATTTATAATGGGCGCGACATTACCCATCGCCAAGCCCACGAAGTCGTTAAATTAGGAATTGCTCACAGTCCAGAGGGGCGACGAGTTTTGTCAAGACAAACAGTGCTAACCAACTTAGAATTAGGGGCTTACATTCGTACAGACTCTGCGGGAGTTAAGGCTGATTTAGAGCAGCAATTTTCATTATTTCCCAGATTAGCAGAACGTCGCCACCAACTAGCAGGAACACTGAGCGGAGGTGAACAGCAAATGCTAGCAATTGCTCGTGCTTTAATGAGTCGCCCAAAACTGCTATTATTAGACGAGCCAAGTTTGGGTTTAGCACCAGCCATTGTCCGAGAAATTTTCTCGATCATCCAAACTTTGCGAACCACAGGCGTTACCATTTTATTAGTCGAGCAAAATGCAAACCTCGCTTTACAAATTGCCGATCGAGGTTATGTTTTAGAAGCTGGAAATATTCCCCTCACAGGCTTAGCTTCAGACTTACTAAAAGATGAACGAGTTAAGCAAGCATATTTAGGATAATTCGCTGTAAATTGACCATTCCTCAAGGAAAAACTTAACGAAATGCACCGCATCGCTGCTACGCCAGGAGGTTGGAACCCTCAAACCGAGGGAGTGATTTTTATTCAGCAAACACCCGCCCCCATCGTATTTCTCACCGCTGCTGATACCGACATTCAAACCATCGCCTCAGCACTTCCTAAACTTCCCCCTGACTTCCCCAAATTGCGGGTTGCTAACCTCCTCAACTTACAACAACAATTAACAATTGATACCTATGCAGAAGAAGTTCTAGCCTCAGCAAAAGTTATTATTGTGCGACTGTTGGGAGGTCGTTCTTACTGGTCCTATGGATTGGAAGTATTGCAAGATATTGTGCAAAATAACAAAGCTGAATTGGTGATATTACCAGGGGACGATCGACCAGACCCCGATTTAATCAGTCATTCAACTGTATCACTTTCAACAGTAAATCAACTGTGGCATTATTTCACAGAAGGCGGAGTTGATAATATCGTAAATGCCCTGCAATTTATCGCTGATAGTTGCCTCAAGACAACCTATTATCCCCTCCCTCCTCAATCAGTTCCGCGTGTGGGGCTGTATCAATGGAAATTGACCGCAGAAGAACTGTCGAAACTTGCCATCAACCCATCCTCTCCTATTTCTTCTCGTCAGGTCGGAATTTTATTTTATCGCGCTCATTATTTATCAGGAAATTTATCACCCATTGATGCACTGTGCCAAGCTTTATTGGAGAGAGATTTAACCCCAGTCCCGGTGTTTGTCTCGTCTTTGCGTGAGCCAGAATTACAAGCAGAATTATTACAATATTTTCAGCCCTCCCATTCAGAACCCATTCAATTACTCTTGAATACCACCAGCTTTGCAGTCGCTGGTTTCAACGATCGAGACAACAAAATTAATTATCTAAAACAACTCGATGTTCCTGTGTTACAAGCGATTTTTAGTAGTGGGACATTAGAACAGTGGCAAGCTGAATTTCAAGGTCTTTCGCCTCGCGATGTGGCGATGAATATCGCCTTACCAGAAGTCGATGGAAAAATCATCACAAGGGCTGTTTCTTTTAAAGCAGTAGAAACTTGGAATTGTGACTTAGAAACAGATGTGATTAGTTATCGACCCGCTCGCGATCGCATCCAGTTTGTCGCTGAGTTAACCGCTAACTGGGTCCGACTGCGACAAACCCCCCCCAGTCAACGTCGCATCGCCTTAATTCTCGCAAATTACCCGACCCGCGACGGGCGTTTAGCTAATGGTGTTGGGTTAGATACTCCCGCTAGCTGTGTGGAAATTCTTAAAGCTTTACAGCAAGCTGGGTATCACTTGGAAAATTTACCAGCAACTGGTGATGAGTTAATTCAACGCCTCACCAGTGGTGTTACCAATGACCCCGAAGGACAAGAATTGCGACCGGTTAACCAATATTTGACCGCAGAAGAGTATAAAACTTACTTTGCTACTTTACCCCCCTTAGTACAAGCAGGAGTTTCTCAAAGATGGCCGCAGGATCAAGTGTTGGTAAATAGAGAACACCCTCAGAGTCAACCCAGTGAACTCGCCTCTTTTCAAATTCCGGGAATAAAATTTGGCAATATTTTTGTAGGAATTCAGCCCGCAAGAGGATATGAAATTGACCCAAGTTTAAATTATCACGCCCCGGATTTAGAACCCACTCATAATTATCTAGCCTTCTACCATTGGCTGCGAGAATTTTTTGGAACTCAGGCGATTATTCATGTGGGAAAACATGGTAATTTAGAATGGCTACCCGGTAAAAGTATCGCTTTATCTAGCAACTGCTATCCCGAAGTTGCCCTCGGTCCCTTACCTCACTTTTATCCCTTTATTGTTAACGACCCAGGCGAAGGTTCCCAAGCAAAACGGCGGTCACAAGCGGCGATCGTCGATCATTTGACGCCCCCCATGACTCGTGCAGAATTATACGGACCCTTGCAACAATTAGAAACTTTAATTGATGAGTATTATGAAGCGCAAAATTTAGACCCTTCTAGACTCCCCATAATTCGCGACCGCATCCTCACCCTGATGCAACAAGAAAACTTACAACAAGACTTGTCATTTGTCAACCCCAAACTCACCGTCAATGAACAAGAATTTACAGAATTTCTAACCCGTACTGACGGCTATCTATGTGGATTAAAAGAAGCCCAAATCAGAGACGGCTTACACATCTTTGGACAATGTCCCCAAGGACGACAATTGCGAGATTTAATCGTGGCGATCGCGCGACATCCCAGCCCCAACCGCTTAGGACTAACCCGCGCCCTCGCTAAAGATTTAAACTTAGATTTCGACCCCCTTACTGCCGAGCAAAATCTCCACCTAATTGAAAAGCTCGAACAGCAAGCTTCAGTCTTAGTAGAAGCCTTAATTAACAATCATCTTTCCTCTCTAAATTCTCTCTATATCAATCCAGATTTATCGGTCAGTGAAACTCCAAAAATTGGAACAGCAACCCAACAAGAATTAGATTGGATTCATCAGACTCTCCTCCCCTCCCTCCTCCAAACTCCTCAAGAAATCACCAACCTTTTACAGGGACTTGATGGCCGCTACATTCCCAGTGGTTCATCCGGTGCTCCCACCCGTGGCCGCCCGGATGTATTGCCGACCGGTCGTAATTTTTACTCCGTAGATATCCGCGCCATTCCCACAGAAACAGCCTGGAGAGTCGGTCAACTTTCTGCGGAAAGACTCATCGAAAGATATACTCAAGAAAACGGCGAATATCCCAAAACTTTAGGGTTATCAATCTGGGGTACTTCCACCATGCGGACTGGTGGCGACGACATTGCTGAAGCCTTAGCTTTATTAGGGGTTCAACCTGTATGGGATGGCCCTTCACGACGAGTGATCGACTTTGAAATTTTGCCGCTTTCCCTATTAGGACGACCCCGCGTTGATGTCACCTTGAGAATTTCTGGATTTTTCCGAGATGCCTTCCCCAATTTAATTGATTTATTTGATGCAGCTGTTAAAGCTGTTGCCACCTTAGAAGAACCCCCCGACCAAAATCCCTTAGCCTTTCAGGTGCAACAAGAAAGCCAGAATTGGCAATTAAAAGGCTTCACCTCCGAACAAGCACAACAGCGATCGCTCTACCGAATTTTTGGCTCAAAACCCGGTGCTTATGGTGCAGGATTACAAGGCTTAATCGAAGCTCAAAACTGGACAACTGACGAAGACTTAGCCAGAGCTTATATTAATTGGAGCAGTTACGCTTATACCGCTCATTTACCCCAGATATCAGGAGGGCAAGGAGGAATTTCAGCCCCCGAAGTTTTTCAACAACGTCTCAGCCAACTACAAATTGTTTTGCATAACCAAGATAACCGCGAACACGATCTATTAGATTCCGATGATTACTATCAATTCCAAGGAGGAATGACCGCAGCCGTTCGCTCCCTGACTGGAAATAATCCTCAAACCTACTTCGGCGATCATTCCCTGCCAGAAAACCCAAAAATCCGACAGCTAAAAGAAGAAATAGCACGGGTTTATCGCTCCCGCGCCGTCAATCCCAAATGGATCGCTGGAGTCATGCGGCATGGTTACAAAGGTGCCTTTGAAATGGCAGCCACCGTCGATTATTTATTTGCCTATGATGTCACAGCAAACTGCGTCGAAGATTTTATGTATGAAGGAATCGCAGAAGCTTACCTCTTCGAGCCAAATGTGCAACAGTTTATCCAAGAAAAGAATCCTTGGGCATTACGAGATATGGCAGAACGCTTATTAGAAGCCCATCAACGAGGGTTATGGCAGTCAGCAACTCAGAAGATGAGGGACAAGCTGCAAGCGATCGCACTCCAAGCCGAAGGCATCATCGAAAAAAATAGCTTAACCCCCTTTCTAAAACAGGAAAGAAGCAATTCCTTATAAAATAAGCTTCAGGATTTTCACAACCGAACCAGCAACAGCTCAAGGGAGAAAAAATATGCGATTAGTGGCAAACGGCAGTTGCCATCAGCTACCGTCACCACGCAAAAATCAGCGAGAGCCATTTAACCCCTCTCTACTGTACCGTTGGCTCAGGGCGAATCCACTCCCGCGCTGGACAGCAGCCACAGCCCTGCTAGGCCTAAGCGTTGGCTGTTCCCCCACAACCCAGACAAACCCAACCCCTTTCTCTTCCTTACCCCACTCCCCACTTCAAGAAGCGATCGCTCAGCAAACCAAACAACCAAAAACCTCCCTGAGTCAACTTCCCACCGCCTGCACGCAAACCGATCCCTTCAGTGAATCCGTTAGCTTTGCCCTCCGCGCCTCCAACCTCGCTCAAACTGCCAAAACCAAAGAAGACTGGGACGAAGTTGCTCGTCAGTGGGTGCAAGCGGTCGCTTGGATGCAAGCCGTCCCCCCTAGCAGTCCTAGGCGTGCCTTCGCCGAGAAAAAAGTGATCGAGTACATGAGAAACCTCACCTACTCCCAGCAACAAGCCACCACCACCCGCCTCCAAAACTACTCTGCCAGCTTTAGCAGCGATTTACTCGATCGGCAACTACAGCTTTACCTGTCCTACATCGCCGCCGTCGGTCCCCCAGACATTCTCATAGTCGGGAGTTCCCGCGCCTTGCAAGGCATCGATCCCAAACAGCTTAAACAAGCCTTAGCCGCCCAAGGCTATTCCGGCTTAACCGTCTTTAACTTTGCCGTTAATGGCGCCACCGCCCAAGTCGTTGACTTCCAACTACGACAACTGTTAACCCCCGATCAATTACCGCAACTCATCCTCTGGGGGGATGGAGTGCGAGCCTTCAACAGTGGGCGCGAAGATAGAACTTATAACTCAATTGTGGCTTCCCAAGGCAACCAACTCTTACTCGCAGGGGTTCGCCCCAAGTTGCCAGAGGATGAACCCCAAATCACCCCCCCTTGCCATCAATTCCCGCAGCCTTGCAGCACCAACACCCCCAAAGCTCTACCCCTACCCCCGCTTGAATCAGAAAGCTTAGCCGTCTCAGTCAGCCATGCCGCCATCGAGCCGTTGAATTCAGGCTTCCTTGCCCAAACTCCAACTGCAACGGCAATGCTACCCCTCAATAACTTACTAGAAACCATTGACTCGAATGGCTTCCTGCCCTTGTCAGCCCGCTATGACCCTGCCACCTACTACCGAGAACGACCCTTGGTCTCCGGTCGATACGACCGCGACTATGAAGCCTTGACCTTGGAAGGTAAACAAGCGGTTGCCTTTAACTCAGTCATCACCTTTGCCAAAACTCGCAAAATTCCCCTCGTATTTGTCAGCTTACCCCTCACCAATGACTACTTAGATGCGGTGCGATCGCGCGCCGATCAACAATTCCGCCAACGAATGCAACGCCTCTCTCAGGAAAAAGGCTTCATCTTCCGAGACTTATCCAGGCAATGGCCAAACCGCCATGACTATTTTGTAGACCCTAGCCACCTCAACCGCGAAGGTGCGATCGCTGTTTCTCAACAACTCGCTGGGGACAATACCATCCCCTGGCCCCGCCCAAAACGGCGGAGGATAGAAGGTTGAAAGTTCACCGGTAACAGCAGTTGAGCGGTCCGACATTGGATACTCAGCTCAAGAACCCAGATCCGACCCAGCCCTTGTCTAGCTGATTGAGCATCATGCCAGAGTTCAAAAATCACGCCTCATCTCTAGAAGAAGCTGAGTCGCAACCAGCAACCGTCAATCCTTCTGTACGAGATAATAACTACAGCACCATTTATCAGTAATCAAGTGCAGATCAAACAGGTCATCATTGCACATAAAGCTAGAGATTCCCTGTCCCAACGCTGGGCTGAACAATGTGCCAGACAGTTAGAAAACCGTGGTTGCCACGTCTTGATGGGACCCTCCGGTGCGAAGGATAACCCCTACCCCGTTTTTTTAGCTTCTAGCACTCAGCCGATCGACCTCGCCGTTGTCCTGGGAGGCGACGGGACGGCACTGGCGGCCGCCCGACACTTAGCACCGGATGGCATCCCCATCTTGGCGGTGAATGTGGGGGGACATCTCGGCTTTTTAACCGAGTCGTTTGAGGATTTTAAAGAGACGGAGTTAGTGTGGGACCGACTGTTTAACGACCGCTATGCCGTCCAGCAACGGATGATGCTACAGGCAGCGGTGTTTGAAGGAAACCGCAGCAACCTGGAACCGGTGAGCGATCGCTTTCTCGCCCTCAATGAAATGTGTGTCAAACCTGCTTCTGCTGACCGTATGCCCACTAGCATTCTGGAAATGGAGGTAGATGGCGAAGTGGTCGATCAATACCAGGGGGACGGTTTAATTGTGGCGACTCCCACCGGTTCGACTTGCTACACTGCATCCGCCAGCGGCCCGATCATGCACCCAGGAATGGAAGCGATCGCGGTAACTCCGATCTGCCCCCTCAGCTTATCGAGTCGCCCCATTGTTCTGCCGTCCGGTTCTATTGTTAGCATCTGGCCACTCGCAGACTATGAACTCAATACAAAATTATGGATGGATGGCGTACTCGCGACCACCATTTGGCCGGGTCAGCGCGTCGATGTACGGATGGCGGATTGCCAAGTCAAGTTCCTGATCTTACGGGAAAATTATTCCTATTACGGCACCCTGCGAGAAAAACTGCAATGGGCTGGCGCGAGAATTTATTACAACAACAGCCATAGAAATTAAACCACTGCTGTAGTGACACCCTGATGCTTAACATCGCGCCTCAACTCACTCAGCGCTTAGTTCAGGCTTTAAGCCTGAGCTTTTTCTTGACGTTTACGTTGCTGCCATTTGCGACCGGCCCCCAGAATTCCGACTCCTAGCAGGGAACCGATAATTGTTGTTGGTTCTGGGACTGGTTCGTAGGTTATATTGTCAATTGCAAACTGTTTTGTGTCACCGCTGACACCAGTCGTGCTGTTAAAGGAAGTAAAATTTAACTGGTCAATTCCCGTATAGTTAAACTTAGCAAAAGTGGGGTTTTGGGTATTGGCAGTCACCGTTTGGGAGAACTTCTCAACTCCCCCTAATAAACCAGCGACAGTAATGCTGAGGCGATCGTCTAAGGCTGCGGTTAAGAAGGCACTGTCAAAGTTAAAGGGAGTATTACTCGAGATTGAGGCTGGGTTGCCAAAGCCATTAAATGCGACTTTAGGTTGGGATACGGCTCCGTTTTGATAGCCTGAGTTAGAAAAGCTGGTTGACATATCCTGAATGTAGTAAAAGTTATTCCAATTCAGACCACCATACCCCTGAGGAACTACTGAGCCACCGAAAGTCGGTCTAGACAAGTCATCAAATCCTAAAACGGCTGCCTGGGCTGTTTCTACGCTGGCAAGACTACTCAAAACAGCTCCCATTGCCACTAAGGAAACTGTTGCGACCGCAGATGATAATCTCATGAATTTACTCTTCCTAATTTGTCGAAGTTTACAGTTTAAAAGCTAACTAAACTGATATAGCTTATGCTTCTGTCTCTAGGCTTAAGCAGGAATTATTAATCTTTTTTAGCAAGTTTAAAGAATCTACCCTTTAATAGATGAATCCCCAGGTCAACCCCTTGCTAATGAAAGGTAAAAATGCAGAGCCAACCAGTTCTATACAGCCGAGTTTATCAACTTCTCTACAGGCTGAAGACCGTTAATTCTTAATGAAAATTGGAACTTTTCCCCACTGTTTGACTGTTGAGACTAACCCTCGATCTCATCAGAAAGTAGCTGGGTTCCCTCAGACCAGATTTGGCGATCGTTTAAACTGAATAACATCAATCTGATGGTTCTAGTCAAAAACCTTGACAAATACCTTTAAATATGAATACATCTCAAGACTCAGTTCACCCTTTCAGCTCAGAAGGAGTCTACCCCTGTCCAGTTTGCCATTGGGGTCAAATTTCAGCGCTCCCGTTGATGGACGCCTTAGCCTGTAACTTTTGCAACCACATCTTCACAGCGAACGTCGAAAGACAAGTGCTGAAAATGGCCGATCGCGAACCCGCCATGAGCTGGCGTTGGAATGGCAGAAGTTGGAGAGGAGCGCACCTAGAAGGCGTAGAATTTGGATGTTTTTACTGGGGAGCGGCAATGGCGCTCATTATCCTTCCTCCCCTGTTAATTGGTTTAACCGCTTACACCTTTCCCCCAGTTCCTGGCACTCGCTTGTCGTGGTTGCCTGTAGTTTGGACTGGATTAGCCTTCATTGCCCACCTGTTCCTCGTTGGGTGGTTGGTGCTGGAATTTTATCAGTTTCCAGTAACAGCCTACTTAAGAGCGCTATATCGGCGAATCCTCAGCCGCTGAATCAGGAGAAAAGCAACAAGTTCTATCATGAATTTTTACAGATCAGGCCGCAAAGCAAGCGATCGCCAATTTCTTCCCAATCTCCAGCGTTAAACTGCTGAAGCGTTACAGAAAATGCCAGTCATGTCGCCAACCAAGCCCAAATTAGCAATTCTGAATTATAATCGGTCGATATTCTTAGTCCGAGCTAAACGCATAGATTCAGTTGTGAGGAGCGAATGAACATACTTGGCATCTCGGCGTACTACCATGACAGCGCCGCAGCCTTAATTCGCGACGGCAAAATTGTCGCAGCAGCCCAAGAAGAAAGATTTTCCCGCAAAAAGCATGACGCAAGATTTCCCAAAAATGCGATCGCCTATTGTCTAAAAGAAGCCAAAATTGAGCTGCGCGACCTCGATCAAGTCGTTTTTTATGACAAACCCCTCGTCAAATTCGAGCGGTTGCTAGAAACCTATTTATCCTACGCCCCTCAAGGCTTTCGCTCGTTCCTAGCCGCGATGCCCGTATGGCTCAAAGAAAAACTCTACCTCAAAACCCTCTTAAAAAAAGAGTTAGCAGCCCTCGGCAACTGTAAACGCACCCTACTGCCTGCCCTACTGTTTACCGAACACCACCAAGCTCACGCTGCCTCAGCCTTTTTCCCCAGTCCTTTCCAGAAAGCAGCCGTTTTGTGTCTAGATGGGGTCGGCGAATGGGCCACCACCTCTGTGTGGTGGGGTGACGGCAATCAACTGACTCCCCAATGGGAAATCGACTTCCCCCACTCCCTGGGACTTCTATACTCAGCCTTCACCTACTACACCGGCTTTAAAGTCAACTCTGGGGAATACAAACTCATGGGCCTCGCTCCCTACGGAGAACCCCAGTATGTAGACAAGATCCTCACCCACCTGATGGATCTCAAAGACGATGGTACCTTCCGGTTGAATATGGACTACTTCAACTACACCATCGGCTTAACGATGACCAATCAGAACTTCAATGAGCTATTTGCCGGTCCGCCTCGCCGAGCCGAAGGCAAACTGACTCAGCGGGAAATGGACATCGCTGCTTCCATTCAAGTCGTCACAGAAGAAGTCGTACTGCGGCTGTGCCGGACTGTACAGAAAGAACTTCAAGCTGATTATCTCTGCTTGGCAGGCGGCGTTGCTCTCAACTGTGTAGCCAATGGTCGCATTGTCCGAGAAGGGCCGTTCAAGGAGATCTGGGTACAACCAGCCGCCGGGGATGCTGGCGGTGCGCTTGGGGCCGCTTTGGCTGCTTGGTACCAATATAATGAGCGCCCCCGCAATGTCAGTGATTGGTTGCCAACCGGTGGACGCAGCAGTGGGGGTGAGGAGCAAGAGGAAACCATCACTGCCAACCAAGCAGTCGCGACTGTGAGCAAATCTCCTGCTAAACTAAGCTCCTATGACGCGATGCAGGGTTCCTATCTCGGCCCCCGCTTTACCGATGCCGAAATTCTGGAGTATCTGGATGGTATCAAGGCAAGTTACCAGCGTCTTGACGACGAAGAACTGATGCCACGCTTGGCAGAAATTTTAGCTGAGGGCAATGTTGTCGGTTGGTTCCAAGGCAGAATGGAATTTGGCCCGCGTGCGTTGGGGGGTCGTTCAATTATTGGCGATCCGCGCAACTCCAAGATGCAGTCGGTGATGAACCTGAAAATTAAATACCGGGAGTCATTCCGACCTTTTGCTCCATCAGTTTTGGCGGAACGAGTCTCAGACTTCTTCGAGATTGACCGCGCTAGCCCTTATATGTTATTAGTGGCTCCTGTCAAAGAAAGCCTGCGAATTCCCATGACTGCGGAAGAACAGGAATTATTTGGCATTGAGAAGCTGAATGTGCCCCGTTCCGAGATTCCGGCTGTCACCCATGTCGATTACTCGGCTCGCATCCAAACAGTTCACAAAGAAACCAATCCCCGCTACTATGACTTAATCCGTCATTTTGAGCAAAAAACAGGATGTGCGGTGCTAGTGAACACTTCTTTTAATGTTCGGGGCGAACCCATCGTCTGCACACCCGAAGATGCCTATCGCTGCTTTATGCGGACAGAGATGGACTATCTGGTGGTAGAGAATTTCTTGATGGCGAAGTCGGACCAAATTCCTTGGAAACAGGATGATTCTTGGAAAACAGAATTTGAACTAGATTAGTCATTCGTCCGTCATTAGCAGTGAGTGGTTAGTTTCTACTAACCGCTAACCGCTAACCACGAATGGCTGCACCCCTAACCTCTGATTGCGGACCGCTGACCCATGACGACTCACGAAATACCCAAACTTGACAATAAAGGCCTGCGCGACTTCGGACTGCTAATTGGCGGAATCATTGCAGGTGCATTCGGGCTATTAATTCCGGTGCTACGGGGCCATGCGATTCCTTGGTGGCCTTGGGCAATCGGTGGCGTTTTGGGCGGTTTAGGATTGGTATCTCCTCAGTTACTGAATCCTGTTTACTACGGCTGGATGCGGTTTGGTCTGCTCCTGAATGCGATCGAAACACCGATTATTTTAGGGGCGGTTTTTTACCTAATCCTCATGCCAATGGGAGTAATCAAACGCCTCTTGGGTGACGATCCGATGCAACGAGAATTGAAACGTACAAGGGAAACCTATCGCGTTCCCAGTAAATCTAGAACCAAAATTAGTATGGAGCGTCCTTTCTAATGTTAGAAGCAACATTAGACTTTCTAAAAGATCTATGGGCGTTTATGAAAGAACGCCAAAAGTATTGGTTGCTGCCCCTAATTATTACCTTGGTTCTTTTAGGAGCTTTGATTGTTCTCAGCCAGTCTTCTGTCATTGCCCCTTTCATTTACACTTTGTTTTGAGGCAATGAGCAAGCTGAAAAATTTGGGTGCCAACTTAGCGCTGATACTTGGCAGTTTGGCATTTGGGGTACTGATTGGTGAAATTGGATTGCGGGTAGCAGGAATTGAAGGTTTCCAGAAGATAGGGGATACGGTCGATTCTGCCCCCACCGACTTTCATACTTCAGACCCCGATCGTGGCTGGTCACTCATCCCTGGTAAGTCAGGCGACTGGCAGGGCGAAGGTGAAAAAAGTCACATCCAAATTAATAGCGATGGTTTGCGTGATGGCGAACATAGCAAAGGAAAGCCCAAAAATACTTTGCGAATTGCCATGCTGGGAGATTCTTTTACTGAAGCAATTCATGTCCCCATTGGTAAGACGTTCTGGCATAAACTTGGGCGGAAATTTGAGCGGTGTTCAGCGTTAAAGGGGCAGAAGGTTGAGGTCATTAATTTCGGGGTGCAGGGATATGGCACGGCCCAAGAACTGCTCACCCTAGAAAAAAAGGTCTGGGCTTATGCACCTGATATTGTCATCCTTGCCTTTTTTAATGGCAATGATGTCATTAATAATTCTCGGCAACTAGAATACGACCGGTATCGGCCTTTTTTCGTCTATCAAAATGGCAAATTAGTGCCAGATATGTCCTTCCGCCAGCTATCTCCGGTCGATCGCAATCGAAATGCTGTTTCTTTCATCGATCGGCTACCCGGTTGGCTGGTCAACAATTCCCGAATCTTACAGGTTGTGAAAAAAGCGGATTTAGAACTCAAGAAGCGTGAGATTAATGATGAATTTACCAAATTGGTTGCTCAAAATTTCAAGGAACCTGAGAATCCAACTTGGAAAGAAGCTTGGCAGGTAACGGAGGGCTTGATCGAACTAATGCGGGATGAAGTCGCACAAAAAAAAGCTAAATTCTTAGTAGTGAGCATTGGTGACCCCATTCAAGTTCATCCTGCTCCTTCCAGTCGCCAAGCATTTATGCAACAAAATCAGATTACAGATCTGTTCTATCCTGAGCATCGGCTTCAGGCTTTAGGCGCTCGCGAGGGGTTTGAAGTTTTAACGTTAGCTCAACCCTTTCAAGACTATGCTGAAAAAAATAAGGTGTGCCTGCACGGGTTTGAGAATGTAGCTCTGTGCCAAGGACATTGGAATCCAGAGGGGCATCGCCTGGCGGCGACCCTAATTGCTGATAAGTTGTGCGAAGACTTCAGTAAAGTTCAAACCAAACAGGATGAATCTCAAATTCCCAAGAGATAGCCTACTAAGTTTTGAGAACATGAAGAAGCACAAAGTTTGGCTCGAAAGTTTTTTACTAATTCTGGGTGGTATCCTGAGTGGTGTACTGCTAAGCGAAATGGGTCTACGGGTCGCTGGGATTGAAGGGGTGAAGAAACCTGAAAGTTATATAGATTCAGATACGAACTGGTATGACTTAAACGATCCCTACCGGGGTTGGGCGATGCGACCGGGTGCTTCTGGTTGGTGGCGCGGAGAAGGGGAGCGTTCCTATATCAAAGCTAATAGCGACGGTTTGCGCGACCGCGAACATACTAAAGCAAAACCAAAAAATACCTTACGAATTGCCGTACTGGGAGATTCTTTTACGGAAGCTTTGCAAGTGCCTATCGAAAAAACATTCTGGGCAGAAATGGAACGCAGGCTCAATAAAAAATGTAAATTTATTCAGGGACGGACCGTCGAGGTGATTAATTTTGGAGTTCAAGGCTATGGCACAACTCAAGAATTGATGACACTGCGCCATAAAGTCTGGGATTATGATCCTGATGTAGTATTACTTGCTTTTTATGCCGGTAACGACCTTATTAATAACTCTAAAAAATTAGAATTTCATCAGCGCCAGCCCTTTTATGTCTATGATAAACAGGGCAATTTAGTGTTAGATATGTCCTTTCGGGAGATGCCGATTGAAGCCCACAATTATTTATCATTTGCTACCGTTGACTATTTGCCGACTTGGTTAGTAAACCATTCACGGATTTTGCAGGTCATCAGAAAAGTTGACTTAGATAATAAAAAACGAACCTTGCAAAATGAAGAATTGGCTCGGTATGGGAAAAATTTTCGAGAACCTACCACTAAAGTCTGGCGAGATGCTTGGAAGATAACGGAGGGGGTAGTGGCTTTAATGGCTAAAGAAGTGAAAGCAAAAAAAGCTGAGTTTCTGATGGTGATGGTGACCGATCCGATGCAAGTTCACCCCCACCGTAACATCCGGGAAAAGTTTATGAAAGATAACAAAATTACGGATTTATTTTATCCCGAAAAACGGATGGAAGCACTATCGGTTCGCGAGCAGTTTTCTCTCTTGACGCTGGCTCAGTTTTTTCAAATGTATGCTGAAAAATACGAAATGTGCCTACATGGATTTAAAAATGCTGTGGAGTGTGGGGGACATTGGAATGCAGATGGTCACCGTTTAGCGGGTGAAAAAATCGCTGAACAGTTGTGCCAAAGCTTCCAGCAGTCTCAATCTAAGCAACCTCAATCCCAGAGCACTCGATAGCTATTGCAAGGAGTTTCCCATGACTGATTATCCCTGGCTGAAAAACAGCAAAAAGATGTTTAGCTTGATCGCGATTAACCTAGCAATCACCTTGGTGTGTTTAGAGGTCGTATCTTTAGCTTTCTATTTTTTGAAGGAGAAGAAGTTTTTTTATACAAGAGGCAAAAATCAAGAAAAAATAGTCACAGATTTAGAACGAACCGGGGTTAGGCTGAACGAATCTATTGTTGAACGGCTCCATCCTTTTTTTGGATATGTCCTCAAACAAGGAGCTTTTGCTAAACCAGAATTGGGATTAAAAGTTAATAACTACGGCTTCTTTTCTCGCTATGATTATCCCTTAGTTAAGTCGAATAAAAATCAATTCATTATTGGATTATTTGGCGGTTCTGTTGCTAATAATTTTGCTTTGCATGAATATATCAACCAAGGCTTATCAAATGCTCTGAAGAAGTACCCTGAATTTGCTAATAAAGAAATTGTTTTGTTGAACTTTGGTAATGGTGGTTATAAACAACCACAACAACTCTTGATTCTCAATTATTTCTTGAGCTTAGGACAAGAGTTGGATATGGTTATTAATATTGACGGATTTAATGAAGTTGCTTTGTCTAATTTAAACAAAAAATCGCAAGTAGATGTAGCAATGCCAAGCGTTCAGCATATCCAACCTTTAACGGCATTGGCGAATAATAGCTTGTCCCCAGATGCCCTGAATTCAATTGTAAAAATTCAGGAGACTAAGAAACAGTTAAAAGCAGCGGTCGCTAACTTAGAAAATTGTCCCTTAGCTGTTTGCTATGCCTGGCAATTTCTGCAAGTCAAACAATTAGTGAATCGCTATCAACAAGAAGTCATGAACTATGATAAACAAAGAACACAACCAACCAACCAAACGGTAGATGACCAGAATATAATTTATATCAATAAAACCCCATCAGTCTTAGATGATACCACCGCCTTTAATCGCATTGCCTCTAACTGGTCTGAATCTTCCTTAGCAATGAATCAACTTTTATCCACCCGTAAGATTAGATATTTCCACTTTATCCAACCCAACCAGTATTATCCAACCAAACGGGTCTTTACTGAAGAAGAAAAACAGATTGCCATTAGTAGCGATAGCCCTTATATAGAGGGAGTTCAAAAAGGGTATCCTGTTCTCTTATCTCAGCTCGATCGCTTACGAACTGCTAAGGTGAATGTATTTAGTGCGGTCAATATTTTAGACGACACCAAAGCAACTGTTTACAAAGATGGTTGCTGCCACTATAATTCAACAGGTGAGGACATTCTAGCTAACTATATTTCTAGTTCTATCATCAAAACTTTGAGAGAGTCGAAATAGCAACTACCTGGCAGTCATGACTCTTCTAGAATCGTGCGAGCCAAAACTGAACATGAGCAAATCCAATCAGGAACGGAGATGAAAAATTTAGATTTAGTCAAGAAAAGTAAAGAAATTTTTAAGGTTGCTTTAATCAACTTAGTGGTTTTATTAGTTTTTCTGGAAATTGGTTCTTTAGGTTTTTACTGGCTGAAACATAAACAGTTTTTCTACACAAGGGATTTGTCAAAAGATAATGAATTTCAGAAACAGTTAGAAGGAGTCCGGTTAAGCGATTCGATTGTCGAAAGGTTTCATCCTTTTTTCGGATTTGTCCAAAAACCCAGCTTGGATTTTCGCCCTGGCTTTAAAGTCAATAATTATGGTTTTATTTCTCCCTACGACTATCCTTATAAAAAGAAGAGTAAAAAACAATTTATTATTGGAATTTTTGGTGGTTCAGTCGCCTCTAACTTCTCTATATTTGAAGTTAAAAATAAAATTATTGCTAATCAATTGAAACAAAAAATACCCCAATTAAAAAATAAAGACATTATCGTTTTGTCTTTCGCAACAGGGGGTTACAAGCAACCCCAACAGTTGTTAATTTTAAATTACTTTCTAGCCTTAGGTCAAGAATTTGATATGGTCATCAATATCGATGGCTTTAATGAAGTGGCACTGTCAAACTTGAACAATCACAATCAAGTTGATATTGCGATGCCCAGCATTCAACATATATTGCCCCTTACCAACCTCGCCAATAATTCTCTCTCACCAAAAGCTCTGACTGCACTCTTAAGAATTCAGCAAATTAAAACTCAGCTCAAAGAGAGCTTAGATGGCCTCAAAGAGTGTAAAATCGCAACCTGTCATGCTTTCACCTCCCTCTACCTCCATTCTCTCCTGAATAACTATCAAAAAGAGATCGTCAGGTTTGACAGAGAAAAAGAGAAAAGAACCGAAGAAGGAAGTGTGATTTATTTAAATACTAATCGCTCGATCTTGAAAGACGAAGTTGCCTTTGAACAAATGGCGTCTCTCTGGGCAAAATCTTCCATTGGGATGCACAAAGTCTTATTACCTAATCAGGTGTTTTACTTCCACTTCCTACAGCCAAATCAATACTATAAGACCAACCGAGTTTTTAGTGAAAAGGAAAAGAAAATCGCTTTCAATAATGAAACTCCCTATGCAAAATCTGTAGAAATTGGATATCCATTGCTGTTTAATAAAACCAAGAATTTTCAAAAAAATAATATTAACTTTTTCAATGCAGCCTACGTTTTAGATGACGTTAAAGACCCTGTTTACGTCGATAATTGTTGTCACTACAATGCGATCGGTGAAAAAACTTTTGCTAATTATGTAGCTGATATCATTGTCAAAGTTTTAAGTAAAAAGTAAGACGGATGCTATGGCGCTTAAAATTTTGGTTAATCGGTTAACAGTTAAGCGTCAACCGTTAACCGTCAACCATCAACTTTCCTCAAGTATTAGCTTCAGAAGTTGCGGGTTTTGGAGGCAATGGCATCACTAGCACCTTATCCACTCGGTTGCCATCCATATCCATGACTTCCAAACGCAACCCATTCCACTCAAAACAATCAGTCGCACTGGGAATCCGACCGAGATTCGTCATCACAAAGCCGCCCATTGTATGGTAGTTTCCTCGTTCGTCGGCTGGCAATTCCTCCAGGTCAAACAGTTCAAAGAACTCTTCCACTGGCAGCATCCCATCTAACAACCAAGAACCATCCTCCCGCTGCACAGCTTGCGGTTCATCGCGGTCCTCAAGGGAAGGAATATCCCCCACTAACTCCACTAAAATGTCATTGAGCGTTACTAATCCTTGAATCACGCCATATTCATCAACAACCAGTGCAAAGTGAGTGCTTGATTGCTTAAACAGTTCAAGGATTTTTAACCCCCCTGTTCCTTCCGGGACAAACAGTGGCCGTCGCAGCTTAGTCGTTAAATCTAGCGGTTGACCCGCTAAACTTTGAGAGAGCAAATCGCTAACAGAGACAACACCCAAGACATTATCAATTCCCCCTTGGCAAATCGGAAACCGAGAATGACCGCTGTCAAGCATCTTTTGGCGATTTTCTTCCGCTGAGTCTTCTAAATCAAGCCAGACAATATCGGGTCGAGGCGTCATCAAAGCACCCACTCGGCGATCGCCTAAGCGAAACACCCGCTGCACCATATCCTGTTCCGCTTCTTCAAAAGTACCCGCCTCAGTCCCTTGCTCGATCAAAACTTTGATTTCTTCTTCCGTCACCTGAGGTTCTGTAGACTGGCGAATCCCTAACAGGCGCAATACCATGTCCGTCGAATAGCTCAATAAATGAATAGCGGGAGACGCAAATTTCGCCAGCATCCGCATTGGGATCGCCACGATCGCAGCAATGGGTTCGGGATTATTCAATGCCAGCCGCTTTGGCACCAGTTCGCCAATAATCAGCGTCAGGTAAGTGATGAGCAAAATCGATAACACCGAAGCGATCGCCTTGCTATAAGGGGCCAACCAGGGACTCAGAACCAAAATCGGCTCTAACCTTTTCGCAAAGGTCGTTTCGCCAAAGGCCCCAGACAAAATCGCCAGCAGCGTAATCCCAATTTGCACCGTAGGCAGAAATTGATTGGGGGCATTGGCTAGGTCTAAAGCAACGCGGGCTTTAGCATCACCCTGGTTAGCCCGTTGTTGCAGCCGTACTTTCCGCACCGAGACGATGGCCATCTCTGACATAACAAACAGGCCATTGGCAACGATTAGGAGGAGAACGATCAGGATGTCGATAGTTGAGGACATGATTAAAAGAATCGGCTGTATCAGCTAAGTGCCGTTCTAGAGCAGGCAAGTTTACCCAGAATTGCTCGGAAGCAATGGAAATTACCTACGAACCTAACCCTACATTAACGGAACCTTCGGTTCCAATCAAAGGCTCTAGATATAGAGAAGGTAACATCTTCGCACTCAGAATGAAGGTAGCCTAGGTGCTGCTTTCAGGTAAAAACTGCCACCCCCGCTCCTCCTGGCTTTCCAGCTTCGCCAGTCACCCATCCCCCCGAGAGGGGTCTAACAGCTTAATCTCACGTTGTGAAATAGCCTGCCGTCTACTTTTCGTTTCGCCATGACTGCAACCCGCAGCCCCTCACACTTCCTAGCTTCGCGGTCTCTCCCCTCAGGGAGACCGATCGCACCGCTCACAAGGTTAGCAACCTGACTGTCCCGTAGGAATTTTAATCACAAACTCCGTCCCCCCTCCTGGTTCCGAGAGGCAGTGTAACTCACCGCCATGCTTCTCAACCACCAAGTGGTGCGAAATGGACAGACCCAAACCCGTACTTTTGCTGCCATTAGATTTAGCTGTATAGAGGGGGTCAAACGCACCGCGACGGGCTTCCTCTGGCATTCCCGGACCATTGTCTGCGATCGCGATCGCCACTGCCCCTTCCTCTAACAGTTGCGTGCGAATCCGAATGGTGGGCTGTTCGCTTTGCTCCTGTTTACCTTTGCCATTAGCGATCGCTCCTGAGCCACTGCCAAAGCACTCCTCCAAAGCATCAATCGCATTACTCAACAGGTGCATAAACACCTGATTAAGCTGACCCGCATAGCAGTGGACGCGGGGCAAACTGCCATACTCCTTAATCAAGTGAATCCCCGGACGCCCTCCCTTTGCTTGCAGGCGATTTTGTAAAATCAGCAGCGTACTATCTAAACCGTCGTGAATATCCACCGGCTTCATCTCCACTTCATCCGTGCGAGAGAACAACCGCAGACTCTTGACCACATCACGGATACGCTCAGCTCCCACCTTCATCGAATCCAGCAGTTTTGGCAAATCCTTCTTCAGGAACTCTAAGCCCATTTCTTCTGTTTCTAATTCAATCTCCCGGCCTGGGTGCGGATATTGAGTTTGATAAAGAGCAATTAAACGCAGCAAGTCTTGAGTGTAGTGACTGGCATGGGTGATATTACCAGAAATGAAATTAACCG
Source organism: Actinomycetota bacterium (assembly GCA_050262755.1). Taxonomy (GTDB): domain Bacteria; phylum Cyanobacteriota; class Cyanobacteriia; order Cyanobacteriales; family Microcoleaceae; genus JBLNEP01. The sequence continues at coordinate 24,448 of JBLNEP010000091.1, read as the reverse complement.
GGTTGTTAATCTCATGGGCAACCCCCGCCACCAACTGCCCCAAGGCAGACATTTTTTCCGTCTGGATCAATTGAGTTTGGGTGCGTTGCAACACAGAGAGCGTCTGTTCTAACTCCCCTGCTTGCTGGCGGAAGCGCTCTTCCGACTGTCGCAGTGCCTCCTCTGCCTGCTTGCGTTCCGTGATGTTTTGCGTCATCGCCATCCCAGCAAACACTTCTCCATGTTCATTAATCAACGGCAAAGTGTGAGCTAAGTAAACCTGATCGGCATAGGTCATTTCCGAAACCGCCGCCACCCCAGCCAAAGCGGCTCGATAGTGGGGTTCCACTTGTTGACAAACTTCCGGCGGTAACACTTCCGAAAGGGTCTTGCCTTCCATTGCTTCTTTAGAAAGCCCCATTTTCTCTAACTCTGTGCCTTCCGCCAAGGCATAGCGGAGCTCGGAGTCAAATAGCACCACCGCACCATTGGGGAAGTTACGAGTTAAGGTACGATACTTTTCTTCAGAGCGACGCAGAGCCACTTCCATCGTTTGCCGCTCTGTAATGTCGAGTCCTACAAAGACGGCTGCTTTGCCTTGCTGGTACTTTTGAGCCGCAATTAAATAAGTCCGTGGCACTCCCTTAACAGTGGTTGTGACTTCTTGGGAGCTAGTCAAATCAGGCTTGGCAAAAAACTCGCAGACTAAATCATTAAATTTAGGACTCGTCTCTAAAAAGCCAATTTTTTTGCCCACAAAAGTATGAGCTGGCATTTTGTAGGCGGCTGCTAGATGACAGTTCACGCCTAAGTACCGCAGGTCAGAACTGACCCAAGACACTAAGCCAGGGACGGCATCTAAGACCGCTCGCAGTTGTTCCTTGGCATCTAAGAGAGCAGTTTCAGCGGCTTTGCGCTCAGAAATGTCGCGGACAAAGGCACAGTGGTATTCGATGCCATTGAATTGTAGATAATTAACGGTGACTTCGACTGGGAAGCTGCGACCATCTTTAGTTTGGTGGTGAGATTCAAAGGCAAAGGAACCTTGTTGCTTGATCGCTTTCCAGTGGGAGGGCCACACGGAAGCTGGTAATTGTAAATCGATGTCGTGAATGGTGAGACTGAGGAGTTCAGAGCGCGAGTAACCCAGCGATCGGCAGGCCGCTTCGTTGACATAGCAAAGTTGACCGTCGGCCGTCATCCACAGCACAGCATCGGCAGCTCGATCCATCGCAAATTGGGTGAGTTGCAGCGCTTCTTCTAACTGCTTACGTTCGGTTAAAACCTCGGTGAAGAGAATGAGTCCCCCGATCGCACCCTCGCTAGTTCTCCAAGGTTGAAAGATCCACTTTACCCATTCAATGGAAGTCTTGATGCGGATGCAGGATTCTGACTCGCATTGTTCAACACTTCCTGCTAGACAAGCTTGGGCCTTTTGATGCCAAGATTCTGGCAAGTGGGGAAAAATTTCATGATGGGAGCAGCCAATTAACTCACCACTGTTGTGACCATAAGCAAGTTGCCAGCGGTTTGAGACGGCTAAGTAGCGCAGTTCGCGGTCAACCATCGCTACGGCGGCAGGGATATATTCTACAAACCGGCGAAATCGATCTTCACTCTCGCGCAAGGTTTCCTCTGGGGGGTGATGGGCCTGGAGGGTTTTCCCATTAGCATAGCTTCCCAGTAACGGCATTCTTTGGTGAACAGGCTTTTGCACGGTTTGGGGTTCCCTCCTTCAATTAGTTTGATTTGAGAAATATCTGAGATGTTGGTTAAGACACCCCAGCTTTCCCGAATGTTTAGGGATGGTGGGTGTAAACCGTAGGGGGTCTAACCCCTTATTCATAGCACTTTACCCATAGGTTTGTCTATGGGTCTAGCGATGATTTTAAGTTCTACGCTGAAGTTCAGGCTGTTTCCGGGTTAGAGATTGGGAAAAGAGGAAAAAATCGGGTCAATGTCGTCGCTTAGAGCAATAGTACGTAGGTAATCTTGACTGGGAAATCCTGCGTAAGTGCGAACAGTTCCGCAGGTATTTCCATTATTTTTAGGGAGTAGTTGGTTTTAGCGATCTCCAAGCGGGGAATTCTCAAAAAATCGCGAACGCCATGAGCCAGTTGAGGCTCAAAATCATTGCCAGCCAGGGTTCTACTAGATAAATTTGTGAGTAAATTCATAAGTTAAATCTACTCTTCCCTTCCGTAAAACTGCTGGATCTAGCCGTTCTGTCGTGTTACAGGTCATCAAGACTACGAGTTTTTGCTGAACTTGGATGCCATCTTCATCAATGACGCTCTGATAGAGAGTTCCATCGAGCAAACTCAGAATATGTTCGGTTTTATTACTACGCTGAGCTGCTTCACTGGCTCGATTTTGAGCTAAGTTATCGGCTTCATTAATGATAATGCAAATTCGCTCTAGATAGCAGGGCGGAACAAAGTTTTCAACAGCATCATGATCCAGAATAAAAATGACATATCCCAGAGGCATCAAAATTTCTTTAGCCACTGCTTGAGTCCAAGCAGTTTTGCCAGTTCCGGGTTCACCGCTGACTAAAACCGCTAACTGGTTTTGATCGAGAATGGCTTGCTGGACTGAGTCAGTAAAACTTTGAATATCCGCTGGAAATGAGCGAATTGGAAACTGACTTTGAACTTGTCCGACGCGACTCTTGTACCCGCTTAAAATCACGGCTAAGTTGTAGGTCGCTTTATTGACGAGGGGGGTAATGTCTTTGGCAATCACCGTATAACGTCGGCGACCGCGGTCATAGCTATCAATTTGCACCCAGCAGTAGTGCTGTGACCAATATCCATAAACCGTCCCCATCACTTCTAAACGTTCCCAGCTTGTAAATCGCTCGACCGGATAATAAAAATCTCGCTCCATAAACGACTGAGTAATCAAATCCGGCTTCCCCAGCAAGCTCAAGACTTTAAAGATCGTAATTTCTTGGAGCTTATTCAGCACATATTCGATGGGGATGCTGTCGCGGTTGACTAATTGGGTAATCGGTGTTTCGGTTGTTAAAATGTCTTGGTACCGATAATCAGGTCCAGCAGGCTGAGGGGTAATATAATTCCAGAATTCGTCGAATTCGTACCGAGTATTTTCTGAGAAAACATTTAAGACATTCGCCCACCAAGTATATTGGTTTCGACCCAGAGAGTCAGCCAGATCGCTGGCAATATCTAGGGTTTTTTGAGCAAGTTCTAAGGGATCTTTGGAGATGAGATGCCACAAATAATCTAACTCAAACTGTCGGTACATCGGCCGCCAACCTGCTCCTAATAGACCTCGGCTTGGTGAGTTATTTTGCTGTTGATTGTCGTCTTGATAGCCAAAGTATCTCGATCCCATGCTTTCAGATCCTCGATATTAAGATTTGATCGATAAATGGAATGAACTGTGAGGGAAAAAGGTAGGAGGTAGCAAACTTGAGTGCAGACCTAACCCAGAGAGAAAAAGAAGAAAGGAGCCTTAATTTTTTCCAGTTTTACGCTAACTTCTCGGTAGCACGGAGCGCACAAATTGGCTGATTCAGCGTAGAGATTTAACGGGTTTTTGTTGGGACATGGGCGTGCTTGTAGGGGTGTTAGCAACTGATGGCTAATTGTATTATAACTTACATTTTTTCATTCAGGTAAGCTGGAGATACTGAGGCGGAACACGATCCACTAACCAAACTCCATTTTCAGAACAGTAGAAAGGATAACCATCATTGGATAGGGTAGCTGCATCAACCTGGAAAACCACTGGAATGCCATGTCTCGATCCGACTTTTCTTGCCGTTTCTCGATCGCTGGATAGGTGAACATGATGCCGGGACATTTTGCACAGTCCTTGAGTGAGAATCGACTCCACTGCCTTCTTGCCTGTGCCATGATATAACAGAGGAGGTGGAGTTTGAGGAGTTAACTGGAGATCGATTTCAATACTATGTCCTTGGTTAGCGCGAATTCGAGTGCCGGTGGGGTCGAAAGCAAAGCGTTGTTTGTCACTGGTTGCAACAACTTCCTGGAGTTCTGTTGATTGAATGGGAAAGTCATGTGCTTGGCAAGCCGCTAAAAGTTCATCAACATCAACCCAGCCACCCGGAGCGAGTTTAATTCCAATTTGCTCGGGATGGTGGCGCAGATGATAACTCAGATATTTACTGATTTTTATTAAGCGAGACTCACTCATTTTTCAGGAAGTTATTAGGCGATTGATTCTATTCAGGAAGTTTCAGTGTAGTTGCTTGTCGTTCCAACAGCTCATCCCTTTAACAAGACGCTTTTGCCGGACAGTTAATCGTTAATGACTCAAACCTTCAGCCTGAAGCTTTTGTCTGAGGCAATGGGGGTATTACATATATAATACAAAGCCCTAGAAGAGTGTCAAGGGTCAAAAGAAAAAATTTCACGTTGCGATCGCTCAGACATGGCAGACTCGGCCAAGATAGGATTGATGGGTGAGCGATTCTTTCAAGAATTATTACAAAATAGGTCAAACTGATTGACAACAGCTCCCATCGCTGTCAGTCATCAGAGCAGCACTCAATAATAGAGGGGAATCAGGCGATCGCCCTCCCTCAAGCTATGAGCGGTCGTGTATCCACTCCCCAAAACACTCCGATCGCTGTCAGAAACTCTCACTTGACAACCGATCGGCGGTCGCTTCTACTAGCATAGACTCCCGCCACAGACCGAGATGTAAGCCAATACTAGCAGCCCTACCAATTGCTTGTGAGTGAGAGTCTGAGTAATGACACTTAGAAAACCCAAGAGACAGCCAACCTAAGAGTTTCCCACAGAGCGAATGCGCCACTTTTTTTCTGTACAAATCCCCCCTCAGAGAGTGACACAAAATAGGCAGTTGCTGCTAGAAACAAATCAGAACCTATTTCTGTGTAGATTTTCTTACAAACTGCTCTGTGTCATGATCCACCAGGCAAACCAGATTTCAGATAGTAATGAACAGGAGTATATGGTTAGCTGTCAGCGTTCAGGGATAAGAGACAAGACCGCTACCAGCCAAAATCCGGTGGCATCAGAGCATAGCAGACTGAATGCTGACCAGACAACCCCAGAGGCATGCCAACAAACCTTGCAAGAACTGTCCGAACTCAAAACAGCCCTAGAGCAAGCAGTATTACTGCTCAGGACTGATGCCTGTGGTAGGGTCAAAGATGTCAATGAAAAATTATGTAAAATCTCTGGCTACTCCCGAGAAGAATTGCTCGGAAAAAGCTATCGGCGGATGAAATCAACCGATCATCCCAAACACTTTTTCCGTAACCTCTGGTTAACCCTTACCAGTGGGCAAGTTTGGAAAGGAGAAATCAAAAGTAAAGCAAAAGATGGCAGTAACTATTGGCTAGAGGTGACGATCGCACCCCTGCTGGATTCTGAAGGCAACCCTTACCAATACTTAGCGATCGGCTCCGATATCAGCGACTGCAAAATCGCCGAAGCCAAACTCACCGAAGCCAACCGCATCAAAGACGAATTCCTCGCCCTTGTCTCCCACGAACTCCGTTCCCCCCTCAGCGCCATCCAGGGATGGGCACAGCTTGCCCTCTCTCGCAAATTAGATGAAACCACCACCACCCGTGCCTGGGAAACCATCGAACGCAACGCCAAATTGCAAGCCCAACTCATTGACGACCTGCAAGACCTCTCGCGACTGATTCGGGGGAAACTACGCCTCAATCCTCGTCCCCTCGAACTTGCATCCTTAATTAACACCACCCTCGATACCATCGAGCCGGCCATAGTGGCGAAAGAAATGACCTTAGACTTTGGCTGCGACTCAGACGCTACCTTTGTCTATGGAGACAGCGATCGCTTGCAGCAAGTCATCTGGAAACTCCTCTCCAATGCCATCAAATACACCCCCGCCAAGGGACGCATCGAAGTACGGCTCAACCGCACTCCCTCCCACGCTCTGCTGCGGATCTGTGATACCGGATGCGGGATCTCTCCAGAATTTCTCCCCCATATCTTTGAATACTTCCGTTTCTCCGACAGTGCCATGGCAACGACTCCCCATGGCATCGGACTCGGACTGGTGATCGTGCGTCAATTAGTCGAACTCCACGGAGGCAACGTTTGGGCTTCGAGCCCAGGCCTGAATCAAGGAGCCACCTTTACAGTGCAGTTGCCACTCCTAGAAGCAAAAAACCTTCAGGTCAAAGCAACCCCATCTGAAAAATCGCCCCACAAATCCCAACCGGTGAACGGGTCAACGATTGAGGGCCTCCAGGTGCTAGTCGTGGATGATAACCAAGACGCCCGTGACTTCCTCTTAACAGCTTTAGACACCTTTGGGGCGAAGGTGACAGCAGTTGCCAACGTTAAGGAAGCTCTAGCAGAAATCGAACAATCACGGCCGGATGTGTTAGTCAGCGATATTGCCATGCCGGGAGAAGATGGCTACGAGTTAATTCGGCGAGTCAGAGCCATGGAAACTGCCCACTCTCAATCCCTCCTACCGGCCGTAGCATTAACGGCCTTTGCTCGCCAAGAAGACTGCGCTTTTGCCTTAGCAACCGGCTTTCAGAAGTACCTATCGAAACCGGTTGAACCCTCCCATCTGGTTAATGTATTAGCAGAACTCGCCACCGCCTTTAGTTCCACCAGTCCAGATCCGACAGTGGGAACCAAAGCTCTCGCCTTAGAAACTGCGACTTACTTAACACCCAATTGGGAATCACTGACCGCAGAACCTGCGGTTTCGGATACCAGTTCCTTAATCTCCCACGCAGACGCTCCCCTGCTGTTGGTGGTTGAGGATAATACAACCGTGCTGACTTATTTACAAAGTTTACTGGGTCGTCAGTACCGGGTGGCAGTTGCTCGCGACGGCGTTGAAGGTTTGGAAAAAGCCAAAAGTTTGAAGCCGGATTTAATTCTGAGCGATCAAATGATGCCACGCAAAAATGGACTAGACTTACTGCGAGAGCTTCGGCACACGCCTGAGTTGCAGCTAACACCAGTGATTTTTTTAACGGCCCGGATGGGTAGCCAAGCTCGCATTGAAAGTTTTGATGCAGGTGCGGATGATTATATTTCTAAGCCGTTTGATGAGGGAGAATTGCTGGCCCGCGTCAAAAATTTGTTGCGAGTGCGGGCGACGGAACAGCAATTAGCCGCGCTCAACCGCCAGCTAGAGCAGCAAAAACGGCAGTTAGAAAGTGCGAATCAAGCTTTGCAGCATCGTGCTTCCTTTGATAGTTTGACGGAGGTGGCCAACCGCCACTACTTCAGCGAGTACCTCAATGCAGAATGGCGACGTTTGGCAAGGGAACATAAGCCTTTGTCGCTGATTATGTGTGATATTGACTATTTCAAGCTGTTTAACGACAGCTACGGCCACCAAGCGGGTGATGAGTGCTTGCGAAAAGTAGCTGCGGCGCTGCGACAGGCGGCTAAGCGATCGGCAGATTTAGTGGCACGTTACGGAGGGGAAGAGTTTGCTGTGATTTTGCCCAATACAGATGCGGAGGGTGCGACTTTTGTCGCTCAAACCATTCGCAATCAGGTGGTTAAATTAAAGATCGAGCATGAAAATTCCCCTGTGAACCAGTATGTCACGGTGAGTTTGGGGGTGGCTTGTTGGGTGCCAGCTCCTCAAGCGTCTTCTTCCATGATGATTGCTGCTGCGGATGAAGCGCTCTATGCAGCGAAGGCTCAGGGACGCAATCGGGTTGCGATCGCCTCCTATCAAGGATAATGGGTAATGGGTAAGCAGTCATTGCTCTCTACTTCCTGTTCCCTCATCCTTCTATCTCCTGCGCTAATTTTTATGCTACCTAAACCTAAAAAAAGCTGGACTCCTGAGCACTGGGCAAGCTGGAAACCCTTTGGACTTGGCGAACAATACCCGAATAATTATTGGGAAGTTTTTCGAGCGATTTGGATGAGTCGCGACAATTTACCTTATGCTTGGCAGGTTCTCAATCAAGGCGTTTGTGACGGTTGCGCTTTGGGAACAACCGGTATGAAAGATTGGACCTTAGAAGGTCTGCATCTGTGCAATGTGCGTCTGCGATTGCTACAGATGAATACTATGCCTGAATTTGACCCTGACCTTTTAAAAGATATTTCGCAACTGCAAGGCAAAAAAAGTTCTGAATTGCGAGAGATGGGGCGCTTAGCGTATCCCCTGATCCGTCATAAAGGAGACCCTGGTTTTCGCCGCACCACCTGGGAAGAAGCTTTAGATTTAATTGCGAATCGCATGACCGCTACCCAACCCAATCGCCTGAGTTTTTATATTACTAGCCGAGGCACAGTCAATGAAACCTATTATGCTGCTCAGAAAGCAGTACGGGCGATGGGAACTAATAACATTGATAATGCAGCTCGTGTCTGCCATGCTCCTAGCACTGCTGCTTTAAAATCTAGTATTGGTGCAGCCGCAACTACCTGTTCTTATCAAGATTGGATTGGTACTGATTTATTAGTTTTTATTGGTTCTAATGTTGCCAACAACCAGCCGGTAACGGTTAAATACTTACACTGGGCAAAAAAAGCCGGCACTCGCATTGTGGTGATTAACACTTACCGAGAACCGGGAATGGAGCGCTACTGGGTGCCTTCCATTGTGGAAAGTGCACTGTTTGGCACGAAGTTCAGCGAAGATTTTTTTCTCATTAATCAGGGCGGTGACATTGCTTTTCTGAATGGAACCCTGAAACATATTATCGAAAATAATTGGGAAGATCCGTCATTTATTGACCGTTATACCACTGGATTTGATGCTCTAAAAACTTCGTTAGCCAACCAAAGTTGGGAAGAACTAGAACGCATTTCTGGCGCGAGTCGTGAAGAAATGTATGCCTTTGCCAAAATGGTGGGAGCAGCGAATAAAGCAGTGTTTGTATGGAGTATGGGAATTACTCAGCATGAGTGTGGTGAAGATAATGTCCGCTCGATTATTAATGTTGCTTTAACGAAGGGATTTGTGGGGCGAGAAGGATGTGGTTTAATGCCAATTCGCGGTCATTCTGGCGTGCAAGGCGGGGCGGAAATGGGATGTTACGCAACGGTGTTTCCGGGAGGTAAACCGATTAACCCTGAAAACGCAGCTAAATTAAGTGAAATTTGGGGGTTTGAGGTTCCAGTTACTAAAGGTTTTATTGCTTCTGAAATGATTCATGCGGCTGCTGAGGACAACCTGGATGTTTTAGTTTCAGTGGGTGGTAATTTCTTGGAAGTTCTCCCCGATCCGGAGTATGTGGAAGCAGCGTTAAAGCGCGTACCCTTACGGGTTCACTTTGATATTGTTTGTTCGAGTCAGATGCTGGTTGAACCTGCGGAGACTGTGGTTTTGCTGCCAGCAACAACTCGCTATGAAATCCCTGGCGGTGTTACTGAAACCAGTACCGAAAGACGGGTAATTTTTAGCCCAGAAATTCCCGGTCATCGCATTAGCGAAGCACGGCCAGAATGGGAAGTATTTATGGAGTTGGCGAAGCGAGTTCGTCCTGATTTAGCAGAACGCCTTCATTTTTCGGGAACGCCTGCGATCCGAGCAGAAATTCCGTTGGTAAATCCCCAATATGCGGGAATTCAGCATTTACAAGTAGCAGGCGATCAGTTTCAGTACGGGGGGGCTCATTTGTGCTTTGGCTGGAATTTTCCCACGGCGGATGGTAAGGCGCATTTTTCTCCTTTATCACCCCAGGAAAAAGCATTGCCAGAAGGGTATTTTTTGGTGGCAACCCGGCGAGGTAAGCAATTTAATAGCATGGTGCAAGAGCAGAAAGATGCGATTACAGGAGCCTTTCGAGAAGCAGTTTATATGAGTTCTGTGGATGCAAAAAAATTAGGATTGATTGAGGGAGAGGCAGTCATTTTGAAAAATGAATTAGGGGAGTTAAAGGGGCGAGTTTATCTCGCGAATATTAAGCCAGGGAATTTGCAGGTACACTGGCCAGAGGGAAATGTCTTATTAGATAAGGATAAGCGATCGCGCGAGGGAGTCCCGGATTATAACGCGGTGGTACGCCTAGAGAAAGCATCAGAGGTTTAAGCTGATTGTGTTCAGTTGTGGTTTATTGGATTGGCTGTTGGTTGAGGTAATCAGAGCAGATCGGTTGATATTCTTCTGCGACTTCAGGATGGGTTCTCAGATAATCGCTAATCCAGTTGCAACCTAATGCCATTAGTTGATCAACATCCCAAGTCCACAGTTTGATGGTGTTGTCAGCGCTGGAAGAGGCCAATATCTTGCCGTCGGGACTAAAGGCAACGCTGTTGACCGAACTGCTATGTCCGGTGAGGGTCCTGATCAGTTTTTGGCTTTGCAGGTGCCACAGTTTGATGGTGTTGTCACCGCTGGCAGAAGCCAATGTATTGCCATCTGGACTAAAAGCGACGCTTCTAACCCACTCGCTATGTCCGGTGAGGGTAGCGAGTAGTTTTTGACTTTGCACACACCACAGTTTGATGGTGTTATCACCACTGGCAGAAACCAATGTCTTGCCATCTGGACTGAAAGCAACGCTTCTGACCCAATCTCTATATCCAGAGAGGGTAGCAATCAGTGTTTGGCTTTGCAGGTGCCATATTTTGATGGTGTTGTCATAGCTGGCAGAAACCAATGTCTTGCCATCGGGACTGAAAGCAACGCTACTGACCGAATCGCTATGTCCAGATAGGGTAGCAATCAGTGTTTGGCTTTGCGAGTGCCACAGTTTGATGGTGTTGTCATAGCTTGCAGAAGCCAAGGTCTTACCATCTGGACTGAAAGCAACGCCAATAACCCAATCGCTATGTCCAGAGAGGGTAGCAATCAGTGTTTGGCTTTGCGAATGCCACAGTTTGATGGTGTTGTCATAGCTTGCAGAAGCCAAGGTCTTACCATCCGGATTGAAAGCAACGCTCATAACCCAATCGCTATGCCCGGTGAGGGTGGCGAGCAGCTTTTGGCTTTGTAGATGCCACAGTTTGATGATGTTGTCATAGCTAGCAGAAGCCAAGGTCTTACCATCTGGACTAAAAGCGACGCTATTGACCGAACTGCTATGTCCGGAGAGGGTAGTAATCAGTGTTTGGCTTTGCGAATGCCACAGTTTGATGGTGTTATCACCACTGGCAGAAGCCAATGTATTACCATCTGGACTAAACGCGACGCTATTGACCGAACTGCTATGTCCGGAGAAGGTAGCGAGCAGTGTTTGGCTTTGCGAGTGCCATAGTTTGATGGTGTTGTCACCGCTGGCAGAAGCCAATGTATTACCATCTGGACTAAACGCGACGCTATTGACCGAACTGCTATGTCCGGAGAGGGTAGTAATCAGTGTTTGGCTTTGCGAGTGCCACAGTTTGATGGTGTTGTCATAGCTTGCAGAAGCCAAGGTCTTACCATCTGGACTGAAAGCAACACTCATAACCCAATCGCTATGTCCGGTGAGGGTGGCGAGCAGTGTTTGGCTTTGCAGATGCCACAGTTTGATGATGTTGTCATAGCTAGCAGAAGCCAATATCAAACCATCGGGACTAAACGCGACGCTAGTGACTGAATCGCTATGTCTGGAGAGGGTGGTGAACTCTTTGAGGAGGGCAAACTCTTTTTGGCTTCGCTTAGACCACAATTTGATGGTTTTGTCACTGCTTGCAGAAGCTAATATCAAACCATCGGGACTAAACGCAACACTATTGACCCTACTGTTATGCCCGGTGAGGGTCCTGATCAGTTTTTGGCTTTGCACATGCCACAGTTTGATGGTGTTGTCACCGCTAGCAGAAGCCAATGTCTTGCCATCGGGACTCCATGCGACGCTCCAGACCGCACTGCTATGTCCCGTCAGGGTAGCGAGCAGTGTTTGGCTTTGCAGGTGCCACAGTTTGATGGTGTTGTCACTGCTGGCAGAAACCAATGTATTACCATCGGGACTAAAAGCGACGCTATTGACCCAATCGCTATGGTCTTCCGAACAATTGCGCTCTTTGACTTGGGAAACAGCTTGTTGCAGTGCCCCTATCACTTTCCCTTTGATATCTTGTGTCGTCTCGGCTGAAGCATCTAGTTGTTTAAATGCGTACCCTGCTTTCAATGCTTCCAATAGTGCTTGAAATATCTGTCCTGAACGAAATGATTCATTAGAAAAAGCCGTTTCCTGGATGACATTTGCTAAATACTTGGCTTGAGTTACCTGATACATAGCAAATTCCTGTGCTTTCCTTAGCGTCTCATTTGCTTCCATCAAAATTTGATTAGCTTGTCTCTGGGCTTCTAACTCTCGTTCCACTTCCCGCTGTTGTAATTCCCGACTGGCATTCAAAAACTGATAATCTAAATTGCTCAAACTTTTACCCGCTGCCCAATTTTGAGCTTCCTGCAACGCCTGCCCCCGCAACAGTCGCGATTCATCTTGATAATTGGATTCTACCCAAGCTTTAAAACTCTCACTATAAGGGCGGAGATTTGCTAATTGCTTTTCGACCCAATTGGCATTAAATATCTCTTGATAAATGGGGTTATAAACTTTCAGTTTTCCCGATTGTTTAACCACTAAACCCGTTAAACGCAATTCCATTTGTTCGGGAGTATCATCAGCCATTACCTGACTATTTTGCAAAATTTGCTGATATAAACCCAGCAACCGACTTGCCCGTTGTTCGCTGCGTAGAATCCGGTCTCGAATTGTTTTTAAATGTTCGGGTTCATCCTGTTCTTCCCAAGTTTCAATCACCTTTTCTCGGACTAAATTTTCTACCCAGTCTGCCGGATTTTCTATTGCTGCTGACTTGACATGATTGAAAACTAATTTACAAACTTTTTGCGTGAGAAATGGCTGTCCTCCTGTCCAATATAACACCGCTTCTAACAAGGCTTGAGAATTCCCTGCTTGAGTTTCTAACCCAACAGCTAAAGGTTGAGCTTCTGCTAATTGAAACCCCGTTAACTCTATGCCTCGACCAATATTAAACGGAGTGCGTCGCTTGTCTTGAATCAAATCTGAGGGCGTAGCTACCCCTAACATGGTAAATGTTAAGCGCCGATACTCCGGTTGATCGGCACGATTATTATAGCAATCACGAATGACGGCAAAAAAATCTTCGATTTTAAAATTTAAGCTGAGTAAACTATCGGATTCATCGACAAATATGACTATATTTCCTGAGATATTCTTGAGCAATACTTCGGCAATAAATTTACTCAATCGTTTCACATTTGAGAGTAACTTATTCTCCTCCCACCATTCATCTAAATCAAAAACGTCATACAAGTTTAATCGGCTGACGATGCTATCAATCACGCCGGCATACCACTCTTCAGGGGTAATATCAGAGGTGCCAATCTCTGTGATATCAATACTTGTACAGGCAATTCCCTCTGCTTGTAACCGCTGCATTGTCCGCACTCGCAACGATGATTTTCCCATTTGTCTAGCATTAAGAACATAGCAGAATTCTCCAGCTTTTAAAGCTTGATAGAGTTCTTCATCTGCCTTTCTGGTGACATAAGTTGGGGCATTTGCAGGAAGGCTCCCGCCAACTTGATATTGATAATCTCTCATAGGTCAGAGTTGATTTATTGGTGGAAAATTAGAAAATCAAGGAATCAATTTGTACAGCCGGATAGGTTCAGGAATTCCCTTTAATTCTTGCAAACCTAAATCAACTACATTTAAAGGTAAGTGAGTTTTAACCACTTGATAAACGGTTTCAGAAATACAAATCCCTCCTGGCTGTGCTTTCCCTTCTAAACGAGCCGCTAAATTTACACCAGCTCCCAAGACATCATTATTAACAAAAAAGATTTCCCCCAAGTGAATCCCAATACGGTGCTGGAGAACATGGCTCGGCGGTAAGATGGCAGCAGCTTCGGCGAGATTTTGTTGTATTTCTAGCGCACAAGCAACTGCTTTTACAGCACTATCTGGAAAGTAAATTAATAAAGCATCGCCGATTTCTTTAAGGACTTTGCCTTGATATTTATGGCAGATGTCTCGCACGATCCTGAAATCTCGCTTCACTAATTCTACTGTCAGCTTTTGGTTGGCGGATGATAAAGCGGTGTAATTAACAACATCTGAGAAAATGATTGTTGCTAAATTACTCTCTAGGTGCAAGCTTGATTGCGTATTAGTTGGTGGCACGGTCGATCTATTTGCTTGGGGAAAAGCTAGGCGATCGCGAAAGTATTGACGGTACAAACCACATAAGGGCGCTACAGCATTTCCCTGAAATTTTATCAACCCCATGCTCCGTAATTTAAAAGCCTCTCCAGTGGGAATTTCTACAGGGTTTTCACTGTCAATTACTTGTCTAATGGTTGCTGCAAGTTCTGCATCTTTTTCTAAGTTAACTAAATGGCGTCGTAAATGATCGTAGTAAGGTCCTTCTTCCGTCGGGGCGACTTTTAACAAGCGATCTAAGGTCATTCTCCCCCTGGCAACTTCGTAGAGAGCAACTCGAACTAAATAAGGATGACCACCCACCATTTCCATCAGGTCAGAGATCTCTCGATCTGACCAATTTAATCGATGCCGTTTCACTAAATCTTTTACCTGTCTCTGATTGAATTCAGGTAACTCTATCGGCAATCCTACATTAAAGGGAGATTGATTAATGTTGAGAGGGATATAAACTTCTTTAGAGTGAGAAATGACTAATCGCAGTTTTTTCCAAACTTCCTCATTCTTTCCCCGCTCGTGCCAAGCTCGTAATAGTCCAAAGAAATCAGTAGCGATTGCAGGATGCTGAAAAATCTGATCGACTTCATCTAATCCTAAAACAACAGGATTATCGCTCTCAGCTAGCAAATAGCGTTGGAAATATTTGGTACTTTTATTTTTGCTCCCGAGTACGCCTTTCCAATAGTCTTCTAACCTATCTTCTAAATTTAATTCATTGGCAATCTCACCACAAAACCACTGCAATACCTCATCAAGATTGCTAAAAAAACTTGCATCAGCGGATTGAAAACTTAAATAAGCAGTTTGATATTCCTGTTCTCGAGCGTGCTGCAAAATGCGCTGCAATAAAGAAGTTTTACCCATTTGGCGGGGAGCTTTAACTCGGATTAAAGCACCTGGCCTGACAATTGTTTGATAGCAGTCAGATTCAATGGGAGGGCGGTCAATGTATAGTCTGCTATCTAAGCTAACAGAACCTTCTGGATTATCTAAGTCGTCAATCGAAATGGCTGGTGTGGCGATCGCTCGCACATTGCCCACTGGAACTGGTGGCTCTTCCACAAGCTCCCTACCAGAAGTATGACCCGAGCGCTCTGCGGTCTCCAAGTCAGATATTTCTGACTTTTTCTTTAACACCGGAGTCAGTTCTTCTGGGATGCCTGCCATGCTGATACTGACGCAGCCTGACCGATAAGCAAACTCTATTGATTCCCCCGCCGCCAATGCGTCGTAAAATCCGATGGCGAATTCCCTGGCAACATTATCTCCCACCGCTTGCTTCATCCCAATCACATAGGGAATGTGGCGAGCGATCGCTAAAGCTTGCACTTCCGAATAGCAGGCGTTGAGTACCACGCATTCCACGCGATCCCTAAATAGCTCGAACAAAGCTGCGAGGGCTTGGGCATTGACCAGTTTTATCAGCCCCGTTTCATCCTCTAGGGCTAAACCGTCTTCTCCTGCACCATGCCCGGAGAAATGAACAATCTCCGGTTTGAAATCTAACATCGCTCGCTGCATTTCTCTTGAGGTCACCGCCCACTGTTGCTCTAGTTGAAATTTGTTACCCTTTTTAGAGCGTTGCAACCCCTCTGCAATTGCCTGAACCTCTTGACCTAAGCACAAAGGAGTAGAGTTCTTAGGGTTCGCTGCCAAAAACAGGAGTGTTTTTTTATTTGGTGGCGGGAGCATCATAAATAGGAGTATTAGCTAGCGACTGATGAGGGATCAAATCAGGTCGATCACCATAGTACCTTCCTAACACGAATCAGACAAAGCTCAGCTTTAAAGTAGGCTCAAGCCCAGTCATGCGGGGGATTTGAGAGTCATTAATTTTTTTCTGGCTAAGGCTGGGTTTGAGGCTCATCTCTCCCCCTCCAGCTAGCTCTCTTTCCGAGGGGGAAAACCGGTCAATTTCAGCAGCATTTCTCTAAGTTTTATTAAGCTCCAGATTGCTTAAGGTTTTTGGTCAATTCCCTCTTGACAATTAAGTTGTATGAATGTGGTATAAACAAGGAAGAGGGATAAAACTACTCTCAAACTCAACCCTGTAACTCGCAAAAAATTGACGAAAAAGCCTATGAAATCCATTCGGCAAGGTGATGTAATTTTAACTCCAATTCCCCAAATTCAAGGCCATAAGTTACCTCATTTAACTTTAGCAGAAGGTGAAGTAACAGGTCATTCTCACCGCATCATTGAGGGGAATGCTGAACTCTATGAAAAAGAAGGCCATCTCTATTTACGGGTGGGTTCAGAAACAGCATTACTCAGTCACGAAGAACACCATCAAGTGTCCATTCCCCAAGGAAATTGGAGGGTCAGAATTCAGCGGGAATACCAACCAGAAGGTTGGAGGTATGTTGCTGACTAGACTTGAGCAAGTCGTGCTACAGTTAGAAATTCCCATACCCGTTCAGCGGGAAATGTAAACAGCGCGATCGCTCTCAATTTTGACTCCTACCCCGTGAAAGGTCGTTGTCATTTTCCCCAAAAAATCCCTAGCTGTCTTTCCCACCCGAGAAAGTCGCTTCATCAACTCTTGGTGTACCTTTTTTGATCGTCGCTACCCGAAAAAAGCTGAGACTTGAAGGAGTGCTGCTTACTTGCAGTCAGTGTCTAATGGTTCTACGTGAAAGACTCTTTCTTGGCTCCAATTGCTCCATTCACCATTCACCATTGCCCTGACTTTCCATCTCCATCCCATCCGATTTTGGTTGGCTATATACCCCACACTCCGTTCAATATAATCTGTAGACTTGATGTTGGGATTATCAATGGCTGGATTGACGGCATTGGCCCCAATCACATACAAGTGATAAGATGTTGCCTTAGGAATTGCAGACCAACCGAATACCCAGACCATCTCATTTCTGACAGAATAACACCCGTTATCCATGAGAGCTGACGGTTCGGGAAAAATTAAATGGGGTGTCAGGGGTACACTGCTGAGCTGTAACAGTGCGACCGGGTTAAGTAGCAGAAAAGACCAGAAACTGGAACGATACTTTTGCATAGGTGCTGTTGATGAGTGGTGCGATCGCGTACCATGACCAACCACTTGCTCATCTAGAGTTAGAAAACCCTTGCTTACCAGCAAGCTGTGCAGCAACAAGTGGCTAAGATGGCTCAAGAGTCAGAGGCTGCCAAGACACTCATGACTCAATAAATTGGTTAGATTATAATTCTAGAGTTTGGCATAAAAAATAGCCAGCATCAGCTCAAGCTGTCCCTCTAAAATCTTAAAGCTTTAGCATTTGGCAGCTTTTCGGAGATTTTTACTTGGAGAAATAAGACTTTGTTACCAGTAAAAAAAATAGTTAAAGTTCCTACCACCGGGCAATCTATCTTTGCTCAGTTAGGGCGAATCACCTATTACTATCGTGGCTGGGTCATCTTGATTTGGGGCTTACTAGTGTTGCTGAGTTTGGCATTAACCCCTCGCTTAGACAGTGTCTTAAAAGGAACAGGTAGTATCTATGAAGGTGGAAAAGCAAACCAGGCAGAAAAATTGCTAAAACAGGAGCTTAATGTTGATGCCAATGCACTAACAGTTGTTTTTCAAAGTTCTGAGAAAGACGCCTTTCAGAATAGCGAGACAACCGTTCAACGAATATTTGAGCAAGTCCGCAATCTGCCATCCGTTGCTGCCGTTGCCAGTGCTGTAGAGCATCCTGAGTACCGAAGTGAGGACGGACACACTCAATATGCTGCGCTTAATTTAAAGGTGAGTGGTAGTGAAGCATTTCCAATCATTGACAGTATTGAACAGATCCTCAATCAAAACAGCACCCAAAACCTCAAGACATTTTTGACAGGAAAACTGGTGGTAGACTGGAATGCTCAACGTATTAGTAAAGAAGATTTGGGGCGAGCCGAGCTATTTGCTTTACCCCTGACCCTCGTGGCTCTGTGGTTTGTTTTTGGTTCTGTAGTCGCGGCAGGAATGCCCGTGGCAATCGGCCTAGTGACGGTCTCAGTTACACTGGGTCTTTTATATCTGCTAACCTTCAAATTGAGTGTATCAATTTTTGCCCTGAATATCACAACCATGTTGGGTTTGGGCTTAGGAATTGACTACTCACTATTAATTGTGAATCGCTTTCGGGAGGAACTAACAACTGGCTCCGTTGAGCAAGCAGTGATCCGAACTGTGGACACAGCAGGACGAGCGGTGTTTTTCTCCGGCTTAACTGTATGTATCGGTCTGGCTTGCTTGCTACTGTTCCCCATTCTGTTGTTGCAATCCTTAGGGGTTGCAGGTTCGCTGGTGGTGTTGCTATCCGTTGCAGCAGCTTTGACATTACAGCCTGCTCTGTTGGGATTAATTGGGCATCGGATTAACCGGAAACAACGCCTAGCTCAGCCACCGCCACCGAGCAGTAACTTTTGGGGTGCGACCGCTCGTAGCGTCATCCGCTATAGCCTAGTAGCGGTGGCAGTCGTTTTGGCGATCGTGGTGGGACTCACCTCTCCGTTCCTAGGAGTTCGTTTTGGGCTAGTTGATGCCAAAATTTTACCCAAGTCCGACCCCGCCAGAGAAGGCGTTGAAGTGTTGGAACAAGCCTTTGGTTCAGAAGAATTGACCCCTATTTTGTTAGCAGTCAGCACTCAGTCGGCTGGCGATCGCATCCTCTCGCATCCGCATCTCGAAACACTCGATCGCTGGGTCACAGAACTCCAGGCAGATTCCCGCGTGGCAAAGGTTCGCAGTCTCGTCAATATCGACCCTAAACTCAACCTAGAAGCGTATCAGCAACTCTATCGCGCCCCAGAATTGATTCCTATCCCTAACTTAGCAACAGCACTCAAGCAGTTGAGTAGCGACTCCACCACACTCATTGTCGTCAAGAGTCGTACAGCCAGCAACGCTCCAGCCTCCCGCGCTCTCGTCACAGAGCTTCGGAAGCGATCGCTGGAGGGATTACAAATTCAGGTAGCCGGTCAAACAGCGAGTGAGTTAGATACCCTTCAAGCCTTGTATGAACGCATCCCAGTGGTACTCGCTGCGATGATGACCGTCACCTTTGTGGTGCTGTGCATTCTCTTAAACTCAGTCATTTTGCCTCTGAAGGCAATCGTCATGAATTTGCTATCGATTGGAGCTTCCTTTGGAGCTTTGGTCTTCATTTTTCAGGAAGGACATTTTCAGGAATGGCTCAACTTTACACCCGTTGGTTACATTGATATCTTGCTACCGGTTGTTCTTTTCTGCGCCCTCTTTGGTTTAAGTATGGACTATGAAGTGTTTCTGTTGACTCGCATCAAAGAAGCCCATGACCGCGACATCAGTAACACAGCCAGTGTCATTGAGGGATTGGAGCGAACCGGAAGCATTATTACCAGCGCCGCCATGCTCATGATTATTGTCACCGGAGCCTTTGCTCTCACTCGCATTATCTTTGTCAAAGCATTGGGGTTAGGAATTGCGACCG
The DNA here is from genome assembly GCA_050262755.1 of Actinomycetota bacterium. Taxonomy (GTDB): domain Bacteria; phylum Cyanobacteriota; class Cyanobacteriia; order Cyanobacteriales; family Microcoleaceae; genus JBLNEP01. The sequence continues at coordinate 4,900 of JBLNEP010000091.1, read as the reverse complement.
CTGTCTTAATTGACGCCACCTTAATCCGGGCCATTTTAGTCCCAGCGACGATGCAGCTCATGGGTAAATGGAACTGGTGGGCGCCCAAATTTCTCGGTCTTGACCGCATTAGCCTGAAACTTGATTAGTGCTCCCAGTCAAAAAGCGCTCAGTACCTAAGCATCTATCAGCGCTCAATCCCCTTTTCCCTCCCATCTCAACCGTTAACTTTAATGTTGTCCGTCTACCTATGTCTCACATTTCGATCATCATTCCCACTTTGAATGAGGCAAGCAACTTGGGACGAACATTGCGTCAACTGGCTATTTTAAATCCACCGGCCTGGGAAGTGTTGGTAGTGGACGGAGGGAGTCAAGATCAAACCCTGGCCATTGCAAAAGCAGCCGGAGTCCAGGTTCTATCCTGCGACCGCCACGGCCGCTCAGTTCAAATGAATCAGGGTGGAAAAGCTGCCACCGGTGAGATTCTTTGTTTTCTCCACGCCGATACTTGGATACCGGATGACGCGATCGCCGTCATTGAGCAAACGCTAGCAGACCCTACCGTTGCCTGTGGTGGGTTCATCTCCCTGATGACAGGACCACAGACAACCCGTTGGGGAATTTCTTTGCACAACTACCTGAAAACCTACTATGCTCCGTTACTATTTAAACCTCATTTGTTTTTCAAGGGTCTGCGCCTTTTATTTGGCGATCAGGTAATGTTCTGTCGTCGAGCTGACTTTGAGGACTGTGGTGGTTTCAATGAAGCCTTTCCAATCATGGAAGATGGTGATTTATGCCTCCGTTTAGTCCAAAAGGGGCGAATTCGCCAAGTCAACCGTATTGTTCAAAGTTCCGATCGCCGGGTGGCTCGTTGGGGTGTCTGGAGAGCAACTGCTATCTACCTTTACATCGGCGTTTTGTGGGGGTTGGGAGTTTCCACTACCTATCTCAAACGGTTCTACGAGGATATTCGTTGAATGAAGCTCGCCCCACCTTTTCAGAGGTGGGGGTGTCTATGTTAATGGGAGTCGCTTGACTGCCATAAATCACATAGGCAGACCCAGCTTCTAGGTAAACGTCCAGAATTTTTACTGGAGCGTTTCTCGTGGTCCTTTCGGCCAACGAGCTTAAGCCATCCTCTAGCAGCAATATTGTGAGCACCATTTAAGTCACAGTTATATTGCTTGCCATTAGGAAAGGTTGCCAAAGCGTAATTCTTTGGGTCGCGTTTAACTTTTCCGGAACCGTCGTAGGCGAATCTTGAAGTGTAGGCAGCAACAACAGTGATGGTCTTACCACCCAGTTCAGCCCATTTTTGCTGAGTCAAATCATAAATCAATGATTTCAGCCAGCCGTGGAATCGCTGCTTCAAATTTGACCTCTTCTTTCCACCCTTTGGTTTCCAGCCCTTGAGGGACTCAAATACGATGGCATCTACCGAATAGGTCTGAGCAATTTTAACAATGTGCTTGGAAACAATATGACCAATATGACGGTTGATATTGCGACACTTACGATAGGTATGCTTGCAAAAACCTTTACTGAGTTTTCCGCCCTTCCCCATCGTTTTCTTGGCTCTCATTGACACTGATTTCAATCGTCGGTCGCGCCGGTCTATGTCTCTCCCAGGATGAATAAATTCACGATGAGTTACAGTACCGTTACGACTAACGACTGAAACAGTCGCGCTGGAGTCGAACGGGGAGTCACCTCCCCGAACTCTCCTCCAAAACGGAACGTGATAGTTTCCCATCATTCCGCTCCTCAAAGATCTGGCACTTGTCAGGTGTACCTCGTTTCCTCTTTTCTGGATTAGGGGGCTAGAAGGAAAATTCATCGGTATGTTCCTCCTTTGCACTTAAGTCCCAATTGGCGTGAAGTGTATCGTGGCAGTGTCCATGTACTAAAGCCAGATTGTCCCGCTTGTTGTTCTTTCGGTTTTTATCTTTGTGATGTATTTCTGCGAGACTCTCTGAGCTAAAGTAATAACCGCAGTGGTAGCATTTACCGTCCTGTTCTTTAATTAGACGTGCTACTGTATTTTTCACTCCAGGAAAATCTCCCTTTCGTGCGCTCCAGTATACCCAATCTCCATCATACGGACTCTTCTTGCCCTCTACTTTCGTATGTCGGACAACCTTTGTATCTGCATGATTAATGAGACGGAATTGCCGATCGCTGGTTGAGAACACCCAATTGGAACTGCCGAATTTATTCCATTCTTTGGCAATTCTTTTAGCTCCTCTTTTTGTGATTCGGCGAACAGCCCATCCTCTGAGTTGTTGATAAGTAATATAGTCACACTTGCAGAAGGTTTCCTTGCTGCATTGACCTCTTTGATAGTTACTCCATCCCCGGATCATCGGGTTAAGTTTAGCAATTAGCGCTCTTTTTGGAGCTGACTTGTGCTGGTTTATGATGATTCCTATCTTTCGAGTGTGTGACCTTACTGCCTCTCTTGATGGGGCGATGATGGTCTTAAAACCTTGTTTAGAGACATATTTCCCCACATCAAACTGCCTGACCGTGAAGCCCAAGAAATTGCACCCCACATTCCCCTTTTCGGTTGGGGTGAGCGTGTGTGAGAGCCGTGTCTTTTCAGGTTTTAGTTCCAAACCCACGTCTTTTAACCATTCGGCTGTTATCTGCTGACATCTTTGGACGATGGATTGGTCAGGATGTAGAATGACGAAATCATCGGCATATCTGATGACTGACAATTGCTTCATTAGGTCGCGTTTGCCAAAGCCACCTCTTCCTGGTAGAGATCCCGCGTATTGTTTTAGGCGGTTTTCTAATCCGTGGAGGGCAACATTCGCGAGTAGCGGAGAAATGACCCCGCCCTGTGGAACGCCCTCAGATGTCAAATTGTAGCCTTTTTGCCTATTGGCATATTCGCCCCAATCTACCACTCCCGCTTTTAACCAGGACTTAATTAAACGTCTCATGGTGGGGAATGTATTGAGTTTATTTAGCAGTGCCTCATGATTGATTCTGTCAAAACAACTTGCTATATCCGCATCCAGCACAAACTTTGGTTTCATGTGGATAGCGAGGTAGATTGCTTCGATTGCATCATGACATGAGCGCCCTGGTCGAAAGCCGAACGAATTTGGCTCGAATTTAGCCTCCCATTCTGGCTCTAGTGCTGCTTTTACTAGGGCTTGGGCTGCCCTATCGTCCATTGCAGGAATACCTAACGGGCGTTTTTCCGTTTTTCCAGGCTTGTCTATCCAAACCCTTCTAACTGGTTTTGCCTTTTGGTTGTTTAATTGTCGCAGTCGGTTAGCCAGTATCAAGCGCTGTTTAGGGGTTAAACTCTTAACTCCGTCTACGCCTGGGGTTAACTTGCCCCTATTTTCCTGTGACACCCTCCGAACGGCAAGCATTCTCGCCGACCAGGACTTCATCAGCGTTTTCTGAAGCTTGCGGACTGCCTTCATGTCTTCACGTTGAGAGGCTTGATAGATGCGTTTTTGGAGCTTGAAAACTACCCTTTCCAGCTTGCGCCAGTCCGTTTGTTCCCATCCCACAGTCGCTTTTTGCTCTGTCTTAGGCATATATACTCTGACTTTCACCTCTATCTTCCAGATCTTCGTGAGACCGTCAGCTTATCCCTATCATTACAACAGGGCGTTTGCTTCTGTCTCAATCCTTCCTCCATACACCATGCAGCTAGCTACCTACTTGAGTATCGACCTTTCTCAAGAGATGTATGGGGGTTACTCCGTTCCTAACAGCCTTTGATTGAATCCTTAGAGTGGTACTGTGCGCCGGGTTTATGGGAAGTGCTTGTTGGTCAAACAACTAATTGCCAACTCCCTAGCCTTGCCCCTTTTTGGGGTCTCCCAGTGTATCAGTCTGATTTCACAGGTTACTCATGACGACGATTCGGACGTACCTTCGCTTTCGCTACTCATAGATTCTTGCTAGAAGGGATTCTCTGTCAGACTACAGAGTGACCTCCACTTAACTACCCCGCTTTATGACCAGGATTGCTAGTTCTGGACATAGGGGTAGCGCTTTCAGCTATGCACCTTAGCGGTAGGACTTGATATTATGAGTGTTGACATGAAGTGTCTTTACTCCCTTGCTTTCTTAGCGTTTGTGGCTCGGCAAGGTTCGCACCTATAAGGCTGTTAAGTTGTCAAGGTTCTGTGTCTCTAACCGATACGAAGGGCTAGAAACCTTGCTCCGCATACATTTCGAGTCATAAGACTCTCTATTTTGGCGGAAACGGATCGCAGGGTAGTATTCAGCCCCAGATCCACTGCTAAAACAAATCCTGCCCCCTTAATCTTTTCAGCGTGACATTCAAATGGCACAGATAGGTGGCAGGATTTTTTATTGACAATTAGTGAGGGAGATTTGATTTGATTCGTTGAAACTGCGTGTCGTTCTCGCAATGACACAATGGGAATCGTTGTCCAAACCCAGTCAGAGTCAGTAAACACCTTGATTTCAACTTGTGCAAATCCGTGCAATTTGAAGCATTGCCCCTTGTACAAAGTTGGATAACAACCTGTATCTGGGTTGAGAGAAGGTGGCTTAGCATCTCTTCTCTTACGACTTCTGCCGGATTGCCATTCCCGATAACGAGTCATAAAACTACTAACTTGTCCGGCTGCGAACATGATAGCAGCACGACGATAGTAGCTTGGAAACTTATGGAAAGCTTTGTTGATTTGGGGGTATTTGGGTGTTGGATTTTGGGCTGTTGTATGAATCAGCTTCTCTACAGCAGGTACAAGTTGATCGCTGTTTAGACTCCCTAAATCCACCCAATGAGTCGAGATTACAGTCACCAAATAACGACACAGACGACGATACTCTCTCACAGTTTTGAGTAGCAGTTCTTTCTGCTCAACCGTGGGGGCGATACGCCACTTGTCTGTTCGGATAATTTTGGGTGCTGC
>JBLNEP010000090.1:0-9094 GCA_050262755.1 Actinomycetota bacterium | reverse complement strand
CGGTTTAACAACAGGTTACGCCAGCGAGTAGGGCGGTTAGTACGGAAAACTTTGTCGTTCTCGAAGAAATTGAGCAACCATATCGGTGCAATTTGGTATTTTGTTCATCATTACAATGCCTCTCTTCGTTCGTGACCATTACTACAGCGTTTTTCATGCTGGTGAGGCACAGTAACAGCTATGCTAGCTTTCTGCTAGCCTTAAAAAACAAAGGCCATTGCACTAATTTAGTTTTACCAGGCTCATTCCAGATTGTTTTCAATTTTATCTCCAGTTGGTCAACTGGGTCGTTTCCAAGTTCTGCTGAATAGCGTTTCACCGCAGACCAAGTACGGAAATACCCTAATAATTGCTGTAAACTCCACTCTACCTTCATTGAAAAATTTTTGGGGATGTTAATTTCATCAAACGGAAGGACTAAATCACGGTAGCCATTCCTTACTTGGCGATTGCCGCTTGCCCAAAATCGTTCGATCGGCTCAAGTAAATTCTTAGTAATCGCTTCATCAATTTCGTGTTCAATTTCTAGCCGACCATAACCCCAAACAGCTAAAATACCTTTTGGTTTTAGGACTCGTTCCACTTCTTGAAAAAACTTTCCTTGGTCAAACCAGTGTATCGCCAAAGCCACCATAACCAAATCAAATGACTGGTTTTCAAATGAGGTATGTTCAGCAGGAGAAACACTGTAGTTTATCTTATGATGTGTGATGCAATGTTGAATTTGTTCGACACTGATATCAGTTGCTTCAACATGTGAAAAAAATTTTGCACATGAAATGGCTGCTTGCCCATTTCCAGTCGCACAATCCCAAGCGCGGTCGTGATATTCGGAAATTTCACTCAAAAACAAAAAAAGCTCATCGGGGTATTGAGGTCTATGTTTGGCATATTGTTCCGAATTGAGCGAAAAGCTTTGAATGTTGTTCACCACTGTTACTCTGATAAAAAGAACTGGAAGCCCAACTATTAATAAACCTATACAGTGTAAGGATTTCAGCGATTTTTCCCGTAAAAAAGTAACGGGTCTACTGGTTCTCTTGCTGGATATAGGCTCGATCGCGCAGTTGTGGTACTCCCTGACTTACATCTAGCTCTGCCGCTAAATCAACGTCGGCTTCAAACCTTTTACCAATCAGTTCCTTACCCGAACCACATTGTTTAAGAAGAGCTATGAGATTGGGTTGAGCCTGATGGTAAGCCGCGAGCGCGCTTTCTGCTTCGGGGGAGAAATCACCTTTGAGATGCCTGAGGATGGCTCCTGCTCCAATCCAGTCCTCAAAGGCAGGGCGAAGGCTACCATCGTACCACTTTTCCCCAGCAGGAATCACGGCGATCCGCGAGCCATAATTCATTGCTGCCTGTGCCACGGCTCGACCATTGCGTAAACAGCCTGCCAGGGTTGGTGTGTTCCCCGTTCCTAAACTGAGGGCGGAACCGTTGGGAGATGGTAAGACTAATCGAGTTCCTGAGGTAATCTGGCTCAAAGACTGAGGCGACAGGGAATATTGGTTATGAATTCCGCGTTCACCGCGCCGAACTGCCAATTCTGCCCCAGCGGATGTCGCAAATTCTTGAGCTGCTTCCTGTGTCCACTGGTAGGGAAAGACGATCGCGCCCCGACTCGTTGCAATTTCCACACAAGTTGAGAACGAGAGCACATCGACAATAATGACGACATCACTAATGGGAGCCAGTTGCTCAACCCCTTTAGCTCCCCATTCACAGCGAATTTCAAATTCGGACTGATCGTAAAAGGTCATGAATGAGCGATTTTGTCCAATTATTAGAGCATCTAATTACACAAGGATTCTAACACCTGATTAATTTAGTTAAGGTCATGCAGAATGGAGGTTGCTTGATCATCTGAAAGCTCTAAGTTACAGCCGGAGACTAAAGTCTTCAAGACGTGAACTCAAAATCGATTGTTAAACGACAACGAAAGCTTCGGGTTAAGTTAATCGTTGCCCCCTTTCCTGAACGGTAGTAGTGAATACCCCTCTTTTGTCACTCTGGGAAAACAAAAATCAGCATTTTCAACTGTAGATCGAGCAAGGATTTGAGCATTTATTTTCTAACAGAATGACTGAAATCAAGATTTTTGGTAAAAGTCTTATGCTATAATCATCCCAAATTATTTTTTGCCAAAAGTGATAAAAGAGGGGTATGTGCTTGCATCCTGAAGAAATTCCTCCCTTACCTGAACCAACAGCACTTGTAGCCAAATTGGCATTTCCTAAAGGAAATCTTTATATGCGATTGCGTGATGAATTAGGTGTCTTTTATCACGATGAAGACTTCACCTCACTTTTATCCGCAACAGGGTCAACCTTCGTTGGCTCCTTGGCGTTTAGCAATGGTATTAGTGATGCAATTTTGGGAGAATCTCTCTGACAGGCAAGTGGCTGAAGCTGTACGAGGACGAATTGATTGGAAATATGCTTTGTCGTTAGAGCTAACTGATTCAGGGTTTGATTTTAGTATTTTAAGCGAATTTCGAGACCAAATTCTAGCGAGTCAAAGCTGAGGAACGGCGAAGCGAACTGCTAGAAGCGACGATCGAGGAGGAACTGTCGCTGACTCAAATCAAAGAGCGTGTGGCCGCAAGGGAGGCGAAAGACCCAAGTCAGGATGCGGTACCCTCTTTGAAAACTCAATTTGATTCGGCCTACAAGCGAGTTAAAAAGTCAAAGCTTTGGGACGATCCAAAAAAACAAAAGACTTTAGAAAAACTTTTAGAGACTTTAGAAAAGTTGACCAATGAAGAATAAGAGTTGAAGACTCAAAATAGCCCTGCCTCGCCCCAGACAACAAAAAGTTTCCTTTTCTTGGCTTCGGCGTCTTTGGCATCAGCTAACAGGGGGGTTGAGACGCAGATGGGCAAGCCAATCTTTGAAGATCTTTAGGGCCCAATGGTAGCGACGGTGTAACGAAGTGCCACGCAGCGCCCGAAAGCTTTACTATGGAAAGATTCTAGAAAATTTGCCCTGATTGAGCTAAAACGTACCAAGTTCACCTGAAACAGTTTGCTTTAGCAAATTTTACTCAAATCATTGACTTACAAACCTCTGCTAGTCATTAATATTTGATAGTTGATAGGAATCTCAATCAAAAATTTCGTCCCGTGACCAACTGTCGATTCACAGGTTAATTGACCGCCATGCTTTTTGATAATAGCATAGCTGACAGATAAACCCAAACCCGTACCACTCCCTACAGGTTTAGTTGTAAAAAATGGCTCGAATATGCGCTCTTGAAGATGGGCAGGAATCCCACTACCATTATCTGCGATCGTAATTCTTACCCACTCTTTGTCTATGACTTCAGTCTGAATCCGAATGAAAGGGTTTTTATGAGTTTTACTAACTTGTTTGAGAGCCTCTATAGCATTACTGATAATACTCATAAATACTTGATTCATTTCACTCGCATAACAGGTGACATCAGGAAGCTCACCATACTCTTTGATAACTTCTATTTTGGGTTGATTATTGCTGCCTTGCAAGCGATTTTGTATAATTAGTAAAGTGCTTTCAATTCCGGTGTGTAAATCTACGGCTTTCATATCAGATTCATCTAATCGCGAAAAATTACGCAAACTCAGGATAATCTGCTTAATTCGTTCGCTTCCCACTTTCATTGATTGCAGAATCTTACTAAAATCTTCCCTAACAAATTCTAATTCTATTTCTTCAACTTTCGTTTGAATTACTAAAGTGTTTTGAGGATACTCTTGCTGGTATAGTTCCAGCAAACTCAGTAAATTATTAACATAATTTTCTGTATGCTGAAGATTTCCATAAATAAAATTTACTGGATTATTAATTTCGTGGGCTATCCCCGCTACTAGTTGACCAAGTGCTGACATTTTCTCGCTCTGAATTAATTGAGCTTGGGTTTGTTGTAAATTTTTTAAGGCTTGCTCTAAATCGAAAGCTTTTTGACTTATATCTTGAGTTTTTCGCTCTACTTCTGCTTCTAAAGTTTGAGAATAGTTCTCTAATTTTTGATACAAACGTGCATTTTCAATAGATATGGCTGCTTGAGAAGTAAGAAGTTGGAGAATTTCGATGCGATCGCTTGTAAAGGCTCCCACCGTTAGATCATTTTCCAAGTACAAAATTGCCAGCAATTTTCCTTGCTTGCTAATCGGAATACATAAAACTGATTTAGGCTGAGCGGCAATAATATAGCGATCGCCTACAAATTGAGTGTCAGCACTCAAATTATCAAAAACTGCCGTTTTTTGACTTCTGGCTACAGAATAAATTAAACTTTGGGGTAATTCTTGGCATTCAACTAAAGGAATTTGCCAGTTTTCTGTCTGATTTTGATTTGCTTTTGCCACTACTAACCATTCTCCTTCTTGAGCAATAACTAAAATTCCAGTTTGCGCTCCCGCCGATGCGATCGCAATTTGCATCAAAGTAACTAACAGTTTCTCTAACTCAATTTCTTGGGAAATAGCTTGTGCTGCTTTCATCGCTGCCGGAAAATCCAACCATAAATTCTGGCTGTTGGTACTACTGTTGCTAGTTACGCTTCTCATCAGGGTTGGAGATATTGTTGCCCCAGACATCATAGCTAGGTTAGTCGGTTGGAGAATAGCCCGTAGTAATTGCGGATAATGTTGCTCTAAATGGGCTATTTTTGCCTTAGCGCCCCAACGAGCATAACAATAGTAGGCTTCTTGCATATACCCAGAAGCAACTTTTTCTTTCCCCCAGTGCAGATAAAATTTACCTGCTAATTCATTCGCTAAGGCTTCTTCTTGGATATACTCGTTTTTCTTAGCTCCAGCAATGGCGCGATCGTACCAATCTCCGGCTTCATAATTCTTGCCTAAAACGCGGCATTTTTCGGCCTCTATTAAGTCAACTTTATGTTGGTGATTCATTGGTGCATGGTGCGCCCATTGAGCTAGCGTAGTTTGATGGGTTTTCACCTCCTCAAGACTGTTCGCTTGCTCAATTTCTGACTGGCTATAAAATAGTGCCAAATTGGTTAACCCGGCATAGAAATGGAAAATTGGAGTATGAACTTGTCCTGCTGTAGCGATCGAAGAGCGGTTAGCCTGGAGAATGTAATCTAAGGCGTTAGTATAGTTACCAAAAAGATAGGCAAGCGTTAGTTTGTAGGCATAGACAAAACCTAGCGCATTAAAATCATTATCCTGATGGTATTTAGAAACCATCAATTTTTCATCGTATGCAGTGCCGCTTAATAAATCCGGTTGATTGACAATTTCCCTCAAATTTTGGACTGTTTGTTGTTGCATTTTTAGGTAAGCCAGAGCAGAATCTTGCTTCAAAGCGCCTAATACAACACAGTAATTTTCCATTTCTGGTTCCCAATCGTCCAGTGCAACTCCAGCAAAGAACTTATCATAAAAATAATTAAATATGCTGTAGCCAGCATAGAGAAAATCACCGTTTTCCATCCCAGCCAAATAAGCCTCTTTTACGATTGGAATTGTAGCCCTTACTGCTTCTAGACGATACTGAATAAAACCACAAAACAACAGTAAAGTAAAACACTTAAATTCACGCACATTCAACCGATCGAGTAAGTTCAAAGCCACTCGCCCAAAACTATATCCCCTTTCTACTTCTCCCAAAAAAGTAGATAACACCATCCCATAAGTTACATATCCGATGGTTGATGCGGGCGCATTTCCAAATTGAAGTGATAGACTCACCATCGTACACCCAAGTACGGGCAGCATGGCCGGATTTGCTTGCAGAATGGGCGCAAACAACATAGTTAATAGTTGCATCGATGCAATTGTCCTTTGGTCGCTCATCACGGGCAGGTGAATCAGTTCTTCGATTTGTTTGCCTTCGAGTTGCTGAGCAAGAGTTTGTAGTGCGGTGCTAGTCAGAGCTTCATCAGGTTCAGAGGGGAATTCAATCCCCAATTGTGCGAGAGCGACTCTGCCTACAGCGAGCGCTTCTAATATCTGAGTCTTTGCGGTCAGTGCATTAATTTGAATCTCAAATATCTTTACTTTATCTAGGATTGTTTTGGCTGAACCCAAAACTTCTGCTGCCATTTCTTCCATACCATCAAAATCTGCATTCAAATAAGCAGTTTCCGCCGCAGCCACATAAAGATTTAGTGTTAATTCGTACTGAGTTTGCCAACAGTTTTCCGCGAGCAACTCAATCCCTGTTTGCACAAAACTTCTGGCGACTGCATAAGCTGTAGAATTTCTAGCTTTCTCTGCTGCTGCTAAGTTCAATCTGGCTAAAGCTTCTCGTTCCTCCGCTTCAGTAATTAACCCAATCCCTAAATTCAAATGCCCGACAATATCAAATAGTTTTTCTTCTTTTTCTATCTCTGATAAGTTCTGTTGCAGCAGTTGACCGATTTTGAGATGAGTTGCCTGTTTTTGGTTTTTGGGAATCAGAGAATAGGCGGCTTGTTGAACGCGATCGTGCAAAAATCTGTATTTAGCATTTTGTTTATTAACATTTCCATCTTCTGAGCTTAATTTATCATTGCCTTCAATCTGATAAAACTTGTAAACATTGCTAATCGGTAAAATCAAGCCCTCTTGCAATGCTCTCCATAACACCGTCGCTGTCTCTGTTTCCAATTGTTGTGAAACGATTGCTAAAGTATGCAGATCGAACTGCGCGCCGATACAAGCAGCCAATTTTAAAAGATCCTGAGTTGAAATTGGCAATTTCTGCAATTGTAATGCCATGAATTCAACGACATCATCAGTAATTGCCAAGGAATTAATTTGGGCAATATCACACTGCCAATGCTGGATATTCCAATTAAAGCTAATTAACTTGTCATCGTGTAAAGCTTTGAGGAACTGAGTGGCGAAGAAAGGATTTCCCTTGGTTTTTTGATAGACTAATTTTGTTAAAGGCTGAGCTAGGGACAATTCACAATTAAGGGTATCTGCTACCAACCTATTAATATCCGATTCCCTTAACGGTGGCAAAGTAATTGTATTAACCGTTGCTCCCGTTTTGACAATTTCATCTACCGTTAAAATAAATGGATGGACAGGGGAAACTTCATTATCTCGATAAGCGCCTAGTATTAATAGATATCCCGAATCTTGCATTAATAATGAAAGCAAATTCAGTGATGTGGAATCTGCCCATTGCAAGTCATCTAAAAATATCACTAAGGGATGTTCTTTGCTAGTAAAGACTTTGACAAATTTTTGGAATAGTAAATTAAACCGATTTTGAGCCACAGTTCCTGATAATTCTATGGCTGGTGGCTGTTTACCGATGATATTTTCTAACTCAGGAATTACGTCAATTAATACTTGTCCGTTGTCTCCCACTGCTGCGAAAATATTGGTTTTCCATATTTGCAATTGCTCGTCTGACTCTGATAATAATTGCCCGATTAAATCGCGAAAAGCTTGCACGAATGCTGAAAAGGGAATGTTCCGTTGAAATTGGTCGTATTTGCCTTTAATAAAATAACCGCGTTGCCTGACAATGGGCTTATGTACTTCATTCACGACGGCAGTTTTTCCAATGCCAGAAAAACCCGCTACTAGCATCATTTCTGTTGTGCCATTGGTGACGCGATCGAAGGCATCTAATAGTTGATTTACTTCGGTTTCTCTACCGTAGAGTTTTTCGGGAATCAGGAAGCGATCGCTGATGTCTCGTTTTCCAATTTCAAAGGTTTCTATTTTACCTGTGCTTTGTAGTTGAGTTAAACAGATTTCTAAATCATGTTTGATCCCTAAAGCGCTCTGATAACGATCTTCGGCATTCTTGGCAAGCAGCTTATTAACAATTTCTGATAAATTTAAAGGAATTTCTGAATTAATTTGATGGATGGATATCGGCTGTTTTGCTAAATGACAATGTACTAATTCCATTGGATCTTCCGAGCTAAACGGTAAGGTTCCTGTTAATAACTCATAAAATGTAACCCCCAGAGAATAAAAATCGCTACGATAATCTATCCCTCTATTCATGCGACCCGTTTGTTCGGGAGAGAGATATGCTAGTGTGCCTTCTAAATCGATGACATTCTGAATTTCTTTGGTTTCTCTTGGGAGGAGAGAAGCAATACTAAAATCAATTATTTTTACTCTTTTCGTCTCAGGATTAATTAAAATATTAGCGGATTTAATATCTTTGTGAATAATTCTGTTTTGAGAGAGATAGTGTAAAGCTTCTGTAATTTGGATGGCTATTTTGAGAAATTCTTCTAAAGGCAAGTATTTATATTTTGAATTTTCATTAGTGGCACTTTTGAAATAATCACACAGAGAGATTCCGCCGAAGTCTTCCATTACTAAGATATAACCATTGCAATAGAGTTCTAGGCTAAAAGATTTAATAATGCTAGGAAAATCGAGATTTTTAACAATGGTGTATTGGTTACGGAATTGGACAAGTTCGTTAAAGTTGGGATATTCGTTTCTCAGGAGTTTGATGGCGACGGGTTGTCGATCTTTCTTGCGAAGGCCTCGATAGACAAGGGTACGCATACCCTTGTATAATGGTTCAGTGATTTGATAACCTGGAAAGTTAGGGAGTTCATTCATAGCTTGTTACACTTACTACACTACAAATATGGGGTCTCTTTGATTGATTCTACCATTTCTCGGTCGCTGATTCCTAATTTTTCTTGATGGTAATGCAAGGTTTCTCGATCCTTTGACACCACAACCTTGCACTTCCACTCTTTATTTGGGACAGTTCCAGTTGTTTTGTAAACTTTACGTGTGATTTTTAACACACAAATAAATAACAGATGAACCTCCTCTCTATTGGGGAGAGTTCCAGGTGTTTTTTTGTAAACTTTACGTGTGATTTTTAACACACAAATAAATGACAGATGAAACTCCCTTTCTATTTGGGACAGTCGAATTATAAATCTTCATAAAAAACTCAAAAACACGCTCTACCTTAAGCGTTATTCGGTAGCCCTGCATAGTAATGGTAAACTAGGGGGCTAAGAGCCTCACGTATTGCAGATGATGCTATGAACTGTCCCAAATGCCAATCCACGCAAATTATTAAATACGGGCATACTCATTAGGGCAAACCACGATTCCGATGTCAGGACTGCGGACGACAGTTTGTTGAGCACGCAACTC
>JBLNEP010000089.1:0-35592 GCA_050262755.1 Actinomycetota bacterium | reverse complement strand
GAAAATCCAGCAACGTTTGTAGCCGTTCCGTGGCTACCAACAACACAGACCCCCCCTTGCCACCATTACCACCCGCAGGCCCTCCCGCTGGTACGTACTTCTCTCGCCGAAACGCCACCATACCATCGCCACCCTTGCCAGCGAGTACCTGAATTTCCGCTTGATCGATAAATTGCATAATAGTTAATCTTTAGTAGTTAGGGCTTGCTGAAACCAGCGAAAACCTGCCTTCATCAAGGGTCCATTCGGCTTGAAAAGTCCTGTCAAGCGCACCCAAATTTGGTGCTAGACTTCAAAACATTTGCACTTTTTGTGCTTTTTTTCCCCCTTACCCCCTTTTACCCTTTTTCCCCTTTTTCCCCTTCTTCAGCAAACCCTAGTTAGTGATTTATTCAACCCCTTAGTAGTTGTACCACTAACTACCAACCACCCACTACTAACAATAGGGTGATATATCTTCGTGACACTCATCTGCTAAATAGCACAAAGCTCGAAAGCGCAGACCTACTAGCTGCTCATAGAGCGGGTTAAGCTTACACATGGGAGGAATATGAACAACCTTGTGTCCAAACAAATGAATATCTCGCTCAAAAGGACACTGAGGCGGAATCATCTTGCAGATAAAACGCGCGACTCTAGGCTCATGAATATCCCAGCCATCCAGCCAAGTTTTAACGGGTTGCAATACATCCCTGTGGTGTCCATGTGGGGGTACCAGCGGTGACGCCGTCACTCCGGCTGTTTCTCCTGCTGGAGGGTTCGCGTCCTCAAGGGTATGCCGCAGTGCGGAGATGATCTCCGCTTTCAGGCCCAAAGCCTTGCAAAATAAGTACAGCAACTCATCTTCGCAGAAGGAATAGATGCCATCGGCTAAAGCGACCATCACTGCTGTCCGTAAGAAATTCTCAGCAGCAGCAGTCCCTCGTCCCAAAATTGCAGCTAGTTCCTCAGGTGCGATCGGTTCAAACACTTCCTCTACTGAGGTTTGAGCAAATTCAGATTGAGTTAGAGAAGCAATCATCTGTTGCTCATCTTCATCAAAATTGCCATCGGCCCAAGCAATGGTTAGTAAAGCACGCAACCAAGCAGTGATTTGTTCACTCGTATAAGCAGATTTCACAGGATTCGCCATCGGTGCTTGTAACTCCATACCCCAATCAAATAATCAATTTCGGTGGGGAGAAACATCGCCTTCCGCATACTTGTTTGACTCTGCTGGCGGAAGATTTGACTCACTCCAGGCTTGCGAGTTCCTACGAACCTGCCGCAACCTGCTAGTTGACCCGCGACGATTGGCTCAACCTCTCAGGAGCGAGGCAGTCAGGTAATGACTGCTCTCAACCGTTTTCCTCCCAATCTTAACTTCCCGACAGAAGACGATTGTTGAGGTTGACGCTCCCTCTCACCCTACCCATCCTGAGTATAATCTAGCGGTCTGGACCGAGGGAGCCAAGCGGAGCGGAAGACCCCGATTGTGAGTGACTCCTTGGAGCTGGTCACCTTCTGGGTGAGAACCTCTCCATTCCCCTCACAGACGCCGACACAAAATCCAGCGTAATTCCATCGGAGGACTTCCATGCTCCAGTGGGAAGACATCTTTACCAGTTGCCCAGCTCTCAAACCAAGGTGTAGGGGGCCAAGCTTCTGGGGGCAGGTGGTGGCGTTCGTATTCACACACCAACTCATCGGATAACTGTACCAGTGGCAGACCGGCCATTGCTTCTGCCATTTCTTGGCGAGTAAATAAGGTAGACCAGGAGATTTGAGCCGCTTCTCGTACTAGCCGATCGGGCTCGTAGCCATCCACGGCTAAAAAAGTGCTGAACAATAACAAACCGCCTGGACAGAGGAAATCGCACATTTTAGCGAGGAATAGCCGCACTTGATCGACTCCTCGAAAATGAGAAATGAGTTCCGCTGCGATCGCCAATTGGTAATGAGCCGGCCGCATCCTGACCAAAGGCTCGAGGATATCCCCTTCGGTCACAGTCACGGGTAACTGCTCCGCTTGCACAGCCAGTCGCAACTGCTCCGCAAAGGTAGGAGCTAACTCGATCGCATCTACCCTATGACCCAACCTCGCCAGTGGCAGCGTATTACGACCGGTTCCTGCTCCCACATCCAAAACTCTCACCTGACGGGGATCGCCGAGTTTAGCAGCCGTTGCCATCAACTTTGCATCTGGGTGAGTGCCAAACAAGGGAGGTTCTCTGGTTTGCACCCATAACTGATAGTGTTCTCCCACAGATGAGGTAACTACCATTAATTGGCAAGCTAAACCCGTTTGGGGGGGGTGAACCGACTGATACTGAAGCACCACCCTCGCAGCCGTAGAGGCACGATACCCTTCTTCTAGCTTATGGGCGAGAAGCTGATGCAGTTCGCCTCTCCGTTCAGGCGGAAGGGGCCTCCCTAGAGCGTGAAACAACTGCTCTATCCACTGGAAGTAATGATCCAGCATTGATGGCACGCATGGAAAAACTAACTCCCCGCGAGCTGAAATGTGAATATTAATCTTGTAGAGGATAGCTTGCTGTAGGATATCAGGGTTAATGACCAGTGGCAGCCGCTCGCTCCGATCCAGGATCTCTTCAGTGCCCATATAGTCCGCAACTTTTCAGCCAATTAATATTGCATTGCAGCACGCCTGGGCTACTCATAAATATCGTTTCGTTTCACCTCTAGGAGCCGGAGAGTAAAATTACCCGCACCAAGCTAAGGGGGTAAATGATCGGGGTTCGCTTGTCGGTGGAGCTTGGTTTAGTTGCTTCCCGTAAATGTCACTTCTGGGAATTTAGACTGAGCTTCGGACATCGGACGGCGACGACCTTCCTCTTGCCAGTAGTTAATCACTTCTGTCGCTTTATTGAGGATTTCGACGCGGTCATGATCGGAAATCCAGTGTTTAGCTTCCAGTTCGTTTTTTAGCTGTTCCCAAGCATCATTGCGGGGCCAGAAAAAGTAAGATGTCAGAGGGCTAGTGCCTTTGCCGACAACTTGGTCAACGGCGAGAGCCACGTTTTCTTCTAGCCAGAGAACTTTTAGGATGAACTTGGACAAACGAACCTCCAAAGTAAACTTACCTTGTTACAAAATTCTACAATCGTTAATTTTAGCACAGTCTTTTGAGAATTTGGCTGTTGATGATTGAGGGTTGACTGGACACTGGAATTGGTGATTTTCCGTTACTGACAACTGCTAACTGACTATGGATACCGCGATTGTAGTATTTGATATTGATGGGGTAATCAGGGACGTAGGAGGCTCCTACCGACGGGCGATCGCAGATACGGTAGAGCATTTCACCCAAGCTGCCTACCGCCCAACCTCCGCTGACATTGACCGCCTGAAGTCTGAGGGGCTGTGGAATAATGACTGGGAGGCGTCCCAAGAGTTAATTTATCGCTACTTTGAGGGGCAAAATCAGCCACGCACCCAACTGCATTTAGATTACGAGGCCTTAGTTGCTTTTTTCCAAGACCGCTACCGGGGACCCGATCCTCACCACTGGACCGGTTATATCTGTTCTGAACCTCTGCTGCTACACGCCTCCTACCTCGATAGTCTCACCCAAGCGGGAATGGCTTGGGGCTTTTTTAGTGGGGCGATGCGGGATGAAGCTAAATATGTGCTAGAAGGTAAGCTCGGTCTCCAGCCTCCTAGTCTCGTGGCGATGGAGGATGCACCAGGAAAACCTGACCCAACAGGACTACTCAGGGTGGTGGAGGAACTAGAACGCCTGCATCAGTTCCCAATGGCAACTCCGGTTATTTATGTGGGTGATACTGTTGCCGATCTGTACACCGTCGAAAAAGCTCGAAAGTTGCAACCGTTCCGTCTTTGGGTGGGTGTAGGAATTTTGCCGCCCCATGTTCAAGAAACCCAAACTCGTTGTCAAGCCTACGCCGCCACTCTCCAAGCTGCGGGTGCCAGTGTGGTTTTCGCTAATGTGCAGGAGTTAACCCCAACCGAGATTAAGGAATTACTAAATAAACCCAGTCCCTAAAATTCTAAATGTATAAATGAGGATAGGGTTATCAGTTCTCTCGGACACCAAAATTTAGAACAGGTATCCTGCCTGTTCCCCTCAGAGAACCCAAAAGGGTGGAGCAGGTGTCCTGTTTACCCGTTAAAAAGGCAATTCGGTGCAAGGGATTAGCGATAACTTCAGCCCTGAGACCTCCCTTTTAGTTGGTAGGAGAATATACCATGCAAGTTTCACGCCCCAATGCTAAAGAACTCTCTCCCCAAGAACTCCAAGACCTGGCTAAACTGAAAGGATTGATTGAGCGGGCTGTCGCTGATGGTAAGATTTCTAAGCAAGAACTTGAAGATATTCAAGCTCAAACTTTTGCTGATGGTAAAGTTTTGGTTGAAGAACTGGATCTATACCGCAAACTCGTTACCGAAAAAATTGAAAGAGGTGAGCTTGAGTACGAATTTTAAAGATTAAGATTCTGACATCAGCTTCATCTTGTACCAAACAGTCAAAAATTCATACAGAGTTCTCCTAGGAAGAACTTTAGTAATGCGACGGGAGGGAAATGTTCCAAATCCCCCCTGTCAGGCATGGTTATTTCACGCTCACCCAATGATTAATCACTAAAACCTATCACCGAGCCATCTTCGACTTACCATTATTGATGAAAAACTTAAAATCCGGAAAAAATTCAGAGCAGTTGTAATCACTATCCAGACAAGGAACTAGAGCAGATGCTTTTGTCCCTAGCCACGGCGAAAGTTCCTGGTTTTCTTCAGGGATTTAAGGGTGTCTAGGATGATAGCGCTTGGCAATAAGGTGAGTTACATGGCTGTCAAGGGAAAGAGGGAAAATTTAATTGGATGATTAGACTCTACTTCTCCGAGTGTTGCCAGCAACTACCCTTAATAAAAATGTGCAATCGCTCTCTGGTTCCCTTGAAAGCAAGCGCTTTTTTAGCTTAATAGCATGAGTCATAAAATTTCTGCCCCTAAGGTTTACTTATTTGCTTTCCAATTATGCCGAGATAGTGAGGGACGCAGTAACCCCCTGTGGCGACATTGTGATAATATCCTTGCTAAATTTACCGATCATGAAAGGGTGACCCCGCATCTAGTTTTTCCCAGAAAATCTCCTAGCGACCGCCTAGATTTACTACCCAATCTTGCCCTTAAGTTTAAGAGTCCTCCGCCCCTAGAAGGTTTAATTCAGCCACGACAAATTCAGGATAGCTACGCCTTTTGTTTCCAAATCGGTTCCCCGAAAGATAGCACTACTCATCATTTAGATCTTCAGTTAATTAGGGAATTTAACCCCGATCGAGCCTTATTGCTTAGTGGCGATGATAACTTTTTAGGGCAAACTCTTTTAATTACTGCCTGGTTACCTCTCGAACAGTTATCAGCTTCTTTCGAGCAATTAAAACCTATCGCCGATCGATGTCGCGATGCTTTATTTTCGGGTGAGTCACCCCCGATTTTTTACCAGTATGGTAAATTATTGGGGAACCCGATTTTTGAATATGGTTCAATTCGTAATCTTGCCAATAACCGCCACTTGCTTGTCTGGTTACTTCGCGAGCAACAAACCGAGCAGAATTTTCAGGCTGCTCAACAGGAAATATTTGATTTATTTTTTTACTATCATAAGACTCTCAGGACCTTTCAAGACAGTCGCAAAGTCTCCGAGGAACTGTATCGAAATTACGGAGAAATCGAGGAAAATATAGAATATTTGCAGCAGCAATTTAGCCAAGCAAGAACCTCATTAACTACTCCTACTTTAGACACACTCAAACAACAGTTAAATGTCCTTCTAAATCAAGGCTTGTCCTATACTCGTCTGCTGCGGAAACTCGAAGATTCTGACAAGACTATGGCGATTAATCTTAACAATTACAGTGAGACTTTGCAGCAAATTTGTGATAAAATAGAAATCGACGAGGAAGAACTAGGAATATTAAATCGCTTCAGCAGAAAAAACGCACCTGCTCTGCGATCGCAAATTGCGGGCGACTTAAGCTATTGCCAACATGGAATAGAACTCATCGAGCAGGCGATCGCCTGCATTCGGGGCATAGTCGAGATTGAACAAGCAAGGAGTACCCAGGAAATCCAACAACTGCTGCGGGACAACGAGAGAGCGCAACAAGAGCGCAGTCGCGACATCCAAACTCTGCTCCGCCAAAAAGAGAAACAGGAGAAACAGAGAAGCAAACATTTAGAACGAAAAATCCAGGCGATCGGGGTTGGTTTAGCAGGCGGTGGTATTGTGGCTGCAAGTGGGTCCGACAAACTCTTCAATAGCCTCGTCGAGAACCATGAAATACCAGCCCCCCTACTTCTGGGACATCCCTTTGCTTTTTCCGTGGTTGTGAGTGGTGCGATCGCGCTCCTAGCTGCCTGGATCAGTTGGCGGTGGACTGCAACCTCAGCGTTAAGGTAAATGGGAACAACAAAAACCTCTCCTTTACGGTTATCTCTCTTCTGTCTCTCTCCCCAGAGTATATTCTGAAAGCCTTGCTATAGCTGGATTATATCGTTTTGAAAGAGACGATATAATCCAGTTTGAAAATAAAGCCTGAAATACTCGTGTAACAAAATTTCCATAAAATTAAAAAAATTTAACTTTCCGGAGAGTCACTGAAGAGGGATATATCAGCTTTCTCGTTTAATTAGACTGTTACGCGATCTCTAATGCTAAGTCTACTTAATTCCCGAATTTTAGATTTAATTTTTTCTGCTTCATCAGGACGCACGTAATTTTCGGCAAGGATACGTTTAACGCTTTAAATATCTTCTTCAAAAATAGTGGTTTTGTCGTCTTTAACACAGTAAATTTCTAATAGATATTCCAGTACATTTTCTGGAATTTTAGCACCTTCTTTCATCCTTTTAATGATGTCTTTTCTAACTACTTCGCTAGGGTGAATTTGGTTTATTTGTTGGTCTAGATCATCCATATTTATCTCTTTATACTCAGTTTTCATGCTAATTTTTTTAGTATTTGAATCATTTTTTGAAGTATACTACTGTTTTGAAAACATATTTTCTATGATTATTCTCTGAGGTTTTCAATTGACCATGAGTAAAAGCCTGTTTCAGAATTGAGCTTGAATTGAATGCCTTTCTTCTTGAGATATCTTCGATGAGTGTAGTTATAAACACTAAAATGAACGCAATTCAAATACATCTCTTCAAGGACGCTTAAATAATGAGGATCCTTTAGTTCATCAAATGTGAGAACTTCAAGAATTCTAAAGGCAAAGTTTTCACGACCGTATTTAATCACATCTTTGACTAAGGCTTTGTTTCCAGGATTAGCTCCTTTTCTAAAAGCACTTGAATAAATTGTATAACGTTTATAAAAATCCTTTGTTTTACCAATATAAAATTTACCTGTTACATTATTGACAATGGCGTAGATTCCTCCTTTCCCTGAAAGTTGAGACTTAATACTCATTTAAAAATCTCCGAAATCATTAGTAATATCTAAGTTAACTGTCCAAGTTTCCCACAAAATTTCGCTTTCATCATCGGCATCCTTGACAATTAGCTCTCTTCTGTGACTCTCCCCAGAGTATATTTTGAAAGCCTTGCTATAGCTGGATTATATCGTTTTGAAAAAAACGATATAATCCAGTTAGGAAATAAAGCCTGAAATACTCATGTAGCAAAATTTCCATAAATTTAAAAAGATTTTACTTTCCGGAGAGTGACAGAAGAGGGTTATCTCAACTGCAAAAAATTCTCCAAAGCACTCACCACCTGCGGTGGCCAACGACGAACAGTGGCGACCCAATGAATATCTTGGTAGCGCGGATCAAGACCCACTGCCGCTACCCAATTGCTCTCAGCTTCCCCATGCTGCCCCGTTGCCCACAAACAAGCAGTAATCGCCGCTCGCATATCTGCAAATTTTGGGTATTTGCGGAGGAGATTTTTCATAGCAGTAATGGCTTCCTCCCTGCGACCCACTTGATAGAGAGCGAGAGCATAGTTAGCACGGGCAAAAGAATAATCGGGTGCTAATTCAAAAGCTTTTTTATAGTCAGCGAGGGCTTTTTCCCACTCCCCTAATCCTGCCTCCGCATTGCCTCGATTTTGGTAGGCAGCCGGATCGTCAGCATCAAGTTCTAACACTCGGTTATAAGATGCGATCGCATCCTGCCACCGCCCCAACCCCTCTAAAGCTGTCCCTCGATTCAGATAAGGATCGGGTGCATCAGGAGCCAATTGAATCGCTGTTTCATAATCTAAAAGTGCCTCTTTCAGCTTATTCTGACTCACCCTGACATTGCCCCGGTTACTCCACGCTTCTGGACGGTCTGGCAACCTTTCAATAATCTCAGTCCATAGATTTTCAGCCCCAGCAAAATCTCCCTGATTCGTTGCACTAAACGCTTTTTGGACGAGCTCCCCCAACTGCTGAGCAGTCATGAGACTTCCCATCGGAGTATTAGCTTGACTGGGTGCGATCTGCCCTACCCAAGTTAACCCGCTCACCACCAATACAGCGAAAAACATCAAAATTAAACGCACCATAGACCTTTGAGATTGGATTGGATTAACCTCAGCCCTAACAGGTTGAATTATACCCCTCGGCTTACGAGTTACACGGCTCATTTTTGCCAAGAACCCATTACACCCGCGAGACTGGATCGCGTTGCACCTCCTCATGGTGAGGTGTTTTTCCATCCAAACTGGTGTCATCGGACGGCAAATTGGTAGGACGATCGCGTTTCACAAAGCGATCGCGCGCCGAAACAATCACCACATACAGCACTGGGACCACAAACAAACTCAAGAATGTAGAAACCACCATCCCCCCTGCGACCGCATTCCCGAGCGATCGGCGACTTGCAGCTCCAGCTCCTTCAGGATTTACGAGGGGAAGAATCCCCAAAATAAAAGACAAAGAAGTCATCAAAATGGGTCGCA
Source organism: Actinomycetota bacterium (assembly GCA_050262755.1). Taxonomy (GTDB): domain Bacteria; phylum Cyanobacteriota; class Cyanobacteriia; order Cyanobacteriales; family Microcoleaceae; genus JBLNEP01. Next base: position 26,673 of record JBLNEP010000089.1, on the reverse strand, counting down.
AGCGCTCTTGAGCAGCTTCAATGGCTGCCTTCACAATTGGAAGTCCTTGCTGTCGCAATTGGTTCGCAAACTCCACGATCAAAATCGCATTTTTACTTGCCAATCCAATCAACATCACCAGCCCAATTTGACAGTAAACATCATTCGCTAAACCGCGCGCCGATTGAGCTAACAGCGCCCCAAGAATCGCCAAAGGAACAGCGAGAAGAATAATGAATGGATCGATATAATTTTCGTACTGAGCCGCTAAAACCAAAAACACAAAAACCAGACCCAATCCGAAAATAATCGGTGCTTGGCCACCTGATTCAATTTCTTCTAAAGAAGTCCCAGACCATTCATAACCAAAACCCGGTGGCAACACTTTTCGAGCCACCCGTTCCATTGCTTTGATCGCTTGACCTGAACTCGTTCCTGGTGCAGCAGACCCGTTAATTTCAATCGCTCGGAACAAGTTATAATGGTTAATCGTTTGCGCTCCCACCGCTGGTGTTATTTTCACCAAATTACTCAAAGGAATCATTTGATTCGTTTGAGAGCGGACATACAATTTACCAATATCATCGGGGTTCACACGAAACTGTCGATCTGCCTGGACATAAACCCGATAATTCCGTTGTTGAAGGTTAAAATCGTTCACATATTGTGAACCCAAAGCTGTTTGCAGGGTACTAAAAACATCTTGAATCGACACTTGCAAAGCCTTCGCTCGATTCCGGTCTACTTCGACCATTAATTGAGGTGTATTTGCCGCAAACGTGCTAAATACAGCTTGCAATCCAGGAGTTTGATTCGCTTGCTTAAGAAGCATCCCCATCCCCTGAACCAGAGCATCTAAACCACTATTTCCCTTGCGGTCTTGCAATTCAAATTGAAAGCCCCCAAATTGACCCAATCCTTGAATGGCAGGCGGATTCACCGGAAATACCCTCGCTTCTGGAATCGCTAAGAATTTACCCCGTAACTGACCAATAATGGCTGGTATGGACTGATTTTCACCCTGACGCTCTTGCCAAGATTTGAGCGTTGTAAAAATGATGCCACTATTCGCCGTACTACCACTAAACCCAAAGCCACCCACAGAGAACGTTCCTACGACCTCAGGCAGCTTGAGAATTTCTTGCTCAACTCTGTCCATCACTTCGCGCGTGTATTGCAGCGAAACACCCTGGGGGCCTTGAATAATAGTAAGGAAATAACCCTGGTCTTCTTCAGGGAGAAAGGCTGTCGGGACTATCAGATAAAGCCAAGCAGTGACTCCTAAAGAAAGGATAAATAAACCCGCAACCAAGCTTTTAACTTTTGTCAGAAACCTCAGTGATTTCTGATATTTTTGGCGAATCCAGTTAAGGGCGTCATTAATGCGGTCAAAGCACCAACCAAGCCAGCCACCAAACTTCTGCCCCGGCCGCAGCATAATCGCAGAAAGGGAAGGCGTTAAGGTAATCGCAATAAAAGTGGAAATCCCTACCGAAAAAGCAATGGTTAACGCAAATTGTTGATAAAGTGCTCCCGTGGTTCCAGGGAAAAACGCCACTGGAACGAACACTGCCATTAAGACTAAAGAAGTTGCAATTACGGCGCTAAATAGTTCGCGCATCGCTTCTGAAGCAGCTTGGCGAGGGCTCATCCCTTGATTGATTAAGCGGTCAATATTCTCTACCACAATAATGGCATCATCAACCACCAATCCTGTCGCCAAAGTTAAACCAAACAACGACAAACTATTAATCGAAAATCCAAAAACTTTGATAAAGGCAAACGTACCAATCAGAGAAATAGGAATTGCGATTGCGGGAATGATCGTGGTGCGCCAGTCTTGCAAAAATACAAAAATTACGATGACAACCAGTACAATTGCTTCAAATAGCGTCTTTACCACTTCAGCTAGCGACTCTTCTACAAAGAGAGTCGTATCCAGTGCCACTCGATATTGCAATCCAGGGGGAAAACTCACCGCCAATCTTGCCATTTCTTTTTTGACAGCATGGGCTACTTCTAACGCATTGCTCCCTGGCAATTGATAGATCCCCAACCCAACCGCATCGTTGCCTCGAAATCGCAGGAAAGAGTTATAATTTTCGGCTCCGAGTTCCGCTCTTCCTACATCTTTCAGCTTAACCAGCGTTCCATTCGCCTCTGTTTTCAGAACAAGTTCTTCAAATTCTGTCGGCTCTGTTAATCGACTAACAGCCCGTAAATCGATTTGATACATTTGCCCCGGTGGTGCCGGTTCTGAGCCAATTCTCCCCGCACCCACTTGCAAATTTTGTTCGTTCATTGCCCTAACTACATCTTGCGTAGTCAGGCCACGAGCCGCCAGACGATTAGGATCGATCCAAACACGCATAGCATAGCGACGTTCCCCAAAAATTCGCACGTCGCCAACGCCTTTTACTCGCTTTAAGGCATCTGCCAAGTACAAGTCAGCATAGTTACTTAAAAATATGGTGTCGTATTGGTTCTTGTCTGTAAATAACCCGATCGCTAGCAAGATACTACTCGACTGTTTCGTCACCCGCACTCCAGTGCGTTGTACTTCATCCGGTAGTTGAGGTTCAGCGACTGAAACTCGATTCTGGACATCAACGGCGGCAATATCTTTATTTCGTGATGCCTCAAACGTTGCTGTAATGCTGCTAGTACCATCATTACTACTGCTCGAAGTCAGGTATTTTAGACCCTCTACTCCGTTAATCTGTCTTTCTAAGACGTTGGTAACGGCATTTTCTACAATTTCAGCACTCGCTCCGCTATAGTTAGCCGAGACAGTAATTTGGGTGGGGCTAATGTTAGGAAAGCGCTCAACCGGTAACAACGGAATGCTGATTCCTCCCACCAAAATAATCACAAAGGCACAGACACTTGCAAAAACAGGCCGCTTAATAAAGAAATCAGCAAACATTCTTTTAGTACGGGGTAAGAGGTAAGAGGCAATCAGAAATCGGAAATGGGTCGTTGTCAACAGTTAACCGTTAATTGCTAACCGTTAACTGTCACTAAGAACTGCTGATTCCCTACCGATTTCCAGTTGCTTCAGATTGAGGAGCGATCGGAGCGCCATCAGTCAGGTTTAAAATCCCTGCCACAACTACTCTTTCACCAGCCTTCAACCCTTCGAGGACTTGGTAATTATTTCCCTGAATTGCTCCTAATTTCACCGGCTTTTGTTGGGCAACCAATGGGGGCATTCCAGGTTTTGTCTGCTCCGGTTTTTGAGCGATAAAGACGAAGGTTTGACCACCGAGACGAGTGATCGCTGTGACGGGTACTAAAATTCCCGGACGTTCATTCCAGGTAACTCTCGCTTTCAAAAACTGGCGGTTAAGCAGTTGACCACTGGGATTAGGAAAGGTAGCTTTGGCTAAAACTGTCTGCGAAGTAGCATTGACATTGGGGGAAATGAAACTAATTTCTCCCTGGGCAGTGGGTTTACCCTGAGCATCGAGCAATTGCACTGGTAACCCCAACCGCAATTGAGATTTGCGCTCGAGGGGAACGGACAAACTCAAATCTAGGACTTGATTTTCTGTCAGGCTGGTAATGGCATCGCCTTTTTTCAAGTAGTCACCGACTTTGACTGGTACATCGCCAATCACTCCCGCAAAAGGCGCGGTGACGACTGTTTCTTGCAGTTGTACTTCTAATCCGCGAACTTGTGCTGCTGCTTGGGCTACTTCCGCCTCTGCTTGGGCAATTTCTTCTTTGCGGGTGCCGTTTTGTAGCTGTACTAATTTGCTCTGGGCTTCTGCTAGTTGTGCTTGAGCTTTGGCTATTTCTTCAGGGCGTGCGCCGTTTTGCAGTTGTCGCAAAGCTTGTCGCTGTTGTTGGAGCGCTGCGGAGCGTCGCTCGATCTCCGCTTGTCGGTTCTGCTGACGCTGATTCAGTCGCCTTTCAGATTCTCGGAGATTGGCTCTAGCTGTGCGTTCTTTTTGCAAATATTGCTGGTAGGTATTTTCTGACTCTGCCCCTTCTTTAGCCAATTGCTCATATCTGGCAAGCTGTTGACCTGCTAGTTCAGCTTCTGCTTTGTTGGCTTCGATTTGTGCTTTGGCTTGGGCGATGTCTTCTAGGAGGCTACCGGTTTGGGCATCGGCCAGGTTAGCTTCTGCTTCGGCAACGCGGGCTTGGCCTTGACCTATTTCTTCGGGACGGTTTCCCGTTCGCAGTTGGGTGAGGTTGGCTTGGGCTTGGGCAACCTGGGCTTGGGCTTGGGCAATTTCTTCAGGGCGACTGCCGGCTTGCAACTCGGCTAAGCGGGCTTGGGCACGGACGAGGTTCGCTTGTGATTGTCTCAAGTCGGCTTCGGCGCTGTCGCTTTTCATGCGGGCGATCGCTTGCCCTTTCTGCACGAAATCCCCTGGCTGCACTAAAATTTGCGTGACTCGCGCCTCTGTTTCAGGCCGGATCTCAACTGAGCGCTTGGCTTCTAAACTACCGACGAACTCGGAGCTGTCTTGTAAGGTTGTGGTTACGACTGGTGCTAACTTGACCGGTATGCCTTGGGATTGGGCTGCTCCTGGGGCTTGCTGGGGTGGCTGTGAGTGGTTGGAGTGCCACCTCTGCCAGCCGATCGCAGCACCAATTGTTAAGAGGACGGCTCCCACTGCTAGTAGCCATTTGGGGCGCTGTTGTTGAGGCAGACGGGGGCGATCGCTAATAGTAGTCAGATCCTCTGTTTGATCAAACTCAGCACTTTCTGCATTCGACTGACCCTCCTCCAGACTCGTTGATGGCTGACTTTCAAGGTCAGCAACGGATTCAGGGGATTTGTAAGAACTCATGTGCTTTCTCAGCTAGGTTTTTTTATTGGTTTGCTTGTTTCTACGATGAGGCTGACCGGACCATAGCGATTTTGGGCTGTATAAACATAGGAGCTGGGCTAAATAGTATTTTGTTATCCCTATTAGGGATTGAAACGGAAAACTTATACCTCCTTCTATAGGCTCACCCGATTGGGTGATTCTAGTAACTTAAGTATTTTTTACAGAGCTGGACAGGGAGTCTGGGTGAGTTCAGAGGTTAGTTGCTCGGCTTCAGTTTGAGTGGCGAGCGCTTGTTGTTCTCGGCTCAGTTGCTCCGCTAACCATTCAATCTCAGATTCCAGCATCGCTTGTCCTCTCTCCCAAGCCGCAATTTGATAACGATCGGCTGGAGAATCTTCACTTTGGGGGCTGCCAACGTAGTCTTGGCGGAGTTTGCAGACTCTTAAGCGGTGTTCTAGCAGCTTGATGCGTTCAGCGGGTTCTAAGTCGCCGAAGAAGAAAAATTTGATTTGAAAGCGGGTGCGACTGTTGACCCAGCTTTCTTGAGGGTGATCGAGCATGATTTGTCGCCAGCGATCGCGACCGGCTGGAGTGATTGCATAAATTTTGCGTGTCGAGCCAGCATCTCCAGCTTCTTCAGTGAGTACCTCGATTTCACCCCGCTCTTCTAAACGCTTAAGGAGCGGGTAAATGGCTCCGTAATTAACACTCATGCAACTGCTCATAAACAGCTCTAGCTGCTGCTTGAGCCGATAACCGTGCAAGGACTGTCGCTGTAGTAGACCCAAAGCGGATAATTCAAGCATTTATATCATGTTGATATTGTGGTTGGATATAATACTGAGTATAGTCGAGAGTGAGCAGGGTGGGGCAAAGAGCTTACTCATCACTGAAGGCTGAACACAAAAAAATTTTGAATTTTTGTCGAATTAAAAAGCTTCAGTCTGTTTCGTGATGGGAGAGAACCAACTCAGTTGTTCCAACCTAGCGAGACTGCCCTGTTATCGAGGAAGATAGACTAACGTAATTCCAGTATAAGAGTGCATTTAAGCTGTTTACTGCTATTAATTAGCTTAGGATGGGCGGTAGTACCTCCGGCGGAAGCCTTCTTTTGTCGCAACACCAACCACCATGAAATTTGCATCCTGACGATCAAAAGAAGTGCTAAATATCACTGGGAATATAGAGCGGCTGTCCGGATCGATGGCATCGAACGACCCATTGAGGTTTATAATTGTCGCGATCGCACTCGCAAACAACCAGACGGAACCCTTGTACCCTTTCAGCCAAAGGATGCCGGTGAGTTGATTTGTGACATCCTCCCTAAGTAGTAAATCACTCTCAAAGTGATTCAGAGCAACGGATGAATAATTTTTTGATGATTCCAAGTGAATGGTTAGACTGGATGGCTGTGTTTGGCTATCTAGCCTTTACTGTTTTGATTATCTGGCGGGTTTTTACTGCGAAGTAAAATCAAAATCAGTTTCAGCTCGCCTCGCTTGAGTTTTCTCTTAAACTCCGGCAATTTACAGTGAAGTTGCTAACAAAAAAGATTGAAGTTTTTTCACGCTTTCTTGGGTCGCTTAACCTCACTTACACCCCCTAATTTTTAACAGAAACTATTACAATTTTTTCGTGTTAGTCTAGGTTTTGAGAGCTTCTAACTTCAATCAATTCACTGGATCGCTGCACCCCCAGAAGCTGCAAATCGCCTGCAAAAATTAGCGTTTTTTTTCAGAAACCTATAGCATTACTCTAAGCCTCTTTATCAAGATAACCTAAATGCTTCCAAGCTGCCGGCGTTGCTATCCGACCTCGATTTGTCCGCTGCATAAACCCGATTTGCATTAAATAAGGCTCACACACTTCTTCAATAGTTTGTGTATCTTCCCCCGTTGCAGCCGCCAGTGTTTCCAAACCCACTGGACCTCCATTAAAACTCTCAATCATCACCGTTAAAATGCGCCGATCTGTCCAATCTAAACCCAACGGATCAACATTAAACAATTCCAACGCTTCTGAAGCTACCTCGGCGGTTACAGGTTTGAGCGATCGCACCTCACTATAGTCTCGCACTCGCCGCAACAGACGATTAGCAATCCGAGGTGTACCGCGAGCTCGGCGAGCAATTTCCGTTGCACCCTCCGGCGTCACAGGAGTATCCAACACTTGAGCACTCCGCTGGACAATCAAAGTTAGCTCATCCACCTCATAAAAGCGTAATCGCTGAATAATCCCAAAGCGATCGCGCAACGGCGAAGTCAGCGACCCCACTTTCGTAGTCGCACCTACCAAGGTAAAAGGTTTAAGCGGAATACTGCGAGTTTTAGCAGTCTTCCCCTGACCAATCGTAATATCTAATCGGAAATCCTCCATCGCTGGATAGAGCAACTCTTCCGCTACCTTTGAGAGGCGGTGAATTTCATCAATAAACAGCACATCCCCCGCTTTAAGACTGACGAGTACACCCACAATATCTCGCGGCTTTTCTAAAGCGGGAGCCGTAGTAATTTTGCAGCTAACCCCCATTTCCTCCGCTAGAATCAATGACATCGTCGTTTTACCCAATCCCGGCGGACCATAGAGTAAGAGGTGATCCAGGGGTTCGTTGCGAGACTTCGCCGCTTGGATGGCGATCGTCAGCACCTCTCTTAAATCCTTCTGACCAATGTACTCCGCCAACCGCTGCGGCCGGATCTTCTCTTCCTGCTTGTTGGTACTCTGCTCATCTGGTAACGCCTCCGGTTCTAACAGAGATTCCGGTTTCGCTTTCGCAGATTTACGGCGTGGCGGTTTCGAGAAGTCATCTGGTAACTCAGGAAAGGGAGGCTGTTTTTTCGAGGAGATAATGGCCATATCAATACAGCGATCGGACAGGGGGAACGCAGCGAACCAACTAAGCAACCAGCCTGAAGACTGAGCGCTGGCAGCAGTCGGCTCTATTGCCTATGATCTTAGAAGACTTTGCACAATCGTGGCTCACACTATGACTATTCCACCGTCTTTGCTGGTCCCTGGAAGCATAATTTCTGAGGAAGAACTGAGGAGTCTAACTGAATCTTTACTCTCTCAGATGGAGACCGGTCAATCTTCCGAGGCAGAAATTGAGGAGGCAATCACTGCGATCGTCAAAACGGAGAAGAATACCCGAGAATTTTTCATCACCTATCTAACAGATGAGCGCTCAGTGGCCGATCGACCCATCCCTGCGGTGATTCGGGGACTGGTATCTGCACCGGAAATCGTGGCGCCAGTGCTGGTGAAAAATATCGTGATGTCAACCGCTATGGTGGTCCATCACAGGCGCAACGGAGATGAGGAGATGGCAGCGAAGTCTCAAAGAGTGCGATCGCGCGCGACTCTTTTACTCCAAAGTCTACAGTTACCTATTAGTCAGGAACTCGCAACACAAATGCGAGAGAGTCTCTTAACTGGTGAAGGCCCTTTCCAAACCTTTTTGCAGCGCTGGGGCTATGATGATGAGCAAAAGCAGGCAATGGTTGAAGCACTGCAATCCTTATAGTTAGACCTTTTCAATCACGCTGGTGAACCACTCATCCTGCCTTTAACCTGATTTAAACGAAAGATGAGCGCTTCGTCAATCTTGGCGCTCATCTTGAGGGAGTGAGGGTGGTTGCTAACGCGGAAACACGTAGAAAGCAACTCCTTCATCCCTGAAACTTGGTAGAGTGTTAATCACTGTTTGTCGGTTGATGGGATCGGCCGTGTAAAAGTGGGTAATATTCAGCGGATTGCCTTTTTCAGCATCTAAGTTAGCAAAACGGTAGACAGGAATTGTACCGGGAACCTGGGCACCAAAAGCCAGGAAAGCATCCCCTTCATCCCGGAACTGTGACAACCGTTCCCGCACGAATTGAGCACTGTTAGGATCGGCAGTATAGAAATAAGTTCCAGAACTGGTATTTAAGAAGCGACGGACATTCTGAGCGGCGGGAGTGCCTGTATTAGCTGCAAAGAATTCAACACCTTCGTTGCGATAGCGATTGGGGTCGGAAAGTCGCTGGAACTGTTCCGTTTGATTGGCTGTATAAAAATGCGACCGTGTCACAAAGTCCCAAAAACGCTGGACGGGAATATTGCCACCCGGAACAGGACTGGTAATGGGATTGCCAAAGGAATCTAACTGAGTCCCAGTGACAGGGTCTCTAAAATTAATATTTCCGGTAGGACTTGTCACCTGTAACCCAAAATTTTGAGGGAGTAAATTATCAGGTAGTTCCTCATAGTTAGTGACGCGGACTATATAGTCAAAACCTGATTGACTCGTGAGTGTTCCAGGAACGCCATTGATCGACGGTGGCACATCTGGGGCAATTCTAGCGTCGTTATTACTACCAGAATCATCATTTTCAGCATCGGGGCGAGTTCCAGATGGGACTAAATTGCTACCTCTACTGCCTTTCGGTACTTTATACACTTGTACGAAGGGATCGTAAGCTGTATTAGCATCTTTAAACAGCTCGATGGTTAGAGGCTGATTGGGAGATTCAACTTCTAAGTAGATATCTTTATATCGGGTTGTTGCAGACCCATCATCAGGGTCAGGAGTCAAAGTTTTGGGGTCAGTTGTCTTTAATTGATTCCTGAGTTGAATGACTGACATTTGACGTTACCTCATCTATTAAGCTGTTGATGGATAGTGGCAGTGACCCTAATTGCTCATTCTTAATGAATAGGCTCCCTATCATCAACGAGCTTTAGCAAGGGAGCTATTCTTATGTTCTAATAGGCTTTTAGGAATCCGGAGAAATCAGTCGAAGTTGTGCCAAGGGTGGTAATTTTGAGTAGGAATGCAAGCCAACAGCTAGCACATTCATGAACTCATAAACTTAATTTTTTGTGGTACAGGCGTCCCGCTTATGGAGTTAGGAACCTGTCCCAAAACTGTAGAGATATCAAGATGGCAGATAAGCCTACTAGTTTTGAGTCAAAAAGATACTATTGTGAAGTCTGAGACAGATTTAGTCCTGGGTCCGGCGGCGACAGACCCTCCGACTCTTTAGGAACTGGGAAAGTATAAAAGGCAATGCTTTCCGCCTTGAAAATCAGCAAATTTTGTAGTACAGTTTGCCTATAGAACTGATCGCTTGTAAGGTGAAACCCTGGAAAAGTCAGGGATTAAATAGCTGCTGGTCATACGAGCTACAAGGTCTGGGGGTCAGTGATGTTTAAGTCATGTCTCAGAATTGTGGTTCCCATTTGCATTCACCTCATCACTTTCTATTCTGATACCGAGCAGCAGAGTCCTCCACTGATTATTAGCTCTTGAGCTTGTCAACGATCCTCAACATGAGGACAGGAGCATTCTACTATTGAGTATCTGCTTCTACTCTCATCAGAATTGCGGGTATGTCTATCGTTAATCTGGCTTCATTTACAAACTAATAAACAGCCTAGAATCTGAGGGAATCAAAAGCAGTGAGGAGATGATTAAATTTTTTAAGAAATTTTAATCACCCTGGGAAAGAGAAACGGTATATTCTCTTGAGCCGGGGGAAAACAGGACATCAGCGCTCGCTTGGGAGCAATGGTTGAAGCTCCTGTCACTCAAGCCTTGACCCTCTGGTGACAACCGTAGTTCCATCCCCGCTAGGTCGGGCACAGGAGTATAATCTTTAAAACTCTGACCCACTAGGGGGCAGTAGGAGATTTAAAGAATCTGCTGCTTGCGTAGTCGGACAGGGTAGTTCATCATAAGAGCTGGCATTCGACAGCTTTAATTGGTTGTGGTGTGTAAGTAGTGGACGAGGGCGAAAAAATTGCTGAGATCGATGAAAGGCGCTGTCCAGAGAGCTGGAAAAGCTGGTCGTTGGCTGCCCGCTTCTTCCCGGTGGCAGGCTCAACTCAACCTGCTATTGACATTGGTGCGACGGGACGTGGAGGCTCAGTATAAAGGCTCAATCTTGGGTAACTTTTGGCCGTTGCTGAATCAGCTATCGCAATTACTGATTTATACTTATGTCTTCTCTGTTATCCTCAAAGTTAAGCTCAGCGTGAAAGGCTTTCCAGAGGATAGCGTGACCTTTGGATTGTGGCTGTTTGCAGGTTTGCTGCCTTGGACAGCCTTCACAAATGGCTTGGTTAAGGCATCTGTCTCAGTGATGACTCAGCCAAACTTAGTTAAGAAAGTGGTGTTTCCCCTCAGTTTATTACCCCTCGTACCAATTTTGTCGGTTTTTCTTGAAAGCTCCTTTGGGTTGATAGCGTTGATTGGGATCGTAGCCGTGTCTTCCCAAAAGCTATACAGTACCTTATGGCTGCTACCATTTGTTTGGCTGCCTCAACTATTGATTACAGCGGGTTTAGGATATTTAACAGCAGGATTGACAGTGTTTTTGCGGGATATTCCCCAAAGTTTAGGTGTTATTCTAAATCTTTGGTTCTACCTGACACCAATTGTTTATCCTGCCTCCGTGATTCCCGAAGAGTGGCGCATTTGGATCTTTTGGCTAAATCCCTTAGCTGCGATTTCAGAAGTCTATCGAGACTTGGTACTGCTCGGAGAGGTCAAACATTGGGCCGAATGGGGTGCTGCTTCTCTCCTCTCCCTGTGTATATTTTATGGTGGCTTCTGGGTTTATCGGCGATTGCGACCGGCCTTTGCTGACGTATTGTAGATTTGTCCGTTGTCACTTGTTCTTCGTCAGCCCTCTGCTGCGGGTTGAGGGTGGGCCACTGACTACCTACTGGGACGCATTGACTGGTGCTCGCTGACTATTGACTACTGACCCATGACCGAAATTGTCATTTCGCTAAAAAATGTCTCCAAGTGCTTTAAGCGGTATTGCCATCCTGGCGATCGCTTAAAAGAAATTATCTTGCCTGGAAAAAACCTAGCAGATGAATTCTGGGCATTGCGAGACATCAACCTGGAAGTTACCAAGGGGCATACCCTCGGCGTAGTGGGCCGCAATGGTTCAGGAAAAAGTACGCTGCTACAAATTATCGTTGGCACCCTCACACCCACCAGTGGAGAAGTCACAGTTCGAGGGCGAATTTCAGCGCTCTTAGAACTGGGGAGCGGTTTTAACCCCGAATTTACCGGACGGCAAAATGTCTTTTTTAACGGTCAGCTTTTAGGCTTAAACCAAGAAGAGATTGCAGAGAAATTTGATGAAATTGCTGCGTTCGCAGATATTGGTGATTTCATGGAGCAACCCGTTAAAACTTATTCTAGCGGGATGTTCGTGCGGTTAGGATTTGCGGTTGCAACCAGCGTCAACCCGGATGTATTGGTAGTCGATGAAGCCCTTTCTGTCGGAGATGAAGCTTTCCAGCGCAAATGTTTCGCTCGCATTCAGACGATCCAAGAAAGAGGGGGAACTATTTTATTTGTTTCTCATGCTGCGTCTTCAGTTGTCCAACTTTGCGACTCGGCAATTCTCCTCGATCATGGTGAGTTACTGATGGCTCACAGCCCGAAATTTGTTGTTTCTAAATATCAAAAGTTAATCTATGCTTCCCTCGATAAAGTGGAGGCAATTCGCGAAGAAATTCGTCAGCTAAAAACGGTAGAAAACCACCAACTACAAGTTAACGAGCAAGCTGCGACTGATTTTACCAGCACCCCGGAAGCCATTAAAGAAGATGAAATCATCCCTCAGCAAAAAATTGAGATGGATGAGCTCTATGATGCGGAGATGGTTCCTTCTAATACGATTTGGTATCCCTCTCGTGGCGCGAAAATTCTCAATCCCTGCATGACAACGTTGAACGGGCAGGTTGTCAATCATTTAGTGGGTCGCAGAGAGTACATTTACACTTACTCTGTTGCGTTTTCCATTTCGACTCATAAAGTCCGGTTTGGGATGCTGATTAAAACCCTGAGTGGTTTTGAGCTAGCAGGTTCCTCTTTCTATTCTTCCTACCAAGATATTAAATCTATTGAGGCGAACCAAACTGTTACTGTCAAATTCAAATTCAAATGTCTGCTAAACCCTGGTGTTTATTTCTTGAATGCTGGAGTCGTTGGCATGGTTGACGACGATCTGACTTATCTAGCTCGCTGTATTGATGTTGCAATGTTTAGAGTTCAGCCTTGCCCCGATTCTTACGGCACGGGAGTGGTTGACTTACTCGTTGAGCCAGAGTTAACGATCAAAAATGGCTTGGTTAATAAAGAGCAGGAAAGTGAGGTTAGATAGAGATGGAACCCTTAATTGAAAGTCCGCAACAGCCCCAAGAAAATCTTGTGGTTCAAACATTTATTAAAGACCAAACGCAATCTCCACTCACCTTCAAATCAACTATTTGTGAAGAAGATGAGATGTATCTGTATAGTTTGCAGAACTCAAAGGGAGACAGCGATCGCGCCCGAGTTCGATACTACTCTCTAGGTCGCCGGATCCGAGATGCCGTTAAACAAGTGGTGGAATGGCACTTCCAGAGTTTTGACCAGGTCTCTTCTTTCCTTGATTTTGCGTGCGGATACGGTCGATTTACTCGGTTTTTGCTCCAAGAAATGCCAGCCGAGCAAATCTGGGTTTCTGATATTTACGCGGGAGCTGTGCAGTTTCAATCAGAATATTTGGGCGTCAATGGCATCGTTTCCACAAGCCAGCCTGAAAATTATCAAATTGAAAAGAAGTTTGACTGCATTCTCGCGAATTCTTTCTTCAGCCACATGCCGGAGAGAACGTTTGCAGATTGGATGCAAACCCTATACAGTTTACTGACACCCGGTGGCTTGCTGATGTTTAGCGTCCATGATGAGAGTTTGTTGCCACCTCACGTAAAAATGAATGAACAAGGGATTTTATTTAGTCCTGCAAGTGAGAGCAGAACGCTAGAGGGAGAAGAATATGGCACCACTTATGTTACTGAGCAGTTTGTGAGGAAAATTCTTGATAAAGTGAGCAACGAGCAAGCAGTTGTTCATCGAATCAAACAAGGAATCTGCCGATTTCAGGATTTATATGTTGTCAGCAATCAACCAGAAAGAGAGGCTTCCCGCTTAAACTTTTACCACCATCCCGATGGTCATGTGGATGTTGCCTATTTTACTCCTCTGAATCGACTTCATCTCGAAGGCTGGGCTGCTGACTTTAATCCAGAGGGACGGATTGAAGAGATTCAAGTGCTGGTTAATGGGGAAATTATGCAAAGGTGTCGCCCCTTTTTCAACCGTCCAGATATTGCTAAACATTTCCAGACCCAAGCTGCTTTTCACTCAGGCTGGTCTTGCTACCTACCGAAAGGTAAAATTCCCTCTCAGTCCGTGGTGATGATTAAAGCAATTAATAATTATGGTCTGGAATGGATCATGGAAACCAGTACGCTAGAATCGCTGCTCAGGAATAAGCAAGCAGATTCTCAGCGTTTTTCCACGGAAGCTAAACTCGAGCGTTTGCAGGCTCAAGTTGGGGAAACTCAGAAACAGTTAGAGCAATTTCAAGCTCAACTCGCTGAAAGCCAAGATCAATTAGAGCAGTCTCAAACTCAACTCGCCGAAAGTCAACATCAATTAGAGCAGTCTCAAGCTCAACTCACGGCGACTCAACTACAATTGCAAACCTCTCAGGACCAAGCTGCACGGACACAGAGCCAATTAGAGCAATCTCAATTGCAATTAGCAACCACTCAGGCTCAATTTGAGCAGTCTCAGTCTCAACTCGATCGGACTCAGGGAGAATTAAAGCAATCTCAGATGCAGTTAGCTTCTACTCAAACCGAATTAGAAAAATCGAAGTCAGAGTGGATAGAAACTCAGGCAGAATTGGAGCGAGTGCAGGCTCAAATTTTGCCAATTCAATCAGAGTTGGCGCAAGCCAACACTCAATTGTTGTCAGTGCAAGCAGAAGCGGAAAAATGGCATTCTAGAGTGGTCGCAATGGAGAGCAGTAAATTTTGGCAACTGCGAAGAGCATGGTTTCGCATTAAGCGAACTGTGGGTTTAACGACAGAAAATGATTAAGTCGGATTGTTGAGCGAGCGAGACAGCTAGATAGATCTATGAATACACCTGAACCTAAACAATCTGTTTTTGCTATTGTGGGGATGCACCGTTCTGGTACCTCTCTAACGGCTTCTCTGCTTCAGAAGTTAGGGGTGGATATTGGCGAAAGGTTGGTCGGGCCAGCCTACGGAAATATTAAAGGGCATTTTGAGAACATTGACTTTGTGGAATTTCACAAGGCGGTTTTGCGGTCGCAAGGTATTGACGAGTTGGGGTGTACCTTACAAGAAGTGTCCATTGAGGGTGAATTTGTAGAACAAGCCAAACAAATTATTAGCCAAAATCAGCGCAATTGTCTGTGGGGGTGGAAAGATCCTCGTACCACTTTGTTTTTGAATTTTTGGATTAATTTGCTCCCCACTGTTAATTTTATTTGTGTTTACCGTTCTCCTTGGGAAGTCGTAGATTCTCTCTATCGTCGGGCAACGGATGGTAGTTTATTAAACAGTCCAGAAATGGCTGTCAAAATGTGGATTCATTATAATCAAGAATTTTTATCATTTTATCAAAAATTTCCAGAACGCTGTCTGCTAACAAATGTTTATGCTGTTGGCAACAAAAGTCAGGATTTCATCGAAGCACTCAATGAAAAGTTTCAGGTAGAATTGGCAGCTCCTCCACCGGATAATTTTGAAGAATCCTTATTAGTGAGTGAAATTATCAATACCCATCGACCCAGTTTGATCGATCACTATTTTCCCGAAGCATTAGAACTCTACCGCGAACTGGAAGTGAAAGCAGCACACTTGAGTGGTGCGTCTCCCGCATCCAGTGGAGCGCTCATCATTCCTCCACCGACTCCTAGGGGTGTGTTTAAAGATTGGTTAGAAATTCGCAAGCTAGAGAAGCAACAGAAACTGCTTAAATCCGAGCTGAAACAGTGGCAAACCGAGTTCCAAAATGCTCAGGAAAAAGTCTTAGGATTGGAAGCTGAATTAGGCGAGACTCAGAACAAGCTAGAGGGGAAAGAAACGCAATTTCAAGCAGGGTTAGCTAAAATTCTCAATCTAGAAGCGGAACTCGGTTTAACTCAAAGCAAGCTCGATGGCAAGGAAGCACAATTTCAAACAGCGTTAGCTAAAACTCTCAATCTAGAAACAGAATTAGGGCAAACTCAAGCGCAGTTAGACGGAAGAGAAGCGCAATTCCAAGAAGCTGTGGCGAAATTGCTGGCCCTAGAAACAGAATTAGGACAAACTCAAGCGCAGTTGGACGGAAGGGAAGCGCAATTCCAAGAAGCTGTGACTAAATTGCTGGCCCTAGAAACAGAATTAGGGCAAACTCAAGGACAATTAGAAAGTGCTGTAACACACCAGTTAGAGTTGCAAGCGCAATACCAAAATGCTGTAGCGAAACAGCGAGAACTGGAAGCTGTCTTAGGGCAAACTCAGAGTGAATTAGAGCGATCGCGTGGGGAAGCAGAACAAGCACGCGACGAAATTGCAGCCATGCAGTCTTCCAAATTCTGGCAATTGAGGACAAAATGGTTTAGTTTGAAACAGCGACTACGCAACTTGCGCCGTCGATTTATCTTTTCTCTAGATACGCCTACTAGATGGGAGATTTTGGGAGAAGATTTGCACATTGCTGGTTGGTGTTTACATACGAGTCAGATTAAGCTTCAGTCAGCTCGCATTCGGAGTGGCAACACAACTTTTGAGGGTGTTTATGGTATCGAGAGAGGCGATGTTGCCCAAACTTTTCCCCAGATCGCAACTGCTGAAAAATCAGGCTTTAGGATTGAAGCAAAACTACCAGCGGGACGGCATGAAGTACAGCTTGAGGTACAGGATGCTCAGGGTAAATGGCACTCTTTAGCATCTTATCCGGTGGTAGTTTCTACAATTCAAGCAACCTTTGACGAACCAGTGGTTTGGGAACACCGCCAAGATCATGTTTTCTTTGCGGGTTGGTGTTGTCACCCGGAAAAAAAAGTAACCAAGTTAACGCTATGCTGCGGAGATTTGACGATCAATTGCGCCTACGGGTTGCGGCGAAAAGATGTAGGAGAAGTTTTTCCTGACTGGGTAAACAGTTCTCAAAGCGGTTTTGAGGCGCTGGTTGATTTGCCTCCGGGGGAATGGCAAATTTCTCTAAAAGCAGAGTTAGAAACCGGGGAAATTTTGTCCTTTCAAGCACCGAAAATATTAAAGGTGCAGCGCTATACCCTTTGGCAAAAAGCAGCGGATAAATCTCAAGAGTTGACGAGGTTTTCAGCCGCAATTCGTAAGCGAATGGCAGAGCGGAAACAGCGTCTCGGTCGAATTATACCGATGCCTTGGGAAATTGCCAAGGTGACGCGCCAAATCCTGTTAATTTATCAACAACAACAAAAATTAAGCTCATCGTCAGGGTTGCAACCACCACCTGGTTTTGTGGTGCCGGAACCCATCGATCCCTATGATGCTTGGCTAGAAGTGAACCAGTGGAGCGATCGCGCCCGTGATTACCTGATTGCTCGTTTAGCAGCCTGTCAGGGACACTTGCCTAAAATTTCGGTGGTGATGCCGGTGTATAATCCACCAACGGAATTTTTAGAAAAAGCAATTACCAGCGTTATCAACCAAGTTTACCAAAACTGGGAATTGTGTATTGCTGACGACTGTAGCCCTAATCCAGCCGTTGCAGAATTTTTAAAGAAATGGGCCGCGCAAGATAGCAGAATTCATCTAAGTTTTCGCTCCAAAAATGGCAATATTAGCGCTGCAACTAACAGCGCTGCGGAACTCGCAACTGGCGAGTTTATCCTGTTTATGGATAACGACGACGAACTCACTCCTGACGCCTTAGGGGAAGTTGCTTTATATTTAGCCACCCATCCTGAAACTGATTTTCTTTATTCAGATGACGACAAAATTGATACCGAAGGGCATCGCTTTTCGCCGCAATTCAAGCCTGATTGGTCGCCCGAATTGTTGCTTTCCTATATGTACCTGGGTCATATCTGTGCTGTAAGGCGGGAGATTTTTGATAAAATTGGCGGGTTGCGACTTGGCTTTGAAGGTTCCCAAGATTATGATTTTGCTTTGAGAGCAACAGAAGTGGCGCGTCACGTTGCCCACTTGCCATTAATCTTATATCATTGGCGGACTGCGCCCGGTTCTACAGCGATATCAGGAGCCGCTAAACCGGCGAGTTTTGCAGCGGGTCAAAAAGCAATTCAAGACTCATTAAACCGTCGCGGAATTTCTGGAAAAGTCTTTCAACCGGATTGGGCAGTTCGAGAAAATTTGGGGATTTTTTCACAGGTCTTTCCTAATACGGGGCCTTTGGTCACGATTATTATTCCTACTAAAAATCAGCTTAAATTGCTGAAAGGTTGCTTGGATTCTCTTCACAAGACCACTTATCAAAATTATCAGGTGGTAGTTATTGATAATGAAAGTGACGATCCGCAAACCCTTGACTATTTAAAGCACATTTCCCATCAGGTCCTGTGCATTAAAAATGAGGGCGGCAGATTTAGCTTTGCTGCCATTAATAACCGCGCAGTGGAAGAAGTAGAGAGCGATTACATTTTATTTCTAAATAACGATACTGAAGTTATTAACCCGCAATGGTTAAGCCAGATGGTCGGATTTGCTCAGGTTCCTGGTGTGGGAGCAGTGGGGGCTAGGCTCTTATATCCCGATCACCGGATTCAACACGCAGGGGTGATTCATGGGTTACATCATGGTTTAGCAGGTCACGCTTTTAAGTTAATGCCGAGTGAAAATCGGGGTTATCTTTCTCAGGCGATGGTGACAAAAAATTACTCGGCGGTCACGGCTGCTTGTCTCCTGACACCGCGCCAATTATTTCTAGAATTGGGCGGATTTGATGAAGAAAACTTTGCGGTTGCTTACAATGATGTGGACTATTGTTATCGACTGTTAGAAATCGGCTATCGCTCCGTTTACTGCCCAGAGGCGGAACTCTTACACCGTGAAGGGACATCAAGAGGGTTTACTGATAATCCGAAAGAAGTGGCAGCTTATCGGCGTAAATATGCAGAGAAATCCGATAGTTTTTATAGCCCTCACTTGTCTTTAGAAGATGAATATTTCCGGATTCAACCGCGGCGAGTATTTGTCAAAGAGGGTTTAGAAGCCAGCACTCAAATTTTGAGTCAAAACAAAGTCTTAATGTGTAGCAATTCCTTGGATTTTACGGGAGCACCGCTACATCAATATGAAATAGCGGTGCAATTAGCGAAGCAAGCAATCATTGAACCTGTAATTTTTTGTGTGACAGATGGACCGCTGCGGGAAGTTTATGAACAGCAAGGAATTCAAGTGATTGTCCGCGATCATCCCCTGGAACATATTTATCACCGCGATGCTTATGACCTTGCTCTCCAGGAGTTTGCGAAAGAAATTGAAAGCTACGAATTCGATAGCATTTATGTGAACACCTTAGAGAACTTTTTTATGGTGGATGTTGCCCATCAAATCGGAATTTCTTCGGTGTGGAACATCCATGAAAGCGAAGCTTGGCAAACTTATTTTGATCGATTTGGGCCGGAGATTGCAGCAAGAGCGCTAGAATGTTTTCGCTTTCCTTATCGGGTGATTTTTGTGGCAGACGCGACGCGCGACCGCTATTTACCGCTCAATAGTCACCACAATTTTACAGTGATTCACAATGGGTTAGATTTGAGCCGCTTAGAGCGGTTGGGAAATGCGGAACAAGCCCGAAAAAATCTCGGGGTTGAAGCGGGAGAGATCGTGCTGTTGTTATTAGGCACTGTTTGTGACCGTAAAGGTCAAAAGGACCTAGTGAACGCTCTGGTTCAGTTACCAGAAAAGTGGCAGGGTCGCCTTCGCTGTTTTATTGTGGGCGATCGTCCGAGTCTTTATAGCAACCAGTTAGCCACTTTAGTGAATGAATTGCCAGAAGGCTTGCGAGGACGGGTGACTCTGGTTCCAGAAACACCAGAAACAGCCAAGTATTATCAAGCAGCAGATATTTTTGTTTGCACCTCTCGGGTCGAAAGTTTCCCCAGAGTCATTTTAGAGGCGATGGCTTATGATTTGCCGATTATTACTACCCCTGTTTTTGGCATTAAGGAACAAGTCCGACCGGGAATTAACGGTTTATTTTACACGCCAGAAAAACCAGAAGAATTGGCAGAAGCAATCAGGCTGCTGTTAGAAGATGAAACATTGCGACAGCGCTTGGCTGAGAATGCCAAATATGTTTTACAGTCCTTGAATACTTTCGAGGAGATGACTCAAGCTTACAGCCAAATTTTTCAGGAGGCTGCTTTTACTGCAAAACGGTAACGTGACTTCAGCGAACGGCGGAACTTATGCGAGTTTTAAACCATCAATACTAGAGGCAATGAATCATGAACAGCGAACCCTCGACAACTGACCGCATGAAAGTTGACTATGAAGGAGCCTGGGATAGTTACGCCCAACAGTGGCAAAAGCAGAACTCGGAATTAGCTCATATTGGAGATGAATGGATTGGAAAAGCAGCGGGCGCTGCTAATTCATTAGCAGAATATGAGGCATTAATTGAAACACAATTCATTGCACCTTATATTAAAAAAGAACATCGGGTGTTAGAGATTGGGATTGGGGGCGGCAAGACGGGGGCATTGCTGCTGAAATATTGCGACCGCTTAATTTGTGCTGATATTTCCAGCCAAATGCTAGCCGCCACGCGATCGCGTCTGGGTGATGAGCGAGTGAACTACATCAAACTCGATGGCTTAACCTTAGATGCCCTCCCCCCAGGCTCTGCCGATGTCTGCTTTTGCTACGATACAATGGTGCATATAGAACCAGTCGATATTTTTAACTACCTCACCCGCATTCCTAAAGCCCTCACGGGCGATCGCCTCTGCATCTTTCACCACAGTAATATCTTAAGTGAATTGGGCTGGCAAAAATTCGTGAGCGAGTGGGATAAAAACCTTCTGGGGCGCAGAGACGGCACGGCTTTTTCAATTATGACCGATGCCATTATGGAAAAATTCCTCAAGCATTTAAACTATGAAATTCTCTTGAAAGATTACACCACCGTCCCGCGAGATTGTGTTTGGGTTTGTCAAGCACCAATTGCCTAAAATCAAACCTCTTGCTCATCGCTTTTCTTAGATAACCTCATCTTTTTTCCTTTAACAATGCGAGCCTTATTCCTTCACCCCAACTTCCCCGCCCAGTACCGCCACATCATTGCTGCATTAGGTTCTAATCCTAAAAATCAAGTTGTTTTTGGCACTAAACATGAGCGCCCTGAGTGGGAAATTCCAGGGGTTCGCAAAGCAGTGTTTACGCCGAGTCGCGAATCAGCCCCCCAAACTCACCACTATGTCCGCCCCCTGGAAAGTGCTGTTATTTACGGACAAGCAGTCTTTAGAATGGCCGAACAACTCAAAGCAGAAGGTTTTGTACCCGATGTCATCTGCGGTCATTCTGGCTGGGGACCGACTTTATTTGTCAAAGAAGCTTTTCCCAATACGCCTCTGTTGTGTTATTTTGAGTGGTTTTATAATGCTTATGGTTCTGATGCGGATTTTGACCCGGCAGAACCCCTAACCGTTGATGATATGGCGCGGATTCGGATTAAAAATGCACCAATTTTAACGGATTTATACTCCTGTGACTGGGGTTTATCACCCACTTATTGGCAACGGTCGCAATTTCCCCCTGAATTCCAACAAAAGCTTTCTGTCTTACATGACGGTGTCGATACAGAATACTTCAAACCTAACCCGGGTGCGAAACTGGTCTTGCCGAATTTAGACTTATCAGGTGTTGATGAAATTGTTACTTATGTGTCGCGGGGAATGGAACCTTACCGCGGCTTTCCCGAATTTATTGAATCCATTGCCTATATGCAAGAACGGCGGCCTAATTGCCACGTTGTGATTGTCGCCTCTGAGAGAGTTTGCTATGGCAAAGGCTTGCCTAATGGCGAGAGCTATAAAGATTATATGCTCAAAAAAGTACCGCTGGATTTATCACGAGTTCACTTCGTCGGTTCTCTGCCTTATGGTTTGTATTTAAAAGTGATTCAAGCATCAGATGTTCACGTTTATTTAACCAGACCCTTTGTGTTGTCTTGGTCGATGATTGAGTCCTTATCAACGGGGTGTTTAGTGATTGGTTCTGATACTCCTCCAGTCAGAGAAGTCATTCGCGATGGCGAAAATGGTTTGCTAGTTGATTACTTCTCGCCTAAACAGATCGCCGATCGCATTGATGAAGTCTTAGATCATCCCACTCGCATGGCCGAACTTCGAGTCAAAGCCCGTCAAACGGCTATAGAACGCTACAATTTAGCAAAATTACTACCCCAGCATCTAGAATTGATCGCCCAGGTGGCCAATGGTTCTGCACCTCCGACTGTAGGCCGAGACCCCCAGCGGGAACTGGCAGCAACGCCTGGAAGTCGAATCTAGTCTCGCTAAAGATTAGAGGTAAGTTCAGCACATTAGACTGCTTACGAAACTCTCGTGGGTTGTTAAAATTAAACTATCAATCGATTGAGTTGAAAAGGCAAAATTCATCTCGCTCTAGTCAACAGTCAAGATTCAAAATCTCTTTGACTGGTTACTGATGGAGTGGGTTGGAAAATCAGTGTACATAACCTCCGATGGAACTATGCAAGCGGGTGTTAGTTGGGCGATTATTTTAGCGGCAGGAAATTCAACCCGTATGGGAATTTGCAAAGCGGGGTTGCCTTGGTTGGACGGTAAGACGCTGTTGGGGTATCAAGTTCAGCAATGGCTGAGTATTGGTGTAATTCCCGTAGTTGTTTTAGGGTCGCACAATACCCACCGCCAGCAAGATTGTCCGCCTGAAACTTTGATTGTCATTAATCCCAATTCCCGTACGGGAAACAGCAGTTCAATTGGAGTAGGTTTGCAACAAATTCCTGAGTTTGAAGTGCTAGTAATTTCAGCAGTTGATGAACCTCGACCCGCTTGGGTCTATCAGAAATTGCTGAAGATTCATCAAGAAAGAGAGGCCCTGATTACTGCTCCTACTTATCAAGAAAAAATGGGACATCCGCTCTTATTTTCAAAGCAACTTCGTTCTGATTTAGCAAGCATTCAGAAAGTGAGTTTAGGGTTGCAGAAATTTGTTGAAGATTGGCAGGAACAGATTCAAAAAGTAGAAATTGGAACCCCTGTTGTCTTGATGGATATTAATACACCAACTCGTTATGAGGCGGGGCGGGAAATTTTTTCTAAATTCTTGAAAGAGGAGAATTGTTAGGAGGAAATTGCGCTGCGTTGAGGCGGGTTTGTCCTAAAAAAATCCCAACTACAAAATTTTTTGGCTAAACCCGCCCCTATCCACCTCTTGCCGTTGAATCAGCAGTTAAATTTGCTCTAACCAACACCTTGCTGATTAAAGTTTACGCTTCCTTACCTCAGCTCATATCCAAATAAATTGGGATTCACCTCCCCCAACATCAAATCATCCAAACCATACTCTGCCCAACGTCGATCGACCATCGCCGCTATCTCCACATCAGACTCCAAAACTGCGCCCCATTCATGCTCTGTTTCTGGCGGTATCTTCGTCGTGGCATCAATCCCCATTCTTCCTCCCAAACCAATCTTTTCACTGGCAAAATCCAAACTATCAAAGGGTGTATTTGGCAAAATAAATACATCTCTAGAGGGATCAACCTTAGAACTAATTGCCCAGACTACTTGGCGGGGATCGCGAATGTTGATATCCCGATCGACAACAATCACAAATTTGGTGTAAGTAAACTGGGGTAACGCACTCCAAAATGCCAAAGCTGCCCGTCGCGCTTGTCCCGGATACGCTTTATCAATGGAAATAATCGCCGCCTTATAACTAAGCGCTTCCATCGGCAGAAAGAAATCCACAATTTCAGACACCTGCTGTCGCAAAATCGGCGTATAAATCCGATTGAGTGCGATCGCCATCATCGCCTCTTCCTTTGGGGGCCGCCCGCTGAACGTGGTTAAATAAATTGGGTCTTTCCGGTGCGTCAGACAGTGGAAGCGAATCAGAGGCGAATCCTCCACGCCACCGTAATACCCCATGTGATCGCCAAACGGCCCATCTGGCAAGACTTCCCCCGGTGTAATGGTTCCTTCTAACACAAATTCCGAGTCCGCCGGCACTTCTAAATCCACCGTCTTACACTTCGCCAACGGCACCCCAGAACCCCCATAAAGTCCTGCAAATAACCACTCCGATAAATCCACGGGAATTGGTGTGGCAGCGGCCATAATGATTAACGGATCGACCCCCAACGCGATCGCAATTTCTAACTTTTTCCCCCTTTCCGCCGCCTTCCGCAAATGCCGGGCCCCTCCTCGCACCGATAACCAGTGAACCGTCATGGTATTCGGTGACTGCAACTGCAACCGATACACCCCCACGTTGGGCGTTCCCGTTTCACAATCCTTCGTAACTACCAAACCCAACGTGATAATTTTTCCCGCATCGCCCGGATAAGGGCGAATCATGGGAATTTGATTTAAATCCAACCGATCGCCCTGAATCACCACCTGTTGACAAGCTGGGAAAAAATCTCGCCCAGGTTTCGCCTTGAGTACATCAAATAACACCTTGCCAAACTCTACCGCCTGCGATAGTTTCTTTGGCGGCTTTGGTTGCTGCAACAGTGCTAATTTTTTGCCTAATTCCTCCAACTCAATCGGTTTTTCCAGATTCATCGCCCAGCAAACCCGTTCCTCTGTTCCCAGCAGATTAATTGCCACTGGAAAGTTTGACCCTTTGACATTTTCAAACAGTAGCGCCGGGCCACCCCGTTGTAGCATTCGGTTAGAAACCTCAGCAATTTCTAAATCCGGGTCAACCAAAGCGCTAATCCGCCGTAATTGCCCCCGTTCTTCCAACAGCTTGAGGAAGCCACGCAAATCTCTCGTCATCGTTTTTTTAAGAAATGTAAACTATTCTTATTATCGCCTGAGAGGGGTTTAGGTCAACAGGTGTCAGACCCTAACAGCTTTTGAGCTTGGTAATTTTAGAGAAAAATCACCTGAGCTATTGAACTATGATGACTAGACTAAATTTTACTTCATAAAGCTTACAATTGATTGTAAATAGCCTAATAAAAATAAAATACTTTTTAACTCGATAATTTCCATAAACTCAGCAGTTAATTTCAGTTAAAAATCTAGCCTCTTGATTGCAACCGACCCCGCTCCGCACCCCTCTTTTTAATCTTTTATTAACCAAAGTTTAAGGCAAGCTTATTATTTTTTCTACGTTTTATATAGTAAGTTCAATTGGAACTAGCTAATTTATTGTTACAGCTCCCTATTTATTGAGTTGAGGAGAACGAGTATGATGTTTTTAACGAGGCGCTGGCGGCGCGTTCTGACAGTTTTACTAACAGTAACAGCCTTCTCGCTAGCCCTGATCGGCGGAGCAACAGCTAGCGTTACCCTCAATGGTGCTGGTGCAACTTTTCCCAAACCCCTGTATGACCGTTACTTCTCTCAAATGAGAGGTGCAACTGGAGTGACTGTTAACTATGAAGGAACTGGCAGTGGTGCAGGCATTCGGGCTTTTATTGGCGGTACGGTAGACTTTGCAGGCAGCGACGCACTGATGAGTGGCGAACAGATCGCTCAGGTACAGCGTGGCACGATCGCAGTTCCTACAGCAGGCGGAGCGGTTGCAGTGGTTTACAATCTGCCGGGAGTGAATAATTTAAGACTAACCAGCGAAGCGTTGAGAGGCATTTTTGAAGGTCAAATTACTCGCTGGAATGACCCCAAAATTGCGGGAATTTCTGGGCAAGCTAAAAACCTACCGAATACTCCCATCCGAGTGGTTGTGAGAGCGGATAGCAGCGGTACTAGCTTTATTTTTACGAACCACTTGCAGGCGATCGGCAGCAGGATTAAAGCAGGCGCTCAACCGAGCTGGTCCGGCAGTCCTCTCAGCGGTCAAGGTAATCCAGGCGTTGCGGGTTTAATTAAGCAAACAACAGGAGCGATCGGCTACGTTCAAGATACATTTGCGCGGCAAAACAACCTACAAACAGCCTTTATTCAAAATAAAGCGGGTAGATTTGTAGACCCAAGTCTTGCAGAAGCAGAAAAAGCGCTGGCAGGCGAATCATTTCCCGCAGACTTCCGTTTAGTGGAAGGCAATCCTAAGGATGGCTATCCAATTGTTGGTCTGACTTGGCTGTTAGTTTACAAGCAATATCCTACTGCGAAAGCAGAAGCCATTAAAAAGATGGTGAATTGGGTGATGACCACTGGTCAAGGAATTAATAAACAGTTGGAGTACACTCGAATTCCGCAAAGTGTGGCTCAGAAAGTCGTGCAAATTGTTAACCAAACAGTTGTTGCAAAGAGCTGATTCAGGAAGCTAGCTCATTGCTAATGGCTAAGGGTTCCTTCTCGTCCATTTTTGGACAGAGACATGACTCAGAAAAGCGGTAAAAATAAACAGATCGAGAGGGTTGGGTTTTGTCTGGAATAGGACTATGAACAGTTGAGATTCTCTCCGAAATCCACCCCTAGATCTTGTTTTTATTGTCATCGATGAGTTCTCACTCCTGAGCGATTAGCAACTTCCTCGATGAAAAGCATCCTTTTCCAGAAAATTGCAAGTATGAAAGATGTCTCTCAACTATCCAATAACTTGCCAGAGCTGCCTGTTCGCTTGAACGAAATTGCCGATTTGACAGATAACCAGGGCGAAGGTTTATGGCTAGAGTACAGCTTCACAGTATTAGTTTGGGGCTTTGCTTTAGTAACTGCTGGGGTCCTCTTTTGGATGAGCGGGCTAATTTTTAAAGATGCTTATCCGGCTCTTGAAAAATTTGGTTGGCAATTTTTATGGAATCGGCAGTGGAATATTGGAGAATTACAGTTTGGAGCCTTACCCTTTATTTATGGAACCTTAGCCAGTTCAGCGATCGCCCTCTTGCTAGCAGTTCCCTTAGGTTTAGCAGTCGCACTCGTTA
>JBLNEP010000088.1:0-15881 GCA_050262755.1 Actinomycetota bacterium | reverse complement strand
GTTGGTTTCTGCCATTTGTAATAGCGATTCAAAGCGTAAACTGCACCACCCACCAGTAGGAAATAAGGACTGTAAGCGAGTAGCCAGAGTGCCAAAGCTAACAAACTCGTGGTAAATTCTCCCACTGAATGAGTTGCCTTACCCCAGGTTTCTTGCATCCGCAAAGTTAACGGGGGAGTTGTGGTTGGCGTGGCAGAAAGAGCTACTTCTAGATTTAAGTTAATCGTAGAATAAGCCACTTGATTTTGTAAATTCTTGAATTGAGCATCCATCCGTTCAATGGACTCCCGAACTCGGCTTAATTCCTGCGAGACTTTTAAAACATCTCCCACCGAGCCAGAGCGATTCATAATTTTTAAGAGTGCGTCTTCCGATTGTCGCAGATTGCGTAATCGAGCTTGGGTATCAACCAGTTGATCGGAAACATCCTCCGCCGTCAGGGATTGACTTTGGACAATTCCCAGTTGAGCTAAGGCTTTTAAGGTAGCATCCAGTCGCTCTTGAGGCACTCGCAACTGCATGGAGGCGCTGTGGCGATCGCTCGCGTCTGACGGCTTTTGATCGTGGAAGCTCAACAAATCTCCCTGCTGTTGTTGCGCGATCGTGGTTACGCTTTTAATGCTATCCGGCATGGATTTCACCACCAGGGTAAGTTCAGCTTTTTTAATGAGTTGAGGTTGCGGTCGCGGCACTTCTGCTGCTGCTCCTCCTGATGAAGCAGCGACCTTTTGAGCGGTTGGTGCTGCCATTCCCTCTGGGGGACTTCCAGGCGCCATTGCTGGAGAGGCGGCAGAAGCACCCATCCTTGCTTGATAGTTTTCCAATCTACTACCGCCGCCTTGACTCCCACAAGTTGCTAGGCTCAAAGTAGTGGGTACAGCTAATAACATTACGAGCAATAAGCGCCCTGTACTGTAATTGCTTCGCTTTCGATCGGACTTGAGTGCTAGAGATGATCCTTGCAGGTGAGTGTTCATTGAGAGTTTCTCCTATAACAGCTTTCAGGGATTGAGTTTTCTACTTGTTTTCACTTAAGCTCAAGTTAATAGGGTCGCTTGAACCGATACAAAAAATGAAACGGCTGACAGTTCCGAGCAAGTCTGCTACGACTGACGATTACTCCTGCTCATCTAAAATCTAACCGCTAACTTTTCCTAATGACAGACGAATTTGATTTTAATTTTACTTCCTCCCCGACTGAGGTCCCAATGGGTGAAGGTGCAGCATCCACAGAGGTGATGGATGAATTGTCAGTGCTAGCGTGGCGGGAACAAGCTTGCGGTCGCATTCGAGCGAAACTACGGCCCGGTCAAGATCGAATGGGTGATTGGAAAAAAGGGCAACTGGCAGTTTCTGCCGTTCCCGGTGCTGGTAAATCCACTGGGATGGCAAAAGCAGCGGCTCTGGCCATCGCTCACTATCAATTACACAGTCGCCGTCAACTTGTGGTGGTAACTTTTACCCGTTCTGCCGCTGCCAATATTAAAGCTAAAATCCGCGATACCCTCAAGGAAAATTTGTCTTTACCTCCCATTGGCTTTGTCGTCTATACTCTGCATGGTTTAGCGCTGAATATTGCCAGTCGCCATCCAGAATTATCGGAGTTGGATTTGGAAAGTTCGACCTTGGTAACGCCTAATCAAAGCCATCGCTTAATTCGCGCTTGTGTGGAACAATGGATCGTCAATCATCCCCGTCGTTATCAGCGGTTAGTGGAAGGAATGCAATTTGATGGGGAAGAAACGGAACGGTTGCGCCGCCAGTCTGTCTTGCGAACAGAAGTGCTGCCACAATTAGCTAATACAGTTATTCACGAGGCAAAGTCTTCTGGTTTATTGCCAGGGGATTTACAGGTGATGAGCGAGCTTGTATCTGGAGATGATTACGAAATTTTAGCAGTGGCAGCGGAGTTGTATAAAAACTATCAGAATTTGCTGCGATCGCGCAACTTCATCGACTACGATGAAATGATTTTAGCAGCGCGACGGGTTCTGAATCATCCCACTGCTAGAAGTTACTGGCAAAACCAAGTCTTTGCAGTTTTTGAAGATGAAGCTCAAGACTCGACTCCCCTACAGACAGAACTCTTAGAAATTCTCGCCACCGATCCTGCTCATCCTGATAGTTCCCCCAATTTAATCCGAGTCGGCGATCCCAATCAAGCTATTAATTCCACCTTTACCCCTGCCGACCCGATTTACTTCCGTCAATTTTGCGAGACTTGCGAACTCCAAGGCAATTTAGCAACGATGGATCGAGCCGGTCGCAGTACAGAGATCATCATTCAAGCTGCTAATTTTGTTTTGGAATGGGTTAATCAGAATTGGGGAGGTGAAGATCCAGCAGAAGTCCCCATTGAGCCACCCTTTCGCCTGCAAAAAATCCAACCAGTCGCCTCTAAAGACCCCCAAGAAGATGCAAATCCAGCTCCTGAAGGCAGAGGATTAGAAATTTACCATCCCGTTGATATTTATCACTCCGTTGAATTAATTGGAAAGAGAGTCAAAGCGCTATTTTCTCCTCGCTCTTCCGGGGAAGAATGGACGCCCTCAGCAGCGGTACTGGTGCGAGAAAATAAACAGGGAAAATTTGTATCTGAGTTATTGAAAAATCCCCAGAAGTATGGGTTAGAGCTTGATTTACAGGAATTAGGAATTAAGATTTTTGATGTGGGAGAGCAAGAGCGACATTCACAAGTGCCAGTAGAAATCTTAGCACTGTTACAATTTATCGACCGTCCCCATTCTCCAGACTATCTCAAAGCTGCCTTGAAAGTGCTCAGCGAGCGGGAATTAATTCCTAAGCAAGATTATAATGCCCTCGCCGCTTACCCAGAGCAGTTTCTCTATCCAGGTCCCCTCGATTCACCGCAATCAGAAGCCATTCGCAAGTGTCGGATTTTTTGTTGTAGTTTGCTGCGGTCTCGCTTAGAATTACCTCTTTATCAATTAATTGCTTTTTTGGCTTTTTCGCTGCAATACGATCAGACAGAACTAGCAACGGCTGACAAATTAGCAGAACGAATTACGAAGGAGATTTTTGGGAATAATTCCCTGAGCGCGATGATTGGAGTGCTGAGTGAAATAGTCAGTTCTGAACGATTTGAGCCGGTGGATGCCGATGCAGAAGTTGAAGAGCGTTATATCAAAAAAGGGCAGCTAACCATTATTACCATGCACAAAGCCAAAGGGTTAGATTGGGATTATGTGTTTCTGCCATTTTTGCATGAGCAAACTATTCCGGGGAATTTGCGGGTATTGCCACAAGCTCGATTTTTAGGAGACTTTACCTTAGCGGAGGTGGCAAGGGCTCAAATTCGCGCGAATTTGCATCGGAAATATCCTTTACCCAATGTGCAGAATGCGTGGGAACAGGCGGGATATTTGAAGACAGCGGAAGAATTTCGCCTGCTTTATGTGGCGATGACGAGGGCGAAGCGTTTGCTGTGGATGGCAGCCGAAAAAAAAGGACCGTTTACTTGGAATAAACCGGAGAATTTACAGGAGCAAAAACCTTGTCCGGTGGTGGCAGCTTTACGACAAAAGTTTCCGAATCATTATATGTTTGTCTGATAAAAGTGAGAGCCATTTAATCAATTTTTAGAGGATGGGAAATTTTGTGAGTTGTTAGCACCGGAAATTTAGCAGGCTGAGCAACAAAAGCAAACTCAACTTTTAGCTGGGCGCTGGCGAGAAATAGCAGTAAACTCAGGTTCATTCCGTTAAAAGGTAATGAACGCCATTAAAATCCCTCCTCAAACGAAATTACTCAATTTTTTCCCTTCGCCTCTTGACAAATGTGCTGTTGTTTGAGTTCTGTAGAAAGGAAGAAGAGTTGCTATCCACCTCACTGATTGCCCTCGATTCCGCTAGCAACTCCGAAAAAAAAGTAAACAACAATACAGCGATCGGCAAACCGGAGTTATTATAATGCTTGTAAATTACGATAAATCCATCGCTCAACGAGTGTTTCCGGTAAATAGCCGAATCGTACCTTGCTTGACTCCGATGAATTGTTGCTCAGAGTAAACCTTCTATAGACAGGGTCTTTATGGGGATTTTAGTTGAAGAAGTCTCGAAACAATTTGGCTCTTTCGTGGCGGTTGACCAGGTAAGCTTGGAAATTAAAACAGGTTCTCTCGTCGCACTGTTAGGGCCTTCAGGTTCAGGAAAATCAACCTTGCTACGACTCATTGCCGGCTTAGAAGCCCCCGACAGTGGTAAGATTTGGCTGGTTGGCCAAGATGCAACATTTCAGTCAGTCCAAGACCGCAACATTGGCTTTGTCTTTCAACACTATGCTTTGTTTAAGCACTTGACCATTCGCGAAAATATCGCCTTCGGTCTTAATATCCGCAAAGCTCCCAAGCTGAGAACTCGCCAGCGAGTCGAGGAACTGTTGGAATTAGTGCAATTGAGTGGGTTAGGCGATCGCTATCCCTCGCAACTTTCTGGCGGTCAACGACAGCGAGTGGCTTTAGCCAGAGCCTTAGCTGTAGAACCGCAGGTGCTGTTACTCGACGAACCCTTCGGTGCTCTAGATGCCAAAGTTCGTAAAGAATTGCGGGACTGGCTGCGACATCTGCATGATGAAGTCAATGTCACCACTGTCTTCGTCACCCATGACCAAGAAGAAGCAATGGAAGTCGCTGATGAAATTGTAGTCATGAATCAGGGGCGAGTCGAACAAATTGGCACCCCTGCTCAGATTTACGATTCCCCAGCTAGTCCCTTTGTGATGAGCTTTATTGGTCCGGTCAATGTCCTTGCTAACACAACGGCTATTTTTTCTAGCCAGCGGTTGGAAGCTCCCACTCCCCATATTTATTTGCGACCCCATGACATTTTAATTGAAACAACTTCAGCACCCTCCTTGACACCGGCAACCATCAACCGCGTGATCTATCTTGGCTGGGAAATACAAGTCGAGTTGCAATTAGATGACGGTCAGGTCGTGACAGCTTATTTAGACCGAGAGCGTTTTTACCAGCTACAACTTGAACCCCGGCAGCGAGTCTATGTCCAACCTCGCAAAGCGAAAGCTTTCCCAGTAGCATTGTCAGTGAGCTGAGGCAATTTTTCTGGCAAAATGCTGTAGGGTAATCTCTCAATTAGAGCCTCCTACAGCATTTTTTTTCACGATTTTTAATGAGGGAAAGTTAGGAAAAAAAAGGCAGATAAGGAGAGAAAGAGGGAGAAGGAAAAAAAAGGGGAAAGCAGGAAAAAATTAATCAAGTGAACTCAGGTCCGCTCCCTAAACCTAATCTGTTGAGATTCTAATCGCGACAGGTTTCAACTTCCTCCTCAAAACTACCCTCGCCAATAAGGCCGCCCTTTCCAAAAGACCCCCACAACAATCCCGACCAATGCAGAGCGAGATAAACTGACGAGAAATGGCAGTATGGGTAGTACAGACTTTAACAACAGACCTAGCAACAAGCAGAAAGCCAAGGCCCATAAACTAGCGCGGTTGAGGAGAAATTGCTGCCGTCGCTGCTCAAACAAATAAACAGCTAGAGCCCCCATTCCGACTGCTGCCAGCACGGGGATCAGTTCCCCAAAGGGATGGCGATAAAGCAGAGTTAGAATGTCACGGACAGCACGGGATTGGGTAAACCCCCACCCTAAGAACAACTCCAGAGCGATCGCACTTAGGTTCGTGAGACCAGCAATTAGCAGCAGTTCTCGCCAAGGCAACGTTTTGATCGGGCGAAGAGGATCGCTCATGTTAAAAACAATGAGGTTGGTTGGTTCGATCGAGCTTGAGATACCCATCTCAATCAGCAGACCTAGCCCAGAATCCAATGATCGATCGGTTGAACAGGTAGGACACCTGTTGCGGCTCTGGGATTAAGATCCAAGCTTGATTGTATTATGGCAAGGCGAGAGCGAGCCGACGAAACGCAGAACCCGCTACTACTAACCGTTGTGCCAGATGGGGTCAGAATTCATCCAGTAAAATACAGATAACTGACCGCTGAATTGGCAAGTATCAAGAAAGGAGATTGTTGTGGCTGAGACGGTGAATTGTGCTGTAGATTGTGTCAACGGTTGTATTTTAGGCGATCGATGTCCAAACCGCGAATATGTGGCGTCTACGTCGGATTTTATTCAAAACACTTCATTAGACCAAATGCTAGAAATCGCTGAAGAAGCGGTGAGAAAGAAGCGAATGGCACCGCCGCAATGGGTCATCCCTGATTTTCCAGAGTAGCCGTAACAGAGTTGACCGAAGTGGCGATCGCTCAAGAGTCCGGGTGAGTAACGACAACCCAAACTCAGCGATCGCACTTCCTCAAAACACACTGAAGATTGCTCCCCAGAGGCACCCATCAGTCATTGCCCTCAATTTATGCAATCACAGCAGCAGAATTAGCCGTATCTGCAATAATTGCCTCAATTTCCGCCGCACTCAGATTAGGATTCGCTTGGTGAATCAGAGCCACAACCCCAGCAACCTGTGGTGCTGCCATCGAAGTACCCGCCAAGTATCGATAAAGCGTGCCTGGAAAAGACGATGAGGCACTCGAATAAGTGGAATAAATGTTGTTCTGCGGATCGGAACCTCCCGATCCTCCGGGTGCTACCACATAAGTCAGTGGCGTCGATCCCGCCCAGTTAGAGTAATAAGAAAGTTGTAGATTCCGGTTTACCGATCCCACCGCAATTCCATAGCTGCTGGCAAAGCGAGCCGGATAATCTGAACGAGAGAGAGAGTCATTGCCAGCAGCCGAAACCACCACAACACCTCGGTCTTCTGCGTAGCGAATTGCATTCAGCTCATCAGCATTAAAATCCCTACCCCCTAAACTGAGATTGATGACATTTGCCCCATTATCGACAGCATAGTGAATCGCCTCAATTTCATCGCTAATTTTGCCAGAGCCATTTTTATCAAGAACCTTGAGTGGCATGATCTTCGCATGGGGTGCCACCCCAGTAATGCCAATCCCGTTTTCCTCCGCAGCAATTAAGCCAGCAGTATGAGTGCCGTGACCGTTATCATCAAGGATGTTGTTATTGTCTGCTAGAAAATTCCAGCCGTGAACATCATCTACATAGCCGTTTCCGTCATTATCAATCCCGTCAGACGCTTTGCTCGTACCATCAGGATTAAAACCAGTTTCGCTTGGGTTGGTCCAGACATTATCTTTTAAGTCAGGGTGGTTGTAGTCAATGCCACTATCAATCACGGCGACAACCACACCATCTCCCTTAAACCCCTTCGCCCATACTTCTGGAGCCTTGATTAAATCGCGCGGCCAATCATTTCCGCCCAAATTGGGCACATCAGAAAAGGTCGGTGCATTAATCGCACGAGCAACCGCCGCCGCCGCATCCACCAACCCATACCCAAAACGGCTGTCAAAACCGGGGGTCGTGCTATTGTTGTTTTCTGGCTGGGTCGTAGTAGGAGTTGCCGACAATTTAAGCGTGAAGTTGGTATTGTCTGTATTTTGATAGGAATACACCCGCACGTAATAAGTACCGGCTACTAAACCATTAATATCGATGGCTTCAGCGGCCGTACCTGGTTGGTCAGAAATAGCGAGAATGTCATTGACTTGGATTTTCTGATCGCCATTAATGTCTCTGATCAGTTCGACATCAGCATCAGCCTGAAGATTATTTAGGGTTAAGTTGAAGTTGCTAGAAGTCGTGGTG
This sequence comes from Actinomycetota bacterium, assembly GCA_050262755.1. Lineage (GTDB taxonomy): Bacteria > Cyanobacteriota > Cyanobacteriia > Cyanobacteriales > Microcoleaceae > JBLNEP01. The sequence continues at coordinate 8,217 of JBLNEP010000088.1, read as the reverse complement.
GTGAAGCGGTATAATTTCGCAGGGTTATTATCTCCGACAACTCCTTGCACAGTCTGAGTTCCATTGAGGGAGCCGAGGTTGTTCGCCAGACTGAGGTCATTACTGAGTAAAGCTTGAGCAGAGGTGAGATGATTGCTGAGTTGATCGGGGGAAGTATTGAGGACAACAGCCAAAATTGCTCCTGACTCACGAATGCGAATCAAGGTATTGGAACTGCCAGAGACGGCTTCGAGAGAGAGACTGCTACTGCTCAAGCCTTCAGTCAATCCAATGACATCAGTTGCTTGGTTAAAGTCAGTAATAATATCGGCATCAGCAACATTGGTGACGGCTGCATTGGCAGAAAGGACAAATATATCGTTACCTTGACCGCCTGTGAGGGTATCTCTGGCGCCACCTGTTATCAAAATATCATCACCCTTACCGCCATAGAGCCGGGAACCTCCTCCACCGACTAAAGTATCGTTCCCCTTACCACCTACCAGAGTATCGTTGCCACTGCTACTAATTAGGTAATCATCTCCTTGAGTACCGGAGATCAATCCAGCATCCAACGAACTTACACTATAATCATTGTCACCAAGAGCCAAAAGTCCTTTTTGGTAAGGAGTTAAGAAGCTGGGAGTCAACGCCAAAGTGTTAGACTGGTCATTTAATAGATAACTAAGACCGTCAGAGCTAAGGTCTATCATAGGGATTGTCTCCTCACGGGGTTAATAATCGTGATGGCTTGTCTGTTGCCACCACAAAAATCATTTTCAACGTAGTATCAAAGGTTGCTGTGGGTCAATTTCTCCATCGCACCTCTTAAGTCGCTAAAGTTAAGAGCATGGGCAAACAGAAGTTTCGTCAAGTTAATAAATTCATTAAGAATCATTGCACCTGCCTAAAATCTTATTTGCGCCATTCCATTTTAGCCTGCACACTTTTGTTTGTGGTTAAGGCCCTCTTGGATCACTGGCAAGAAGTAGCACAGCTCCAAATAGATGAGGTAGGTTGGATTGTTTTAGTGAGTGCTCTTGGTGTTACCTTAGTTTCTCATCTGTGGGCGGCTTGGGTATGGCTGTGGATTTTACAAGAATTGAATCAACCGGTTGATACTGGTTGGGGAATTCGTGTTTTTCTCACAACGAATATCGCTAAATATTTACCCGGAAATATTTGGCACTTTTGGGGCCGGATCAAAGCAGCGAGTGAGGTGGGAATTCCAGTAGGAGTAGCGGCTTTGAGCGTATTGTTAGAACCCCTGTTGATGGCGGCGGATGGATTACTGATTGCAGTCATGGGAAGTCAGTTAGAAAATCGAGGCTTGCAAGTTTTAAGCTTAGTCGGGATTTTAGGGGGGATTCATCCGAGGATTTTGAATCCGATTCTACAGTATCTAGGACGGGTGAAGTTAGCAAAGGGAATCAAGGTTTCTCGGAATAGAGATGAGGAAATTGAAGGGGATTTTTCAGCAGTAAAAATGGGGGAGTTTCAAGGAAATGAAACGGAGGATTTAGCTGCTAATTTTGTTGGGACCTCACAGCCGAGGTTATTGAAAATTAAACGCTATCCCCTATTGCCGTTATTAGGAGAAATCGGATTTATTGGGTTGCGGGGAAGTGGATTTGGGTTGACGTTGGCGGCGTTAACTTCAGTGAGTTGGAGTGAAGTTCCGCAACTATTGAGTGCGTTTAGTTTTGCCTATGTATTAGGGTTGGTTGTACCCGGTGCTCCGGGGGGGGTAGGGGTCTTTGAGGCGACTGCGATCGCGCTTCTCTCTCATCGCTTTTCTCCGGGGATTCTTGTTAGTGCAGTGGCTGTTTATCGGGTAATTAGTATTTTAGCGGAAGTGATAGGGGCGGGGTTGGCTTGGATGAGCGATCGCACTGTTAAATCCTGATTTTGATTCGCAGTTTTTACCCTCAAGGGAAAGAGGGGGAAGGGAGAATAGAGGAATCATTTGACTAACAAGGGTCAAAGGTTGCAGGTTATTCCCCTCTCCTCAAACCTGTTAGGTTCTGCAATTTTATCGGGAATCTTCCAAGTGAGTTGGCACAGATTTAACTGTTAAGAAACAATCCAACAGCAAGAATTTTTAGGGTGAGAAATTTTGTTGAGAAAGACGGGTCAGTTACTAGAGATTGAATAGGCAGAACCCTAGGGTTTCCAAGACTAAACTATCAGCATCCTACCCGTCTCAAAGCACAACTAAAACCGGACAGAATCACTCATTTCCCATGACTAAATCCCCCTTACCTTCAATGACTTCTCCAATGCGATAGGCTGCAATTTCCTGGGATTTAAACCATTGAAGGGTCTTTTCTGCTTCACTCGGTGGTACTAAAACCACAAACCCGATCCCCAGATTAAATGTATTCAACATTTCTGTAAAATTAACATTTCCTTCCTTGGCAATCCATTGGAAAATTGGTAAGATTTCCCAACTATTCGGCTCAATTTTAACTGATTGATTGCTTGCTAAACAGCGAGGTAAGTTTTCTGGTAATCCACCCCCTGTAATGTGAGCCATGCCGTGAATTTCTAAGGGATGGCGGAGCGCCTCCAACACAGGTTTCACATAAATTTTTGTGGGTGTTAATAGCACTTCCCCTAAACTTTGACCGCCCAATTCCTCAGGGGTATCCTGCCAATTAAAGCCGCGATCGCTGACAATTTTCCTCACCAAACTAAATCCGTTACTATGAACCCCCGAACTAGCCAACCCGATCGTCACATCTCCCAGTTGTACCAGGGAACCATCTAGCAGCTTACTCTTGTCCGCAATTCCCACACAAAATCCAGCTAAGTCGTACTCTCCTGGTTGGTAAAACCCTGGCATCTCCGCCGTTTCACCCCCCAACAGCGCACACCCAGCTTGCCGACATCCTGCCGCAATGCCAGCAACCACCTGAGCGAGTTGTTCAGAATTTAATTTCCCAGTCGCTAAATAATCCAAGAAAAAGAGCGGTTCTGCTCCTGATGTCAGCACATCATTCACACACATCGCCACCAAATCAATCCCGACCGTATCGTGGCGATCGAGACTGTGGGCTAATTTCAGCTTGGTACCGACGCCATCTGTCCCAGAGACTAACACCGGTTCCTGCAAACCGCCCGGTATTTGGAACCAACCACTAAATCCACCCAGTCCACCCAATACTTCCGGTCTGTGGGTGCTATGGACCAGGTTGCGGATTCGCTCCACAAACGCCCGGCCTGCTTCGACATCTACACCCGCTTCTCGATAATCCATACTTCCGATCTGTCAATTTGTCTCCTGTCCCTAGTCTAGGACTAAGGGGATAGCCAGTAAAAAGTAAAAAAACAAAACCTTAAGGAAAAAAATCGCTCTTAAGGTAGTAGAGCTTGGATTTTTGGTCATTTTCGAGTAGCAAGGTCAGGAATATCGACCCTCACCCTACCTGTGCTACCCCTTACTTCTCGATCTGCGATCTCCCATTCCCCAGATTGTTCTGTGCTCCTTCCCTGGGTCGGTCTCATTGAGAAGATTAATTACACAAATTAGTAAAATTTTATAGAAATTTTTAATGAATTTTTCCTCCTAGGGAAAAGCGCTAAAACCCTTGATCCCTAAGGATTTCTCTCTAGGCATGACTGTAAACTCCCTGGGAATTGGACCGGAATTTCGGGATCGGTAGGGTTCCCAATCCCAAAAGTTCATGTTACTCTGTTGCAGTTCCTCAAGTAGACGCGAAAACGGAACGAGTATGTGTTCCGGGGGGTAATCAGGGCGGATTTAGCGACCAATTTTGAGCTAAAGCTTCCTAGTTAGAAGCAACCCTTAGAGCCTCGTGGAACCGGGTTCGAGTAACAGGAAACTAGAAAATGGGAAGTTCTCCCATTTACTAATAACCAATTTCCAGCTCTGAATCCGTAATCCTCGCCCGAAATTGCTCTTCACAAAAATGAACGTATGAAGCAAAAACTTGTTGGTGGACTACTAACGGTCCTGCTAATCCCCGTTCTAGGCATTACCTCATCAACTCACGCCGAACAATCGAGCGAGGCGGATCAAAGAGGCGAGCCGGTGCAAAAAATTGCAGGAACGGATTTAGTAGAGAAACCTTCGACTCAGGTTGCTGAGGTCTCCTCACAACCCACTGCGGTTCAGCCTTCTGCCCAGTCAACCTCTCGGCGGGTGGAAGTGGTGAAAGTAGGGGAGTACCAGTACGAAGCCAAGGACGAGATAGACCCAAATGTGATTGCTAAAATTCAGTCCCACGAATGGGCGGGTCGCCAAGCGGCAACGGTGTATGTGCGAAATATCCCTGTACTGACCTTTGTGGGATCGAGCGCGACAGCGGATGCCAAAACGGGTACAATCCAGCCAACTGCTTCTGCCCGCAACCGTCAAGGGAAAGCAGTGGCTCAGCGAGAATTTTCCGAAACAACCAAACAAGCAAGTTCTGCCACAGCGGACGGCCCAGAAAATCCGGTTTGGCGGGCCACAGAAGTTGCAGCTCGGCTTAACCAACTCAGCCGAGATAGCGTAGATGCGAATACGATCGCGGTGAGGTGGGAAGGAGCGAACCCAACCAAAACCGATGCTGCCAGCGATCGCTATATCATTGAGGCCAATGGTGAAGATTTAGTCAAAATCGACGCGCAAACCATTCTCCCCGATACCACCAAAGACCTCGCTCAAGATGCTTTACAAGCGACTAACCGCCTGCGGCGGCTCCTAGGAAACGCTCCTCCCCTCGAAAAAATTGTTGGCAAACCAGAACCAGAACCCCCCACTATTTCCCTGAGATCGCTGCAACAGCGACTAACCGGCTGGGCTTCTTGGTATGGCCCTGGCTTTGACGGCCAGCCGAGTGCAAGTGGCGAACCCTTTGACCAAAATGCTTTAACCGCTGCTCATCGGAATTTGCCCTTTGGCACGTTGGTACAGGTGACGAACCTGGATAACGGCCGCTCGGTGGTGGTGCGAATCAATGACCGAGGCCCGTTCATTGGCGATCGCATTATTGACTTGTCTGCTGGTGCAGCCAGGATGCTGGGAATGCTCGGCTCTGGAGTCGCTCCTGTCCAACTTGATGTGATCAACTCTGAACAGACATCCACCTTGGGACAGTAAATGAGGCACAATACAAAAGCAATGAGGGATGAGTTATTACTCAGCTACTGCTGACCTCTGAGACCTCTCCTGCCTAGTCACTGGGGAGTGTCAAGAGACCGTGAACCATTCGCCATTGCTCATTACCTCTAACCCATTATCCATGAATGGTGTCTCAGTGCGCCTGTTTACAACTGTTGCAGCTTTACAATGCTACCTAAATTCGCACCGCTCTGTCCGACCGCGAATTGAAATTGGCTTAGTTCCCACCATGGGAGCTTTGCACCAAGGTCATCTCAGCTTAATTGAGCGGGCAAGGCAAGAAAACGCGCTTGTGGTCGTCAGTATCTTTGTCAATCCGCTACAATTTGGGCCGAGTGAGGACTTTCAAAAGTATCCCCGCAGCTTGGAGCGCGATCGCCAGCTCTGTGCAGAAGCTGGGGTGGATGCGATTTTTGCTCCGGCTGCGACGGAAATGTTTCCGGTGGAGGATGTGGCCGCCATCCTCAATACTCAAGCTGCAACGGAGCGGGTGACGGTTGTGCCGCCAACGGCAATGGCAGAGAGGTTATGTGGCAAAGCTCGACCCGGACACTTTGAGGGTGTCTGTACGGTGGTGGCGAAGCTGTTAAATTTGGTCGGACCGACCAAGGCTTATTTTGGTCAGAAGGACGCTCAGCAAGTGGCGATCGTCCAACGGCTAGGAGCCGATTTAAATTTTCCGGGAGAGATTGTGGCTTGTCCGACGGTGCGGGAACCGTCGGGCTTGGCTTGCAGTTCTCGGAACCAATATTTAACACCCGAACAACAGGAACAGGCGACGGTGTTGTTCCGGAGTTTACGGCAGGCCCAGCAAGTATTTCTGAAGGGCGAGCGCAGGGCGACGGAGTTGCTGGAGGCTGTACGGGCAGAGTTGGCGAAGATGCCTGAGGTGCAGGCAGAATATGTGGAGTTGGTCGATCCGAAGACGCTACAGCCATTGGCAGAGGTGGAAGAGGCGGGGCTGTTAGCGGTCGCGGCTCGTGTGGGTTCAACTCGCTTGATTGACAATCTGATTTTGCGAAACCGTCTACCGATCGTCGCCATTGATGGTCCGGCGGGGGCTGGCAAGTCTACGGTGACTCGCTTGGCTGCAAAGACGCTGGGGCTGCTGTATTTGGATACGGGGGCGATGTACCGGGCAGTGACTTGGTTGGTACTGCAATCGGGGATCGCTTTGGAGGATGAACCAGCGATCGCAGAGTTAGTCAGTCAGTGCCACATTGAATTTAAGCATGAGAATTCACAGACGAGAATTGAAATTAATGGTCAAGATGTGACAACGGCAATCCGCAGCAGCGAAGTGACGGCAAAGGTGTCGGCGGTGGCCGCGCAACCAGCCGTGAGAAGTTTGATGCTGAAACAGCAACGGCAGTACGGTCGCCAAGGGGGCATCGTAGCGGAGGGCCGGGACATTGGCACCAATGTGTTTCCAGATGCGGAAGTCAAAGTTTTCTTGACGGCTTCGCTGTCCGAACGAGCTCGTCGTCGCCTCTTGGAATTGAAAGAGCAGGGGCGGGGAGAGATGAGTTTGGAGCAGTTGGAGCGTGAGATTGCGGAGCGGGATGAGAAAGATAGTACCCGTGAGGTGGCTCCTCTGCGGAAGGCGACGGATGCGGTGGAGATCCAAACGGATGGTTTGAGTATTGAGGAGGTGCTGCACCGAATTGTGAGTTTATATCAAGAGAGGAGTTCTCCCCAGCGCTGAACTAGTATCCTGATACTCTTTTCAGTCGATGGTTATTTGCAATAGCATCGTTAGGGGTAATTTAGAGAGGGGGTTGTTGAGGAGGTTTCTCTATCCTCAGAGGGTTTTTTGGGGAGCCACCTTAAAGTTTCTATTACCCTTTTGTATTTAAAACTTTTCTGGAAAGGTGTGAAGGAGACAAAGTGGGACACTTGAATCAGTTGGTTCGGCAACGCCGAACATTGACGGCAGCGCTTGCTGCTGCGGTGGGCAGTTTTGTTTTAGGAATCGTGTTGCCGGTGAATTTGCGAGCAAACCAGGTATTGGGGGGTTTGAAGGTGCAAGTGTCTCGCCAGGGCACTCCGGTACAGGTGAAGTTGGAGGTGCCGAAGCTAAAGGATGCGATCGAGCAGCGAGTAGAGGTTTCGCAACAAGCACTCGCACGTTTGGAAGACCGATTTAATTTTTCGGTACCTGGACGGTTTCAAGGAACGACGGTGACTCAGGCGAAGTTGAAATCGGACGAGAAAGCGATCGCACTCACGTTTGATGATGGACCTTGGCCGACCAGTACCGAGCAAATTTTAGAGGTTTTGAAACAGAATAATATTAAGGCAACTTTTTTTTGGGTGGGTCGGTATTTACAAACTTATCCAGAGATTGGTAAGAAGGTGGCGACAGCGGGTCATGCGATCGGCAATCACACTTGGAATCACCAATATTTTAAGTATAATCAGGAGACGGCATCTCGTGAGATCGATCGCACCTCGGCTTTGATCGAGAAGCTAACGGGCATCAAAACGTCGATGTTTCGCCCGCCTGCTGGCATCCTCAACAATGGCTTAGTTGATTACGCTCAGAAGCAGAAGTATGTGGCGGTGATGTGGTCGGTTGATTCGATGGATTGGCGGACCTCAACCCCTTCGTTGTTGGAGAATGTTTTGAATCAGGCGAGTGCTGGCGGCATCGTGTTGATGCACGACGGCGGTGGAAATCGCTCGAAGACGGTGGAAGCTTTGCCTAAGATGATCGCGGAGTTGCGGAAGCGGGGTTATAAGTTTGTGACGGTCCCGGAGTTGTTAGCGATGCAGGACCGGGAGATGGTGGCACAGGAGAAGGGTGAAGAGACGGCGGCGAAGTAGTTTTGGAGGAATGGGTAAGGGGGATGAGCGATCGCTCCTTACCCATTCTCTTGAGGTGTGGTTACAGACTCAAGATTTAATTTTCCATGAGCTGATGCTGAGTCGGGGATAGAGTGGGAGGCGTACTTTGCTAAAGTCAATGTTTCCTTGAGATTTTAGGTTGTTACGTCACCGCTCTGAAAATGACTCGGTTAATCAGTGGATTGCTCTGGTAAGATTTGCTTCACGGGTTGAGCCTGAAGCTTAAATTGAGCAATGACGATCCCGATGACCGCTAAGATGGC
>JBLNEP010000087.1:0-26020 GCA_050262755.1 Actinomycetota bacterium | reverse complement strand
TTCAACAAGCACAACTCTTTGAACAAACTCAAGCCGAATTGACGCGGCGGAAAATTGCCCAAGCTGCTCTGCAATGGGAAGAAACCCTGCTGCGACTGGTGGCAAATACCACACCCCTAGCCTTTTATGTGGTGAATAATAAAACCGAAGAAATTTTATTTTTTAACCGCTACTTCTGCCAACTGTGGCACCTGGAACATTTAGAGCCAAAAATTCGGAACGGAACGCTCAAAAATCGAGCCATTATTGCTGAATGCTTAAAATTACTCGATCGCGAAGCGTTATCTACCTACGGTCGCCGGGTGCAATCTCTACTGAATCCCGATATTTATGAAGATGAAATTCCCCTAACAGATGGGCGAACCTTTCGGCGCTTATTTGGAGAAATCCGCAGTAATGAAGGGATTTACCAGGGACATCTGTATGCGTTTGAAGACATCACCGATCGCAAAGCCAATGAAACAGCCTTGCGCGATCGCCAACAACAGTTAGTCACCATCGGCGCGAACATCCCAGGAGTCATCTTTCGCTTAGTTTTAGACACCGATGGCAAAATATCCCTGCCTTATATCAGTCCGGGACTTCAAGAGCTCATCGGCTTAGCTTCAGAAGTAGCAAGCCAAAATCCAGAGGCGTTATTAGAGTTAGTCCATCTAGAGGATCAAACGTCTTTCCAAACCCATTTAGCAGCTTCCCTCAAAACCCTACAAGATTTTTCCCTCGAATACCGTATTATCACCCTCTCGGGTGAGAGCAAGTGGATTCAAGGACGTGCTCGTTTTGTGGAGAGCGAAAATCATGGCTTGATCGTAGACGGCATTATCCTAGACATCAACGACCGCAAACAAGCTGAATCAGCCTTACAAGCCAGCGAACAACGCTTTGCCAGCCTCGTAGATGCGGCTCCCGTGGGCATCTTTCGCACCAATCTAGAGGGGAAATACCTTTATGTCAGCGATCGCTTCTGCACGATCGCGGGTCTGAGTATCTCCCTCGCCTACTGTGACTGGAGCCTGGGTTTACACCCAGAAGACCGCAGTCGCATTGTCGTCCTGTGGGAGCAAGCCGTGAGCCAAGTCGCACCCTTCGCTGCGGAATATCGCTTTCAGCGTGAGGATGGTCGAGTGGTTTGGGTCTACGGTCAAGCGGTCCCTGAAATCAACGAATATGGGCAACCCATTGGTTACATCGGCACCCTGACGGATATCAGCGCTCGCAAGCAAGCAGAAGCCACCCTGCGCGACCGCGAAGCGTTATTAAGAGCGATCTTTGAGCGATCGGCGATCGGCATTACCATTAACGACCTGAGCGGGAAGTTTGTGAGAGCAAATCCTGCTTATCAGGAAATGGTGGGCTACAGCGAGGAAGTGTTGCAGACCATGAACTTGCTCGATCTCACTGACAAAGAATATAGCGCTCAGAACTTCGATTCGTTTCAAGCGCTCATCCAAAATCACCAGGAATTTTTCCAAATTGAAGAACGCTATCGCTGTCGAGGTGGCAAGCGGATCTGGGTGCGAGTAACCGCCTCGCTGCTTCCCGATGAGAGTGGTCAACCCCAGCTTGTGATGGCAATTGTTGAGAATATTAATGAGCGTAAACAAGCGCAACTTGCTTTGCAACGGCTCAATCAACAGCTAGAAAGTAGAGTGCAGCAACGGACACGGGAGCTAGAGCTTTCTCAAGCTAGCCTCCGCCAACGAGAGCAAGAGTTCCGTACTTTAGTTGAGAACTCGCCCGATCTGATTCATCGCTTGGATCGAGCCTACCGTTATCTCTATATCAATCCTGAAGCAGAACGCCGGGGAATTCTAGTCAGCTCCCTGATTGGCAAAACCATTCGAGAATCTGGTTTTCCAGCCGACCAAGTGTTACTTTGGCAGCAAGCGACTCAACGAGTCTTCGATACGGGTCAGGAAGAGGCGATCGAGTCGAGTCTGCATTTATCAGGGGGCGAATTGTATTATCACACGCGCATCGTCCCGGAATTTGCCACAGATGGCTCCATCCCCTCTGTCTTAGCGGTGGCGCGGGATATCACCGCTCTGAAACAAAGTGAAGCTCGCTTCCGCACCCTGATTAATAATATTCCAGGGGCTGTTTACCGCTCTCGCGATACGGCGGTTGGCTGGTCTGTACCTTTTATCAGTCCTGGGATCGAGCGAATGGTGGGCTATCGAGCCATTGATTTTATGGAAAATCGCGTCTGGTTTGAGCAGATTATCCACCCAGAGGATCGACCCGGTGCACTACAGCAGATGGCTGAGGCGATCGCCAATCATCAACCTTTTAGCTTCGAGTATCGCTTGATTCATGCTGATGGTAGCCTCCGCTGGGTGATGAATCGGGGACAGGCAATTTTTAATGAGACGGGACAGTTTCTTTATTTAGATGGAGTGCTGTTTGATATTACCGATCGCAAGCAGGCAGAAACGGCCCTTTGGCAGCAGGTTGAACAAGAGCAGTTAATGGCTGCGATCGCGCAGCGTATCCGTGAGTCGTTGGATTTAAACGAAATTTTACAGACAACGGTGGCTGAAGTCCAGCAGTTGTTAGGAGTTGACCGAGTTTTAGTGTTTCGGGTTTTGCCCGATGGTACTGGTTGTGCGATCGCTGAAGCGGTGGCTCTTGGTTGGGTCAAAGTTTTAGACCAAGTTTTTCCAGAAGAGGTGTTTCCCCGCCAGTGTTATCAGCAATATATTGAGGGGCGAATTAATGCCATCCCTGATGTAGAGCAGGCTGAAGATGTTCCTTGTTTGGTCAACTTTTTACAGCAGCTCAAGGTGAAGGCTAAAGTCGTGGTACCCATTGTTCAACAGGAGACCCTGTGGGGATTGATTATTCTTCACCAATGCTCTCAAACCAGGGAATGGCAAGCTTGGGAGATTGAGCTGCTACGGAAACTCGCCATTCAACTCGCGATCGCCATTCAGCAATCGGAGATTTACAAGCAGTTGCGAGTTGAGTTACTGGAACGGATCCAAGTTGAAGAAACGTTACAACTTTCTTTATTTGAAAAGGAAATTCTGCTCAAAGAAATTCACCACCGAGTCAAAAATAACCTCTGTGTCGTCGCCAGCTTGTTAGAATTACAATCAGATACGATCGCCGATCCGCAGATTTCTCGAATGTTAGAAGAAAGTCAGCATCGAATTTATTCCATGGCCCTCATCCATGAAAAATTATACCGCTCTCAGAACTTAGCTAGAATTAATTTTGGCGAATATCTTGAAGACTTAGTGCGGAATTTGTTTGATTCTTACAGTTTGAGTCATCATTTTATTGAGTTAGAATTTGATTATGAAGAAATTTTCTTGAATGTCGAGACGGCAACTCCCTGTGGCTTGATTATCACGGAATTAGTGTCGAATGCACTGAAGCACGCTTTCCCAAACGATCGGTCTGGTATAATCCGGGTGGAGTGTCATCATACCAAAGAACACAAAATTCGACTGGCGATCAGGGATAATGGCATCGGGTTTCCCGAAACGTTAGATTTTCAGAATACTAACTCAATGGGCTTTCAAGTGATTTGTACCTTAACGAAGCAACTTAAAGGCATCCTGGAAATCGATAGAAACAACGGAACTGCATTTTATTTAATTTTTTCTCAACTCAAGTATCGGAAGAGGTTTTAAAGGTATGAATAAACCTATCAAAATCCTGATCGTTGAAGATGAATTGCTCATTGCTAAAAGCTTGAGTCATAAATTGAAGAAATTAGGGTATGAAATTTTAGAAATAGTAGCATCTGGAAAAATAGCGATAGAATCCGTCGAGCTTCTCAAACCCGATTTAGTGTTGATGGATATTGTCATTGAAGGAGAGATGGATGGGATAGAAACAGCAAGTAAAATTCATGAATTCTTTAAAATTCCTGTTGTCTATACCACCGCTTACGCTGATGATGAAACCTTACAGCGAGCTGAGCAAAGTGGTTCCTATGGGTATGTACTCAAACCTTTTAAAGAACGGGACTTACACGCCACCATTAAAATTGCCTTAAGCAAGCATAAAGAGGCGATGAAAACTCAGGAATCTCTCGCAAAGTCCGAAGCAGAAAGTGCCGATAAATCTCGCTACCTATCAATGGCTTCCCACGATTTACGAACTCCTTTGACAACCATTCAGTTGTCAGCAACCATGCTCAAAATGTACGATCATAAGTGGGATGATTCTAAAAAATCCAAGCATTTTTCGAGAATTCAAGATGCCATTGCTAACATGAGCAATTTGTTAGAAGATATTTTAATTATTAGCAAAGCAGAAGCCGGCAAATTAACTTTTAATCCCGATCTAATAGATGTCATGAAATTATGTCAAAATCTACTCGAAGAACTGAAATCAATCTCCAATGAAAAGCATTCTTTGAATTGTAAATTTTCCGGAGAATTTCAGCTCGTCAAGCTGGATGAAAAACTCCTTTATTACATTCTCGCTAATTTAATTAGTAATGCCATTAAATATTCTCCAGACGGTGGTCCTGTTACCTTGGAAGTAAGCTGTAACCCCCAGCAGATTATTTTTTCAGTTCAAGATGAAGGCATTGGGATTCCTCCAGAATATCGGACTAAACTTTTTCAACTGTTTGAAAGGGCTGCCAATGTAGGCAATATTAAAGGAACAGGCTTAGGGTTGTCAATTGTCAAACAAGCCGTTGCTTTGCATGGTGGGGAAATTACGGTCGAGAGCGAAATTGGAAAAGGCAGTAAATTTACGGTGACGATCCCCCTCAACTCCGGCTCGTTCTAAGAAGATTTATTGAGCGTCATTCCCACTTCTAATTCTTGATTTTTCTTCATTATTCCATCAAAAACTAATTTCAGCTATGATAGACTTACAGAAGGCAAATTCTGACCTGTGACATCAGAATCCTACAAGTCGATCGGCTGCTTAATATTTAATTTGCACAGCTCTATTCTTGATAGATTTCCTGGGACAGGTCCTTGACTGTCCAATGGTGTAACTTAGATGTGCGACCGTGGCTACACATTCTTGATGCAGTCAAACAGGAGTTTCTACCCTCAAGTCCTCTCCAGAGGACTGCAACGATTAAGTCAGAAACTTAGGCTTCTGGAAAATTACAATCCCTAGAATTATTACTCACCCACCCGGGATTCTCGTCAACAATCGCCTGTTGCTAGACAGTGCGAACCCTGTTTTTACCATTATCACCCAGTGGTCAGAAACCTCATGCTCCTAGCAAGTTCACCCATTGTTTCATTATCTCCCCTAGAAGCGGTCGATCGCCATCCTCTGACACTTCCTCCCCAGGCATCGCTCACAGAGGTGTTGGCACTAATGAGTCAGGCCAGGAATGCTTGTTCCTTAGCAACTTGTACCCTCCCAACCGACGCCAGTTCCTTAGCTGAAGCGCGGGCGAGTTGCGTCTTCGCAGTCACAGACTATCAATTAGTGGGACTCCTCACAGAACGGGATTTAGTTAAGTTTGCCGCCCAAGGGATGAACTTAGCAGGCGTCACCCTAGGCGATGTCATGATCCAGCCTGTGATTTCCCTGCAAATTACCGAATTTAAAGACATTTTCATCGCGCTCAACTTGTTTCGGCAGCACCACATCCGCCACCTGCCGATCGTCGATTACCAAGATCACCTCATTGGTTTAGTCACCCCCGATAGTATTCGCGCCTGGATTCAACCCGGTGATTTGCTGAGGTTGCGGCGAGTCCGGGAAGTCATGACCCCCTCCGTTATCCACGCGCCTGTGGATACCTCTATCCTGACTCTAACTCAATTAATGGTGACCCACCAAGTGAGTTGCGTCGTGATTACGGAGAAAACCACAGAGAAAATACTGAGACCCGTCGGTATGATTACGGAGCGAGATATCGTTCAGTTTCAAGCCTTAGAACTGGATTTTTCAGCAGTCACCGCCCAAGGCGTTATGAGTACGCCCCTGTTTTCTTTATACCCAGAGGATTGTCTGTGGACCGCCCACCAACAGATGCAGCGTCTGGGGGTGCAGCGGTTAGTAGTCTGTGGGATTCAAGGGGAACTGTTGGGAATTGTCACGCAAACCAGCTTGTTGCGATCGCTCGATCCGATGGAAATGTACAATATCATCGACCTCCTGCAACAAGAAGTCTCTCAACTGCGCCAGGAAAATCTCAATTTATTGCAAACCCGTAACTCGGAATTAGAACGACAAGTCCAAGAACGAACCACGGAACTGAAAGAACAGGCAAAATCTGTGAGCGAAGCCTTCCGCAGAAACCGCCTTCTCACTCAAGTTGCTTCCCGGATTCGGGCTTATCTCAACTTAGAACACACGCTCAGATCGACGGTTCAGGAAGTCCGCCAAATTTTACAGTGTGACCGCGTCTTAGTATATCAATTTGCTCCAGATATGAGCGGCGAAATCGTCGCGGAATCCGTTGCTTCCGGTTGGTCTAAGGCGTTGGGAAGCAACATCAAAGATACCTGCTTTATGCAGGGCAAAGGAACGCACTATCTAGAGGGGCGTCAGTGGGCTTGTCCTGATATTTCCCAAGCAAATCTGACCGAATGTCACTTAAATTTATTACAAAGCTTTGAAGTTAAAGCGAATTTAGTCGTACCAATTATGCTGGGTCAGCAGCTCTGGGGGTTGCTGATTGCCCATCAATGTTCTGGACCCCGGCAGTGGGAAGCATCAGAATTAGAATTACTAGAACAACTTGCCATCCAAGTGGCGATCGCGCTCCAGCAAGCGCAACTCTTTGAGCGCACGAAACTGGAGTTAGCTCAGCGGCAAAAAGCAGAAGCGGCCCTGCAATGGCAAGAAACTCTGCTGCGAGCTATGACTAACACCGCTCCGTTAGGGTTTTATGTCGCCAATAATCGCACCAACAAAATTCTGTATTACAACCGTCACTTTTGCCAACTATGGCATCTCGAACACTTAGAAGAGCAAATCCAACAGGGAATCATGGCGGCTGATGAACTGCTGTCGGAATGCTTAAAATTAGTGGATGTGGAAAGCTTTGTCACTTCCAGTAAGCCGATCGCTTCCACCATTGATCCCCAGGTTCGTGAAGATGAGATTCCCTTGAAAGATGGGCGCACGCTCCGACGTTTATTTGGACAAATTCGGGACAAGCAAAACACTCATTTGGGGAATCTCTACGTGTTTGAAGACATTAGCGATCGCAAGCGAGCCGAAGCCGACAAGACACAATTGATTGCATCTCTGCAAGACAGTGAAGGCCGCTATGCAGCCTTAGCCACCGCCGTACCAGTGGGCATTTTCTGTACCGATGCCCAAGGACATAGCACCTATATCAATGAACGCGGCTGTGATATGACTGGGTTGAGTTTAATGCGCTTTCTCAATGAAGGCTGGATGGCAACGTTGCATCCCGAAGACTGCGATCGCGTCTTAACCCAATGGTCTAATTTTGTCGGAAAAGATGGGCCCCTGCGCTCCGAATTTCGATTTCTACATGGAGATGGCACTATCCTCTGGACAGTCTGCCAAATAGTGGCTCAGAAAGACGCGAACGACTACACCATTGGCTATGTCGGCACCCTCACAGATATTACCGAACACAAACAAGCGGAAGAAGCACTCAAGGAAAGCGAATACAAATTCCGCAGCTTGTTTGAAGAATCAGGAGATCCGATCCTGCTGTTAGATCAAAATCAATTTATCGACTGTAACCAAGCCACAATTGACATCCTACGAGCTAAGAATAAAGATCAACTATTGAACCTGCAGCCCGATCAAATCTCTCCTCCCTACCAACCCAACGGCGCCTCCTCCTTAGAACAGGCTCAAGAGCAGATCGAGGCCGCCCAGCGCCAGGGGAGTCACCGCTTTGAATGGGTTCATCGTCGCTTTGATGGTACAGACTTCCCCGTGGATGTCTCTATGACAACCATTCCTCTTCGGGGAAAACAAGTTTTTCATGTCCTGTGGCGAGATATTAGCGATCGCAAGCAAGCAGAAGCCGCCTTAGAAAATCTGCTCGCAGGAACCGCGGCTGTAACTGGGGAAGACTTCTTCCCGGAACTCGTGCGTCATTTAGCCTTAGCCCTCGGTTTCCGCTACGCCTTGGTGTCGCGACAGATCGCGGATGAACTTCACACCCTGGCTTTTTGGTCTAATGGTCAATTGCAGCCAAATTACAGCTATGAGATTGCCGGTACTCCTTGTCAATTGACACAAAAGTTTGGGTTTTACTGTTGTCCTGAGGGAGTGGGAGAACAGTTTCCACACTCTATGGCTGCAGCGATCGAGGCGGAGAGTTATTTGGGGGTAGCCCTGTTAAATAGTGAGGGTCAAGCGATTGGGAATCTTTGCATTTTAGATAACCAGAAGTTAGCGGGAGTACGACGGGCCGAGGCCATTTTGCGGATCTTTGGAGCCAGGGCCGCTGCTGAATTAGAACGACAGCAAGCCACAAAGGAACTGCGGTGTTTAAATGAAGAGTTAGAGAGTCGAGTGTTAGAACGGACGAAGGAGTTAGCGTTTCAAAAGTTTGCGTTGGATCAAGCGACGATCGTCTCAATTACGGATGCTCAAGGCATCATTACCTATGTCAATGACCGATTCTGTGAAATTTCTCAGTACCGTCGTGAGGAACTGTTAGGTCGGAGCCACCAGATTATCTGTTCTGGTTATCATCCCAAAAAGTTTTTTCAGGCATTATGGGAGACTATTTCCCAGGGGAAAGTTTGGCAAGGGGAAGTTAAGAATCAAGCGAAAGATGGTAGTTTACATTGGGTCGATACCACAATCGTACCGTTTCCGAATGAGGATGGAAAACCGTCTCAATATTTAGCCATTCGCTTGGATATTACTCAGCGGAAGCTAGCAGAAGAAGCCTTAAATCGGCAGTTGGCTGCGGTGGAAGCAGCAATTGATGGCATTGCGATTCTGAACGAGCAGAATGAATATACTTATTTGAATAAAGCTCACCTTGAATTATTTGGTTATCACAGTGCTGAGGAGCTGCTGGGGAAAACTTGGCATCAAATCTATTCTCTCGACGAAATTAAACGCTTGGAACAAGAAGTGTTTCCGGTTTTGAAAGAAAATGGACATTGGCGAGGAGAAGCAACTGCGAAGCGACAGGATGGTTCTACCTTTACTGAAGAACTTTCTTTGACTTTAATTGAGGATGGTGCGGGCATAGTTTGTGTCTGTCAGGATATTAGCGACCGCAAGGAATCAGAAGCAAAAATCACAACTTCCTTGAAAGAAAAAGAAGTTCTACTCAAAGAAATTCACCACCGCGTTAAAAATAACTTGTATGTCGTGTATAGTTTGTTAGAATTACAAGCTGACTCGATCGTGGAACCAGAAATTGCTAAAATGTTTGAAGATAGTCAGCACCGGATTTACTCGATGGCGCTGATTCATGAGAAGCTCTACCGTTCTCGAAACCTTGCACAAATAGATTTGGGTGAATATTTGGAAGATTTAGTGAGAAATTTGTTTGATTCATACAATGTCAATGGAAGTCAAATTGACTTAGAACTGAATTTAGAGACGATTCATCTTAATATTGAAACAGCAACACCTTGTGGCTTGATTGTGAATGAGTTAGTTTCTAATGCCATGAAACACGCTTTTCCTAACAATAAAAAAGGAGTGCTTAGGGTAGAATGTTATCAAGATGAAAGTCAGGCAGTTCACTTAACTATTTGCGATAATGGGATTGGGTTTCCTAAACATATAAATTTTAAAGAAACTGGCTCAATGGGGCTGCAAGTAGTTTGTACTTTGACTGAACAGTTAGAGGGAACGATAGACTTAGAACGAGAAGCTGGCACAACCTTTCACTTAAGTTTCTCAGAATTAAATTACTCGAAGAGGCTAGACTACAATGAATAACACTAAAATTTTAATCGTTGAAGATGAATTATTGTTAGCGAAAAACCTAGCCCGTAAACTCGAAAAATTAGGCTACGTCATCATAGGAGTTGTTTCGTCAGGGGTAGCGGCTATTGAAAAAGCAACTGAACTCAAACCTGATTTAATTTTGATGGATATTGTAATTAAAGGCGATCTGGATGGAATTGACACAGCGACGATCGTCCACGATCAATTAAATATTCCGGTGATCTATACCACTGCTTACGCAGATGATGATACTTTACGACGCGCTGAAAAAACAGGTTCCTATGGATACATCATCAAACCGTTTAAAGAGCGAGATTTGAATGCTGCGATTAAAATCGCACTGAACAAGCATCAAGAAACTGTTGAAATACACCAATCCCTCGCAGCTTCTGAAGCGATCAGTGAAGAGAAATCTCGATATATTTCTATGGCTTCCCATGATTTACGCAATCCCCTCATGACGATTCAAATGTCAGCCGGAATGCTTCAGCAATATGAGGGAAAATTGGATAAAACCAAAAAAGAAAAGCATTTTATCAAGATCCAAGATGCTGTCAACAATATGAATCAGTTGCTAGAGGATATTTTAATGCTCAGTAAGGCTGAGTCAGGGAAAATTCCTTTCAATCCAGCGCCTTTGGAAGTGATAGGATTTTGTCGCAAAGTCATCGAAGAAGTGCAACCTTTTATTACCGACCAACATCACTTAAATTTAAGCAGTAAAAGTAGAACGTATTTGGCAGCTTTAGATGAAAAATTGCTGCATCATCTTCTTATGAACTTATTAACAAATGCGGTTAAATATTCCCCAAAGGGAGGTGAAATAAAGTTAGAAGTAATCAGTCATAAAAAAGAGATTATTTTTCGCATTAAAGACCAGGGAATTGGAATTCCGCCGGAATACCAAGCTAAACTTTTCCAGCAGTTTGTGAGAGCTTCTAATGTAGGTAATATCAAAGGAACTGGCTTAGGGCTTTGTATTGTCAAGCAGGCAGTTGATTTACATGGCGGTGAGATTACTGTAGAAAGTCAGCTTGGAGTTGGGACTACTTTTATTGTGACATTGCCTTTAACTTCAGAAATCAATTCTAGCAGCAACACCCCACAGATTTTTATCGGATAAAGGGAAGAGGAAAAGGTAGAAAGCAGAGTTCTTTGATTGGGTTTCTGACCCCCTCGGAATTGAAGGTGCTGTTAGATCGCCCAACGTTCTAGCTCGATCTGCTATGAAGTTGGTTGAAATCTCTGGCAAACTAGGGTCTTAACAGAGGGGAATGAGCCTTGCCACTTTCCCCTCTTCCTGTTCTAATTTTAACTAAAACGAGCGGGAGACAATTGGAGAATCCTTTCATCCTTTTGTCCAGCCACAACCTTAGCAAAGCGTTGAGCTAAGGGTGGAATAAAAACGAGGGGGTTGCTAAACCCTGAAAAGAGGTGAAGTCCCTCAAGATTAGGAAGAGATCCAATTAAAGGTAAACCATCACTGCTAAAAGCAACTAAACAGTGATGCCAAGTTCCTGGTACTGTTTCCAAAGCTGGTAAAAATTTCCCTACCCCAGTCCGAATGATGGCTTCGCTGGACTGCGGATCGATCGCTGCCTCCGGGTTACTCAAGGCGCGAGAAATTTGACCCATTCGCAAGGAACCATCGCGAAATTGAATGGCACCGGCATCTAAAATCGCTGGGACGATCTCGCGATCGCGCTCATCCCAGAGTGGATCGACTTCCACTTGACTGGCGACTGCTTCTAACTGAAAGCGGGGTAAGCTGGCTGACATCACCAGAGTCCGCATTTGTACCCCCTCCAGCTCAGCAGCCGCTACCTCCACCATCTCTGCATGGGTAAAGTACACCCGCACCGGAATTCCTGCGGCTTGCAGCAAGCGACGACTCAAACCCCCCGCACACACTACGACATTGGCGGCTTGATAGGACTCAACCCCTGCTTGGATACCAACCACCCGTTGCTCTGCTCGTAGAAACCCAGTTACTTGCGCGATTTCGATCTTCCCACCCCTGCGGAGGAAGGCTTGACGGTAAGCTGCGGCCGTTCCCTCCGGGGAAATGTGACCATGACGGACAGCGAGGACCCCTGCGATCGCATGGGGATTCAGCAACGGTTCCAATTCGCAAGCAGTCTCAACGCTCAAAAAGCGAGGCACCGTTGCAAAATTTTTATAATTCCCCACAATCAATTCTGGGTCATCCTCCGCAGGAATTGTCAGCAGCAGATCCAACTCCCGAAACTGGGTATCTCCCTCTAGCTCTTCTGATAAATTGCGGTGCCGTTCAATTCCTTCTTGACATAATTCACGAGTCAAATCAGTTGTTCCTGACCAAAAAGCAAGACCCCCATAACTATAACGGGTGGCATTTTGAAAAGTAGCATCTTGCTCTAAGAGCAGTACAGAAAAACCTGTTTTTGCCAGTTCATAACTAAGAGCAGCACCTGTGATGCCAGCACCGATAATAATCCAGTCGAAATTTTTCATATTGCCTGTGAGAGTTTGGGCTTTTTTACAGTCTAGGGGGAATCTGTCCACAGGCGGAGGCGGTCTCTTAAGTTTAGACTCCTAACTTCCACCCGTTGAGAGATGTAGTTTAGACCTATTTTTCTTTTTAATAGTAGGTAATGCTGAATCCACGGGTGATTGAAGAAAGAATCTAAAATTCAGCCTTCAACAGTGAAGGAATGAACCTTAACTGACTGAAGATTTGCCACAAGCGGGCACAATAGAATTTTACTAAATTCTAACTTCTGGATTCAGCATTTGCAATAGATATTTGACAAGAATTACCCGGATCAAACCCCTATTTGGAAGCTACCAATCATGACAGCAACTTTTGGAATTCATCCGCAAAAAAACCTGGATATTAACATCGGCATTGATGCCGATAGCCGCCGTGCCATTGCTGAAGGTCTTTCCCGCGTTTTAGCAGATAGCTATACCCTTTATGTGAAAACGCATAATTTTCACTGGAACGTCACCGGGCCCATGTTCCAAACCTTGCACGTCATGTTTGAGGAACAATACACTGAACTTGCCGCCGCAGTCGATGTGATTGCTGAGCGTATCCGTGCTTTGGGTTTCCCTGCTCCAGGCAGTTTTGCAGAATTTTCGCGCTTGAGTTCCATTGAAGAAACTTCAGGCGTCCCCTCCGCAGAAGAAATGATTCGCCTGTTAGTAGAAGGTCAAGAAGCTGTAACTCGCACGGCTCGCGCCTTGTTACCGGAAGTCGAAAAAGCCAGCGATGAACCAACACTCGACTTGCTAACAGCGCGGATGCAAGTCCATGAGAAAAACGCTTGGATGCTTCGTAGCTTACTGAGTGCGTAGTTGATAAGGCAGCCAACTTTAGGAAGCATTGGAGAGGATTTTATGAGTATCGACAAAGCCAATAAGCCTCATGACATTCATCGCAGCGCCAACCCAGGCGATCGCATTGCCGATGAACCACAGTCCATTGAAGAAAAAGCGCAGCAGAAGGCTGTGGATGATGTCCCGGATATTACCGGGGATAAAATTACAGTTCCGACCTACTTCATTGTAGAAGAGCCGGATGGTGAAAAGAAGGCTTTACACCATGTTAAGGATGCAGAGGAAATCTCTGATGTGATTCGACAAGCACGGACTGATGAAAACGGTGAGCGTGTTTGGTGGTAGTTACATCAACAAACGATTGCTAATTGCTAATCGTTAATTGTGCCAAAACCAGGACAATTATCGATTGGCAATTAGCAAAGTATATGGAAAAAACAGTAAAGTTTCATGGATGCTTTGATGTTTTTGCCATTCCAAAAAACTTAGATTTGAGAGGGAGAAACGATGGAGACAAGCGAAAGAAATACAACACCTTACCCGAATATTCCGCCGATTTTAGAAAGTGACGATCGCGAGTTTCGTGACACCGGTATTGTCAGCTCAGTCGCGATCGCAGGTCATCCCCTTCATCCTGCCATTGTTTTATTCCCCATCGGTTTTCTCGTGGCCGTGGCGGGTAGCGACCTCGGCTATTGGCTAACCAGAGACCCCTTTTGGGCCAGAGCCTCCATTTGGCTACTGGGTGCGGGTTTCATCAGCGGGATCGTTGCTGGTATTACTGGCTTTCTAGATTTCTTCAAAATTAAAAGAGTGCGCGATCGCAGCGCTGGCTGGCTACACATGGTGGGTAATGTGTTGGCTCTTTTGCTCTCCCTTGGTAACTGGGTGATGCGGCTCGGCGATCCAGTTGCAGCCGTCTTACCTTGGGGCTTCACGGTGTCTATTATTGTCGCCGGACTCCTCGGAATTACCGGCTGGTTTGGCGGTGAACTCACATTTCGTCACAAGATCGGCGTGATTGGACCGACCAGTCAAAACCGTTAAATCTACTTCAGGAATCATGAGTAAGCTGTTAGTAGTTAATAGTGATTTTGCTGCTATTAACTACTAGCCAATTCAAAAAATACCCTTTGAAAACTATTACTTTAAGCTGATTTTAAGGAGTTTATGATGAAGAAAATTGATTTTTTTAAACCAAAGAATCGCTGTTTGATTGTTACAATTTGTAGCAGTTTGCTGATCGGTCTCCCCATGATTGCCCACGCTCAACAGGATAGTTTTTCTAATCCGAATCGAGTGAATCAATCTCCCACTTCTACGGGTCAGAGTGCCCAGCCACCGCTACCCTCTCAACAACAATCACCCATTTTTCAGATTGCCCCTGTCAATGGTCAGGTTAATATTAGGCTGATGAATGATACAGCCGCCCCTGTAACTTATCAAGTTCTAGGAGATACTGCACCGCGCACCCTTTCTGGCAAAACTGAGGTGATGTTGACTGCGCTCAAAACACCCGTAACCGTTACTTTTTACCGCCAAGACGGAGGTTTATTAAGCGTCGATCCCCAACTGGCTTCAGAAACTGACGGAATGTTACAAGTCAGATTGCAAGAAACGACCGATCTCGGCTCTGACAAAAATGCTTTAATCGTGGAAAGAACGGGAAATATCTTTTTGAATTAACCACTGCTCGTGCGGATTCTCGACCCTAGCAGGGATAACCTCTCCCGTGACTTAGGTTGGGTTCACTGCTCCTCTCAAAGCTCCGATCAAATCCTTGTGGTACTGCTAAAGTCCTTTCCCGACGACTCCAATCTCCCTGTGAGTCGTTTTTTAGTGAGTTTGGCTACTCGCGAATCCCTCGGAGGTGTTCTCTGGAAAACGGCTATTACCCCTTGACTTGTTCAGAAATCCACTGGAGATAGGGAACAGAACCAGCCACGATCGGTAAGGCAATAATTTCAGGTACTTCGTAGGAATGCAGTTCTCGCACTTTTTCTTCTAACATCTCGAACTGCGCCAAGTTTGTTTTAATGATTAACTGCCACTCATCGTCTGAGTACAGCTTTCCTTCCCAAGTGTAGAAGGAATAAATGGGGGTAATACTCACACAAGCAGCGAGTTGGCTTTCTACCAGAGATTTAGCGATCGCTTCCGCCTCTGCTCGCGAACCCGCACTCACCAGTACGACTCCGTAATTAACTTCAGTCATCTGAACCTCGTTTGCGTCACACTGCGCCACCACTCGCGATCCGCACTCAGCCAATCGCCCTCACTTCTTCAGTTTCCCAAGAAGCGACAGTCCCAGCTGCTGTTAAGGAGAAATAGCGTTTCGTTGATTCTGGCAAATTGGCGCCAGCTAACTGCGTCCCCTCAACATTGGCTCCGATCAGCGTCGCCTCGCTCAAGTCAGCTTCGCTCAAGTTTGCATGGTACAGGCGAGTCCAATTCAAGTTGGCTCCAACCAAACAACTCCCTGTCAAGTTCGCAGCGGTTAAATCGGCTCCGGTTAACTTAACACCTCGCAATTGAGCCTGGCTTAAATTCGCAGCCACCAAATTTGAGCCTTCTAAGTTGGCGCCGCTGAGTTTAGCTTCGCTGAAGTTCACACCATTGAGATCGACACCACCGAGATCGACACCATTGAGGAGTGCTCTCCTGAGATTAATTCCTGTGAGTTGAGCACCAAAAAGCAACGCACCACTGAGTCTAGCTCCGTGCAGGTTCGCCCAATTCAGGTTAGAACCGGTCAGGTTGGCGCCCCGTAGGTTGACTAACTGCAAATCAGCGCTACACAGGTTTGCATTCCATAGAATCGCCGAGCGGAGGTTGGTGGCGTAGAGGTTGGCGCCGGTCAGGAGCGCCCGTGGCAACTTGGACTTGACGAGGAATGCACCGGCGAGACTTGCTTTTGTGAGGTCTACATCGGCCATTTTGCTTTCTCCCATCTTGGCAAAATTCAGATTTGCCCTTTGCAAGCAAGCGCCGTTAAATTCCGCTTTGGTGAGAAAGGCTCGACTGAGATTCGCTCCCACCAGATTCGCGTTTGAGAAGTTGACCCCAAGCAAGATGGCACCACTAAGGTCTGCTCCTCTGAGGTCAACCTTGCTAAAGTCTCTTTCCCCTTGTTCATATTGCTTGAGCAGATCACTTACTTTCATAGAGATACGGCTCCTGTTACCAGCGATCTTTGGATATAAACAAAATCTTAATAAAGATTTTATATGTTTACTTTGCTAGCGGTCGTTAGATTTAACATACTGAGAAAAACTTTACATTTCTCAACACCTAACAACAACACTGCACGGTGAAGAATAATGCTGAGCCAGTCTGCCTAACTTTGACTCAGAGCCTAGGCTGGAGAAGAAGCAGCCGCTACTGTGAAACCACAAATTTTTTATTGCTTGTATTGATTATTACACAGGCAGTCGGAGTCAGGCAGGGGGGGAGGGGTCACACCACCCAATCAAAAAAGCAAGGAAATCGGAAAAAAGTTGATCGGTAAAAATAACAGGAAACAGGTAGAAGACCCGTTCCACCAGCAGTTGCAGAAATCAGAATTGACAAATTAAAAGAAGTACAGTTTCGCAAATCGCATTTTTCAAAGATGCAATCAACCCTCAACTTTTAATTTGTAATGTGAGGCGAATCATGCCCCGAACTCCCGCAGGAAGTGGCCAAGCAGCGATCGCTTGCTTCACCGCTTCCACCCCATCAGCCTGCTGTAAGGTTGAAGCTTTCTCATTCCAAATAATCTGCTGAATTTGGTTGTCCTGAACCCAGAGATCAAACACGAGTTCGCCACTCAAGCCAGCCGGTACATTCGCTGCTTGTAAATGTTGGGCCAGCGCCGCGACCGCTGCTCGATCCAATCCCACTGCACTCACAATTTCCAGCCTGGGAGACTGTTGCGGCTGTTTCGATGGCTCCAAAGCCACGGGTCTGGCGGGTTGAGAGACCGTTGAAGTCGGACGTGGCATCGTAGCCGCCGGAGCATAGGGGTAAACACCGCCTCTGGTGACCTCCGACGCCTCCTCTTGCCCAAAAATCCCCTCACGGGAGACACCTTCCGGCAATTCCACTGGCACTTGTACCCGATGACGAGTGCCGTCCGGATCAACCCGCACTTCTTCGCTGACTGCGACAAATGCTGTGTATTCCGACAAAAGTCGATAGGTTAGAGCTGTCTGAGTAACCGTTTCTACCAGAGGTTTTGTTTCTTGGTTGAAGATTTGATTCATTAAATCTTTAATGCGAGCCCGGCCCCAGAGTTGAGCGACTGCGGGATTACCCTGCTCTGCACTAATTGCCGTTGGTTGATTCGATTCCGGTTGACGGACGCTCACCGTGGGTGAAAAATTCACAGACAAACGCTGTTCATATCGCTGGCCGCCCGCTTCCATCCCCCGAATCCGCAGTTGACCGCTGAGGCGATCGCTTTTTCGCCCAAACAAAACCAAGGGTTGATTCGCAAATAAATCGGGTGGTGCGGCGGGATAAATCTCCGGTTGCACGCCAGCACCCTCCCAGCTCACTTGCACATTCGTCAGGACAGGATTATTAATTTGGCGGAAAAACTTCTCTGCCACATCCTGAGTCGGTTGATTCGTCAGGACGATTTGAGCCGTACCTCGTCCCACTTCCGCCAAGCGGTTCAGCAAAAATCGATTGACAGAACTTCCCACCCCAAAACTGTACAGCCGATTTCCCGGCTTGAGGTCGTGTTGGGCCCGTGCAATTACTTCTTTGTCATTGCCGATATAACCATCTGTAATTAAGACAATGCTCCGCAGTCGTCCTTCCTGGGCCGGGGGGAAATTAACCGCAGTTTGAAGGCCATTGAGTAACTCAGTACCTCCATTGGCTTGGAGCTGATCGATATAAGCGATCGCCTTCTGTCGGTTTGCGAATGAATTGGTTAATGGGGTGGGTGAGAGCGCCTTTGCTGTATTGGCAAAATCAATAATGGTAAAAGTATCGTTGGGATTGAGGCCATTAATAAACCGCCGCATCAGCTCTTTTGATTTTACTAATGGCTCACCTTCCTGAGAGCCAGAGGTATCCATCAGAAATACGACATCTTTAGGGACAATTTCATTCGTTTGATACTGTAAAGCTGGAATCAAGTAAACGGCGAAATGACCCCCACGGCTGTCTGCCTGAGTTAAGACGGTTGCTGCTGTATCTTTGCCGGCTACTCGGTAGCGCAAAATCAAATCTTTATTAGGAAGGGTGTCAGCCGGAGCAAGTTGAACCCGGACTCCATTTCCCCTGGGTTCTATTTGAATTTTATGGGAAGTGGAGCGGATGTCTTGCAGGGGTAAGCCAGCATCAATATCTACCGTAACGTTAATGTCATGGCCGGAACGAACATTAGCCGGTAAGATGGGTGGATTAATCCGGGAGGCATCGGGGACGCGGTCGTGACTACTTTCTCCGTCTTTTTCCGGGGAAGTTGGGTTCCTAGGAATATAGCGCGGTCCTACCACCATCGGAAACACGAATTCATAATTGCCAGCTTCAAAGGGAAGTGAATCTGTGTAGCGAATGGTGACTTCTATTTGTTCCCCTGGTTTGATATTGGCAAGGGATTGGGTAAAGATATTATCCCGCTCTTGTTCGAGGAGTCCAGCAGTACGACCTTGCTGTTTAGCAGTTTCGTAGAGTGCTTGAGCTTCTTCGCGGCGTTTAATGTCGGCTTTAATGATGCGATCGCCAATTTTAATTTCCATGTCGTCCACTGCTGCTGCATCCGGCAGGGGGAAGATATAAACAGCTTCTAAGGGATCGTTAAAGGGATTTTCAAAGCGTTGAGTGACTTCGACGCGGGAGAGGTTGCCAGCGATTTTCGCTTTCACTTCTGTATGTTTGAGGGGAAAGGCAAGTTGTCTGGTACCTTGAGATTGGACGTACAACCCACCCACTGGACACTGGGAAGGTCGCGAACGGTTGAGCGGACAGTTGGCATCATCTTTAGCAAGGTTTTGTAACTGCTGAGCAAGGGACAGGGGTGATTCAGTGAAGGTTGCCTCTAACCCGGTCAGGAGTAAGACTCCTAGAGAAAGCTTTGCTAAAGTAGGTAACGTATAGACAAACCGCATAGCTAATTTGATTCTAATTGAGAAAATTTGAGTTGTAATACCATGACCCATCTGAGAGAAAAACGTTCCTGGGATCGCTCTGATGGAATCAATTTGAGACTTTGCAGCAACCCAGTGGAGTGTTGACCCGTGACTGTTAACTGGGGATCGCTTAGGGTTTTGATGGAATTCTCACTCGCCAATTCCTAACAAACTGAGCGCTCATTTTTGTTTGTAAGTTTTCTGAGGAAATCTCAATTAAGTGGGAAGGAATCTCTAATCCGGTAGCATCAGCCTTGTCAAGGAAAGGCAAGGTTAGAGCCAAGCTCTGGTCCACACTTGAGAAAATCATCTTTTCTTCTTTTTCTCTTTTTCTCTGTCCTTTTCCCACTCTTCTTATCCGGTTTTTCAGCTCACTCCGCTGTAAATGGAATCAATCTCAGGCTTTGAGCAAACAGAGTTGCCGGAGGTCGCGGAGATGATTTTTTGGTGGCGTAGCACTGAATCTGTCGCCCTCTTAAATTCTCCTGATTCTTAGCCCACGCTGTTAGCGGAGGGTTGATGAATCTGAGTAAAAAGTAACCTGAAATCAAGTCTGATTCAATCTAGAGAATAATGACGGTTGGAAACGGTTGCGATTGAACTCAGACTGTCTACGCAATCTAAAAATTTTAGAATTTATTAACCTGAACTGAGCTGACTAGCCATCATTTGATCGGAAGCGATCGACGAGACTGATTGTTGGTTGCGACCCGAAGCATTTTTATAAAAAATAGCAAACTCCTCATAGTGAAAGTCGGCCCTGCTGCACGCAGGTATGACTCTACTCAAGAGGTAGCCGCTGGGCCGACAAAGGGTATTCTTAGTGAGGTTCGCGATCGCGCTTGGTCGATCAAGATAGCCTGATTTTGCCGGACAAACTGCTCGTTTCACTACCAAAAATAGTTTCGGTTCCTATAGGAATGCTGGTAGCAATTCCCAAAGAGCATCAATTAAGGGCCCGACTGTCACGATATCTGGGTGCTGCTCGATCCATGCAACGATCGCGCTAGCAACTTCGCGGGCCGGTTCCCCCAGTTTCACTAAAGCTAAGGCTGCCTGCGACCGTACTTCGGCGCTCTCATCTTCCCGCATCGTCTTTTCCAAGATCTGCATCAGCAGCGGGGAATGATGGTTGAGCCAACCGAGGGCCACCGCTGCATGGGCCCGCACCTCTGGTTCTTGATCTTGGAGGACATTTAACAGAATCTCCATCAACCACTCTGAGCCATTCCCTAACTTACCAACCGTGACTGCTGCGCTGGCCCGCACCTGCGCCTCTCCATCCTTGAGCAAACTTAAGATTGAGTGGAGGATCGTTTCGGAGCGATCGCCAATTTCCCCCAAAGCCGCCGCTGCACTGGCCCGTACCTGTGCTTCTCGGTCCCCCAACAAACTCAGAAGCGGTGGCATGATCGTGGGTGAACTTTGACTAATTTGACCGAGGGCTAATGCCGCGCTGGCCCGAACCTGCGCTTCCCGGTCCCCCAGCAAGCTTAATAAAGGCGCACCGGCTACCTGTGGGGTGACTTTGAGCTGACCGAGGGCCGCCGCTGCACTGGCCCGTACTCCTGGGTCCCAGTCCTGAAAGCGACCGAGTAGTGCTTGCACCACCCACTCAGAAGTATCGCCGAGTTGACCGATCGCTTTCGCACAACGAGCCCGCACCGTGGCGTCTCGGTCTTGCAACCTTCCTAGCAACGGTGCGATCGCTTGTTCTGTGTCTGCTTGTACTTCCCGATAGGTTTGTAGGCGGTCCACTTCGCGACTATCCCCCGTTGTTTGCAGCAACTCCCGGAGGCGATCGGCATAGGGTGTTTTCTTCAACCTGCATAAAATTTGGAATATTTCCGCACTCACCTTCTTGCCGATTTGTTCAGAACCACTGATTTCGAGCGCAACTAATTGACTCAAAATGTCTGTTGCTGCGTTGTCGGAAACAATCGCTCCTTCTGCCAAGCAATGACCTGCAAATAAAAGGTGACGATGCAGCCAAGGTTCATAAAGGTCAGGCTGCTGCAATATTTCCTCTAAACTTTGAGTCGCAGTTTGCGGGGGTTGCTGAGCAATCAGTAGGAATAAAATTTCTTGCCAGTGGGGGTCATACAGATCAGTTTGCAGGTGTGATTGTACCACGGTCCAGCCTTCCTGCTCCTGACGGGATAGCAGCTCTCCTGCTGCTAGATATTCTTGTAAGTGTTTGTGGGCAAAGGCATAGCAACCTTCCCCTTGTGGGTTGAGAATTCCGGTGGTCTGGTGAATAGAGTGGATGAATTGTTCTGCTTTTGTGGCTGCTCGTTCCGTCGAAATTTGCTGGAGAGTCGCGATCGCTTCGGTTAAGAACTCCAGGAGTTGCCCTCGGTCGATCCGGGTGTTTCCTGAAGCGTGCATTCCATAAGCTAAGTGCTGCATGAATCGTTCTAATTCTGCTAGCGTTAACGAGCAAGTTTCTGCTAAATTTTCCCAGTTTTTTAACAGTCCTTGAATCAGAAGAGTATCAATTTCGGCTCGCTTCTTCGGTAGCGGTGAATCATAGCGATGGTTCTGGGCAATTAAGGAGAGGATCAGCGGATTTTTTGCCAATTCCTGAAGCCATTTCCGCTCAGCCAGTGCTTGCTGAAGGATATCTCGATGCTGTAACTTCTCTATGCTTTCCTCTTCCTCTTGGAGGTTAAACCACTGTTTAATAAACTGATGAATTTTGGCACTGTCAAACGGCTGTATCCGATAGCTGAGCAGCTTCGTTCTACCAAACAGTTTTCGGAGGTAGCCATCTTCTCTGGCAGTAATGAGCGCAGGATTATGTTCATATTCTTCGATGAATTCCTCCAATTGTTCAGCTTTTCGCTGTTCCACCGAATCAGCTATTTCATCCAATCCTTCGATTAAAATTAAGCCTCTTCCTTGTTCGAGCCAGTATTCAAAGAAACCTAGGGGTAAGTTTGGCAGATTGAGGTGAATCTTGGCAAACTCTTGGAGATAATCCAGAATCGATTGCTCAGGTTTTTTGGCTAAATCCCGCAGATAAATTTGAATGGGCATCCACTGAGATTTCTGGCTAGCCAAGGAAAATTTGATATAATCAACTAAGGTTGTTTTACCAATTCCGGGTTCTCCCAAAAATAGAATTTTATGGGAGCCAATTCTACCTAAAATTTGTTCAACTGAAAACTTTCTCGCTGGTAGTTGCTGATTGTCACCCACCTTCAATTCTTCTGTGACTTCAGGCAGGATAAAAGTTTGTGGGAGTGAGGGAACTGCTTCTTGCTGGTTAGCCCCTAAAAACTGGTTTTCCTCACACTGCGCTAGAACTTGCTTAAAATATTCTTCGCGGCCTAAATTAAAACTTGCTGCGCGAGTTTCATCGGTATAAGCTTGAGCGAATGTTCGCAGCCACGGCTCAATTAGAGATTTATTAACGGTAATTTCTGGGGAAGATTCTAAAGCTTTTTGGAAAGCTTCTTTTAAAATATCAATTTGTATTTTTTGAGTATCATTAAATGGTTTTTGTAATTCTTGAGTAACTTGAAAATTTTCATTAAAAAATCGATTGAGTAGCCCATGAATAGGTTCTTTTTCTGCTTGAGAAAAGAGTCTTTTTTCGCGCCGATGAGCCGCCATCATCGCAGCTTTTAAAGCTTTTTCTAATTCGGTGGCTGGCAAGGAGGTAGAAACTCCTTGAAGCACTGAGCCAACAACTGTGGTGCTGTTCCACTCGATCAGGCGCGATCCGATCGCAGTTACTACTAAGTCTAAGCTCATGCTTTACCTCTCATATCAATTGGGGATGCTGTGGAGATCAAAATCAGTTTTTGACGACTGAATGACGGCAATGGTTTGTTACTGTATTATGCCTTATGGCTTGTGTAATTCCTAGATGTAACTTTTTCGGGTCCGGTTCCCCTCGCATGGGTACGGAATTTACGGAGGTAGTAGTAATCAGTTCGTTTTGCACCTCCGTATTGTTTCCCAGAGGGGCGTCTGCCAGGGGAGTAAAGGAGGGTGCAGAAGGTCTTCCCCCTGTGAATCTAAGGCGGTGGACTGGCAGAGTTCGTACAGACAGAGTAAGGTTCTACACCTGCTTGCATCAGCGTCCCCGATTGAGAGGGGAAGAAATCATTAGATTCGATCGATTTTTGTCGCCACAGTTGTATGATTAGATGGCGGCGGTCAGTAGATAAACTGTGGCCCCTAATAAAAGCACCTATGGCACAATTAACAAGGTGCTATGAGTAGAAATCTCATCATTAGTTATGACTAAGTTTGTTTTTGTGACTGGCGGGGTTGTTTCCAGCATTGGCAAGGGGATTGTGGCCGCTTCCTTAGGTCGCTTGCTGAAGTCGCGGGATTATTCCGTCTCAATTCTCAAACTAGACCCTTATATTAACGTAGATCCTGGAACTTTAAGCCCGTTTCAGCATGGGGAAGTGTTTGTCACCCAAGACGGAGCTGAAACAGACTTAGATTTGGGGCATTACGAACGCTTTACAGATACCTCGATGTCTCGCCTCAATAGTGTGACAACCGGGGCCATTTATCAAGCGGTGATCAATAAAGAACGCCGGGGTGAGTATCAGGGAAGTACAGTGCAGGTGATTCCCCACATCACCAATGAGATTAAAGAACGAATTCACCGAGTGGCAAAGAATACAAATCCTGATGTAGTCATTACAGAAATTGGCGGGACAGTGGGGGATATTGAGTCTCTGCCATTTTTGGAGGCGATTCGGCAGTTCCGTAAGGATGTGGGGCGGCAAAATGTGCTGTATATGCACGTGACGCTGTTGCCTTGGATTCCGGCGGCGGGAGAGATGAAAACGAAGCCAACTCAGCATTCGGTGAAGGAATTGCGATCCATTGGGATTCAACCAGATATTTTGGTGTGTCGCTGCGATCGCCCCCTCCCCCCTGGTTTGAAACAGAAATTATCTGAGTTCTGCGATGTGCCAGATAATTGCGTGATTACCTCCCAAGATGCAAAAAGCATTTATGAAGTGCCGCTGCTGATGGAAAAGGAAGGATTAGCACAGCGAGCGCTGGAATTGCTGCATTTAGAACAGCGACAACCAGATCTCAGACAGTGGCAGACGTTGGTAAACCGTTTGTATAGTCCAAGTCAACGAATTGATATTGGCATAGTCGGCAAATATGTGCGTTTAAGCGATGCTTACCTATCGGTGGTGGAAGCACTACGCCATGCAGCGATCGCCATCAACAGTGACCTCAATTTACACTGGATCAACTCAGAAGATCTGGAATCTGGCACTGTGGAAGGCTACCTTCAAGGCTTAAACGGCATTGTCGTGCCTGGTGGATTTGGCATTCGAGGGGTAGACGGTAAAATTGCTGCGATCGAATATGCCAAGCACCATCAAATACCCTTTTTAGGGCTATGCTTAGGGATGCAATGTGCTGTGATTGAGTGGGCTCGCCATACAGCAGGCTTAGCCGAAGCAAATAGCGCCGAGTTTGAACCTGAGACGGCGAATCCGGTGATTAACTTGTTGCCGGAACAGCACGACGTGATCGATTTAGGCGGGACGATGCGACTGGGTTTATATCCCTGTCGCTTAAACTCTGATACCCTAGCTTTTAAACTCTACCGACAGGAAGTGATCTACGAGCGGCATCGCCACCGCTACGAATTTAATAATGCTTACCGCAATCTATTCTTGGAAAGTGGCTATGCAATTAGTGGCACCTCGCCAGATGGGCGCTTAGTGGAGATTATTGAACTGCCTAACCACCCATTTTTCATTGCCACTCAATTCCATCCAGAGTTTCAATCTCGCCCCAGTAGTCCTCACCCATTATTTCAAGGCTTTGCCCAAGCGGCAAGCGCTAAGCGCAACGCTGGGGGAGTGAGTACGGTTTGGCCGGAAGTGACCAATTCTGAGAAGGAGATGAGTGGTAGTCTGGCTGCACCAGTGAGCCTCCTAAATTCTCCCTCTGAGGTATCTTAGCTATTGGTGAGGTCTCTTGATTGAGCGTTCAGGGTTTGCAGTTTGCAGTTGCAATGCTGAAACTCAACTGTGAACGATGAATCATGAATAGGATGCACCAGTACCTTGATTGCTAAACGGATCAACTTATCAACTGCGCTTGATTCAGTGCGACACTTGGACGCCAACTTTTCATTCCAACTCCAATGTAAGGAGGCTCAAACAAGCGGGTCCCGATGGTTTGGCAGGATCGACTGTCGGGGCCAGCAATTAGGGCTGATCTTTTGGCATCTGAGTTTAGTGGTAACTTGTCACCCTTTCCTGAATTTCCAGGGTTTACAAGTTTGAGGAGGTTGCGTGCCGTACTGGATCAAGATTAATTATGAAAGAGGCATCTACCTCATCGATCTAGAGAGTATTAGTGCCTTTTCTAGCGAACCTGATAATAAGCGAATTACCTTTTGGCTGCCGAATAATAGTCAGCCCATTATTCTTAATCCCCAAGGGAATCCAGAAGCTTATAAGCAGGTTTTGGAATATATTAGAAAAACCAGTGAGCGTTCGTCTAAGGGGTGGTGGATTGCAATTAATTACGACCGCAAGGAGTTTTTTATTGATTTGAATCGAATCAGTGCCTTTACTTTTGAACCAAATGGGCGCTTAACTTTTTGGCTTCCTGATAGTACAACGAGTATTGTGATGACTCCTCAAAGTAACTCGGAAGCGTATCAGAAAATTCAGGATTATATTGAAAAAATGACCGGGCATTCTTTACCGTAAACTTGACAA
>JBLNEP010000086.1:0-22105 GCA_050262755.1 Actinomycetota bacterium | reverse complement strand
GGCCATTGAGAAGTCGGAATCTGCTTCAAATCATCGACCGCGATCGCACCAACCAATTGCCCTCGATCGTCTGTCACTAAGAACCGATTCCACGCCTCTTTACCAATCACGTACTCGTTGGCAAATTCCCTCACAGACAGATGTTCTGGTACAAGGGGGTTATTCGGAGAAAGAGCATCTGCTGCCGTCAATCCTGCCAGTTGACTTTGTACCTTAGCATACTGGGCAGTCTGGCCAGCATTTTGCAGCAAGAACCAACCAATCAAGACATTCCATAAGCTGCTCATGAAGACGCCAGAAATAATGCCAATTAAACCAACAACTTGACCGGCTCTACTCGCAAAAACCATGCCTTTGTAAGGATTGCCCGTGATTTTCCAAACAATCGCTTTGAGGATATTCCCACCATCAAGGGGTAAGCCGGGAATCAAATTAAATACCGCTAAAGCTAAGTTGATCGAAGCAACTAAACCAAGGACTGCGGCCAAAGGCCCTGTAAGGCTAGTGCCGATCCCCAGCGCTGTCAGTAAAGCAAAGAGAAGAAGACTAACTGCGGGCCCTGCGATCGCCACCCAAAATGCTTCGGCTGGAGTTTTGGATTCTTTGTCTAAGGTAGCGAGTCCCCCAAATAGGAAGAGAGTGATAGATTTCACGTCAATTCCCTGCTTGATAGCGACCCAACTGTGTCCTAATTCGTGGGCTAAAACGGAAGCAAATAACAGCAACGCTGCCATTAATCCCAGCATCCAAGGCAAGATAGGACCCAATCCAGAAAACTGAGTAGCCAGATATCTGCCATAGTCCCACGTTACCCAGCCTAGGACTAAAAACCAGGTGGGATGGACGTAGAAGGGAATTCCGAACAGGTTGCCGACGCGAAATGTGCCATTCATTTTGCCTACCTCTAATGTGATAGAAGAAGCTTAGCTGTGTCTCTCTATGTCCTCATCTTAACGAAATTTAATAAGTTTTTTAAGCTTTCAGGATGGGTGGTATCCGCCTCTGAAGGTTCGGTTTTAGAGCCACAGCAGGGTAAGCAATTCCACCTATTAAAAATTGTACGGCTTTTGTCGCGAAAGGGATACTTGCTGATTCAGAAAATTAATGCTATTGATGGGTCAAGGTTTCTCTCTAAAGTCAGGTGGCAGTTTGTATCTACACTTGATTAGCTATCAAATCAAGTTTGGTCAATGCTCAGTAAATAACCTTTAGCAGTTGTCTGCAACTCAGTAACACTCCTCAGACTGTGGGTGTTTTGTTATCTGTTAGGGAGCAGAGGTAGAAGCAGAAAATGACCAGAACCTTTGCAAATTCAGATCGCAAGTTTAGTCAAGTTCTACATCCTATGAAGCACTTTATAAATATCTTCACACTCTCTTTAGCTTTCTCTGTGAGCCTGGCGATCGCCCCTGGCTTTGCCACCGGGGCACAAGCTGGCGCACCAACAACTCAGGCAAGTCAGAGGGTCAATTTCAAACCACCAGATGTAACGGCTCCTGGCAACCGACAAGCAGGAGGGCATCGAGGAGTGGGTGTTTGCTCAACCGGCTTGTCCCTCACATCCTTAGTACCTGCCAGCAACATTGGCTTAACGACTCAAACATCTCCCACGTTTTTCGTGTATGTACCCCAAACTTCAGCCCAGATGGAATTTATCCTGCTGACAGAAAAAGAAGATGAGGTGGTGTACCAAACGATGTTTAAGGCAAACAATGCTGGGATCGTCAGCGTTAGCCTTCCTCAAAACACCAGCAACTCGCTAGAGGTGGGTAAGCGTTATCTCTGGGCGGTTTCGATGATCTGCGATCCCAGCGATCGCTCAGCGGATGTGGTCGTTAAAGGATGGGTACAGCGAGTAAAACCAGCCCCCATGCTCTTGAGTGAGTTACAGCAGAAAGCTGAACCACGCGATCGCCTAAAAATTTATGCAGAAAATGGCTTATGGTACGACACGCTGAGTACCCTCGCCGATCTCCGTCGTCAAGCGCCCAATGATGTAAGTCTAACGGCAGACTGGACCCAACTGTTGAAGTCCCAAGGACTGGATACAGTTGCTGCACAACCCTTAATCCAGCCTCAATAAAATGTGAAAATGGGGAGAGTGAGTGGTTAGTGATGAGGAATGAGGGATTGGTTGGTAGTGGTTCTCGGAATATCGAGAACAGCAACTTCCAACTGAGTCAAGTAGAAGTTTGCCCAGTTCTCTATCTTTCTAACCACTAACAACTAACCACTAACCATTCACCCATGACCGCTGACCAACCAACCCTTTTAGCTCTTGACTTTGACGGTGTCATTTGTGACGGACTCCTGGAATATTTTCAAACTGCCTGGAATGCTTACTGTCAAATTTGGTCACCCCCCGATCGAACCCCTCCAGCAGATTTAGCTCCCCGTTTTTATCGGCTGCGCCCAGTCATCGAAACTGGCTGGGAAATGCCGATCCTCCTGCGAGCCTTAATCGTGGGAATTCCCGAAGAAAAAATCTTGCTTGACTGGTCTACAATTCTTCAACAACTTTTAGCAGAAAATGAGCTAAAAGCAGGAGAGGTGGGCTATCGGGTAGACCATTTTCGGGATGAATGGATTACAAACGATTTAGCTGGGTGGCTATCTCTACAGCGCTTTTATCCAGGAGTGATAGAGCGCCTACAGGAGTTGATTGGTTCTGCCACTCGGCCTGTAATTGTGACGACGAAAGAAGGTCGCTTTGTGCAGGAACTGTTGCAGAGGCAAGGTGTAGAAATGCCTGAAGCCTGGATTTTTGGCAAGGAAAACCGCAAGCCAAAACATCAAATATTGAGAGAATTATTAGCAGCTTCAGGTGCAGGTTGCCGGATTTGGTTTATTGAAGACCGACTGAAGACGTTGCTATCTGTGAAACAGCAGCCAGATTTAGCAGAGGTACGCCTCTACTTAGCAGATTGGGGCTACAACACCTTAGCAGAACGGGAATCTGTTGCTGAATATCCACCCATTCAGCTCTTATCTTTATCGCAGTTTTCTCAAGATTTTACCGCTTGGCCACCGACTGATTTGAGTCGCTAGATCTGAATGAATGATAAAAGGAGTTCTACTTTAAAATTGACACAGAATTTCCATCTTTTGCCACAATCGAGAAAACCTGAAAATGCTAATTTTACCGCGGTGATGCTCTAGATGGATGAGTTAGATTCTCCTCAATTCCTTCATACTAGAAACTTAGTAGAACTCCTAGCAGCCTTTACTCACTTGGAAATTACTATACTAGGAGTTAATTACTGAAAAATAGCTCAAAAAAAATGATTATTTCTCTCTGATGTTCTAATTATTAGCCAAGGAATCTATCAAAAATCAAGGATTAAAATCCATGCTCGATCTCACCAAATTAGCACGACAAATGCAGGGAATGAGCCAACACCTCAATGGGGAAGCAGTGGCGGCTCGCCAACGCTTAGAAGTGGCTCAAAACTTGCTAAAAGTAGCGCAAGTTGAGCAAGAAAATTTGGTAAAGCAGCGAGAAAATTGGCAAAATCGCCTCTTATTTCATCCAGCAATTCCTGTAGAACCCTTAGAAATTCATCCTTTAATTGCGGTTCCCCCAGAAGCTCAGACTGTCTTTGCGACAGATGGCTCTCAAATTGCCCCGAACCACCATGAAATCGCTTATTGCTACCTGTTAAATGTCGGGCGAGTGATGCTACATTATGGACAAAGTCGCCATCCTCTTTTAGATAGTGTGCCGGAAGTTTTTTATAAACCAGATGACTTGTACATTTCTCGTCAATGGGGAATTAGAACTGAGGAATGGATGGGGTATCGGCGGGCGGTTTCCGAAGCATTGGCTTTAGCAGAATTAGGTTGTCATTGGTTAAAGAGCAATCAAAATCAATTACCAGCACCTGCTTTGGGAATGGTAGATGGTTCCTTAGTGTATTGGTTTTTGGAAGCACTACCCAATGAAGCTCGCGATCGCATTTTAGGCCCGATTTTAGAGGCATGGGAACAGTTACGATTAGCAGGGATTCCCCTCTTAGGGTATGTCAGTGCTTCCCGGAGTGGAGAAAGCTTAGCTTTCCTGCGTTTACAAGCTTGCACCTTCGATCAACCTGACTGTATGAGCAATTGCCCAACTGTGGA
The DNA here is from genome assembly GCA_050262755.1 of Actinomycetota bacterium. Taxonomy (GTDB): domain Bacteria; phylum Cyanobacteriota; class Cyanobacteriia; order Cyanobacteriales; family Microcoleaceae; genus JBLNEP01. Next base: position 17,986 of record JBLNEP010000086.1, on the reverse strand, counting down.
GTTTGGTGCAGCGTTACCCCATGCTAATAAAGCACCTTGCCAAGTATTTGAACCCTTGCGGGATGTAATATTATGGGGGTCAATCTTGTCACCCGGTGAGAGAAGTCCTCTGTGGCGATCGCAAGCTCGAATTTTAGACTTATATGGACTTCATACGATTTATTTTTGTTATGCTCATGTGGGGTCTGAAATTGCGAGAATTGAAGTTCCAGAATGGGTAGCTAAAGCTCCCGATCGATTTGAGTTAGCTTTAAGTTTAATGCTGGCTCAAGTTTATAAGGGAGGCGGTTATCCAGTCGCATTGGCAGAAGCACACAATCAAGCGGTGGTAACAGGAAGCGATCGCAGTCGGTTTTTTGCTCTCTTGGAACAGCAAATGATTAAAGCAGGTTTGAGAAATGTCGGAACATCCTACAAGGAAGCTCGCAAGCGTGGCAGTATTGCTTGAGAAAGGGGAAGAGAAAAGGGATAAGTATCAGCCAAGCTCTCATCTAGCCTTTCCTTGACAATTCCGATGCAACTGGCTTTGATATTACTGATAAATTTAGGCTCTAAGTTATGCCACTGGAACTGATTATTTTACTAGCTGCAATTCTAGTATCTTGGCTGATCTTTAATTGGGCCATCAAGGTGCTAAAAGCAAGTATTAGTACAGCCATCACCATTGCAGTCATTGTCTTGGTGTTGCAATTAATGTTTGGCATTGGACCGAATGAGCTATTTCAGCATATCATCCACTTGCCCCAAACACTTTGGCAGTTAGTAACCAGTCGGTGATTAGCGTTTGTGAAGAATTGAGCTTGAATCCGATCTCTTTTTCTAATCATTTTTGCAACGGCAAAATATCCGTTCCACCCTGCAATGGCAGCAGCTAACGGCGGAGTTTCGTTTTCACCTTAGGGATAGGATGAGAGTTGAGCGCGACCGCTCCATTCCCATTCGCAGGAAAAGAATACAGATCCTCCTCAACATCCCGCAACTCCACAGAAATATCAGCTCCATTAATAATCGCACCTAATAGCCGTGGTTGCGATTGATTAGTCTCCTCATCAGATTCAGTCAACTGCTCAGTTGCCTCCGCCAACATACTCGATACGGTATAACCAGGCCGTGCCACAAGGACAATCCCATCTGTGTAAGGTTCCAGCGTCAGCGCATCATTGCAAGCACTCAAAGCTGGAGCATCAATCACCACAAAATCAAAGCGATGGCGAGCATCTTCTAGCAAGTGTCGCATTTCGCTAGATTCAAGGACAGCCGCCGTTTGTTGTAACGGCCCGGGACTCGGCACAATATAAAGGTTTTCTACCGCAGGAGCAATCTGAATACACTCGTTAAAATTGCTGTAATAGCGCAAGGGTTCCAGAGGAAAATCCACTTGTACTTGCAAACAGTCAGCTTGAGACGGCGATCGCAAATCCGCTTCAATCAACAAAGTCCGCTTACCCGCTCGGGCCGATGCGATCGCTAAATTATAAGCACAAAAACTCTTTCCCTCTAAGCTCGCCGCCGAAGTCAACAGCACCACCTTCAATGCTTTCCCCCCAACTCGGCGCAAATTTGTCCGCCATCGCTCGTAAAACTCCAGATAAGGAGAGTGCCACTCCACGATCACCGGCATCTCTGGACTGTCTGGATCAAAAACAGCCACCTTCGGCAAAATTCCCAGCAGTTGCACGTCCTGTTCCTGCAAAGCACCCCGTACTTCCTCCCAACTGTAAAACTTACCTCCCAGCATTCCCAACACAAAGATCAACCCACCACTGAGTAGCACTCCCACAAATCCACCCACCGCCAACATCACCGGTAGACTCTTCTGATTAGACTCCACATCCGGCGCTTGCGCCGACTTTGCCACTGCTAAACTCCCGGCTGTCTCAGCGACAGCTGCTTGAGCATCCACCAGCGATAGTTGCATTTTGTCATAGAGAGCTTTTTTGAGCGTCACTTGCTGAGCCAGTCGTGCTTGTTCCGCTTGCTTGTTAGGAATTGTCGCGTGTTGTCGCCGTAATTCTTCTTCTGTCTTCGCTGCACCCAGAAGTTGCTGCTTGAGAGACTCTCGCTGGGTTTGCAAATTAATCAACGTCTGAGCCAATTGCTGTCGCGCCGGATCGAGCGCCGCATCCACTCGAATTTGAGCGGCCTCCCGCAGCGGTGCAGCGACGCCATTGCCACCCAGTACCTCTGCTGCTCGCTGCTGCAATTGTTCGTCTAAGGCTTGTTTTTGCTTGAGCAAATCCACAATTTTGGGGTGTTCATCCCGCAAATCTTTACGCAGAATTTCGAGCTGAGATTCGACACTGTAGAGTTGGATTCGTAATTGAGCAATGATTGGATCGGCCGCCAAAGCTTGGGCGACATAAGCTTGGTTAGCACTTAATCCTAACCGCGCCTCTAAGCTTTTAATTTGAACTTCAATTCCCTCTAATTGCAGTCGAATCTGACGCTGCTGCTGTTCGCTAGCGGTAATCGCTTGAGGCAAAGTCCGGCTCTGAGCTTCTAGAATCGAAGCTCCCTCTCGCTTTTCATAAACTTCGAGCCTTTCTTCCGCCGTCCTCAGTTCTTGAAAAACTTCAGGTAAGCGCTTATTAATCTGTTGAATAATCTCTCGGAGGCGGGAAGTATTGATCGAGCGGCTCTGCTTAACCATTTCCGCCATCAAGGCATCCACCACTACTTCCGATCTCTTGCGATCGGTATCTTTATAACTAATTTGAATCAGGGGCGGATTATCGCTGGGTTTCGGAGTTTTGATGGTGACATTTTTATCGTTGAGTTTTTTGGGATTGACACGAGCTAAGGTGGCTGCCGCTTCCACGACCTGCTTATCCATCAGCATATCCCTGGTGAGTTCTTGACCCTGCTCTTGGATTTTGCTCCCAGTGGTCGAAAAAATCACCGAGGGACGCCGATAGGTGAGGGTACCAGAAGCTGTGTAAAGCGGTGCTGGTGCTTTCTGTAAGGCAACGACTCCCGACACTCCCACCGCAACGGTGAAAGTTACTAATCCCACCCATTTATATTGCTCGAAAGCAATGAGATAACGCTTAACAATTGGTAGTGCCATATTTGATTGAGGGGGAATGGGTCATGAGGTAACAGCTAGAAAAAAACTTAAATTTTCTTGTCAAATAGTATGGTTCGGCGAGCTATCTTTGCTCAGCCCCCACCGACTATTATTACTTGCTACTCCCCGATCCACCAGATTCTAGCGGGATTAAAACTCTGTTGACTCCTCCCAGAAACTGCTGGATTAACAGGAGAACCTGAACGACATCGCGTAATGGTTGAGTATAAGTTCTAATGGCAAAACTCAGCCTAGCGACGAAATTCCGACCAATGATAATGACATCATTATCTTGGAGCAGGGGATTTTGAGAGACATCTCCTCCCAGAGCGGCTTGGGCGTTGATTTCTCGGCTAAACGCTCGCTGTTGCTGGGGGTCATATCGAATCAGCCCAATTTTACGGAGGTCAGCGATATCGACAGGAACGCCACCGATCGCATCTAAAAAGGTACTGCCATTCTCTAAGTAGAAAGAGTTAAGCTGACCTTTGGCGTAGTTGAGGACTCGCACATAGATGCGTGGCTTGACAAGGGTGGAACGGGCAACTAAATTCCGGTCATAATTCTGCTCTTGACCGACTTGCAGGGTCGGCACAATAATGGCGTCACCGTTTTCTAGGGGTAAGTCAAAGAATTCGGTGGCGTTGGCTAAGGGGGTGTAGAGGTCGATCGCTTCTTCAATAATCGAACCATTGACTAAGGATCGTCGCAGCCGCACAGCCCGTAAGTCGGATCTTAGGGTAACTCCCCCTGCTGCGGTGAGGGCCGCTGAAATTTGACCGGAACCAGCGGGTAGGGTGTAGAAACCAGGTTTGCTAACTTCTCCGGCGACGGTGACTTGAACGGGGGTTTGGGCGGCAGCTAGGCTATATTTGGCTGCTAAGTCTCGGTCTGCTTGGCGATTGGCTTGTACTTCTTGATAGGGGACTATCACGGCATCTCCATCTTCTAGGCGTAAATTGGGCGGTTGGCTGCCAGTTTTGAGGGGGGTTAACAAATCCACGATTTGTTCTACGATCGAACCGTCGGCTAAGGTGCGCCGCACCCGCACGGCTCGCAGGTCCGCGTTGGAGGTAGTCCCATTGGCAGCAGAGAGAGCCGCGGAAATTTGCGGAACTTGTAGGGGGTAAAAACCGGGTCTGGCTACTTCTCCGGTGACGGTGACTTGAACGGGGCGCTGTACTAACAGTGAGATGGTAATTGCGGGGTTTTTGATAAATTGATTGAGGCGATCGCTTAATCGTTGCTGCGCTTGTTGGATGGTGAGGTTTCGCAAGGAGACATTGCCGATTAGGGGTATAATCACGTTGCCTTCTGGGTTAATGGGGCCGTTAAAACTCAGGTCGGGGAACCGTTGAACCTGGATGGAAATTTGATCGCCTGCACCAAGGCGGTAGGCTCGATTGCGAAATTCTGGACTCAGATCGAAGCTTTGGCTCGTTGGCGGAGTGCTTGGCTGTGATTGTGGTTGGTTCTGTACCGGTCTTCCGGGATTTTTGGGGAGTGTTTTGTGGAGTTCTGGCCCAAAGGGTTGGGAATCAAACCAAGGTGAGGTGGTTTGGGCGCTGGCTGGCAAAATTATCGCACTCCCAGCAGCGATCGCGCTGGCTGCATAAAAGCTGAGGAGGCAAGGGGTCGTGAATTTACTCATCGCAGTTCACTGTTAATGGCTCATTCTCAGTGTGTCTGATTCGTGAGCCATTCCTGATTATTTAATTTTGAAGGGAGAGAGCGCTAGAGATTAAGGAGGTTTGGATCGTTTGACCGAGAGTGGTGGCGAGGGGTCGAGAGGGTTCTATGTCGCCTAAGGGTTCAATGGGGAGCAAGAGGCTGACAGCAACCCAAGGGACGCGATGGCGAGATAATTGGGCAATGCGGTCTTGCCAAAACCAATGGATCGGGACTGGTGAACCACCCTTGGGCCAAGCGTACCACTCTAAAACGGCAAAGGTTTGTTGTTGATTCCAACCTCGGAAAAATTGAGCTTCCACGGCGATCGCAGTTTGCTTGTTGGTGACGGTTGTGGTGTTAATGGTAAACCGCAGGATGCGGTCGGAATCCGTCTGCCATCGGTGAAAGCCGTTGATATCCATCCATTCTACTTGGGGCTTATCTTTAGGGCCATTTTGGGGCAGTAGCAATAGAATCGCCACCACTTGGCGATCGCGCAGAATTTGTTGGACTAACCACCGATGACCCCCGATTTGCACGTCGCGATGCAGGTTGCTTTGCCAACCGGGGAGGGTTAGTCCTTTCTCGTGCAAACTTCGGAGTTGTGGGAGGGTGGTAACGGGTGGTAGACTCGCCCAAGACCAACGCCCTGTTAAGTAGCCCGGAATCGCTCCTACGCCTACTAAAATGAGCAGAAACACGAGGACAGCAATTCTGGATATGGGGTATTGTCGCAGAACTTTGAGCCGGAGCATCATAAATCGGCGAAGTTGCTTGAGTTTTCTGGTTGGTTTACACAACATTTTTTCATCCGATTGAGCAAGTGCGCCGCCGATCTGGCGATCGAACCGCTGAGGGTTCCATCGCTCGTTGGCGATGATTTAAGTCGGCTTGGTTCGTTTTGATTTTCTAGAGCAGTTTGACAGCATTAACTTCTCAGTGAGATTCATTCTGGTTATACCGGAATGAGGGGATAAGGATGATGAACTCAATTGTGCCTGGGCAAAGCTTTGAGTTTCCCTTACCTTAACAAGACCAATGCTACTGGATTTAATAGGATTCAGCCTCCCCTCTCCCTCAAAAACAGTGAAAAATGTCTGCCATTTGGCTCTAGGGACTTCCCCAGTCTAAAGCATCTCTACTTCGGATCGTCGCGGTCAAACCCTGATACCCAAATTTTTCAGCGTTGTTTCTCCAATGCTCTCCCGATTTGCAATCCCACCATTTCCCTTAAAAGTATTTTAATAAAATCACCAAAATTCCTAAAATAAAAGCTGAATATAAGTCCCCACCCCATCCTCGATGCAACCAATCAAAGGCAGCTTCTCGGCCAGTTCCATAAAAAAAGGTTAGTAGGGAGTTGCGGATAATATTAGAGATGATACTAATTGCAATGCTGATAGAAATAAAGAGCAGACTTTTCAACCGTGAGTTCCAAACTCCTGTCCAATGTAAGAGCATCAAGCTGACATAAAGACTGGTAAACAGCATTTTGAGCCCCGCACAGTGGGGAGCGACTTCAACAATGCGTCCGCTGACATACAGGTAAATCTGTTCAACCGTCACATCCAAGCTTAAGTGAGTTAAGATCGAGCCGGCTGTAACTGCAATTAAGTGTTGTAAGGGTAAGGCATAGGGTTCGATCAAATAAGGAAGATGATTGGGGGTTGCTAAAAATACAAAGAGCAGTGGCATTCCTTGCAATTGCAAGCCTCGGATTCCTTTAAACCAGAGACAAATTCCTGTTAAGGCTAAGGGTAAGGATAAATTAACTAAATCGCTTAAGCCACTGAGGTAAAATAAGCCTGCTAGCAATAGAAAAACAGCTCCTAAGGTATGGGAGGAATTGGGGAGTTGCTGCCACTGGTGGCGATGATTCCACGCAATATAAGCGGCATAGGGCAGACCGATTAAACCGTGGCTGAAATATTCGTGTTCAATGCCGATGCTCTTGTACAGCCAGCCTTTGTACCAGTAGATGATGAGAGGAGCATAGAGCAAGAGTAGGAGTAGGGCAATGGCTCCATTGAGGAGGTATCGCTCGATGGCAAGGGGAATTTTTTGTTGAATATTCATAGTGTGTAGGGAGGTTGGGATTGGCTACAATTTGACTCACTGCTGCTAAGATTAAGGAGCGCTATTCCAACGAATGGAGGAGACAATAGCATCAACGACTTGCTGAATTTGATGAGGATTTAATCCGGGGTAAATGGGCAAGGATAGCACTTGTTGGCAGAGGGTTTCAGCGTGGGGAAAATCTCCGAGAATTCCTAAATTTTGATAGGCGGGTTGGAGGTGACAGGGGAGGGGGTAGTGAATCCCTGTTTGAATGCCACAGACAGCGAGTTGTTCCTGGAGGACGTTACGAGTGATGGGACATTCATCTGTGACTCGAATGACATATAAGTGATAGGCATGACCGCTTTTGCTGTGGTTTTGGATGGGAATAATTCCTTGTGCTTGCAGGGGTTTTAATAAAGTGTTGTATTGCTGGGCAATGGCGTAGCGGTCGCGATTCCATCCTGATAAGTAGGGAAGTTTAACATTTAGTACGGCGGCTTGCAAGGTATCAAGGCGGCTATTGGTTCCTAATTCTGTATGCAGGTATTTGTGAGGAGCTCCGTAGTTACGGAGGGTTTGCATTTTTTTGGCAACTTGTGAATCGTTTGTGACCAATATGCCACCATCGCCAAAGGCTCCTAAATTTTTGCTAGGGTAGAAGCTAAAGGCGGCTGCTTTTCCCACGGTACCCGCTTGGTATCCCGATCGGGCGGCTAAGTGTGCTTGAGCAGCATCTTCAAAGACGATCAGGTTGTAGCGATCGCTCAATTCTAACAGTTGAGTGGGTGATACCATTTGCCCGTAGAGGTGAACAGGTATAATCGCTTTGGTTTTGGGAGTAATGGCTTTTTCGGCTGCGGTCAAGTCGATGAGGGCAGTTTGAGGGTCGCAATCCACTAAAATGGGTGTAGCACTGGCGTGGAGAACACCAATTAAGGTGGCGATAAAGGTATTGGCAGGGACAATCACCTCATCTTCAGGGGTAATGCCACAAGCTTGAAGTCCAAGGGCGATCGCATCAGTACCACTGGCAACTCCGATGCCATATTCTACGCCGCAGGCGGTGGCAAATGCTGTTTCAAATTCAGTCAGTGCTTGACCAAAAATAAAGTCTCCTTGTTGGATGACTTGTTCAATGGCTTGTTGGATTTTAGGTTGAATGGGTTGGTGCTGAAGGGAGAGATCGACAAAGGGAACTTTAGGTAGATGAGTATTCATAACGGATAGGCTGGATCGGAACGGGACTGTTGAGAGAAGCTGCCTATCCTAGTTATGACTGATTGCATCCATCTTAAGGTGGATTCTAGTTTGAAGCTTTGGTGAATTTTGAGGAGAAAATATTAAATTATCGTATTTCTCAATCAACCTCAACTTCATCTTGCATCCAGACACCGATTGCTCCCTCAATGACCTAACATTTTATCCCGTAAGTGCTTAATGCGATCGCGCAACTTTGCCGCCTCTTCAAACTCCAACTTTTTCGCCGCTTCTTTCATCTGCGCTTCTAACTGACTAATCAACTCTGGCACCTGTGCCAAAGATAGCTCATCTGCTTTTTCATAAGCCGTTTCTAACTGCTGAGAATTCAACCGACGCGAGACATCTAAAAATGCTAAGATCGCATTCCCTGATTTCTTCTGAATGGGTTTAGGAGTAATTCCATGCAGCTTATTATAAGCTAACTGAATTCCTCGCCGTCGTTCAGTTTCATCAATCGCTTTGATCATGCTATTCGTCAAATTATCCGCATACAAAATCGCTTGACCCCGGACATGGCGAGCCGCCCGACCAATCGTTTGAATTAAAGAGCGTTCTGCCCTTAAAAAACCTTCTTTATCAGCATCTAAAATTGCGACTAGCGAAACTTCTGGCAGATCCAATCCTTCCCGCAATAAATTGACGCCAATCAACACATCAAAATTCCCATCCCGTAAGTCTTGAAGAATTTCAATCCGCTCAATTGACTGAATTTCTGAGTGCAAATACCGAACTTTAATGCCCCTGTCTTGCAAATATTCCGCTAAATCTTCTGCCATCCGCTTGGTTAAAGTTGTCACCAAAACTCGCTCCTGGCGACTCACTCGTTCTTTAATTTCACCGAGCAGATCGTCGATTTGTCCTTCGGTGGGACGGACAAAAATTTCAGGGTCGATGACTCCCGTCGGGCGAATTACTTGTTCTGCAATCTTCCCTGCGGATACTTCGAGTTCCCAATCTCCCGGTGTAGCAGAAACAAAAATACACTGATTAACTTTTGTCCAGAATTCCTCTGCTTTTAAGGGGCGATTGTCTGCTGCACTCGGCAATCTAAACCCATGTTCAATTAAGACTTTTTTGCGAGCTTGATCGCCATTATACATTCCCCGAATTTGCGGAACCGTTACGTGAGACTCATCAATGACTAATAGCCAATCTTTAGGAAAGTAATCAATTAAACACTCAGGCGGTTCTCCGGCATTTCTACCAGCTAAGTGACGGGAATAATTTTCGACTCCGTTGCAGTAACCCACTTCCTGCAACATTTCTAAATCGTAGCGAGTCCGCTGTTCTAATCGTTGCGCTTCTAATAATTTTCCTGCTTGTTGTAAGGTTTCTAAACTCTCTTCTAATTCTGCTTCTATTGCTTCGCAAGCTGCTTCTAATCGGTCTTCTGGGGTAACAAAGTGACGAGCTGGGTAAATATTCAAACCGTTGACACTTTGGATGATACCACCCGTTACAGGATCGATGAAGCGAATCGCATCAATTTCATCCCCAAAAAACTCGATCCGAATAATTCTATCTTCGTAGGCAGGTCCTATTTCTAGCACATCGCCTTTAACTCGAAATTTACCTCGACCTAACTCTAAATCATTGCGGCTGTACTGCACGTTTGCTAATTCGCGTAACAGTTGTCGTTGGTTAACTTCCATCCCGACTTGTAAGGGAATGGATGCTTTGAGATATTCCGAGGGAATTCCTAATCCGTAGATGCAGCTAATTGAAGCTACAACAATGACGTCGCGACGTTCAAACAGCGATCGCGTGGCTGAGTGTCGCAGCATATCAATTTCATCATTAATGGCTGCTGTTTTTTCAATATAGGTATCGGTAACGGGAATGTAAGCTTCTGGTTGGTAGTAGTCGTAATAACTGATAAAATATTCGACGGCGTTGTTGGGGAAAAATTCTCGCAATTCGTTACAAAGTTGAGCGGCTAAAGTTTTATTATGTGCTAAAACTAAGGCAGGTTTCCCAACTTTCTCAATAACCGCAGCTATTGAAAATGTTTTACCGGTACCGGTCGCGCCTAGTAAAGTTTGGAAGCGATCGCCTGCTTGAATGCCACTGACCAGTTGCGCGATCGCTTGTGGCTGGTCGCCCGTCGGCTCAAACGGGGCTTGTAGGTGAAATTTAGCTTCCATAGTCACATTAGAGAATGTTGCGCTTCTGATAAATATTAACAATTATGTAGTTAGATTGCAATACAGTGAAAAACGTGAATATGGTTTATATTATTTTAAGCATTGGCAGTAAAATTTAAAGAGAAAGGAGAACTGCTGAATGTGGTTCTCCCCATCATCCAGTCGCGCAGCCAATTGCATGATGCCCCGAACCTCGTTAGGCGGAGGGAATAGTAGAAATTGGTATCCCGAAACTGCCACCAGCAGTTAGCCGGCCTTCCGTTGGCGTAGCGCATAGCGCATCAAGCCCCGCTTTCTCTAGGTGTGGGAGTGTCCCTAGCAAACTCAATAACCAAACTAGCAATATTTATTGATGAGTATGAGCAGCAATGCGAAAGTAAACGGAAATGCCAAAGCGCTCACCCGTAGAGGAAAAACCAGTTCTAAGAGCGCTCCAGCAGCGGCGAGCAAATCCCCAACCCAGAATGCAGAAACACAAGAGCAAGTGATGTCAATCGTGGTTAAAGACAAAGCAGTTAGCGATCGCCAGCAAACCGGTATTCAGCTTTACCAGCGGCCCGGTTTGCCTGAAAACCGTCCCGTCGCCTCAACGGGTTTTCAAGTCCACGATATCATCGCCGTCTCTGGAAACCGCCCGATTACATCGAGTGCTCTTCAGATTAGCGATACCGTCTCGATTATGGGCAATCGTCCGATCGAATCGAGTTCCCTCCAGGTACTGGAAATGATCGATAACCGCCCAGTTACAAACAGCGAATTTAAAGTGTGGGAAGTTTATACCGCCTCTGGTTCTCGCCCCATTAGCGTTAGTAACCTGAAGATTAGTGAACTCTACTCTGTAATGGGAAATCGTCCCATTGCTTCCAATGAAACTGATGATAGCGGGACCCTGATGGGATTTATTGATTAGGTCGTTATCCCACCTCACTCTGAGTTAAAAGATGAGTTAAATTGCTTGGGCAGCTTAAAATTCTGAAATCAAGCCGCCCTCTTCTGAATACCAGCAGAGCCAAGTGATTTGCAAATCCATTGTTCTAGGTTGGGTTGACCGCTGGGAAACCCAACTCAGGATTAATTTTGAATCAAAAATGATGCCAAAAGCAGTCAGTTAGGTTGAGTGGCGGATCGCCCAACTCATGAGTCATTACCCATGAAACCAAAGGGGTTAGGCTCGCAGGCTGAGCGCTTGCATAAAAAATTTAGTTTTCTAGATTCCTGGAGAAACTCCCACGCCCTTCACAAATTCAAGGGGTTTCTGCCTTCCAGCAATCTCTAAAGTTTTAAATCATAGACTTTCCTATCCTTCATTTTTAAAGATGGGGGAGCTTAAGGATTGCGACGGATGACAACGGATCATCTTTGAGCCAATTCATTCACTTTTATTCCCTAAATCTACTTAAATAGGGAAGCATCATAATACTGAAGTTGCTTGCCTTCCTAAAATCAACCCCAACCATAACACTTTCTTGAGCAAGCAACTCGCTAAAAATTGTGCTATTTAATTGAAAGAAATCTAGTCAATCGACTTTGACAACTCTTCTGTTTTATCTCCTTCAATTGGTTGATGACTTCCGGTCTAATCATCCTCTACCGTTAAGAACAATTGCCAGAATGTGCCAGCCTCATTTTGAGCAGAATTTTTATGAGGCTGGCTTTTCCCTAACTAATGAACTCAACAATATTTTCACTGCATCTTGATACGTTTAAACAGCTATGGTGGTTGAACCGATTGAGGATTTTTCCCCAAATCAAACCTTATCTCTTCAAGTTACAGAGCAACTAGACAACCTCGTTACCTCTCCCTCGGTTCAGCTTCCCGAAGCTCCTGCAAAACTGTCCAAACCAGTAATTCGAGCCAGTCTGAGAGCTTCAACGTGGGATGGGGTTTTTGCCAGTATTTTTGGCAGCGTCAGTGGTGGGGTCCTGTTTACAGATTTCTTGCTGAAGCTTGGTGCAACCAATGCTGAAATTGGTTTGCTCTCAGCAGTCCCAATGGTGGCAAATTTTCTACAACCTGTGGGAGCTTACCTCTCCGATCGCACAAACAGTCGCCGTCGTTATAACCTCTTGATCTTTGGTTCATCACGGCTGCTGTGGTTGGTTTTAGCCCTAGGAATTACCTGGACGAGTTGGCACCCCACTGAAAGCCAGCAGCTCATGCAGTGGACGGTTGGCATTGTCTTGGTCGCTAATTTGTTAGGTGCGATCGGTTGTGCTTCTTGGCTGAGCTGGATGGCTGCCTTGGTTCCTCAGCAGTTACGGGGGCGCTATTTTGGCTTCCGGAACAGTGCTTCTGGCTTAACGGGTTTGGTGTCGGTACCCCTGATGGGGTTGGGAATGTCAGTCTGGGGTGGTGGCACGCTGCAAGGTTATGCGGTGTTTTTAGGTTTGGGGGTTGTGGCTGGATTTGCAAGTTTGCTCTGTCAGTGTTTCATGACTGATATTAATCCGCAGGCGATCGCATCCCCAGCAGAGGCGCATTTGGAACCTCAGCAGGGAAATTTTGCTGCTTTTATTCAAGATGGGAATTTTTTAAGGTTTTTGCTGTATTTCGGTCTGTGGGCCTTTGCCTGTCAGCTTAGCGGTCCTTTTTTTAATATTTACTTGTTAAAGGATTTAGAGTTGAATGTCGGTTGGGTGACGGTTTACACCAGTCTGGGGACGGTGGCGAATTTGTTGATGCTGATGGTGTGGGGTCATTTGGCAGATCGCGTGGGCAATCGAACCTTACTGTTACTAATGGGAATTTTGGCGGCGGTGATGCCTTTGTTGTGGGTGGGAACGGGCAATAATGCTTTTTGTGTGTGGTTGTGGATACCTTTGTTGCATCTGGTGACAGGGGGAATTTGGGCTGCAATCGATTTGTGCAGTAATAATATTCAGATGGAGATTGCTCCTCAGCGACAACCCTCTACTTATTTTGCGACTGCGGCGGCGGTGGCAGGTGTTTGTGGGGCTTTAGGAACGACAACCGGTGGATTTCTGGCTCAGTTACCCTATCTGGGTGGTTTGGGTGGACTCTTTGCTCTATCGGCGCTCTTACGGCTAGTGGCGTTGTTGCCGTTGGTCTTTGTGCGGGAGCCACGGAGTTTGGTGGCAGGGTCCCTATTGCGAATTATTCTGCCTTGGAGGCAGCGCTCGGTTTCTGTGCCGGTGGCGGAACTTGGCGATCGCGGATAATAAATCAATGTGAAGCAGTTTCGATCGTTGCCAATGAACAGGGTAGATTATCTCCGCATCAGTCTCATTGACCGCTGCAACTTCCGATGTCAATACTGTATGCCGGAAGGAGCTGAGATTGATTATATTTTGCAGCAAGACCTGCTCGGGCACAATGAACTGCTCGCGCTTTTGCAAGAGGTTTTTATCCCAGTGGGGTTCACTCGGTTTCGCTTGACGGGGGGGGAACCACTCCTGCGTCCGGGGGTGGTGGAATTGGTGCAGGCAATCGCTGCTTTTCCTGAAACTCAAGACCTCTCGATGACGACCAACGGGTTTTTACTGGCTGGGATGGCGAAAGACCTTTATCGTGCTGGTTTGCGACGATTGAATATTAGTTTGGATTCTCTGGACCCGTCTACGTTTGACCAGATTATTGGGAATCGGGGCCGCAGTCGCTGGCAGCAAGTTTGGGAGGGAATTCAAGTCGCTCATGCAGTAGGGTTTGACCCTCTGAAGTTGAATGTGGTGGTGATTCCCGGTGTGAATGAGGATGAGGTGCTAGATTTGGCAGCTTTGACCCTGGACCGCCAGTGGCACGTCCGGTTTATTGAATTTATGCCGATTGGCAACGATCATTTGTTTGGCGATCGCGGTTGGATTCCTTCGGCGGAATTGAAGCAAAAGATTTATGACTGTTGGGGATTGACAGAATCCTCGGTTTGTGGTAACGGTCCCGCAGATATTTTTCAAATTCCCGGTGCGAAGGGGACACTGGGATTTATTAGTCAGATGTCAGAGTGTTTTTGCGATCGTTGCAATCGGATGCGACTGTCGGCGGATGGGTGGCTACGGCCTTGCCTCCTAAATGAGACGGGTCAAATCGACCTGAAAACCGCCCTCCGCAGTGGTGTTGAACCCGCTCTCTTGCGAGAGCGAGTGCGGGAACTGCTAGCCGTCAAACCAGAGATTAACTTCAAGCAGCGAGACTCTGGTACTCGCACCGGCTCTTACTCCCGCACCATGTCGCAAATTGGCGGTTAGTTGACAGTTGCAGGTTGGCAGTTGTCAGTTGTCTGGTTGTTAATGACCCCTGACTCCTGACCCCTTGGTTATGCTTGCCGCGAGTAGTATTCAACCACCAGTAGTTCGTTGATCTGGAGAGCGATCCATTCCCGTTCCACGGTGCCGTTAACCTTACCCACGAGTTTTTGCTTGTCAAACTCTAAGTGGCTGGGTAAGTGAGCTAAACCTGGGTATTTCAGGTTTGCCTCTACCAGTTCGCGTGACCGCTCGCGATTTTTCACGGCCACTACATCTCCTGGTTTGCATTGGTAGCTGGCGATATTGACCACGCGGTCGTTAACGGTGACGTGGCCGTGGTTCACCAATTGCCGCGCCGCTGGGATGGTGGGAGCCATACCCATCCGGAAGACGGTGTTGTCCAAGCGCATTTCCAGCATTTGCAGCAGCACTTGACCTGTGGAACCAGTGACGCGACGAGCTTTCCGCACGTAGCGCAGCAATTGCCGTTCTGACAGGCCGTAATTGAAGCGGAGTTTTTGCTTCTCCTCCAAACGAATCGCGTACTCGGAGCGCTTTTTGCGGTTTTGACCGTGCTGACCGGGTGGATAAGCTCTTCTAGGCGACTTGCGAGTCAACCCTGGCAAATCTCCCAGGCGGCGGACAACCCTAAGACGCGGGCCTCGATATCGAGACATTTATCTTCCTCTCTATATCCCTATAAAATTCTGCACAGACTCTCTATTGTGACACTTCTACCGTCACTTGCAAGCGATCCAGGGGGAATTCTCCGTTCAACTCAGCTAGTTTTGCCAGAGATTTCTCCGCTGAAAGCAGAAGTGTTCTTTCTCGAAACGAACTTAAGACTGTTGCCAGCCATAAGTTCCGGCTACTTGCTCTTGCCCTTGCAAAAGGGATTTGAACAAAGCTTCAGCCAGAGACTGAGCCATCAATTCAACCGTTCTTTTCAGCTCCACTGAGCCGGCTGAGTTTAACCCCATTAAAATATCTCATTAGAGATTGTGACTGGCAGGGTGGCACATCCCTTTTTTGGCATTAGGGCATTGTATCACAATTCCTGCACCTCAACAACCGCCCTTCCTCGCAGAGTCGGGCTAAACTGGCAAGCAGGCGAGTCTTTTGGTACTTAGCGCTCAATGATACGCCCCACGCTTTAAACTAAAAACCCAGCAGTAAAGGTAAAAACACAACTGGTTATGCCCTATCCTAATTTTTCCGGTTCTGAGTCTCAACATTCTGTACCCACTAGCTCACCTACTGCCAGCCGTTGGCTCTTGAAGGTGGGAGCGCAGCTAGTAGCACTCAGCTTACTGACCGCTCTACTGCCTGCACCGCCTGCTTCAGCACTTCGCTTCAGTCGCAATCGAGATTCCTACCGCCTCTGTGCCCGAGAATTGCTAGCAGCCGGAATTACGTCAGAAGCAGCCTCCGCCGCTTGCGGAGCCGCTCTCCATCCCGCTGATATCTCCCAATGCGTCACTCGCATCAATCAGAAAGCCGAGATTCCCGCAACAGATGCGCTGCTGAGCTGTAGGCGAGTAAGGCGTCCGGATGAATTAGCAAACTGTGTGGTCAACATTAGAACCAAAAGTCAAACTGAAGCAGCCGCACCTCTGTCAGTGATGGATTTTTGTCGTCGCAGCTTATTGCCAGAGCGCTTTGCTGACTGTGTTGTTGGCTTAAGTAATCACATCAAGTTTCCTACCGAGCGGTTAATGGCCACCTGCATCGATGCTCGTAACGAAGTAGGACAGATTGAACCGCTCACTCCCTCTCTTCCGGTTCCTAATTCCTTACCGATCGCGCCACCCTCTTCAGCTCCCATTCAGACACTACCGACCCCAGTACCCGCACCAGCCCCTACATCGGCTCCCATACCTTAGGGGAAAGGGGAAAGGGAAAAGCTCGATCCCTTTCCCCCTGTTTCCCTATTTCTTACTGGAACGTAAAGTCATTGGAATCAAGAGACTTCACACCAGTTACCCCCTGGAGTTGCACCAGGATACGGGAATCATTGCCTACGGTGTTATCAGCGTTGCCGTCATAAATCAGGTAAGTGCTGCCATTGAACTCATAAGCAAACAAGAACTGATTTCCCCCTAAGATATTGGACGCGACGGTATTCTGAATCGGGAATAAAATCGTTGTCGTCCCTGTGAGATTAGAAGAAAATCCAGGGGCGAAATTGATTTGATCGATCGCATCACTGCCCAAGCCCACAAAATCAGTAATTACATCATAGCCACCCGCTGCGATCGCAGCATTGATAGCAGTTGTTGAAGCTGCATCAAAGGTTGGTGAGCCGTCCGCTGGGGTGACATAGCGGAAGCGATCGCTGTTTCCGGCACTACCCGTCAAGGTATCAGCACCTAAACCACCAGTCAGCAAGTCGTTACCTCCACCGCCGTCAAGGCGATCGTTCCCAGCACCACCATCTAGTGTATCGTTGCCTTCACCGCCAAAGATGCAATCATCACCTTCACTACCGTAAAGGGTATCGTTGCTAGCACCTCCAACCAGAGTATCATTGCCTCCCAAACCATCGAAGTTATTGCCTACATCCCTGCCACTCAAAAAGTTGGGGCTACTATCAGCCTGCAAGATTGTAAAGTTAACGGTGGCGCTAGCAGTAGCAGGGATGGGCACAGAACTGTCACGAATCGTGTAGTTAAAGCTGGTTGTACCCGTGGTATTACCCGCCGTAAACTTCACCTGTCCGGTTGTGCTGTCAAAGCTGGCGCTTCCCAGTCCCGGCGTACTCACACCCGTGAGGACGAGAGGCAAACTTCCTCCCCCTGCGGAGTCATTCGCCAATACATAGATGATGGTTGGTAAAGTATTACCCGTGCTAGTAAAGAAGGGACCGTCATTGACTGCGATCGGACTGGTGAAGGCTGGCGGTGGTGTGACAGGACCCGTGTTAGGCAATGAGACATTGATCGTAACCGTACCCCTAGAAGTAGCCAAGCCATCACTGACGCTATAGCTAAATGACCCAACTGACCCACTAGCACTTGTTCCAGGCTGAAATTTCAGGTTGGTTAAGTCATCAATACTTAAGCTGCTATTGGCGGTAACTGGTGTGTTATCAGACTTGAGCACCTGGCCAACAGCAGAATTAGGAATGGCAGTGACTGAGACTGCCAGCGGATTCCCGTCTGGATCAATAGGTTGGGCAATGCTGAGAGAGATAGGTTGAGTTGCGCTTGTAGCCGTGACAGTTTTACTTGCCTCTACAATGGGTGGCTGATTGGGACTCGGAACTGGGAAGACAGGGGATGTTGGTCCCAGAATTGGAGTTGGTGTCGAGGTTTGTGTTGTAGTTGGTGTCGGAGTTGGGGTTGTACTCGGAGTTGGGGTTGTACTCGGAGTTGGGGTTGGGGTTGTACTCGGAGTTGGTGTCGGGGTAGGTGTTGGCGTTGGTGTCGGGGTAGGTGTTGGCGTTGGGGTTGGCGTTGGGGTTGGGGTTGGGGTTGGGGTTGGGGTTGGGGTTGGGGTTGGGGTTGGGGTTGGGGTTGGGGTTGGTGTGGGAGTTGGTGTCGGAGTTGGAGTTGGTGTCGGAGTTGGTGTTGGTGTCGGA
>JBLNEP010000085.1:0-3366 GCA_050262755.1 Actinomycetota bacterium | reverse complement strand
CTCCTAATGCACGCAAATATTCATTCATCTCAGCCTCCGCCTCAGCACGTTCCGCCTCAAGCTTAGACAGCTTAGTAATCTCGGCTTGAAGATCTACTTCGAGCTTGGGGGTTTCTATGTAGCGATTGATGTTGAGATTGTAGTTGTTGTTAGTTAAATCTTCAAAATACACTACTTTGGCATATCCTTTTTCCTCTTCTAATGAAGCTAGGTTTTGAAAAGCTTGATAAACCTTAGTGATGTGTGCAATGTCCTGTTCGCGTAGGTAATTTCGACCTTTGCCTTTTTGGTATTCACGACTGGCATCAATGAACAAAATTTTACCTTTATGTTTTTCTGGCTTTTTTCGATTGAAAATCAAGATGGCAATGGGGATGCCGGTGCTATATAGGAGGTTGGGCGTAAGACCAATAACCGCTTCAATGAGGTCGGCTGTAATCAGCCTTTCACGAATTTCGCCCTCAGTCCCTCCACGAAATAGCACTCCTGGTGGTACTACGACTCCTGCTTTACCAGTCTCATTTAGCGTCGCCAATATGTGCTGAATGAAGGCAAAGTCACTACTACTCTTAGGCGGAATTCCGTAGGGAAAGCGATTATATCTATCAAATGTTGCTATATCATCACCCCACATCTTCATGCTAAAAGGTGGGTTGGCAATTATTCGGTCAAAAAGCATTAGCTTACCATCTTGGACTAGCTGTGGGTCGTGAAGAGTGTCTCCCAGGCGGATATCAAAGTTATAGAGGTTGTGCAACAGCAGATTTATTTTGGCAATCGCCCAAGTTTGGGGGTTAACTTCTTGACCATACAGGAACACATTATCAAGGTCACTTCCCTGCTGCTGCTTAATTTGATTCGCCCACTCTACTAAAATGCCACCTGACCCGCAGGTTGGGTCACAAATGCTCAAGCCTTCTTGTGGATCAAGCAGACGAACCATCAATTCCGCTAGCGAGGGAGGGGTAGCAAATCCTCCTCCCTTTTTACCTTCTGACTCAGCAAGCTTTTCAATCAAGAATTTGTAAGCCTTTCCTGGCAGATCGGGTTCAGAAATATTACTACTTTGAAGATTAAGTGCTTGGAAGTGAAAAATTAGCTCTGATAATGCTTGCTCGTTTCGTTTACAATCACTCCTGCTGTGTTTACTAAAATCGGTGCTAGTAAAAATTTTTTCAAGCTGAGGATTGGCATCTTCAATATCTGCAACAGCTTTATTGAGTGCTTCACCAATGTTTCCACTTAGTTTTAGCAAGTTGTCCCATCGTGAACCTTCAGGGATAAAAAAGTGATGTTCATCTAGTCTGTCCCCAGCTAAGTTGCGATCGCGAGCTTTGATTTCAATTGCCTCGAACTCTTCTTTAAATCTGTCAGACAATCGCTTCAGTAGTAAGAGTTTCGACAGGTAACTCGTATAGTCACTTGGCTCGACCTTACCGCGTAGGATATCGGCAGCAACTAACAGTTCATATTCTAAGCGTCTTAAAGTAATCATTGCTGTTCTTCCAAAATTTGAAAAAGAGTAAATTCGGTTAACCTTTGGCGAGCCTCCAGAGCCTCCAAAGTAATTTTTCTTGCCCGTTCAGCAGAAATAAAAAGTTGAGCTATTTTCTTTTGGGTAGCCAGGTCAGGCAGAGGAATCAGGAGCTTCCGTAACTCGGCAATGCTGATCAGTTGTGTGGCACTAGACTGCCCGTACAAGGTAGCAAGCGATTGCTCAAGCCATTTTGAACACAGCACCACAGCCAAATAGACTGGGTGAATATATTTCACTTGGGGACGCAACACCGCTAGGTTCTGACCTGCCAAACTGCCTTCCACTTCAGGTGTAACCACTGCTGCTTTGACTGGCGTACCTCGGATTGCAATAACCACATCATCAGTTTTTAGCTGGTACTGAGCAAGGTTAGATACCCTGAGTTGCTCTAGGCTGAGGTCGCCTTCAATGTATAGCTGGTCAAGATTGCGTGCATTGACAATGCGCTCTTGCGCTCCTTCATCGTCTCGATAGCGGCTGAGCGTAATTCCTTGAGATATTTGCACCAACTCGTCAAGATGGAAAACACAGTTCGACATAAGTAAGTCTGCAACGTATTAATGCAGTATAGCAATATTTCAATCGAAATAGTCTCATACTGTTGACACGCCACCCGAGCCTTGTTAGGATATCTACAACCAGATTGCAAAAAAAAGAAAAAACGCTATCCGGAGGTCCAGTCCAGACAGCATCTTCTCTTTTCAGATTTTTGTACTTTGGTGATTAACAAACGGTCAGGCACACTGCCTTTAGACCGCAAATTACGTTATTAGGAGAATAATTTTTATGATTCTTCCATCGGATTATCATAGCTCAAATCAGCAGCAGTCACAAGCTGATCCACTATCGCTATTGCCGTCTCTGCTCATCTTAGAAGACCCGACAGCCTTCCTAAACAAGTATGTTGAGGCACTTCAACTGATGCGCGAGATCCAAAAAGAGCAAGCTCAGGCTCGTCGCGAAGCTGAGGCAGAGAAACTCAGTCAGGCTAAAATTGAGGCTGAGAAGTGTAACCGCCTTATTGCTATAGTCCTGAAACACGCCGAAGGTAAGGGGATTAGCCCTAGCGACTTGCCCAACCTTAAGCGCAAAAGCTATAGCGAGCTTTGTGCGTACATTAACGAGTATTGGCTAGAGTTAAGCGATCGCATCTAGTCACTCACAACTGCCATAGTGGAACGCCAAGGATCTTCACAGCGGAGTCCCTGGTGTTCCATTACGGTAACTCATCTTAAGACTTTCTTTTCAGCATCGCGATCAGCCACCGCAACTTACCCACTTGTTTGCGCTGCTTATAACAGCACTTGGCTTCTGCCATAATCTGCGAATCACCGCTTCATCAGGATCAGCCAGCATCCATGCCGCTTCCAAAAACACCTCAATTGTTATCCCTTGGTCTTTGCAAAATCGGGTCAAATTTGTATCTATTTCTTCCTCAAGAACAATCGCAGAGTGACGATGATTTTTGGGTAACTGAGCCAACTCTTGCTTTAATTCCTCTAAAGTGGCTCCAGTATTCTCTTTTGGGATAGCGTCATCTGGGGTAACTGGTTCAGAGGATGGCAACGAAGCAACTAAGGAATCGCTTCTCTCTAGCACAACCGCCTGCTTACGGTTTTTGCGAATCCGGTCTAATACGCTATCGGACATTGCTGTCTCTTAGCTTAATTGTTGTTTAATTGTGTCCAATAGCACTTCAAACGGATATTCCCAGGCTGCTCCTATTACGGTTAAACACATCGCTCCCCGGTCAAAGCTTTCGTCAATGTGATTGGTGGGTTGATTGCAAGAATACCACCAGCCTAAGAAGCCCTCCCTGTTAATAGATG
>JBLNEP010000084.1:0-55780 GCA_050262755.1 Actinomycetota bacterium | reverse complement strand
CTCAATCAAAAAGCGGCAGATGACTGCCGCTTTCTCATCTCGCTTAAGACCAGAGAACGTTAGAACGTAAAGGTCGTGCGGAGAGTACCCACCCACTGGGTTTTGTTGTCTTTATTATGGTCGGGATTGGTAATCACATAGAAGCCAGGGGTCACTGATACAAAGTCATTGACTTGTAAGCGGTAGAAAGCTTCGATGTGCAAAGAAGTATCCCGGTCTTTCCGGCGACTGCCGTCAGCATTCCTGTAGTTGTTCTCCGTTACTTTTGGTGGGATGCCGACAATAATGCCTCCCAAGTTGCCGTTCCCAAACAGGTTGGGGAATGCCAAGTTAACAGCACCGTTCAGAATTGTGGCGTTTTTGCTTCCACCTGCTTCTTGGTGCGCTCGGGTATAGCCGAACCAACCTCCCAAATTCAAGGCATTGCCGAATTTAAAGTTGATTTGCGCCGCATAGTTGTCTGAGGAGGTGGCATTTTGATCGAAGGGTCTGATGGCAAAGGTGCTGCCAGTGCCACCCATGATGTCAACATCCCCGGTTTTTAAGTATTTCCGGGCGTAGCTCAGACCAATATCAACATTTTGACCCAGAGCAAAGGCTAACTGACCAAAAGCAGTGTAGGAGCCTCTAAAGAATCCTCGACCGTTGGTGGGGTCGGGAGCATCTCGGTCAGAAGAGATGTAAGCAGCCGTTGCTTGGAAGCCACTGCCACCTCGGAAAGTGACGGCGGCTCCTGCACCACCACCACCCGCAGAGCGGTAAACAGCCGGGTTGCGTTGCCCAAAGCGGGAGAGAGCGCCGTTACCGGTGCTGTTGAAGGGGGTGATGACCGCAGCAACGTCATCAATGTCTACGCCCTTGGCAGCCAGCCAGACAGAGGATTGACCTAAGGGGAAGCGATAAAACAATTTATCGAGGAGCAGTTTATTGCCCTCATCCCCGTCAAACCCCAATCGGGTCATGTTCGTGCCGGTGAAGTTGGGAGAATTTAAGTTAGGGGTGTTACGAGCTTGCAAACGGGCGAGCAGTAAGTCTCGACCGGTGAAGCTGGTATTCAAGACTAGACGGACGCGATCGCTTACAAAGGTGCTGGTTTTATCCCGGTTAGAGCCTACCGCCTTACCAAAGGTATCCGAAACTGCGAAGATGGCTTCACCACTCAGTTTGGTTGTGGTGGAGAACTGATGGGCTTCTAGGAACGAGGAGCGAGCTTCTAAGGCATCGACTCGGCCCCGCAGAGCGGCGAGTTCAGCAGCGAATTCTTCTTGCAACCGTTGCAGGATTGCTAAGTCTGCTTTTGTGATGTAATTGGCTGTCGCTGCTCCAATTTGTCTGGTGACTTGGTCTAAGCAAGCGTTGAGTCCCGCAGCAAATTCATAGCGGGTGAGGGCGCGGTTGCCTCGGAAAGTACCATCAGGATACCCAGCAATACATCCGTAGCGCTCTACGAGGGATTGTAATGCTTGGAAAGCCCAGTCTGTGGGTTGAACGTCGGAAAGTTGGGAGACGGACGTTACCTGGGACATCCCGCTCCCTGCGGCTGCTGGACTGGTGGATGGTGCTGAGGGGGATGCAGGAAGGATCGGACCAGTCATCGGCGCGGGAGCCGCTGGGTTTGCTGGCACTTGCGCGACTGGAGTACCAGAGGTAGCCAATGCTGGGCTGCTCTGGGAAGGTTGAGTTAGATTTTTAGTTAAAAGGTCGGTGGCGCTAGTTGCTGAGCTGTTGGTAGGAGCGATCGCTGCTGCGGTTGATGCGACTTCATCAGTCTGGGCTTTGTCAGAGCTGATTGCCAACGTTGGAGCCATTGCAGTTGTTTCTGGCAACAAGCTCGGCTCTGAGGCAACGGTTTGGGAAGTGCTGTCCTTGCTAACCGATGTCTTCTCTTCAGCAGCAACCGACTGATTGAGTTCTAGGTGCTCGCTACTATTGAGCGCCAGGGTTTCCACCGTTGTTGCGGTTTGGACTGCTGGCTGCCCTTGACTGGCAGCTTCGGGTGCTGCTGAGGTTTCTAGCGCGATCGCAGCAGATGTGCCGAGGAATGATGACATTCCTATTACGGCTGGAGATGCTAGCAATAAATTAAAAAAAGTTCGGTTCATTATTTTGTCACGCCCTCACACTCAACTCGATTGGTTCAGAAAGTCCCAACCCTGTGGGTAGTTTCTTGCCTGTTCACAAGTATTTATGTACTCCTTATGAGGCAAAAATGTCAAGCTTTTTTAACTCAATTTTAAGGCTAGCAGCCGTTCCGAGGGACTTTCCCCCTGGCGAGTGGGGATTTTTTTCAATTGACATTGCTTCCTTACAGTTTGTCAACAAAACACTTGATGAGCTGTTCTCAGCTCGCAAGCGTCTGAGGGGAGTGCTTTTCCCTAAGTGCAAGCCTTGCGGTCTTGCGGTCGCATTTTGGTATTGTACAGCCAGCCTGACCCTCTATTTGGTCTCACCAGGAAGCTTGTCAGGATTACTGTAGAATTGTTTTAAACTCTGTTGGTTCCTGGTATGCCGTGATACAGCACTTGTAGAGCAGGCTAGAGCGAAAAAATTGAAAACTTCCTTAACCGATCGACAAGCTGAATCCTAAGACAAACCCCGTAGAACTGCGGACGGCAAATTCTGTTTCTAGCTCTTAAAATTAATTTAAGCTAAAATTTGACAGCTTGGTTGCATCGAGAGTTGGTGAAAGTTTGCTGAACTTGTCAGCAGGCAAGTGCTACCTAAACAACCCATTACATCAGGGCTGCTCGAATTTATACCCCCAATAAAAGCAGAGTAGAACAGAGAGGAACTATGGAAGATTTCGGTATTATCATTGCGTGTTGTGACCAAGATTATCTTTTTGCCAAGGGGTGCTGCGCTAGCATTCGGTATTTCTTGGGAGATGTTCCGATTTGTCTGTTAATAGATGGTAGGTTTTCTGTCGCTCCTCTTGAGCAAGCTTATGGAGTGCGGGTAATCAACCGCGATACCGTCTCTAACCCAGCGCTTAAACAAAGAAGTTTTGGCTGGGGAAAAACAAAAATGATTGCATTTTGGGAGAGTCCTTGGTCAAACTTTCTCGTATTAGATGCTGATACGATTGTCTGGGGGAATATTCTAAAATTTGCTAATTTTAAAGACTTTGATTTTATTGTCGATCAGCCTTGTTATGATTACTCAGATGCAGAGGTTACTGAGTTTTTCTTTGATATTCCTGGGGTTGAACAATATTTCCCAAACTTTCACTGGCAAGCCGCTCGTTCTCGTTATTTTTGCACGGGGACTTTCTTTGCCAAACGAGATGTCTTTCCTTTGGAAGAGTATCTAGAAATTCTTGATTTTACCTCAGCTCATCCAGGAATATTTAAATATGGAGAGATGGGTTTTTTAAACTTTATGATTTTCCGGGCTGCTCAAGAAGGGCGACTGCGAGTGCAGAATGTAGATATGCAGTTATTAGTCCCTGATTTTGAGCAGGAGCTGCTCAAAAAGCGTTTTCCGATCGAAGCCAGCAAACCGGCGGGCGATTCCGAACAAGCAACCGTCATTCACTGGTGCGGACCGAAACCAAATTTATCGAATGCTAACGTTTACTCAGAACCGATGAATTTTTGTCGGCGGAAGTGTCAGCAGGATGCTTGGGGGCGGACTGGGCTAGTTGCAGAGGCGACACTAAAAGTAGAAGAGTTACAGCGATCGGTCTTAGTCTACAAGAACAAGTTCCGGAAGAAGTTCCGTCAGTTTATGGGAAAATAGTCCTTGAAACTAAAGGTTAAAATCCTAGCAAGTCTGGCCAACAATTGCTTACAGCAAGGACGCCCGTCCAGCTTACAATAAAAAACTGAGTCAATCCATCTGCTCATAGAAATGTCCCACCGCCCTATCTACTTTGATAACCATGCGACCACCCCCCTAGATGAACGGGTGCTCGCCGCCATGCTGCCCTACTTTACAGAAAACTTTGGGAACGCCGCTAGCATCACCCACCAATACGGTTGGGAATCCGAAGCAGCCGTCAAAAAATCAAGGGAAATTCTTGCAGAGGCAATTAACGCTACGCCGGAAGAGATCGTTTTTACCAGTGGTGCTACTGAAGCTGACAATCTTGCCATTAAGGGCATCGCGGAAGCTTATTGCAGCCAAGGGCGACACATTATCACGGTTGAAACAGAACATAAAGCGGTACTCGACCCCTGTCACTATTTAGAAACTCTGGGATTTGAAGTGACTTTTCTCCCAGTGAAAAGTGATGGTCTCATTGATTTAGCCGCTCTAGAAGCAGCCTTCCGCCCCGATACAATTTTAGTGTCGGTGATGCTGGCGAATAACGAAATTGGTGTACTCCAACCGATTGCAGAAATAGGTGCAATGTGTCGCGATCGCTCCGTGCTGTTCCATACTGACGCCGCCCAAGCGATCGGCAAAGTTCCCCTCGATGTCGAGGCAATGAATGTTGATTTAATGTCCTTGACAGCTCATAAAATGTATGGGCCAAAAGGGATCGGAGCACTGTATGTCCGCCGTCGTCACCCCAGAGTCCAGCTTGCTCCCCAAATGCACGGAGGGGGTCATGAGCGGGGAATGCGTTCTGGTACGCTGTATACTCCCCAAATCGTCGGTTTTGCGAGAGCTCTAGAACTGGCGATCGCAGAAATGGAGTCAGAAACAAAACGTTTGAAAGGGATGCGACAGTGGTTGTGGGAGTATTTATCTTCCATTGGCGGAATCGTAATCAACGGTCATCCTACGCAACGATTGCCCGGAAACCTGAATATCAGTGTTGAAGGAGTTGACGGTCAAGCCTTGTTACTCGGATTACAGCCAGTAGTTGCGGTTTCTTCTGGTTCTGCCTGTACTTCTACAAAGCGAGCTCCTTCTTATGTTTTAGCAGCGATCGGGCGTTCTGAAGAGTTATCCTATGCTTCCATTCGGTTCGGTCTGGGTCGCTTCAACGATCCAGAACAAATTGACGAAGTTGCTAAACACACGATCGCCACGATCCAATCTCTACGTCAAGCTCAAAAAGTTGTAGCTGTATCAACCATGAACGATCAATGATTAAAGAGTGAGACGCTATGAGTTCCGAGCGAGAGCATCGCTATAACTTCAAATAGAAAGTGATGAGTTTTGAGGAAGAGCAGAGTAAAAATAGAAACTTATTAAAAATTAAATCAGGTTCCCTGAATCACGCTCTACTCACAACTTGAAACTCATCCCTGGCAATGAACATTGAATGGCTCATCTTCATTCCGTTCACGGGAATGAGAGGAAAAGGGAGAAAAGGGGAAAAACGATCGACTCAATTGTGGACCTCAGTCCAGCTCTAATTTTCCCTTTTCTTAAAAAACTCGGATGCTACCAGATTTGAGCTCGTTGCTCTAATTTTACCACTCAACTTGTGTTCGCTCTTCTACCACCCGTTTGTAAACCCACTCTGTCTGAAGTGCTAACTTCGGCCAACTAAATCGTCGTTCCAGATCCTCATAAGCATTATTAACCAACCACTCAGCATAATCTGGATTTTTCAAGACTTCTAAAATTCCCCAGCTTAGAGAATCAGGATCGTTCGTCCAAGTGACAATTCCTGTCTTTGTATGTTGTACCACTTCTGGCAACCCCCCTGTATCAGAAACGACCACGGGAACTCGCGCTGCAAAACTTTCTAAAGCTACAATGCCAAAGGGCTCATATAAACTCGGAAAAACCGCGCAATCAGCTACTGTTTGAAATTTATCCAGATATTCTTCATACATGAACCCTGTAAATAAACACTTGTGAGCAATGCCTAATTCCCACGCCTGGTGCTTTAAGTGATCGGTATTACCACCGCCAATAATAATAAATTTGGTGTTTCCTGACATTTCCCATAACACCCTAGGAGCAGCATTCAGCAGTACAGAAACGCCTTTTTCATAGCTCATTCTACCGACATAATAGACAAGCTTTTCATGATCTTCAGCAAATTTACGACGGAAGGCGAGGGCGTCAAATTCAGTCAGGCGGGGTTTTTTTTCGGCACGAATTCCGTTGTAAATCACCTCGATTTTGCTCCAAGGCGTTGATAGCACTTGTTCGACTTCTCGCCGCATATATTCGCTACAGACAATGACACGCCAAGCATTGTAAGTAAGGTCATTTTCTTTGCCGTTAATATAGCGGTGTTCCTGAGTATGAATGCCATTGTAGCGCCCGTGTTCTGTGGCATGAATGGTCACAATCAGAGGCATCTTAAACAGATGCTTGAGTGCGATCGCTGCATCCCCAACTAACCAGTCATGGGCGTGAATCAGATCAAAGGGCCCTTCTTCTAATATCAGCTTGCCACCGTGAAGTCCCATGCTTTCATTCATGTTAACCACCCAGTGGAAAAAGTTGTGGGCTGCTCCCACCGGCACCCGATGAACTCGAATCCCCTCCACCACCTCATACAGGGGAGCTTGACCAAACTCTACAGTAATTAAGTGAATTTCATGCCCTAACTTCACTAATTCCGGATACAATTCCGCCACATGGCGAGCAATCCCCCCGACAATCCTGGGCGGAAACTCCCACGCTAGCACTAAAATTTTCATTTTTCCCTACTCCCAAAACTTTACATAACTTAAAATTTAGTGATTATTCACTCTATTATAGTTTGCAAGTTCTAATCAATTTGCTGAGACTGCTCGCAACCAGGGTACTAATACTGAATCCTTAAGCAGTCACTTAGGAATCAACCGAGCGAGAACTACCAGTGGTGAAACTCAACAACCAAGATTATGCTCAGCAATATTCATTCATGTTTGCTCTGGCAAGTCATGTTGACCCCGCTCCATCGATTGTCACTTTAAAATTGCTGCTATCTTCTGGCGGAAAGATTTCCAAGCAGTCAGAGCAGTTGGCTGAGAAACAACTCCCTTCTGCATCAGAATGACTCCATCTCGGAATCCAATAATTCCGTACTCCTCAGTATTAGAAAGCTGATCGATCACAGGTACAATTGCTTTTAAATCTGTGCGGTCACCGGAAAAGGACACTTGATACTGTTGTAACTGCCACAGGTCTGCAATGATATATTCAACCTTTACCACTTCCCGTGCATCATTGTGTAACTGCCACAAAGGCAATCTGAGAACTTCTCGACGACTTGACAGATGAGGCACGAGGTAGGTCGTTGCGGAGACACTCGCATCAGGCGGAATTTGCGTCAAGAGGGGTCGAATCTCCGAGGCGTGCTGCCATTGCCGAGTTAAAGGCACGTACACCCAAGGCTGAACCGAATCCGGGAGAATCCAAGAAAAAGTGCGGTTTGGGTTAGAAGTGAAGGTAAAAAATAACGACAAGCAAATACAAGCCACCCAAAATCGCCGAAACAGTAAGGAAGAAGGAAGCGGGTAACAAGCAGATGGGAATGTAACCGCTGTGATTGCTCCTGACTTTCTCTGGTTTTCTTCCTGTTGTCGTCCGGCCCACCACAGAATTGCCCCATAAAATAGCCCTGGAACCACCGTCATGGCATAGCGGATGTTAATCGCTAAGACAGACTCTCCTTTTGCTAAAAAGAGTTTGAGCAGGGGAAATCCAGCGATCGTCCAAGAGGCGGGAGCGACTGCTGGTACAAAAGCTAACGGTAACCACTGACCCACCAAATACCGAAGCTTACCGAAGAACGGTGTTAATAGCGAGCCTAACAACCGGAATGGGTTGCTCAGCATCCCCCACAGGATGTCCAAGGTGGAAGCTTCATCCCCAGCAGCATATTGACCAAACCGTTCCATCATGAACCGCTCAGAAATATCTGCGGAAAATAGAGGCATGATCAGATTGGTGAGACTGATTAGGTAAACAAAACTGAGGATACAAACTGCTAAACCTGTTCGAGGATAGCGCTTGCTGAGGATGAGATAGACACCAACCCCAAACAGCGTGACTCCTGAATCTTCCCGCACTGCCAAAATCAACGTAGACAGAATGCCAAACAGCCACCACCAGCGTTTTTCCAAGGCCAGCAGTAGGGTAAAGACATACAGCGGAATTTGACAGATATCGTGGAAATTTCCTAAAGTCGGACCCAGAACGGCATTGGCTCCGTAGAAACTCACGGCGACTAGAGCAGATAAGTTTGGTTGGAGGTAGTGTCTGGCGAGAGCGTAGAGGATCAACCCAGCAGCGGTGACTAATGTCACTTGCAATACGGTTAAGGTGACAGGTGAGGGAAAGAGGGCATAAAGAGGTAACCAGAGCAAGAGCGCTGGGGTGAAGTGCTGACCGAGGCGATGGTAAAAGACCTCTGGAAGCTCGCCGTGGTGAACCACATTGGTAGAGAGTGCCGAAGATAAGGAACTCTGAAACATTCGTCCATGCAAGCCGTTCCAGAAGACTTGGTTAAAAATGCCCTGGTCGTAGGAAGCGTAAAAGTTGTAGTAGCGGTGCAGGGTCAATAGGAGTGTCGCTGCAAAAAAGGCGACCGCTGCACCCACAACCAACCGCAGGGCCGGATTTTTCTGCCAATAGAGCCACATTACAGATTTACCCTCCCAGCATCCTGAAGATCACTGATTTTGTTGAGAATTCGCCACGCTTGATACAACTTCACGCGATCGCGTCTTGGCAGAATATCATAAATCTAAAGGAGATATTAAATTAGAGTAGGAGCGAAGTAACTACCCTCGGCTATGCTTAATTATTTTCACCCGAGAGAAGGCTTCAACGGCATCCGTCCCGCCCTTAAACGAGATAGCATGGAGGCATCTCCTGAAAAGCCTGCTAATTCAGAAGAGCTTCTACAGCTTGTGCTATTTGTAGACCAGCGTCCCAGTTCTCGCGAACAGATCCGGAGCATCCGCAGGTCGCTACAGCAGTTGAAGGCAGAGTGCGCTTTTGAACTTCAGGTTGTCGATGTCGGCGAGCAGCCTTATTTAGCAGAACACTTTAAACTGATTGCGACCCCAACGCTGATCAAGGTGTATCCGGAACCCAGACAAACCCTGACTGGCAGTAATTTGATCGCCCAGTTAGAACACTGGTGGCCTCGCTGGCAGCGAGCACTAGAGGAACAGTGGACCGATCGCAACGCTCAGTTAAACTCGCCAGAAACAGGGTCTCGTAGAACTGACCCGATTGCTTCCATTGCCTGTGCGGCTGAATTAATGCAGCTTTCTGACGAGATATTTCGCCTCAAGCAGGAGAAAGAACACTTGCAAGAACAGTTGCATTTTAAAGACCGAATTATTGCGATGTTGGCTCACGATCTGCGGAACCCCCTGACAGCAACTTCGTTAGCGCTAGAAACTCTAGAATTAACCAAGAACGCAGCGGAAGACGAACAGAAACAGGTGAGACCGGGTCTCGTCGCTCATTTAATTAAACACGCCCGTTGCCAAGTTCGGGTAATGGACCGGATGGTCACCGATATTCTGCAAGCAGCTAAGGGTACAAATGCCCAATTGCAAATCCAACCGCAGAAACTCGATCTGGGTCCTCTGTGCGAAGATGTCTTAACTCAGTTTAAAGACAGACTGCAAGCTAAAAACCTACAGATACAAACAGATATCCCCAAGGATTTGCCAAAGGTGTATGCAGATCCGGAACGGGTGCGACAAGTTATTGTAAATCTGTTGGACAATGCTATTAAGTACACACCAGCCAAAGGAACTGTTGAGGTGTCAATCCTCCACCGTACCTCTCAGAAAGTTCAGGTGAGCATTTGCGACAGTGGACCGGGGATTCCTGAGGGGAATCGCGATCGCATCTTTGAAGATCATTTCCGCCTCCAGCGGGACCAATCTCAGGAGGGTTACGGCATTGGTTTAGCTTTGTGTCAACGCATCATCCGCGCTCACTATGGTCAAATTTGGGTAGATTCTGGAGCGAATAGTGGCAGTAGCTTCCACTTTACCCTACCAGTCTATCGGTAAGTGAGTGAGCCTCATTTCACTCAAACCGGATGATTTCTCTAAATTAGGCTCCCTTGATTTTTAGCCTTTTTTTCTAAGCAGGGTTGTCTTCTACCGAGCATTAGCAATGAGTCATTCGGAATTGCAGTCATTCATCCTTACAAGTTACCAGCACTCAATTCTGAAGAGTTTTTGGTGGATTCAGACGCAAAGCCGTAATAATCTTTTCATTCGCTTTTGGAAAAGGAAACTGGTCAATTTCCTCCAGGCTCACCCAACGAATTTCGTCGCACTCAATTGGCTGTGGTTCTCCGCTTAAATAGCGACAATGATAGACATTCAGAGTCACTCGAAAGTGAGTGTAAGTGTGGTCTATGGTAATTAAATGCTCCCTGACTTCTATTTCAATGCCCAACTCCTCCATAATCTCTCGCTGAATGCAAGCTTCAAAGCTTTCACCCGCCTCTACCTTACCCCCTGGAAATTCCCACAAACCGCCGAGTAAGCCGTTTTGCCGTCGTTTATCAATCAAAATTTGTTGCTGTTCGTTCCAGATCACGGCAACGCCGATTAACTTATGGGGTAAAGGAGAAGAAGTTTCACGCATGGGTAGCTCTGATTGCAAACCTAAATTATAAGCTTGGCATTGGGACATCCAAGGACACAAAAGGCAAGTAGGATTTTGAGGCGTGCAGAGGGTCGCACCTAAATCCATTAAAGCTTGATTAAAATCACGGGGATTAGCGGGATCGAGTAGGGTTTCTGAAAATTGCCAGAGTTGTTTGAGCGCTTTTGCAGGTGGAGTTGGCAAAGCTGTTAATCGAGCTAACACTCGTTTGACATTACCATCCAAAATCGCTACAGGCTGGTTAAAGGCAGCACTGAGAATTCCTCCCGCAGTGGTGCGGCCAATCCCTGGTAATTCTAAAACATCCTGCAACTGCTGGGGAAAACTGCCTTGGTAACGCTGCACAATTACTTGAGCCGCAGCGTGTAGATTACGGGCACGGGCGTAGTAACCCAATCCTTGCCACACTTTGAGTACCTGCTGTAAGTTAGCAGCAGCCAGTGCTTCTAGGGTGGGAAAGGTGGCTAACCATCGCTCATAGTAAGGAATCGCGGTCTTAACTTGAGTTTGCTGGAGCATGATCTCTGAAACCCAAATTGCGTAGGGGTCGCGAGTCCGTCGCCAAGGCAAGTCGCGCTGGTGGCGACTGTACCAAGATAAGAGCGATCGCCTCAATTCCAACCGATCAAAATTCGGCAAGCTCTGCGGCGAGCTTGCCGAGTTGTAGCGTGAATTAAATGTTGACTTCAGCGATGACACTGGTAAACCTAAGACATCCTTAATTAACCTTCAGAGCTGTGTAGTTCGCTAGCTTGCAAGGATTTTTCAAAGGCCATTCGCTGTTCAGCATTCCTCAGAAAATAGCCACTAATCATCGCCGAAGCTAACAGTCTGCCGAGATGCTCGCGACTGGTGGTAACGGTAACACCGAAGTGTTCTGAAGGTAGGTTTCCCAACAGACCCACAATGTTGCGTTCCATGACTTGAAAAACTTCATTTGAGGTTGGCTTGGAAAGTTGAGAAACGGTGTCGGGAGCCATTGACTGGACATATTGCCAAAGTAAATTGCCACCTTCTGGGCCTTCTTCAAATAACTCTGGGACTCTATTGGATGTATTACTCACCTTCTCCTCCGTTTGAGCAAATGCTCTGTAATTTAGACTAGGGGTGATTCATGTTAGCAACCTTCACCTGATTGCTCGTCTTCTTTGTACCAACTACTTATTAATTTAGCAGGAGAGAGACAGCAACCAAGTGGGTGGAACCGAACTAAGAGCGACGGGTCTTACGATGGGAGCGGGGAAGATTTGAGGGCAGGATCTCTGTGAAAAATCCTGAATTCCCCTTGTCCAATCGAGTTAGCTTGCTAGGTAATCATTCATGTCTTGCTTGCGCTTGCGAAGTTTGGTGAGAGCTTCGCGTTCTATTTGTCGCACTCGCTCTCGGCTAATATTGAGGCGATCGCCGATTTTCGCCAAGGTTAAGGTTTGGCCATCTTCTAGACCAAATCTCAGAGCCAGCACTTCCCGTTGTTGAGGGGTTAGTTCTGCCATAAGCTGTTCGAGGTCAGCCCGCAGGGAGGACTGGAGGGCAAAGTCTTCTGGGGAAGCGCCCGTGTCTTCCAGGAGATCGCCTAGTTCTGTATCTTGGTTGTCTCCCACTCGCAAATCGAGGGATAGGGGGAGGCGAGCCCGCTCCAAGTATTCCCGAATTTGTTTGGGAGTCAACTCTAATTCCGCCGCTAGCTCTGCGGCTGTGGCAGCACGCCCTAACTTTTGAGCCAGTTGGCGCTGGGCTTTTTTAATTTTATTGAGTTTCTCTGTGATATGGATGGGCAGGCGAATCGTGCGACCTTTTTCTGCGATCGCGCGGGTAATTGCTTGGCGAATCCACCAATAAGCATAGGTGGAAAATCGATAGCCCTTGGTTGGGTCAAATTTTTCCACACCCCGCTGCATCCCGATGGTGCCTTCCTGAATCAAGTCCAGCAGATCGACGTTACGCTTGATATACTTCTTCGCCACCGACACCACCAATCGCAGATTTGCTTCTACCATCTTGCGCTTGGCAATTTCGCCTTGGTCGATCGCTCGTTGCAACTCGACCTCAGACAGCCCAACGGCTTCGGCCCATTCTGCCATAGTCGGCACCCGACCTAACCGCTGGACAAGAGCATCTAGCTCCTCATGCAACGCGGTTGAGCGTTGCACTTGTTTTCCGTATAAAATTTCTTGCTCATGGGTCAGTAGGGGAACCCGACCAATTTCTCGCAGGTAAGCACGAACTGAATCTGTGTCTGAGGACTTAGGAGTTTTCATGAACCTTTCCCGCTGGGTACCTCAGCCTCTAGAGGTGTGGTTGAGACAACCCCTAGCTTGAGCTGGGAAGGAAAGCGGGCGGGGACTTGCGCTTTCCTCTCCTTTACAGATGCTTAGTTTTTATAGTAGCTAGCTGCTACTCCTAATCAGCCCCATCGCAGGTTAGGTGCCGCTGGGGAAGTCTTAACACCGCTAAATACTATGTTAAAAATTTTAACATTTCTGAGAGTAGCTGCCTATACCGTTATAGGATGAATTTTCTATGTGCTTGAAGATACTTTCAGGAAGGATTGCTCGTCTGATTGAGAGTTGACAGTTGAGTGGGACCAAGAGAATTGGTCTCTCTATCAACTTGGGGGTAAAAACCACTGTAAAATCGATGAGGCGATTCCTTCATCGGCCATCTGGATTACACCTCTATGACCTATTGCCTTGGTATCATGACCCGCTTCGGCCTGGTGATGGCCGCGGACTCTCGCACAAATGCAGGAGTCGATTATATCTCTACATACCAAAAACTCTTTGATTTTTCCTGTCCGGGCGATCGGGTACTCCTGGTGTGTACTTCAGGCAATTTGTCAATGACTCAAGGTGTGATCAGTGGGCTGAACAAAGATATTAAAGTGGGAGCAGATGCTAACCTCCACACCTTACCCACTCTCTATGAGATCGCTCGCTACATCGGTGGTAAAATCCGCCAGATGCTGGAAATGGATCAGTCTTGGCTGAAAAAAGATGGGGTTGAGGCAAAGTGCAGCATGCTTTTGGGCGGTCAAATTAAAGGTCAAGAGCCGGAATTGTTTTTGATTTATACCCAAGGTAACTGCATTCAAGCAACAAGAGAAACTCCTTTCCTGCAAATTGGTGAAACCAAGTACGGAAAACCTATTTTAGACCGTACCCTCACCTTCGGTACCTCTTTGGAAGCGGCGGCGAAATGTGCTCTGCTGTCGATTGACTCGACAATGAAGTCTAACATTTCTGTGGGGCCACCGATTCATCTGGTGATGTATGAAACTGACCGTTTAGTCATCCGACATCGATTGCTGCTGCGTCTGGGAGATCCTTATCTTGCGGAAATTCGCAAGCTCTGGGAGGTTTCTCTCAAACAAGCTTTTGACTGCATTCCTGATATTAATTGGCATCATAATTCAGAAGATGAGTCTGGAGAAGATGTCCTGATTGATTAAGTCAGGAGCGGTTCCTCACTCCAGTAGAAAGTCAAATAAGACTGGACTTTCAGCTCGTGACTCACTTCCTCTGGGTCCTTAAATATAGTACATAGGATTTACCTGTCGCCTTGTATCTCGCTGGTGGCAAAGATCCTGGAGCGTGTAGCCACTTAAAACTGTCTTAGATGCCTCTTGAGCTTGCTGCCAGACTTCAAGTACCACAGTTTTTTCCAAGGTTAGCAAGTTAGAGAAATCCGCTTTTTTTGACTGATTCGTACCCTCGACAGAGTGCACAATCTCTAACAAGGTAATCTGCCAAGGTTCTTTTGCCAATAGATAACCGCCTTTAGCCCCCCTTTGGCTAGAGACAATCCCGTTACGTCGCAACAGAGTTAAGATTTGGTCGAGGTAACGCTCTGGGATGGCTTGAGATGCCGCGATTTCATTCACAGTCAGGGGTGAGTCCTTGGCTCGGTGACTCACCAGTTCTAATAAAGCTAACAGTGCATATTCGACTCGAGAGGACAGTTCCACAACCGCAATTTTGTTGAGTATAAATGATTGAAGGAATTATATAACGGTTTAGCGATCGGTTTATAGTATTTTCGATGACAAAATGTTAAAAAAGCTGTTTCTCTACTCATTCTCAAGAAGCCTCTTTAAATGCAAATCGCTAGGGTGTTAAAATCCAGACCCCAGCCATTGGCAAAAAAGTACCGGGTGTGAAGCAGTCAGTCTGGTTCGGCGGGAATGTGAGCCGCTTACCTTTTTTATATTACGGTAACTTGATAAACTTATAGGATTTTCTGAGGAAGCTCTGCGACCGCCTTTGCAGGGTGAGTTGCTTGGGTAACTATGGCTCAAACTTTAATTCCAGCTCAGCAACGAGAACTCAGAGGTTTTGACTGAAGGCTTTTCATCCCCCTCACCACTTAAATAAGGAGATTGACAATGGCTATTGTGCAACTGGAAGACGGTACCATTAAGGCAAATCCGGTCGCGATCGCTCAAGAACTTGCCCCCCTCAAGATCGCGATCGCTCGCCGACCGATCGCAGATAGCCCTGAGTTGCGAGAACTCCTGAGCCAAGACATCCTAGAACTCCCGGAAAAACAGCAGGTACTACAAGCCCTGAACCCTGAATTCGAGGAACTTAAAACTCAAGAAGGTTATCAGTGGCGGGACTTGAAAGTGTTGCACCCCGGTTCCCCTCACCTCTACCCAGTCTTTGCTCAGAGCGATCGCTGCCACATCCATACCGATGAAGAAGCACTCCACGTCCTCGCTGGCGAATGCGTCTTTGGCTTTATCCGTCCTGATGGTTCTCAGATGCAACTCCTGGTACAAGCAGAAGAATCCATCCAAGTACCAGCAGGTACTGAACATTGGTTCTACCTAACCCCCTCACTCAACCTTAAAGCAGTGCGTTACTATACCACCGTTGAAGGATGGATTCCTCACTATACAAATCGCGAACTAAAAATTAAACATTAAACCGGGAAGCAGCAATTTTCACTCCGGTAGCATCGGCTTTGTCAAGGAAAGGGAACATCGGAGATTGGTTGATATTTACAATTAAGTTCCTCATCGTTTCCTGTTGCCCTTTATGTCGGTGCAACTGGAATCAATATCACCTTTAACATAGACTCATTAAAAATCATCCAATTGAACAGGCGCTGTTAATTCAATCTCCTCGCAACGTTGTAAAAGACCTTCAATTTCCTGAGCTAAAAAAATCACCTCTGGCCAAGACGAACCCCCCACTAAATCTTGGGCATGAGCTAACTTATTCCTCAGAGCTTCAGCGGCTTTTAAAAAACGCTCTCCGTAGCGCTTTGATTTCAGTCCCAGTCGCTCAACAATCTCCGTGGAAGCGAGGATTAAATCCCGTTTGTCGCAGAATTGGAGATAATCTACTAAATCAATTGCCTCATTTCTTGCTCGTCCCTGGTCCCACAAATGCTTAGCTGCTATCAACCGTTCTTTCTTCAGAAGCGGTTGCCAAGTATCGTGCGGATAGTAGATTCGCACGAGTCGTAGCAAATTCATTTCTAGAAGGGTCACTAATCCAAATAACAGCATCCGCACCGGTGCTTTCTGTAAGTCGCCGCAGGTAACAATACCAGTGATGCGGTTACCTTCTAATACAAATAACCGAGGCTTCTGTCGCAGCAACGGTAGCAATTCGATCAAGGGAGTCGATGCAGCGATTAATTCCGAGGGATGAAAAATTTGCTGATAGTCACCACACCGACCCTGACCCAGGCGCGACCGCTCCACATACCCACACAGGCTCCCCCGATCTTCAACACCAAGGACATCATAGTCATGAGCTTCCATCCAAGGTTGCAATGCCTCTGCATCTTCATCGGCCGGAACAGTTTTGAGTGGTTCAGCAAGGTATTTAACTGTAATGCTTTCTTTAAACAGATCCTGAAGATCCGCAGAACTTGATTTTAGGTGCTTCATGGTCAGCAGGCATTCAACCTTTCTAAAGTACATTTAATTTTGTACTTCTTAAGAGAGTGTTTCCCACCGTGAGACCCACTGAGTGATTGCTACTGTACATCTTGGGTTGAGGGTCTACCCTTAAGGCGAGTTTTTGCTCGGTTACTACCATAAACCCGAATCACACCTGATTTCTTCAGCTTCTTGACGCCACTCAGAACTCCTAGTGCAAATAGGGTGCCGATCAAGCTCATTTGCCATAAACCGCAGCCTGCGGCAGCACCTAATCCAGCAGCCAGCCAAATGGTGGCGGCGGAAGTTAATCCCTTGACTTCTGCTTTGCCAAGGGGGTGTCGAGTTTGTTGGAGGATAATGCCGGCTCCCAGAAATCCTACCCCTGTAGCGACGCCTTGAATGGTTCGACTCAAAGCATTGGATGAGGAAAAGGTGTTGTCACCATCCATCTGTAACGGAATCATGACAAAGATGGCTGCACCTAAGCTAACGATCATAAAGGTCCTCAAGCCAGCCGGTCTACCGGGTTGCTCGCGGTTAATACCGATCGCACAACCAACCAGTAGCGCTGCACTCAGTCGCCAGATCACGCTCTGCCAGTCGCTGGGGCTGAAAAACATTGAAGTCATGGTCAATTCTCCCACTCAAACCAAAACGCGCAGGCACTCCAAAATCTTGCCCGCGTCATGATTAGTAACTGGGCAGGGATTACCTCGTGATTGCAGATGACAGCTTGACCGATTTCGGGAAATTACGGTTAATCGCTGGATCTACTAGAGATTAGATTAATTTTAGGTTAAGATTCGGTTAAATTCAAGCTAAAGATTGCTACAGGGGCAACGAGGGAAAGTGCATCAGGGGATAGGACTCTCTACGATGCTGCCCCTCAAAAAAATCAGTTAACCCTTAACCATCAACAATTAACTGCGATTTTGGATTTGAGATTGTAGATTGGGGAGGGATGAATTA
The DNA here is from genome assembly GCA_050262755.1 of Actinomycetota bacterium. GTDB lineage: Bacteria > Cyanobacteriota > Cyanobacteriia > Cyanobacteriales > Microcoleaceae > JBLNEP01. The sequence continues at coordinate 38,433 of JBLNEP010000084.1, read as the reverse complement.
ACGGTCTGAATCGTGATGTGATATTGAATATCTGACTGGGCATTGCCCCCTCGAAAGCTCCCTGAAATAGGGGCGCAGTAGCGGGGAATGGCACTGGCGACAAGAGCAATATGGCGATCGCTCACAGCCAACCCTTGTGTAGGGTCATATCCCCGCCAACCAGCACCTGGTAAATAAACTTCTACCCAAGCGTGGAGGTGTCGATCTTCTTGATCGGGGTCGCCTTCTTGATACCCACTGACAAATCGAGCTGCTAACCCAACAGCACGACACACTTCCATAAAAATCACAGCCATATCCCGACAGGAACCTAATTGCTGATTCCAGGTGATACCGGCTGGTAAGGGGTCGCCAGTTTCCCGCACAATTTGTTTGCAAGTGTCATAGATACGTTGATTGAGTTCGCTTAGAAACGTAATGCTATTACCACCTGTTTCTTGCCAAATTGCTTGTGCTAATTGCACCATGACCGGATCGACAGTGGGTTGCAAATAGGGTTGGAGGTGAGCCAGCATGGGTGCTGGGTAATCTATGATGGGAAGCTTGGTAGCCCAAGGTTCTAAAATGTAACGAAAGGGATTGGTACAGTGAGTTTCAACTTCTGAGCGAATGGTAATTTTCAGTTGGTTGGTTGGTTGACTGAACCAAAGCTTAATAATGCTATTTCCTTCCCAATCTAGGATATCAGAGAAACCGACGGGTTCGGGGGTAACTTCTAAGGAAAAATTGCGGAGGGTTTGGTCTCCGCAAGAACGCGCTCGCAACCTGATGATATGGGACTCTAAATCGACAGACTTGCTGTAAGTGTAAGTTGTCTGGTGAACGATTTGGTAAAGCATTAATGGATGGGGAATGGATTTTTTCTAATTAACAATTGGTTAGTCGTTAGTAGTTTTAGAGTGAGCTACTAATGACTAATTTTTGCCATTATCCCTGACTGCTTACTCCTTAGCTAATGGGTTGTAAGGCAAAAAATGCTTCAAAGATTTTTTGACCAGAATCGTTAATTTGTCGCTGCAAGTCATCAAGAAACTCATGCAATCCTGTTTTGATAATGTCATCAATGGTGAGATAATCTAGTTCAGCTCGCACACGACCTAAAGCACGTTCGGCGGGGTTTTTCCAAGTATTTGGGGGGGTGCCAGTAATTTGGTGGAGAGATTGTTCTGCTTGCAGTAAACAAAAATGGATTGCACGGGGAAAGTCTCGATCCATAATTAAAAATTCTGCCACACCGATGGGGGTAATGCGGTGTTGTTTACGTTTGCGATACATTTCGTAGGCGCTAGCAGATTTTAACAACGCCATCCACTGAATTTCATCCAGGGGAGTGCCGACATCATGAACAGAAGGCAACAAGATAAAATACTTGACATCAAGAATGCGAGTGGTTTTATCGGCGCGCTCTAACAAGCGACCCATGTGACCAAAATGCCACCCTTCACCATGAGTCATGGTGGCATCCATCACGCCAGCAAACAAATGACCTGCCATTTTAACTTCGGCAAAAAACTCCGGTAAATTCGGCATGATTTTTTGATTGGCTGCCTCTTGCACCATCATATAAAAAGCATTCACTTGTTCCCACATTTCTGAGGAAATAATTTCGCGAATCGAGCGAGCATTTTCACGGGCCAGTCGTAGGCAGGAGAGGATGGAATTGGGGTAAGTGGGATCAAAACTGAGAAATTGGATCACATTTTCAGCGGTGGCTTTTCCGTAGCGTTCTTGGAATAAAGGCAAGTCACCGGTGATTCGTACGAGGGGTTCCCATTGTTGAGTAACACCACTAGGGGAATCAAGAATGAGGTTGAAATTTACATCAGCGAAGCGGGCAATATTTTCGGCTCGTTCGACATAACGGTTGATCCAGTAGATAGAATCCGCAACACGACTTAGCATGGTAATAAGTAATTCGGTAATGGGTAATTTTCAGTGATTGATGTAGCAGGAGAGTCACTGTTTTCAGGTTAGATGAGTGTTCCTTCATAATCAAGGGTAGATTCCCTCATAACTCCTCCCTACTGACACAGAACCCAAGTATCTTTACTGCCACCACCTTGAGAAGAATTGACCACAAGAGAACCTCTTTTTAAGGCTACACGAGTTAAGCCACCTGGGTGTACATAAATATCTTGACCATACAGAATATAAGGTCGCAAATCAACGTGACAACCTTCAAAATTGTCATCCACAAGGGTAGGCACTCGCGATAAACATAAAGTCGGCTGTGCAATATAATTTCGAGGGTTTTCCCGAAGTTTTTGGGCAAACTCTTGTCGTTGTTCTTCCGTTGCGTGAGGTCCCACTAACATTCCATACCCCCCTGATTCATTGGCTGCTTTTACCACCAATTTGTCGAGGTTCGCCAACACATATTCTAGTTGTTTCTCCTCCCAGCAAATATAAGTAGGGACATTGGAGAGAATTTGTTCTTCACCGAGATAGTAGCGGATCATCTGAGGGACATAAGCATAGATGACTTTATCATCCGCCACTCCTGTACCCAAAGCATTCGCAAGGGCAACGCGGCCGTTGCGATAAACGTCCATTAATCCCGGTACTCCTAAGAAGGAATCAGGATTAAAGACTAAAGGATCGATAAAGTCGTCATCAATGCGACGATAAATGACATCAACTCGTTGCAACCCTTTGGTGGTTCGCATTTGGACATAACCGTCAGCAACCACTAAATCTCGCCCTTCTACTAACTCAATTCCCATTTGTTGAGCGAGAAAAGAATGCTCGAAATAGGCTGAATTATAAGTACCAGGAGTGAGGACTACAACATTAGGATCGGGTAAATTGCTAGGGGCTAGATTCAGAAGTGTTTCTAATAAATGACTGGGATAGTCATCGACGGGTTGAATCCCCAAGATAGCAAAGACTTGAGGAAAGGTACTCTTCATTACGCGGCGGTTTTCTAAGACGTAGGAAATGCCAGAGGGACATCGCATATTATCTTCTAGGACGTACCACTTGCCATCCCGGTCGCGGACTAAATCGGTCCCTGTAATATGACACCAAATTCCACCGGGTGGTTTTAATCCCTCACAGGGTTGAAGGAAACCTTTGGCTGAAGCAATCAATTCACCAGGAATCACTCCATCTTTGATGATTTTCTGGTGACTATAAATATCTGCAATAAAGAGGTTGAGGGCGTGAATTCGTTGCTTAAGTCCTCGTTCTATCCACTCCCATTCTTGGGCAGAAACGATGCGGGGAATGACATCAAAAGGGAAGATTCGCTCGGTGCCTTGGCGATCGCTATAAACATTGAAAGTTGCCCCTAGTTTGATTAAGGCAGTTTGGGCAGCTTGCTGTCGTCGCTGTAGTTCTCCTTCTGTAAGAGTGTTGATCCTTTCTACTAAAAGACTCGCCTCTGGGCGGGGTTGACCCTTCGAGACGAAGAGTTCATCATAGAAGTCACCCGGATCGTATAAATCAAATCTCACAGCTATTGATCCTAATTACTAAACTACTGTAGTGGTTGATACGGTTTTGAGTTTGAGTGGAGCTATTTTTTCAGAATAAACGAAAGTGGAGACTCAGCTCTCTTGAAGATAGATTAATTAAGAGAAGTTAATACTTGTTTCTAAATTGAAATTAAACATTAACAATCAGCGCTGCTAAAGCTCCATGATTTAAAATAAGTATGAATCTATCAGCCACTAAAATCATGGCTTATGTATGCGACTTAGGCAGCGGCCAAAAAGTTTACATTGATAATTCAGGGATGCAGACTGCGATCGCACTCATTAGTAGCAGTCCTGGCCAGCAGCAACAAGCTAGCAGCAGCTTTCAGACAGGTCCCTGGGTCCTGCCACCCACAGCATTTCGCACGGCGGCGGGAGTGGTGTTGCGGATCGAGTCGCAGCAAGGGCAACAGTTCGTGTTGTTGCAAGCAAATGGTATCCAGGTGGTCGCGTCATCCCCACCCCTGACGAATGCAGAGGTGCTACCGCTTCAGCAGGTAGCGACGGAGGCGGGGTTTGGTGAACAGATGATGCCACCTATGACCCCCATGAAGCCCATGACCCCCCTCAAAATGGGTGATATGGAGATGCAAATGAAGCCGATGCAGATGCGAATGGGCAGTATGTCCATGCAGATGGGGGATTCAACACCAGCCCAAAAACGCTTTTGTAGCCAATGCGGGGCGGCCGTGGGAGAGAGCGATCGCTTTTGCTCTAGCTGTGGTCATCGTTTATAATTTGAGAGTTAAAAATTGAGGCTTGAGATTCTGTCAATCTCAAGTTTAATTTTTTTGATTTGAACCACAGAGGAACGCAGACAAAGTAGGGATTTGAGGGTGAATGCCGTTAAAATTTTAGGTTGTTGATGAAAATGGGAGTTGAACAAAAATCGATTAGTCCTTGGAGTTATAAACCTTGGTGGTGTCAGCCTTGGTCAATTGTTTTAACCGGAATTTTGATTATAGCTGGTAGCTGGTTCCTCTTGAGAATGGTTTGGCTCACGGTGCTGGTTTCGATCCCGATTTTAATCTGGATGGGCTTTTTTTTATTAATCTGGCCGAGGCTGATGCTAGCGAGTGGTTTGCTGGATTCGCCTCAGGAATCGGAAATTGGTAATGGGTCATGAATGAATTGTGAGCGGTTAGTTGTTTGGTTGAGCAAACTGCTAAGATTTCCCGTTACCAATTCCCGATTAGGGATTGTCTAATTACAGGTAATAATCCTGAATGGCTTTGACCTCTAATGGGTGAGATTTTAAGGAACGAATGGCATCTGCGGTTGCCTTGGCTGCGGCAATGGTGGTAATAATTGGAATTTTGTAGGCCAAGGCAGTCCGGCGAATTAACATTCCATCAACCCGCGATTCTTCACCGGAAGGTGTGGTGATAATCAGTTGGATTTTCTCATTTTTAATGGAGTCCATCAGGTTGGGCCGCCCTTCGTGCAGTTTCAACTCCCGACCGACTTGTAAGCCGTATTCTTGCAAGACTTTACGGGTACCGTTGGTGGCGACCACTTTAAAACCCAAATCAAGGAATTCTTTGACCACGGGGATGACTGGCACTTTATCGCGATCGCTCATCGATACTAGCACTGTTCCTGATAGGGGCAACTCTTGCCAAGCTCCTAATTGTGATTTGGCATAAGCTTTGCCGAAGTCGTCATCAATTCCCATGACTTCGCCGGTAGAACGCATTTCGGGCCCTAGTAAGGTATCAGTTCCCGGGAACTTGGCAAAGGGTAATACAGCTTCTTTGACTGCAATATGAGTGGGGATGATTTCCTCAGTAAATTGTAACTGGGGTAAAGTTTGACCAGACATCACCCGCGAAGCCATTTTTGCCAGGGGTACGCCGATCGCCTTTGACACAAAGGGGACTGTCCGAGAAGCACGGGGGTTAGCTTCTAAGATATACACTTGGTCGCCTTGCACAGCAAATTGAATGTTCATCAACCCGACAACTTTGAGAGCTTTAGCAAGTTCCACAGTCCAGCGGCGAATGGTCTCTAAACAAGTGGATGAAAGGGTTTGGTAAGGAATGGAACAAGCCGAGTCGCCGGAGTGAATTCCTGCTTCTTCAATGTGTTCCATGATGCCACCGATGGTGACATTGCCAAGGTGATCGGCGATCGCATCAACATCCACTTCCGTTGCATTCTCTAGAAACTTATCAATCAAAATTGGATGCTCCGGTTCTACCTGCACCGCGTAGGTCATGTAACGTTCTAATTCAGCATCGGAATAGACAATTTCCATCGCCCGACCCCCTAGTACATAACTCGGTCGTACCACCACAGGATAACCAATGCGTTTGGCAACGATTAATGCCCCTTCAAAGCTGCGAGCCAGTCCATTATCTGCTTGGCAAATATCTAACTCCCGCAGAATCTTTTCAAACCGCTCTCTGTCTTCAGCGATATCAATCGAATCCGGTGAAGTTCCCCAAATTTTCGTTTGCACATTAGCATGATTTTCCAGGGCTTTTTGCAAAGGCACTGCTAACTTCAGAGGCGTTTGTCCGCCAAACTGAATAATGATCCCTTCGGGATTCTCCGCCTCAATGATGTTGAGGACATCTTCCTTAGTTAGGGGTTCAAAGTACAGGCGATCGCTGGTGTCGTAGTCTGTTGAAACTGTCTCTGGGTTTGAGTTGACCATGATGGTTTCAAACCCATCTTGTCGCAGCGAAAAAGAAGCATGACAGCAACAGTAGTCAAACTCAATTCCTTGACCAATACGATTGGGACCCCCTCCCAATATCATCACTTTTCGCTTTTGGGACGGTAACACTTCCGATTCTGGGTCAATGCAGTGGGCGATCGGTGATAACCGCTTTTCTACTCCATCCGGCAATTCCCAGATTGCCGCTCCTAATTCATAGGTTGAATAGTAATAGGGAGTAAAAGCCTCAAATTCAGCCGCGCAGGTATCCACTGTCTTATAAATCGGTGTCACGCCTAATTCTTTGCGGTAAGCGCGGACTTCATCTTCAGTGGTTTTGGTAGCAAACGCAATTTGACGGTCGCTAAACCCTTGCTGCTTAATTTCAAACAGCCGTTCTTTATCCAACTGCTGGAGGGGGGTGCGCTTCAGCAATTTTTCGATTTCTAATAAGCCTTGAAATTTATCTAAGAACCAGGGATCAATTCCTGTTAATTCATAGATTTCTTCCACCGACATTCCCATCATCATGGCTTGATGGACGGTAAAGATCCGCTCAGGGTTGGGTGTCCGTAAACCGGCTCGAATTTGCTCTAAACTTGGCAATTTTTCTTGCTTGTCACACCCCCAACCTGCGCGACCTGTTTCTAAACCCCGCAGTGCTTTTTGGAACGATTCACAGAAGGTTCTGCCAATTGCCATGACTTCCCCGACTGACTTCATTTGCGTCGTCAAAACGGGTTCAGCGCCCGGAAATTTTTCAAAGGCAAACCGGGGAATTTTAGTCACTACATAGTCAATGGTTGGCTCAAAGGAAGCGGGGGTTTTTTTGGTGATATCATTGGGAATTTCATCCAAAGTATAGCCCACTGCTAATTTAGCCGCCATCTTGGCAATGGGGAAGCCAGTTGCTTTGGATGCTAACGCAGAGGAACGGGAAACACGAGGGTTCATTTCAATCACAATCAGATCCCCATTCACGGGATTGACAGCAAATTGAATATTGGAGCCTCCGGTTTCTACCCCGATTTCGCGGATGATTTTAATGGATGCGTCGCGCAGGCGTTGGTATTCTTTATCTGTAAGGGTTTGGGCTGGTGCAACGGTAATGGAATCGCCCGTATGAATTCCCATGGGATCGATATTTTCAATCGAACAGATAATGACTACGTTATCTGCTAAATCTCTCATGACTTCTAGTTCGTATTCTTTCCAGCCAATGAGGGATTGTTCGATCAAAATCTGGGAGACGGGGCTCGCATCCAGGCCGCCTTGGGCCATTTCTTCAAATTCTTCTTGGTTGTAAGCAATGCCACCTCCCGTACCGCCGAGGGTAAAAGCGGGACGGATAATTAAGGGATAGCTACCGATTTGGTGACCAATGGTAAGGGCTTCATCGATATTGTTCGCAATTCCTGAAGGGCAAACCGCAACACCTATGCGCTCCATTGCTTGCTTAAATAGCAACCGATCTTCGGCTTTTTCAATGGCTGGCAATTTCGCTCCAATTAATTCGACCCCATACTTTTCTAAGGCGCCGTTTTTAGCTAATGCGACCGCTAAATTCAGGGCAGTTTGACCCCCCATTGTTGGTAAAATCGCTTGGGGGCGTTCTTTAGCAATGATCTGCTCTAGGATGGCTGGTGTTAGAGGTTCAATGTAGATACGCTCAGCAGTTTCTGGATCGGTCATAATGGTAGCTGGGTTGGAATTAACCAGCACTACTTCATAACCTTCCTCTCGTAAGGCTTTACAAGCTTGTGTCCCCGAATAGTCGAACTCACAAGCTTGGCCGATGACGATCGGACCTGAGCCAATCAGGAGAATTTTTTGTATGTCTTGGCGACGGGGCATAAGTTCGTTATCTGTAATAGGACAGGATTAATGCTAAATCCAACCTATTTTAAGGCCTGGTGCATAAATCGTGTTATAGAATACAAACTTGTGGAGTCGCTTCTGTCAACATTCGGCCGCGAGTGACGGAAATGCCCTTGTACGCTAGATTCAGTTGCTTAAAAATTTTTCAGAATGCCTTTATCTTTTGTTCCAGAAATAGAGAGCGATCGCTTCTGGATTCGGACTATCCTTGTGGCAGCTTTTGGTCGAAGTAGCGAAGCGGATTTAGTGGATACCATCCGCAACTCTCCCAATTTTATCCCGGAATTATCGCTGTTGGCGGTTGAGAATGGGAAGGCGATCGCTTATCTTCTGTTCAGTCGCATTGCGATCGCCACACCTGAACGATCGGTGTCAGCATTATGCTTAGCTCCGTTGGCAGTGATGCCGGCAAGTCAGGGACAAGGCATCGGCACTCAATTAGTGCAAGCGGGTTTGTCAAAATGCCGGGAGTTAGGAGAACGTCTGGTGTTGGTGGTGGGTGAGCCTCACTACTATCAGCGTTTTGGCTTTCACAAAGCGATCGACTATGGGCTCAACTCTTCGCTACCACTGCCAGATGATGTATTTATGGTCCTCGAACTCGCTCCAGGGGTGTTGCAGAATCTCAGGGGTACGGTGCAATATCCAGCCTATTTTGAGGGAGTCTAAAGCTAAAGGCAGGCAACGGAAGTTACTCTTTAAATGCCTGTAAAAGTCTTCAGTTTTCCCCCTTTTCTTCTGTCTTTACTTTTGCTTGAGAACCACTAAAGTAATATCATCATACACTCTTTGCTCCCCAATATACTGGTGTAACTCTTCAATGACAGCTTTTCTGATTTCATAGGCTGTTTTTTGGAAATGTTTTGTGACGACTGCTATCAGCCGATCGATTCCATACAGCCGTTTATTGATATCTTCAGCCTCAGTAATTCCATCTGTGTAGAGTACGACGACATCCCCAGAGTTTAAAGAGACTTTCGCTTCTCCAATAAATTGGGAAATATTATCATTCAGTCCAATAGGAAAGCCTAAATTAATCGTATCAATCCGTTCAACTTGACCATCAGCACGCACGATAATCATTTCCTCATGCTGTCCGGTCAATTTCAATAAACCATCCTGGTATTCTAGCAAAGACAGAGTCAGACTTTTATCGCAGTTCATCCGCTGTAAATTGCTATAAATTGCTCGATTAATCGAACTGAGAAATTTTACAGGATCGGTTTCATTATTGGCAGTGAGTGCGCGGACCGCCATTTGGGTCATAATCATCAAAACACCACTTTCTAAACCGTGACCTGTCACGTCGCCAATGCCAATTTTGATAATGCCATTTTCTTGGAGGATATCATAGTAGTCACCACCCACTTCATCGGCGGGAGACATAAACCCTGAAATATCTAACCCAGCAATTTCGGTCAGTTCCTGTTCTTTGGGTAAAATCATTTGTTGTAGTTGGCGGGTAATTTCTAATTCCGCACTCATGCGGATATTTTCGCCCTTAAGCTGCTCATTCAGGGTCATAATTTCTTCGTTAGCTTCCTTCAGTTGACTCGTCCGCTTCTGAACTCGTGCTTCTAGTTCCTCATTGGTTTGTTCCAAAGCATGAAACAATTCAGATAATTGGCGAGTCATTTGATTAAAGGATTGTGCCAGCACTCGAACTTCACTGACTCCCTGAACTTCTACTTTTCGCTCTAGTTTTCCAGCAGCAATTTCTTGGCTCGCCTTACTTAATTTCAAAATAGGTTCCCCCAGCCAGCGAGCCGTTAAGATGCCTAATCCTGTTGCTAACACTAAAGCAAGCGCACACAGAGAAATTGTATTCCGCGTGTTAGCATCTATCTGTTCCATAAAGTCTGCTTCTGGAACTGCCACCGCAATTAACCAATCCAGACCTCGCTCGTCTTTAAATGGAAAAACTTGGATAAACTGGCGTTTTTTACCCAGTGTAAAGCTCAGGGTTTGAGTGTGACCAATTTGCTTGAAGTCGCCAAAATAAGTCGATAAATACCGAGCTGATTCCTGCGTTAAAGCATTACTACTGGCGAGGGCGCTAAGTCGTTCGGGTTTTTCGCCTTGAATTCTAAAAGGTTGTTCAGAAGTGGAAGTAGCAACTAACTCTCCAGAACGCTCAATAATAAAGATCTGACCGGATTTTCCGACTTTAAGACCGCTGAGAAAATGGCTAATTTTCGATAAGCTAATGCTAGCACTCAAGACTCCGAGTAACTGACGCTTTTGATTATAAAAGGGTTGTACGGTAGAGACTAATAATCTCTGAGGAGAAACCGTGCCATAAATTTTATTCCAGACTGGTTTTCCGGCTGTGACTGCGGTTTGATACCAGGGTCGCTTGCGGTGATCGTACTCAGCAAGTCTTTTAATGAGTTCGATGCGATTGCCAAGGGCGTCAATTTTCCAGTCTCTGGTTCCTCCCTCAATGGGATCCCAAAGAGCGAGCTTCAAAAAGCTGCTATCTTCAAACTGAGCAACGTCTACGTAATTCGGCTGTTCGGTGGCGATGGCGACTAAGGTTAGGCTGTCAAACTGTTGGATTTGTTTTCTTAAATACTTGGCTAGAAGCTCGCTATCTTCGAGGTTGAGTATGCCTAAATCGATGGCGTTGGTATTGGCAGCATTCACTTCTAGAGGCGTTGCCATGTAAGCGGTAAGGTGTTGGTGAACGCGATCGCCCACTTCACTCATTAATTGACCTGCCAAGTCTTCTACCGCCTTCTGTCCGTTTTTAAATGAGAAATATCCAACGGTCCCCACTGCTGCGAAGATTTGCAGGACAAATGGCACAATTAGCACTAGGTGAAGTGGAATTTTCGCCGAAAGTTTAGAGAGGGGGAAATAACTATTAGTTTTAGAGGATGCGTTCATAAAGGTTCTTGAGCGTTTTCAGTAAAGAGGGAGAAAGTGGGAAAAGTGGGAAAAGGGAGGTCTCGATTTTACCTCTTTTTCTTTTTAAAGTCAGTCAGGATTATAATTAGTAAATGGGTAAATTATTAGTTCTATGTTATGGCAATCATAGCGAAGTCAGCAAGATAAATTAGTTAATCAAAACAAATCTTTCTGGGTAAGTGCTCAGTCCCTCATCTTCAAGTGGTGAAGTGAAGCGGGTTGGCACTCACCCTCGCCACTCCTGGTTGCGGAGTCCGAAAGCGATCGCTAAGGTCTGGGTCGTCTGTAAGGGGCAGGGGGTTGGTCGAAAAGCCGCCAGTTAAGCTGGAAAATGGTTGGAGTTGTGAGCGCTCCTGGCTCGTATCATCGCTGTAGAATATAAAGTTGTTCTCCCATCTAAACCCTAAAATCTAAAGTACCGATATGCCCCGAACTCCTAGTGAATATGCTGTACACCTGTTGATTTCAGGTGGCCATCGTGAAGAAGTCCGTTTCGCTACACTTCAAGACTTTCAGAAGTGGTACAGCAGTGTGTTAGTCCCCAAACATGATTCTCAAGAATTTGTGAATGTCCCGATCAAGAACATTCAAGGCGAGTACATGGTGGTTCGTCCTGTGAATGTATTGGCGATCCGAGTGGAGCCAATCTTTACTTCTAGTGTAGAACGGTACACTGATGATGATTGAGGCAAGATGGCAGCAGGCAACGATTGAGTATGCTTCTAAAAATCTGCTGGCCTTGCTAATGCCACTAATAGTCAATTGCTTTTGCTTATCTTTGGCTGTTGCTGAAGTAGCGCCTCTACAAGTCGTTAATAGCAGTCAATTAGAGGTGAATCGCGACCGCTCAGCAAAGCTCGGTCGAGACGATCGGATTTGGGGTGAGAATGGCAAGAGTGGCGATCGCCAGTCGCTTCTAGCTGCCATTGACTATAGCTTGCGTTATTTGGATAAACCGATAGCGGAGGCTGCTTACCAGAGATATCCCCTACCCGGCATTACCCGCGATCGCGTCCGTCGCTCTCTGCAACGCTTCCGCCAACTGGTGTTGACTTCTACCTCACCTTCACAACTTCAGCAATCTGTCAAGCAAGAATTTATATTTTACCGGGCGACTGGCAAAGATGGTCAGGGAACAGTCGCTTTTACAGGCTATTTCGAGCCAGTTTACCCTGCTTCCCGCACCGCGACCGAGGACTATCGCTATCCCCTGTACCAGTTGCCACCAAACTTCACCGCTTGGCCGAAACCCCACCCAACCAGGTTGGAGTTGGAAGGTGAGGATGGATTGCAGGGGAGACAAGGGCGGTTGCGCGGGTTAGAGTTAGTATGGCTGCGCGATCGCTTTCAAGCATTCCTCGTTCACGTCCAAGGTTCCGCCCGGTTACAGCTAACAGACGGCGATGTCATGACAGTCGGTTTTGCTGGCAAAACCAATCACCCTTATACAGGGGTAGGGCGAGAATTAGTGAAAGATGGAAAATTGAACCTAGAAGAGTTAACTTTATCAAGGTTAATTGAGTATTTTCAAGCTTGCCCAGCGGAGATGAATCGATATTTACCCCGCAATCAAAGTTTTGTATTTTTTCGGGAAACAAACGGTGCCGCAGCAACAGGTAGTTTAGGGGTCCCCGTGACAGCAGAACGTTCAATTGCGACGGATAAATCTTTAATGCCACCCGGTGCATTAGCCTTAATTAATACCAAAATTCCCTATGTTAATCAGACAGGGCAATTAGAATTGAGCGAGGTCAGTCGATTTGTACTCGATCAAGATACAGGTAGTGCAATTAAAGGGCCGGGGAGAGTGGATATTTTTATGGGAACCGGAAAGTTAGCAGGCGAGCGCGCGGGCTTAATTAATGCTACAGGCGAGTTGTATTATTTACTGCTGAAATAAACTGTTTTCAAGCCACTCAGAGGTGGGTCAGATGCCTGTCTAACCCGGTCCTAAAGATGGTATAATCAAAGCTAGTTGAGTGCCTAAGTAAAAAAATGTTAGGCAAAATCTGGGAATTTTTTAAGCGGTTGTTTCAGCGATTACTCGGCATCCAGCCACCTCCGGTATTACCCTCCAACCCTCGTCCAACCCGAAGCGATGCGGAAGATGAGGCGGTCTGCCTGGAACTCCTCGAAGGCATCAATACAGGATGGGGAAGAGGAGACGTTGCAGGGTTTTTGATTGCCAAAAAAGTTAAAGATGCTGAATTAGCAGCTTGGTTGCGACGAATGGAAACTCGGTGGTTAGCGACCGATGCAACAGACAGGAATTTCGCCCCCGCAGATCCGGAGGTCAATCCATTAGAAAATTCCCTCGAAAACCCTTCAGTTGCATCGCTTCAGGAATTAGCGCGGCGACTCGTGTTGTTGGGTGGAATTCGGAGCGGGGAATTGGGAGAGGTAGCAGGGGAAATTGGTCGGAAGATATTAACTCAGTTTCCACCGCCTCCACCGCCGGAGGAGGATTGGCGGGGGCAAATTATTGAAGCAGTTTTTGTTGGGGATGGTTTGGGAAGCAGAGGGGAAGGAAACCGATGATGAAATCCGCAGAGGAGTTCAAAGGCAATCAGGTTGCTCATCTAGAAGCTGAGGCATGATTGAATCGGGGATAGGAACTAGCAATCAGGGGTGAGTTTGCAGGTGCGATCGCCCTTGAATTCCAACCTAGCCTCTACTTCTCAATCAAGATTACACCGATGGTCTGTATCCCTGGTGCCAAATCCCTGTCAGACTCTCCTCACCACTCACTACTAACCACGAACCCATCACCTATGAAACAAGTAATCGGTATTGACTTAGGCGGCACTGCCATTAAACTTGGCAGATTCAGCGCAGACGGCATTTGCCACCAATCCTTAACAGTCCCCACTCCTCAACCCGCCACGCCAGAGGCAGTTTTACAGGCAATCGTGGAGGCAATTGCTCAACTAAAAATTCCCCTCACCAAGGGGGAACTCACAAAACCTACCGACTTGGGGAAGGACGGATGGGGGGAAATTGTGGCGATCGGCATCGGTACCCCTGGTCCCGCCGACGCGTCCGGCCGCATCGCTAGAGTCGCCATCAACCTCAAAAACTGGCATAATGTCCCCCTCGCACACTGGTTAGAAGCAAAAACAGGGCTCCCAACCGTATTAGCCAATGACGCTAATTGTGCCGGATTGGGAGAAGCTTGGTTAGGTGCAGGTCGTCGATTTCATAATCTGATTTTGCTGACCTTAGGTACAGGTGTTGGCGGTGCAATTATCCTCAATGGTCAACTTTTTGTCGGTCATCAAGGGGCGGCGGGAGAATTAGGATTAATCACGATTAATCCTGAGGGTCCAGAGTGCAATAGTGGTAATCGTGGCTCCTTAGAACAATATGTGTCTGTCCAGGCAATTCGTCGGGATACGGGAAAAGAACCTGCCGAATTAGCAACGTTAGCTAAATCTGGGGATGCAAAAGCATTAGAATATTGGCAAAAATACGGTCGTTATCTGGGTGCAGGATTAGCAAACCTTATTTATATTCTGACTCCCGAAGCAGTCATTCTTGGGGGTGGCGTGAGTGCTGGTGCAGAATTTTTCCTAGCAGCCGTTCAAGCTGAAATTGAACGGCGCGTTCTTCCCAGTTCCCGCGAAGGTTTGCAGCTCCTGATTGCTGAATTGGGTAATCAAGCTGGTATCGTAGGAGCAGCAAAATTAGCCTTACAATTGGTTAATAAGAGATGAAAAGCTGAGTGCTGAATTCATTCCGAGGTTTCCCTGACTAATCACATTAGAGAGTCAGAAAGTGCGTTGAGTCGTGACTTTGTTTTGTCCTTCCCTGAAGTCGGTAGCTAGCATGAATCACTACCGACCCCGACTCGGAAGTCTGGATTTTTCTGAATGCGCGGTTTTAATTGTTTTTCTCAAGCTGACAAAGAGCGATAAAGCGTGATTGATTTATCTCGAACAACTCACCGCCTCTGTCAAAAAATGTTTTTCGATCAATCTAGGGATTTCTGCGGGTGCGATGCGGCTGTAACGAGTTTTGTCTGGCATCAAAACAATGTTGGGTCCGGCTTTGCATTGCTTGAGGCATCCTGTTCCCTGGATGGCGACTCGATCTTTCAAGCCGCGATCGCTTAAAGCAGCTTCTAAAGCTTGGCAGACTGCAACACCCCCTCGCTTTTGGCAATCAGACTTTTGGCAAACCAAAATTTTGGCTTGGGTGTTTGGACAGGTTGACTGCTCTTGGGGAGTTAGGGGTTGAGAGCGATCGCTGGTGATTGGTACGATGCTATAGGCTTTTAGTTTAATTTTGCCTGTTTCTTTGTCTAGCTTTTTGATGCCTGCAACTTGAACCCAATCACCCGGTATCAGAGGGTGGTTCAGGGAGGTTCGCAGTTCTTTGGAAAGTTTAATCAGGTACTCTCTGTTTAAGGCTGTGGCAAGTCGCAGGTACTTAAGTTTTTTGCCATCTTCAACAAGCAGATCGAGAATTTTGCCTTCCAAATTAAATTCTGAAACTTGTTTGTGAGATTTATACATTGTGCAATCAGGATTTAATGTTAATTTCGGGAATGAGACAGTTAATTGCTCAGCATCAGGCTTTCTGCCAGCATTCTTCTAGCCACAGCCACAGTTCCTGACGAGAGGCGGTAAATTGCTTGAGTACGCTTATTAATTGAACCGCTTGCTTAGCACTATTCACTTGCACCCGCAGTGGTTGGTCGATCGCACACCAACAAGGGATCTCTAGCTCCTGCAAGCGTTGATACACTTGCCATCGGTCTACCCAGTTGACTTCCATAACCTCACAGGCTTCCGGGTCTAGCTCTAATGGATTCATGCTTCCTACAACTGCAATTTATTTGCACTAGCTTCTAGAGTAGGCTCTCTGGACAATGAAATCAGTTCCAGTTTGAGCTTCTCCTTTGAGCATAAACTAAGTGCAAAGAATTCTCAATAGAGTCAGGAGCTTTTTTTAAAAAATTATCATCTTTCTTTCCTGATAAAGAAGAGCTAGCTTAAATAAACTCAGCAGCTACGTGCTTGATGGGAGCCTTAACTTGACTGCCAGAGGCAGCGTGTTAGACTAACTTTGTATTAGCAACAAAAGTTGCCTAATCAGAGGAGAACACACTATGGCTGAGATTCAGAGTGCAGTGCGCCCCTTTGGCCATCTCGCTGACAATCCGATTTTGCTGGAACCTTCAGTCACAGCACCGGTTTGTGAAGGTATGAATGCCCTGTTGGCAAGCTTTCAGGCGCTCTACTTGCAATACCAAAAGCACCATTTTGTTGTAGAGGGGGCAGAGTTTTACTCCCTACATCAGTTCTTTCAAGAAAGTTATGAACAAGTCCAAGGTCATGTTCATGAGTTAGGTGAGCGCTTGAATGGTTTGGGGGGGATACCAGCGACTAGTTTCGGTAAATTAGCTGAGTTGTGCTGCTTTGAGCCGGAGCCGGATGGTGTCTATGCTGGTCGCCAAATGCTGGAACATGATTTGAGGGCGGAGCAAGCGATGATCGGCCTGCTACGACGCCAAGCTGGACAAGCTGAAAGTTTAGGCGATCGCGCCACCCGATATCTTTACGAAACCATCTTGTTAAAAACAGAGGAGCGAGCCTATCACTTAAATCACTTCCTCGCCCCGGATACCTTAGTGCGTTTTAACTAAATGTCGCTCCCGATCGTTCTTCAAATTTAGCAGAGGAAAATCTTAGGCACAGAGGTAGCTCAGCCCTCTGTGCTTATTTTTTGGAAACAGGGCGGTTTTACCAGTCAAGGTACTGTATCATTAGAGTTTGGGACTAAATTAAGAGCCAGAAGGTCAGATGTCACCTTCTGCTTCTGAATCCCAACTGACGACTCGCCTCCCCTCCTGCGACCGGAGTGCTAGGTCAAAAGTCAAGCACAATCTCTTGCTAAATTCAGTTAACTCATTTACAATAAAAGGTCTGGTATCCCCACTTAACTATAATTTGATCGAAAATCCCCATCCCCAAGCAGGGGAAGGGTGTTTCAGTGCGGGTTCCATTCATTCTTAAACACCCAAAAGCTACAAATGCCGTAACTCATGCCCACTATTCAGCAACTCATTCATTCTGCACGCGAACAAACGCAGAAAAAAACTAAGTCGCCAGCTCTTAAGAGTTGCCCTCAGCGCCGTGGGGTCTGTACAAGAGTTTATACGACCACGCCCAAAAAACCCAACTCAGCGCTGCGGAAGGTGGCGCGGGTGCGGCTCACCTCTGGTTTTGAAGTGACAGCATACATTCCTGGCATTGGTCATAACTTGCAAGAACACTCAGTGGTGATGATCCGAGGCGGTCGGGTCAAGGACTTGCCGGGAGTTAGATACCACATTATTCGGGGTACCTTAGATACTGCTGGCGTTAAAGACCGCAAGCAGGGTCGTTCCAAATATGGAGCGAAGCGTCCGAAAGAAACCAAAAAATAAGGTTGCTACAACTCTATCAGGCTGGAAAAGACAAAAGAAGCTGCTACTTCAAAGTCAGCTCATTCTTGTTGTCCGCCTTTCTCCCTTTTCCCAAATTCTGAATATCCAAACTTCCAAATCAAGCTTATGTCTCGTCGTAGGGTTATTCAAAAACGCCCGGTTCCCCCTGACCCGGTGTACAACAGTCGCTTAGTTAATATGATGGTACGTCGCATCATGCTGAGTGGCAAAAAGTCAGTAGCTTGCAGCATTGTTTATGACGCTCTGAAAATCATTCAAGAACGGACTGGTGGCGATCCATTAGATCTGTTTGAAAAAGCGGTTAAAAACGCAACGCCACTGGTAGAAGTCAAGGCCCGCCGGGTGGGTGGCGCAACCTACCAAGTGCCAATGGAAGTTCGCTCTGACCGCGGAACAACCCTAGCATTGCGTTGGCTGATCCGATTTTCTCGACAGAGAAATGGTCGCTCAATGGCAAGCAAGCTTGCCAATGAATTAATGGACGCTGCTAATGAAACAGGTAGTGCAATTCGCAAGCGTGAAGAAACTCACCGGATGGCTGAAGCTAACAAAGCGTTTGCTCACTACCGCTACTAAAATAGGGTTCCAAACTTGGACGCGGTTAGGGTCTGCCACGACCGAGGGATGGATGGTTAGCGATCGAATATCTAGCCTGACCCTCTCATGTTTCCAGTCCCTTGTCAGGTTTCAATCCCACCACTGCTGGGTTCACTGCTAGTGGGGTGGGAAACCTCATCAAAAAGTTCATTTGTCTTCTTGGAAGTCTCCTCATTATGTGAACAAATCTTGCAAAAAATATTAAAATGTAACAAGAAGCTCCATCCAGAAGCTTACCCCTTTGGGCTGCATAGAGGAGCCGTATGTAGTATGATTGTATTATAACAGCAACAAAGATAAAAGGAGGTAGCTGTGGCACGTAGCGTCCCGCTTGAACGAACACGCAACATTGGTATTGCGGCGCACATTGACGCGGGTAAAACAACAACAACTGAAAGAATTCTGTTCTATTCGGGTGTGGTTCACAAGATGGGTGAAGTCCACGAAGGAACAGCAGTTACCGACTGGATGGCGCAGGAGCGGGAGCGGGGAATTACGATTACTGCTGCTGCTATTAGTACCAGTTGGAAAAACCATCAAATTAACATTATCGATACTCCGGGTCACGTAGACTTCACGATTGAAGTCGAGCGCTCCATGCGGGTATTAGATGGAGTCATTGCCGTATTTTGTTCGGTTGGGGGCGTGCAGCCACAATCGGAAACCGTTTGGCGACAAGCCGATCGCTACAAAGTGCCGCGGATTGCCTTTATTAACAAAATGGATCGGACCGGCGCAAACTTCTACAAAGTTTACGGTCAGATCCGCGACCGGATGAGAGCCAATGCAGTCCCCATCCAAATTCCCATCGGCAGCGAAGCCGAGTTTCGGGGCATTGTGGACTTGGTGAAGATGAAAGCATTGCTCTACACCAACGACACCGGTACCGATATTGAAGAAACCGATATTCCTGCAGATGTCCAAGAACTCGCGCAAGAGTACCGCACCAAGCTAGTGGAGTCGGTGGCAGAAACCAACGACGCCCTCATGGAAAAATACTTTGAAGGCGAAGAACTAACGGAAGCAGAAATTCGGGAGGCACTGAGAGCTGGAACGATCGCAGGTACGATTGTCCCCATGCTCTGCGGTTCTGCCTTCAAAAATAAAGGGGTTCAGCTTTTGCTGGATGCTGTGATCGACTACCTACCTTCTCCGCTGGACATTCCTGCGATTCAAGGGATGTTGCCAAACGGTGAAACGGCTGAGCGACGAGCCGACGACGAGGCTCCGATGTCCGCCTTGGCCTTCAAAATCATGGCAGATCCCTATGGTCGCCTGACCTTCGTCCGTGTCTACTCCGGCATTCTTAAGAAGGGCAGCTATGTCCTCAACTCCACCAAGAACAAGAAAGAGCGGATTTCTCGCTTAATTGTTCTCAAGGCAGACGATCGCATTGAAGTAGACGAACTCCGGGCCGGCGACCTAGGAGCAGCCTTGGGTCTGAAGGATACCTTCACCGGAGACACCCTCTGCGATGACAGCTCTCCCATTATTCTGGAGTCCTTGTTCATCCCGGAACCGGTGATCTCCGTGGCAGTGGAACCCAAAACCAAGCAGGATATGGAAAAACTGTCCAAAGCCCTGCAATCTCTCTCCGAGGAAGACCCCACCTTCCGGGTTAACGTCGATCCAGAAACCAACCAGACCGTGATTGCCGGTATGGGCGAACTGCACCTGGAAATTCTGGTAGACCGGATGCTGCGGGAGTTTAAGGTAGAAGCCAACGTCGGTGCACCACAGGTTGCTTACCGCGAAACCGTGCGTAAAGCGGTGAAGGCAGAAGGTAAATTCATCCGTCAGAGCGGCGGTAAAGGCCAATATGGTCACGTCGTCATTGAATTGGAGCCGGGAGAACCGGGAAGCGGTTTTGAGTTTGTCTCCAAGATTGTGGGGGGCGCTGTGCCGAAAGAGTACATCAGCCCCGCAGAGCAAGGGATGAAGGAAGCTTGCGAATCCGGCATTTTGGCAGGATACCCTGTGATTGACCTCAAAGCTACTATGGTAGACGGGTCTTTCCACGAGGTAGACTCCTCAGAAATGGCTTTTAAGATCGCTGGTTCAATGGCGATCAAAGAAGCTGTGATGAAGGCTTCGCCAGTGCTGCTAGAGCCTATGATGAAAGTAGAGGTAGAAGTCCCCGAAGATTTTATCGGGAACGTCATCGGCGACCTCAACTCTCGTCGGGGCCAAATTGAAGGTCAAGAGACGGAACAGGGAATTGCCAAAGTTGCTGCTAAAGTTCCGCTGGCAGAAATGTTTGGCTATGCCACCGACATCCGCTCGAAAACCCAAGGCCGGGGAATCTTTACAATGGAATTTAGCCATTATGAAGAAGTACCTCGCAACGTGGCTGAAGCCATCATCGCGAAGAGCAAAGGGAACGCATAAATTAGTCATCGGTCATCGGTAATTGGTAAGAGGTAATGGGTAATGGCAGTGTTAATCACGTTTCACCAATTGCTAATTACCAATTACCAATTACCCAATGGCAACTGACAACTGACAAAGGAACACATCAAGAATGGCACGCGCAAAATTTGAACGGACTAAACCCCACGTAAACATCGGCACGATCGGTCACGTCGATCACGGCAAAACCACTTTGACAGCCGCTATCACCATGACACTGGCGGCTCTGGGTCAGGCGAAAGCTAAGAAATACGATGAAATCGATGCCGCACCCGAAGAAAAGGCACGGGGCATCACGATCAACACGGCCCACGTTGAGTACCAAACTGAAGAACGGCACTACGCTCACGTAGACTGTCCGGGCCACGCTGACTACGTGAAAAACATGATCACGGGTGCAGCTCAGATGGACGGCGCGATCCTGGTGGTTTCGGCGGCAGATGGGCCGATGCCTCAAACTCGCGAACACATCTTGCTGGCCAAGCAAGTTGGCGTTCCCAACATCGTGGTCTTCTTGAACAAGGAAGACATGGTGGATGATGCAGAACTGCTGGAACTGGTGGAATTGGAAGTCCGGGAACTTCTGAGTTCTTATGATTTTCCAGGAGATGACATTCCCATCGTCTCTGGTTCAGCTTTGCAGGCTCTGGAAGCAATGGTTGCTAAACCCACCACCAAGAAGGGCGAAAATCCGTGGGTAGACAAGATTTACAAGCTGATGGAGGAAGTAGACAGTTACATCCCCACACCGGAGCGCGAAATTGACAAGCCTTTCCTGATGGCTGTAGAAGACGTATTCTCGATTACAGGTCGGGGTACAGTGGCGACGGGCCGGATCGAGCGCGGAAAGGTCAAAGTCGGTGAAACCGTTGAACTGGTGGGTATCAAGGACACCCGCAGCACTACGGTTACTGGTGTGGAAATGTTCCAAAAGTCTCTGGAAGAAGGACTCGCGGGTGATAACGTGGGTCTGCTGCTGCGGGGGATTGAAAAGAAAGATATCGAGCGCGGTATGGTGATTGCCAAGCCGAAGTCGATCACCCCTCACACGCAATTTGAGTCTGAGGTTTACATTCTCAAGAAGGAAGAAGGCGGCCGGCACACACCCTTCTTCTCTGGCTATCGCCCTCAGTTCTATGTGCGGACAACGGACGTGACTGGTACGATTAATCAGTTCACGGCTGACGATGGCAGCCAGCCTGAAATGGTGATGCCGGGAGACCGGATTAAGATGACAGTGGAGCTCATCAACCCGATCGCGATCGAGCAGGGGATGCGCTTCGCTATCCGCGAAGGTGGCCGCACCGTAGGCGCTGGCGTGGTTTCAAAAATCCTCAAGTAGGTTACTACTACAGGTAGGTGGAGCAGAAAAGCCGCCGAATGTCAATAGGCTTTTCTGCTCTGCTGTGTCAATCCTTAGCAGTTAGTTATTGATTGATCACGTTCAACTGACCCATCAATCACTCGTCAACTGAACCTAGAAAACTAAAGAAAAACCAATGGCTACTCTCCAACAGCAAAAAATTCGGATCCGTCTCAAAGCTTTTGACCGTCGCATTCTAGACGCATCTTGCGAGAAGATTTGCGAGACAGCCAATCGTACTGGTGCTACCTCCCTAGGACCGATCCCATTACCGACCAAGCGGCGGATTTACTGCTTGTTGCGATCGCCACACGTTGATAAGGACTCGCGGGAACACTTCGAGACTCGCACCCATCGTCGCATCATTGATATTTATCAGCCTTCTTCTAAAACCATTGACGCCTTAATGAAACTAGATCTGCCAGCAGGCGTAGATATTGAAGTGAAGCTGTAAACCAGTTAAAGGGGGAGGAAAATCAGCTAAAGTAAGAAAAAGCGCTAGTACCGTCATTTTGGTAGGGACAATGGCATCCTATTCCTCTGTAGCTGTTCGAGAACTCCCCCTATTTCCCTTACCGGAAGTGGTGCTCTTTCCTGGTAGACCGCTCCCCCTGCATATCTTTGAATTTCGCTATCGGATCATGATGAATACGATCTTGGATAGCGATCGCCGTTTCGGGGTGTTGATGTGGGACCCGACTCAAAATCGAGTCGCTGGAGTGGGATGCTGTGCGGAAGTGATTCACTGCCAGCGCCTGCCTGACGATCGCATGAAAATTATGACCTTAGGACAGCAACGGTTTCGAGTCCTGGAAACGGTGCGAGAAAAACCCTATTTAGTGGGTTTAGTAGAATGGATTGAAGATCAGCCACCTCAGACAGATCTGCGACCGTTAGCAAAAGATGTCGAACAACTACTCAAAGATGTAGTGCGACTATCTGGCAAATTGATGGATCAAAGTATTGAATTGCCAGAAGATATTCCGAGTTTGCCAACCGAGTTATCTTATTGGGTAGCGAGCAATCTTTACGGTGTGGCGACGGAACAGCAAACTCTTTTAGAAATGCAAGATACAGCAGCAAGACTGGAACGGGAAGCAGAAATTTTAACTTCGACTCGCAGTCATTTAGCCGCAAGAACAGTGCTGAAGGATACGCTTCAGTAGAAAAGTAGAAAAGCCATTATCACTTGACTTTCAACAACTTAATAAAATTAGTTCCAATGCTTCAGAAGGCATCGACATCGGTTTATCTAAACCGGATCGTGCCTTCTGTCTTGATTAAAAAGTAATCCGGTCGTACAGAAAATTTTGAGAACGAATGATGAAATTAGAAACTGAAACCAGTGAACTCAGTGAATATCTGGCAGCTTCTGAAGTGATTGACTACGAAGATGAGAATATTCAAGCAGTTGGAAGACACTTATCAACCTATGGTAAAACAGAGGTGGAATTTGCGAAAGCAGCCTATGAGTATGTTCGCGATCGCATCCCTCATTCCTGTGATATCCAAGGGAAGACCGTAACTTGGAAAGCCTCAAAAGTATTAAGTGAGAAAGAAGGAATTTGTTATGCAAAATCCCATTTACTAGCAGCCATCCTCCGCTCTCAGAAAATTCCCACCGGTTTTTGTTATCAAAAGTTAGTTTTTGATGACTCCGAACCCTCTTACTTAACGCTACATGGCTTGAATGCAATCTATCTAGAAAGTATCAAAAGATGGATTCGCGTGGATGCACGCGGAAATAAACCAGGAGTCAATGCAGAATTTAGTCTCGTTCGAGAAGCTTTGGCATTTCCAGTTAGAGAAAATTGGGGAGAAATTGATTACCAAACCATCTATACACAACCCAATAAAAAGGTGGTATCAGCGTTAAAAACTAGTAACACTCTAGAGGAGCTATTAAGCCACTTACCGACCGATCTTTAGGTCAGAAGTATCGAGCAAAAATGTCGAAGTGATTCAATCTTTTACTTTTTGAGGTAGCATCCAACTCCTAATAGAGCGCTCATAGCAGCTAATGAGTTTGCTATTAGCAATGAGCGATTCCTCACCCATTCGGTGTCTCTTCACTTACCCGATACCACCCATACCAGTGACGCACCGCCAACCACACCACCGAGAGCAAACCTGCAAGACTCAGAGTCATCCCACTAGCAGGAACTAACAACCCAAAAACTGGAATCACCCCCCCTGCAATGGTCGCAATAACCGCCGCCAACCTTGCCTGATTTGTTTTTCCTAAACCCCAAACTATTACTAGTAAAATCAATGAAATTCCCAGCCAAGCTAATTTCGCATCAATGGCCCGGCTGAAATAAGTTAAACTCAACACACAAGCAAAGAAAACTCCCGCTGATATTGCCACATCTTTCATCGTCATTGGCACTGACAAATAGAGTAATACTAGCCACCACAAAAATAGTGCAGGTGCTAACAGTAACAACCGGGGTAAAATGCCTGTTTTCTTGACAGGACCAACGGAAGTAAAGACTCCAAAGGGATTAAGAACTGAAACATTATCATCAAATACCCACGTAAATCTGCTTCCTCTTCCCTCAACCTTGCTTTCAGTCGGAATGATGCCACTGGCAAAATCAGCATTGGGAAAATCAGCCAGTGCCGTGAGGCGAAAATTAGACAATAATTGCCCATTCGCATTATAAACCCAACGCGGACCCCCTTGAGCTTGATAAGTTACTTTAAATCGGGTTTCTTCTCCAGGTTCCAATCGCAAGGGAAAACGATAATTCCCTGGATTGATAGGAATTAATCTTGTCCCGTCCCTCTCAACTTTAAAATTTTGTAGTAGCTTATAACCGAAAGGTGGCTGAATTTCAAAGAAGAAATTTTCAGCTTCATTGAGTTTATTTGCGACTTGGTAGTCAGCCGTAAATATTGCCTGATAAATCGCTCTTTCTGTGGCGGGGTCAGTGGTTTGGTTGAGTTTGACATCAATTTGTGAACCTGACATTGCTAAAATGCGGTTCACTTTTCGGGTTGCTTGGACACGGACGATTTTACCCTCAACTTGGGTATCGTAAGTGTAGGGTTCTTCAACTGTATAGTGGACTTGCGGTGCTTGCTGTTCGAGGCGATCGCCTGCAACACTTTCCGCCACCTTCGCCACTCTTGCTTGTTCCCAGTGATGATAGCGGTTGCTTAAGGTAGAGGAGAGAAAAAATCCTCCCACTAAGAGAATTAAAATTAAAATAAAATGCTGTAAACCCCGTAGTAAAGTGGAGTAACGGATGCTCCATTCGCTGACGAAAATCCCATGTTCTGGTTCTTTGTTGCGGAGGGCAAAACTCAGGAGTGCAACTGCAATCCCCAACACACCAACTAGGAGGCAAAGCTGAAATGAGGCTTTGAGAATCTGGTTACCAAATTCTATCAGTTCATGGGGATGAGTTAGATCCGGCAGGTTGGGAATCCCTTGAGCAGTTTGAAACATAGATTGAGGTTAGTAGGTAAAGGGTCAAGGTTTACAGTCAGGCTATTAGTCCCGCCCTTAAAGGCGACTAGATCACTCAGATCCTGACTACAAACGGCTCATCGCTAATTACGAAATCACCCTGTCACTTTTCTAAACCGGAAGAATGTTATAAATAGCTACAAAATCGGGGGAACTACAGCCGGGTTGTCACGTGGGGGGCATCCAATATTTTTCTCCAACGATAGAACTTCAATGAAGTTGTAACATGATTTTGCCATGAGATTGCCACAAAAATGTCACAGTCTTTGACTAAACTTGTTAATAGTGAATTATAAGCTCACTCCTCATGCCACACTGAAACCCCGCTCAAATGCTCCGAGCGGGCTTTTTATTGCAAATCAATTAGACTTTTTGCAACCGTCTGAAATACCAGAACCTTGATTTTATTGTTCATTAGGAAGAGCGGGTTTATGCAATTTGCTAACCAGCAATATTACGTTCCTAACTCCTATCATAAAAGGTCACTTGCCTCAAAAATTAGCAATAGCTTTTCCTTTGGTTCGACTACTGATTGTTAATGGAGATCACGCTATAACTACCAAAGATTTTCAGAGTTTCAGTGTAAGTTTTTAATTCTTCTATGGCTGATTGCATGGATGCTTCCCGGAGGTCGCACTCTAAGTCAATAAAGAAAAGATATTCGCCGAGGGACCGCTTAGTGGGGCGAGATTCAATTCGGCTTAAATTAATATTGCGGCTGGCAAAAACCTGTAGCGGTTTTACTAAAGCTCCTGGTAAATTGGCAGGGGCGCTGAATGCTAAGGAGGTGTGAGTGCAAGGTTCTACAGACTGACTTGCTTCGGTTTCCTGAGTTTCTGTATCGGCTTTCAGAATCCAAAATCGAGTGTAATTGTCGGGATAATCATTAATTTGATCGGCGAGGATCGGCAAGTTGTAGAGTTGAGCGGCTCGCTGAGAGGCGATCGCAGCGGCACTCGGATCGTCTAAATGCTCTAAGGCTTCAGCCGTTGAATTCGACGGAATGAGCTGAGCAGATGGAATTGACTGCTGTAGCCAATTTTGGCACTGAGCAAGGGCTTGCGGATGAGAGTAAACGGTTGTAATCTGCTGGAAACTCTCAGCATGGGTGATCAGCACGTGAGCGATCGGCAACACCAGTGCGTGTTGAATTCGCAACGTACTCAACTGCCATAGCCGATCTAAAGTAATCGTCACACTCCCTTCAATAGAATTTTCTACAGGAACAATGGCTAACAGAGCCTCCCCTCTGGCAGATGCTTCTAAGGTTTGAGAAATGGTCGAATAAGGACATAAGAGGCAGTGAGGACCAGCCTGCAAGCTCAGCCAATTAGCGTAAGCAAGAGCGGCAGCTTCCGCGTTCGTACCGGCTGGGCCTAGATGGGCGATGGAAATAGTCATATTCTGCAAAATTCCGTTACAACTCTTTACTTGAAATTCATCAACCAGAAAGTATCATGGTGAAATTACTGAGTTTCTGGAAGGCTGGGTCGGTTAGTTTTACGGAGTCGATCCAGTTGAAGATGTAGCTGAAGTCACCTGAGCAAGTGTTAAGCTTTGTTAAGATACCCTTACGAATCCTGTACTTTTACATCCTCTCATGTCTACCAGGTTTCATGCTTCCCAGTCCGTTGAGATTCCCGTTCCCCAACAGGGCGTTCCCATTCAACATTATCTCCGCCAGCCGAGGCGACTTGTAAATGCTTTGGTCGATCCGAGTCGCCTAGAGCAACTGAGCGAGGATTGTTTTCGCCTGAAAATGCGGCCGTTGGAGTTTATGATGCTGAAGATTCAACCCATTGTAGATCTGAAAGTATGGGCAGAGTCAGATGGCACCATTGTATTAAGGTCGATGGCCTGTGAAATTCGAGGGATCGAGTACATTAATGAACGTTTTCACTTCGATTTGCAAGGGCGTCTCGCTCCCTTTCAGGGCAATGGAGTCACTTATTTAAAGGGGAAAGCAGATCTAGAGGTAAAGGTAGAATTGCCTCCGGCTTTTTGGTTCACACCTCAGCCAATTTTAGAAGCAACCGGTAATGGTTTGCTCAAAAGCGTGTTAATGACCGTTAAACAGCGATTGATGCACCAGTTATTATTAGATTACCGTCGTTGGGCTTCTGATGAAACTCAGGTAAAGCTTGGGACTCAGACACAGAGGTTATCAATAGAGGGACAAACGGGTTGAGGGGAGATAGAGTGGCTATTTCTACTACTCTGAATGCAATCAAAGCATCCAGTCGGGAGAACTGTCGTCATGGAGAGTTCAACCATCAAAAATAACGAATTTTCATGAATTCCCCGACTTCCTTTTTAGGCGTTTAATGTTTAGTAAATGGGGACCACTACTGCTCCTCATTCTTGAGAAGATTCGTGCAATGAAGAGGCGATCGCTTGTCTCGCTCAAAAATTAGCTATTATTAGCATATAAGCCTCGAAATGTCAACCATCAAAAGGTCAGTATCGAGCAACAAACAGGGTTGAGAAAAACACTCAGCCTTTGGATATACGTCCTCCTAGAAATGCCCATCTAAAATCAAGATCGGAAACTCAGAGGCGCTTCTCAAGACTGATAACAGTGAAGAAGTGCCAATGCGAGGAGGTACGAAGTGAACATCCCAAGTCCCATCCTGACGATGCTGATCGGTATCGGAGTAACTCTGATTAGCCTTTGGTACGGTCAAAATCACGGTTTGCTCCCAGTCGCAGCATCAGAAGAAGCATCCCAAATAGACGGGTTGTTCAATACAATGATGACCATTGCCACTGGTTTATTCCTCATAGTCCAGGGCTCACTGCTCGTTGCTGGTATTAAATTTCGTCGGCGTGCAGGCGACAACACAGATGGACCCCCGTGGCATGACAATTTACCGTTAGAAGTTCTCTGGACTGCCGTCCCTGCAATTATCATTTTCGGAATCGGCATCTACAGTTTTGAGATTTATAACGCGATGGGTGGTCTCGATCCCATGGGAGCACACGATCATGGCACGATGCAGGCCCACGCCAAAATGCCAGGGGCAGCGATCGCAGCCACTCTCACGGAAACAGAAGAAAATGCTTTAACCTCTGAAACAGGAACAAAGCTTCCACCCCAAAACCCAGAAAATTTAATTGCGCTTGGTGTCGGTGCTTCACCCCAGAATGAAGGCAAACCAGCAGATGTGGTAGTGAATGTCACCGGTTTGCAATACGCCTGGATTTTTAACTACCCACAAAGCGGCGTTTCTTCCGGCGAATTGCACTTACCAGTAAACCGGGAAGCACAGCTCGTAATCTCAGCCAATGACGTGTTGCACGCTTTCTGGCTGCCAGAATTTCGCCTGAAGCAGGATGCAATTCCAGGGCGACCCAGCGAACTCCGATTTACGCCAAATAAAACCGGCGAATACCGCATTGTTTGCGCTGAACTCTGTGGAGCTTATCACGGAGCCATGAAGAGCTTAATTCTCGTTCAAACACCCGAAGAATTCGAGAGTTGGATCCAGAGTCAGCAGGTAGCCAACCATCAAACTTTACAGCAAGCAATTGCGGTTCAGCCTACCAACTTGTCAGAGGGCGAATTTCTGACTCCCTATGTAGCCGAAATGGGAATTAACGCCGACACACTCAAGCAATTGAGAGCCAGTCATCCATAATTTGTAAAGGAAAATCACTCACGGGTGACAGTTAGCAATTGCCCATGACCCATTCTCAAAAATCTTTTTCTTATGACCGAAGCACAGTTGCAAGAAACTGCCAATCTTCCGGCTAGTGGCAAAGAACCCGGACATCGACCTTGGCGAGATTACTTCACATTTAATACCGACCACAAAGTCATCGGGATTCAATACCTAGTGACCTCTTTTATTTTCTTTCTTGTCGGTGGCGTAATGGCAACGCTCATTCGCACAGAACTGCTGACTCCCGATCCTGATTTTTTCAGCCCCGAACTCTACAATGGTTTATTTACGTTACACGGAACGGTCATGATCTTTATGTGGATCGTTCCCACCGGAGCCGGATTTGCTAACTATCTCATTCCCTTAATGATTGGGGCAAAAGATATGGCATTTCCCCGGCTTAATGCCATTGGTTTTTGGTTGCTACCAGTTGGGGGTTTGTTGCTGTTAAGTAGTTTCTTAATTGAAACGCCACAGGCAGGTTGGACTTCTTATCCACCCTTAAGCACCATTGCCAGCAAGGCCGGGGAAGAAATTTGGATTCTCAGTGTTTTGGTCCTGGGAACTTCCTCAATTCTGGGAGCGGTGAATTTTGCCGTGACCATTTTCACCATGAGAGTGCCAACCATGAGCTTGTATCAAATGCCTTTGTTTTGTTGGGCATTGATTTCAACTTCAGCCTTGGTTTTGATTGCGACTCCAGTCTTAGCAGCCGCACTGATTTTACTATCCTTTGATTTGTTAGCAGGAACCTCATTTTTTAACCCCACTGGGAACGGCGATCCGATTGTTTACCAGCATATGTTCTGGTTTTACTCGCACCCAGCCGTTTACATTATGATCCTGCCATTCTTTGGGGTAATATCCGAAGTCTTGCCGGTCCATTCACGAAAGCCAATTTTTGGCTATGGCGCGATCGCTTATTCCAGCTTAGCCATTGCTTTTTTGGGCTTAATTGTCTGGGCCCACCACATGTTTACCAGCGGAACTCCTGGTTGGTTGCGGATGTTTTTTATGATCATGACTATGATCATCGCTGTGCCGACAGGAATTAAAATATTTAGCTGGTTGGCAACGATTTGGGGTGGGAAATTGCGACTGGTTAGCGCGATGCTGTTTGCAATGGGTTTTATCTCAACCTTTGTTCTTGGCGGCATCACGGGGATTATGGTGGCTTCTGTCCCCTTTGATATCCATGTCCACGACACTTATTTTGTCGTCGCCCACTTACATTACGTACTGTTTGGCGGGTCAGTCTTTGGTATTTACGCTGCCTATTATCACTGGTTCCCAAAAATGACGGGGCGGATGATTAATGAATTTTGGGGTAGAATTCATTTCGTTTTAACCTATGTGGGTTTTACGTTGACGTTCTTGCCCATGCACATTTTGGGAATTCAAGGAATGCCTCGACGGGTGGCTATGTATGACCCAAAATTTACTGAAATTAATGTACTCTGTACCATCGGTGCTTATCTGCTTGCTGTTTCTACCATCCCGTTTATTATTAATTCGGTTTGGAGTTGGATGTATGGGCCGAAAGCAGAGAATAATCCTTGGCAAGCTTTAAGTTTGGAATGGATGACGACTTCACCCCCACCCATTGAAAATTTTGAAGGGATACCTGTGTTGGAAACAGGTCCCTATGATTATGGGATGGAGGAACTTCAAGAAACAGAGCAACGCCTTCAAGAACTTGCAGGCGACCGCGCGTAGTTCTGCCCAAAAATCGGCTTTTTTGTATTAAGAAAGTGGACAGGCATTTTGCCTGTCCCACACTTGATTCATAACCCATTACCCATTACCGATCATGCAAAGTTCAGCAATTGAAGCAAAAGCTGCCCTGAATTATCATCATACTTCTGAGCAGGAAGCGCACGGAGTAGAACACCCAGATTACCGGATTATTGGGGTGTTAGTGTTCCTCTTAGCAGAGGGCATGATTTTTTTTGGGATGTTTGCGGCTTATTTGATTTATCGGGCTATGTCTCCTGTCTGGCCGCCAGAGGGAATTGAGCGAGAATTATTGCTGCCAGCCATTAATACAGTGATTCTAATTTCTAGCAGTTTTGTGATGAATCGAGGCAATGCTGCTATTAAGAAGAATGATGTAGCAGGGTTGCGAGTCTGGCTAGGGGCGACGGCGCTAATGGGAGTCATTTTCTTAGCGGGACAAGCTTTTGAGTACAGCCGTTTAGCGTATGGCTTGACCACCAATTTATATGCCAGTTCGTTTTATGTGATGACTGGTTTTCACGGGTTGCACGTTACATTCGGGGTGCTGTTGATTTTAGGAGTGCTGTGGCGATCGCGCACAGCAGGTCATTATTCCAGTCAGCACCACTTTGGACCAGAAGCGGCTGAGATTTATTGGCACTTTGTGGATGTGATTTGGGTGATTTTGTTTGTGTTGTTGTATCTGCTGTAAAGGTTGGCCCCCCTGCTGCTTTTTCAGGGGGGTTTCGTTTGCAACCGTAGCGGAAAGGGGCGGTCGCACTGCTTAGCAGGTGATGACTGCTGGATTCAGCTTGTTGAGCTAAGGCCTGAGCCTTCTCTCCTCGCTATCAATGGCATCGGAAAATCAAATGGTGCCATTGAGTCTAGCTGGAGTACCGCGAGGGAGCACCTCAAGCGCTTAATTTTTGTAAGACCTTCGCTAACTTAGCACCGAGATTTTCCACCGCTTCCTGCTGCTTGGGATCTTTCAGGGTGCCATCGGGATTAAATACTTCAAAGGCATGGGGAATCGCTTTTTGATCGGGAAGCACGATCACATTAATACTGGCTAGCAGCGATCGCAGATTGATTAAGCCACGCAAACCGCCTAAGGCCCCTGGAGAAGCGCTCATAATTACTGCAACTTTTTGATTAAAAGCAGCCAGCATTCCTTCTCCGGGTTGCGGGCGTGATGCCCAATCAATTGCATTTTTTAGCACTCCTGAATAGGAACTGTTGTACTCGGGAGATGCAATTAAAAAGCCCTGATGCTCGAACATCAAATCTTTCAATTTTCGAGCATTTTCAGGCAACCCTTCTTTGGCTTCTAAATCTTCATCAAATAACGGTAAGGGCAGCTCGCGCAAATCAATGTAGGTTACTTCTGCGCCAACAGCACTCGCTCCTGCTGCTGCAATTTTTACCATCATTTTATTGTAAGATGCTTCGCGGGTACTCCCGGCAAAAGCAAGAATTTTGGGTGAGTTTGTCATGAGTTTTGACAGGATGATTGAGTGAAGTTGACCGTTTAAACCATTAGTTTAGCAGCCCTTGTCCCTGTATAAATGTTGTGTTTGGTTGTTTAAAAGCAGCAACGGTAAAACCTTATGGTTCAGGTTGCGATTCGGAGTTAGCGAGCGCGCCAGTGCTTTGGAACCCTGACCACAACTCCTTCCCAGCCTCCAGTTAAATCGTCACAACAGAACAACTTTGTAACAAAATAGCAATGCCTGTTACTAAAGTTCATACGGAATTCGTAGTAATTTTGAAGAAAGTAAAGTTTAGTTGCACGGTCTTGCACCTCCGAGAAAAGGTGATAGATTAAAAACATGAAGCGAACAAGCTTCACTCGACAGATACCACAGCGAAGTTAACAGTTGAATAAGGAGTAAAAAGCGCTGTTTCATCTCACGTCTGTCTCATCCGAAAAAACCAGTAACACCCAACGCCAAGTCTGATATTTCCTCAAATGTTGATAAGGGAGCAATGCAGCTAGATTTAGTTCTGAGTGCAACTCCGCATCGTAAATGTGATAGAGAGGAAATCACTCAGTGAGTAGCGCTTGGGTGTTGCTCTTTGCGGGTTTATTGGCAGAAGGTCGCAGCTCTGTCTTGATTAAGAGCCGAGGAAATGTGCTCCACCCGCAACCTCTAGAGGCGGAACCAGCATCCTGCTAATGCTCAATCGGAGTGCAAGATTTTAGTTTCAGCAAAATCGCCATTATTGTTCCACGCGATAACCCAGCTCAGCTAGACGGGTGCGAGACTGTCGCCACTTGGGTTGCACCTTGACAAATAATTCTAAATGGACCTTCCCATCAATTAACATTTGAATCTGTTGGCGAGCCGCAGTGCCGATCGCTTTGAGCATACTGCCACCCTTGCCGATCAAAATTCCCTTCTGGGACTCCCGTTCGACATGGATCGTCGCCATCA
Source organism: Actinomycetota bacterium (assembly GCA_050262755.1). Taxonomy (GTDB): domain Bacteria; phylum Cyanobacteriota; class Cyanobacteriia; order Cyanobacteriales; family Microcoleaceae; genus JBLNEP01. Next base: position 5,399 of record JBLNEP010000084.1, on the reverse strand, counting down.
CACGGGTTAGCTTCGGTAGTTCCTCCACGCGATCCAGAGCGATCGCCACTGAATGCGGCACTTCTTCCCGCGTCATCAGCAAAATTTGCTCGCGAATCAGTTCCCCCATAATAAACCGCTCTGGCTGGTCAGTGACCAAAGTCGGTGGATAGTAATAAGGACCAGGTTCCAAGCGATCGATTAATCGCTGTTGCAGATCCTCCACCCCCTCCCCCGTCAGTGCCGAGAACTTCACAGTTGACCACTGGTAAGCACTGGTAATCGCCTGATAACTCGCATCCAGCAACTCGTGAGTCGGTGGCTGTTGATCTGACTTATTCAACCCCAGAATCACCGGAGTCTCCACATTGCTGAGTAAATCCACAATATAGCGATCGCCACCCCCCGCTTCTACCGACGCATCCACCACAAACAGCACCACATCCACCGACTGAATGGCCAGTTGAGCATTTTGTACCAATACCTTCCCTAACTGGTGGTGAGGCTTGTGAATGCCAGGAGTATCGACAAAAATAATTTGTGCTTCTGGCGTGGTGAGGATCCCTCGCAGACGGTTGCGTGTCGTCTGAGCGATCGGTGAGGTAATGGCAATTTTCTGCCCCACCAGTTGATTCATTAACGTCGATTTACCAACGTTGGGCCGTCCGATAATCCCAACAAAGCCTGATTTATATCCCGCTGGCGCTGCGGGAATCACCCTACTGTCTAACGAGTCCATCTCTATGCTGTCTTCCACTGTCACCGCCTAACCCCGTTTCAATCAAGTGTGGCTCGAAAATCCTACTAATGCTAATTTACAGGGGTTACGCCTCCCTCGCCAAGCTGAGCTAGAATCCCTAAAACCCGCAAGCTCCCTAACTGCCAATGACTAGCTTTGTAGTAAAACAGCTTGATATCTGCAAAAAAATTTGATAAAGTGCCCAGTGACATCTTTCAGTAATCAATTTGTCTGAATTAACTGCACCCCTTAAACCATGAAAATTTCAGGTGTGAAAATTTCTCAAACAACTGCAAATTTTTTAACGTTTTGGGTGGCAATCAATTTCAACAGTTTGAAAGGTGTTTTGCAATCAGGGAAGCCGTTAAATATCCCCGAAAAATGCTAGGAACAATCGGGAATTTCCTGAATCAAAGCAAGTAGCATTTTGAGGAACATCCTGACTGAATGCAAATCCTAATAAAACAGAGGAGACGAGGAGTATGAAATCCAAATTATTTTTGCTTGGGTGTGCCGTAGTGTTAACGAGCTTACCGCTTCCAGCCTTGGCTCAAGCTAGTTTCGACTACAAGGGAGGCTCGAAGAATTACCAAGCGCTACCGGGCGATCCCCGTGACAGAACTCTACCCAAAATCTTTGATTTTCCCGTTGTTACCAGAGTTGCGACAGACACCACCATCACCTCCGATCACTTGATCACCGATCAGTTCCGCCTCCCCACAGTTCCCCAAGGTCTTTCTGCTGCGGATGTCCCTCGCCTGCGCTCAGAATATACTACCGCTCTTACTGCTTGGGGAGAATCAGTTAGAGAATGTCTGCGGAGACAACCACGCTTAATCCGAGTCAGTACCAATAACCCAGTTTTAATTAATGGTAAGGAAGGCACGATCGTCAGAAACGCTAATAATCGTGCAGTTTGCAAATAACCTTCGGCTGACCATTTTTCGCCAAGAAACCACCTGAAAAAAATTAATTTCAACGGCAAGCATCTTTCTGAACCCGGGAAAGATGCTTGCTTTTTTTTAAAAAAAAGTATCAGCAACCTCCACTAATAATGATGGCTGAATCTGGTATGAGCTTCTCCCTTTCTTTAGATAGAGCATTGATTGCACTCAAGAATGATTTCGCCGAGCTACTGACTTGGCAAAATTTATTCATTCAGTTTCTCAACTTCTTGCTGAGGAAGCAGAGGTTGCTAAAGTATTAGGGAATCAAGATGATACAACCTTGGATGATCATTGCAGGTATTACCTTTTTAGTCGCCCTAGGAGGTATTTTAATTAGACCTCGCGACATCCGCTGGAGTCAACGCCTAGACCGACCGAACTGGCTGTTCTTTGAGCCTGCAATTCCGTTCATTTGGACGGTGATTTTTGCTTGCGGAGCTTGGTCAGCTTCACTGGTTTGGGAAAAAAATCCAGGTAACGTTACGACTTGGTTATTAATGGGGCTTTACTTGATCGTAGAAATCGTTACAGTTGCTTACATTCCTGTAACGTTACGACTTCGGAGTTTAAGCGTTGGTACAATTTTAGGCTTCACTGGCGCCCTCTTAGGAGGCTTACTGGCGTTTGCTGTCTGGTCGATTTCAGGATGGGCAGCTCTATTGCTATTACCTTACGTGGTTTGGAGTCCCATTGGTACTTATGCAACCCGGCAGATGATCGATCTGAATCCCAATGCTGCATAACAATCTGTATTTGTCGCCACCCTTGGATAGAAATGTGATAATTTCATAACTTTTTATCCGGGTGGTAACGACCTCCCTTGGATAAAAATGTGATTGTTTCATCGCTTTTAAAGCTGAAAAATTACTTCTACCGTTAGCTCGACTCAGGAAGTTAAAAAAATATTAAACAATACCTAGAAATATAAAGATATATTTTGTGAGATTAATGTTGCCCTGATAAAATTTGGTGTATGATTGACATGTCTTGAGATTGGTATCATAGATAGCAGAAACCAAGAGCAAGACCCAACCGCACCAATTTTTATGGCTTTTAGCGCAGCAGACAGAATTAATTGCTCAACGCGAAGCCAAAACCAAAGCTCTTAAATCCTTGCCCCAAATCAAATTCCCCTGATTTCGCAACAGCCGAGCTTGATTCTAGGGGCATCCTAACCTACAGAGAGGAGGCTCTAGATATGGACGATCTAGGCATCATGGAACGTAACGTGTATCAGGATGTATCAGTCCCTAAACTGATCAAGAATAAGTTGGCAGACAAAGAGGCAATTGTACTGACCAATACTGGTATGACTGTCAATTATTGGCGCAATGGTCACAATTATGGGCTAGAAGCGCTAGGGATGAAAAATCTCGGTCAAGTCTATCGCAATCTGTCTGCGCCAAAACTGATCGAACACGCTTTAGCTCGTGCAGAAGCAGTATTAGCAGATAATGGAGCTTTGTGCGTCAAAACAGGTAAATATACTGGACGCTCTCCCAACGACAAGTTTATTGTAGACGAACCCAGTTGCCGTGAGGAAATCCACTGGAGCAAACTCAATGTTCCTCTTTCTGAAGACAACTTTAATCGACTCTATCGGCGCGTACTTTCCTACGTACAAGGACGTGACCTTTATATCTTCGATGGTTACGTGGGTGCCGATCCCAAATATCGAATGGGTGTCAGAATTATCAACGAGTTAGCGTCTCAAAATCTTTTTGCACACCAGCTATTTATCAGACCCACCCAGGCAGAACTCTGTAACCACGAAGCAGATTTTACAGTCATTGCTGTCCCTGGACTGCAAGGTGAACCCGATGACGACGGGATTCACAGCGAAGCATTTATTGTTCTCAACATTGCTAAAAAAATGGTAATCATCGGCGGTTCCAAGTATGCCGGTGAAATCAAAAAATCCGTCTTCTCCTTGATGAATTACTACATGACTAAGCGCAATGTACTGCCGATGCACTGCGCGGCTAATATGGATGAAGATGGCAATACCGCTTTGTTTTTTGGCTTATCTGGCACGGGTAAAACCACACTTTCAGCCGATCCTCATCGCCACTTAATCGGTGATGATGAACATGGATGGTCAGAAGAAGGTATCTTTAACTTTGAAGGCGGCTGTTATGCCAAAACTGTCCGCTTATCTCGCGTCAATGAGCCACAAATTTGGGACGCACTCCGCTTTGGTGCCTTTTTAGAAAATATCATTCTGGATGCAGATACCAGAGTCCCTGACTATGACGACATTAGCTTGACTGAAAATACCAGAGCCGCCTACCCCATCAATTTTATTCCCAATTCTGTGATTCCTGGAATTGGCGGTCATCCAAAAGCAGTCATTTTCTTAACAGCCGATGCTTTTGGTGTTTTGCCACCGATCGCTAAACTAACGAATCGGCAGGCCATGTATCATTTCCTCTCTGGTTATACCAGCAAGCTCGCCGGTACAGAACGTGGCATTACTGAACCACAAGCAACCTTTTCAGCTTGTTTCGGTAAACCATTCTTACCTCTGCCTGCCACCATTTATGCTGAAATGCTGGGTAAGCGCTTAATCGCTCACAATACGAAAGCTGAAGTTTACTTAGTCAATACAGGCTGGTCTGGTGGACCCTATGGAGTTGGCAGTCGTATCCCTATTCAATATACCAGGGCAATGGTAGCAGCCGCCTTGAATGGCGATCTAGACCAAGTTACCTTCCATCCGCACCCCATTTTTAAGATCTTAGTGCCAGACATGGTACCGGGAGTACCCAGTGAGATTTTAGATCCGAAGCAAACTTGGCACGATCGAGAAGCTTACGACCGCCAAGCGAAGCAACTGGCAAGGCGGTTTGTGGAAAACTTTACCCAGTATGAAGCCACCCTGAAGGAAATTGCTGAAGCAGGGCCCAACCCAGATTAATGTCATTTCTCCTGGGTGAAACCCCTTCAAAACTACAACTGCATCGCTAAAAAACGTGCAGAGGGTAGCGAGCGATTGTTGTGCAATTAAGAGAGCAAGTCGCTATGGCTGAGAGTTCTGGTCGGACGGGTATCCTGCCTATCCGACCAAAACTTGATTCAATAGGATACGACCCGATTCATCGACAATCGCTGCTAAAGTTAACCTTGAAAAATGAACAGAAAATAAGAAATTCCAAACCTTGTGAAAGTTAGATTTCTCGCTCAGACGAAGTTCCTAATTCCTGTCAGTAACTGTTCAATTTCCGCCTCTAAGGTTAAATAATGAACGCAGGCCCGAATGCAGTTTGGATTCAAAATGGTCCGCACCATACATCCCTGTTGTTCCAAAAATTTAACCAGTTCCTGATGGGATTTGCCATTGGTTAATTCAAACGCAACTAAGCCAGCTTCTGGTGGAGACTCCCGTAAACAATGAATCTGGGGAATTTCACCCAAACCCTCCCAAAGAAACTGACTCAATTTCCTGATTTCTTGATATCGTTCCTCAACAGTCCCCCACTGGTGCTGAAGTGCGATCGCGGCCCGTAACCCCCCCAATAAAGGATAAGCAGAAGTCGCAATCTCATAACGCAATCCCCCTGCTTTCCAACCAATCGGTTGACCCGCTTGATCCGTCACAATTCCCCGCCAACCGATAAAAATCGGGTGTAACTCAGCCAAAGCTTCCGCACTCACATATAATCCCCCCAATCCTTCCGGACCGCACCACCATTTATGACCCGTAAACGCATAAAAATCAACCGCCGTCTCGATTA
>JBLNEP010000083.1:0-8639 GCA_050262755.1 Actinomycetota bacterium | reverse complement strand
AAGAATTAGAAAAACAACTACTTGCCTTAACTCCTGCTGAAAAAACTCAGGCAATACAGCTATTAGTCCAAAGTTTAAGCAATACTTGGCAAGGAATAGAAAAAACTCCGGGCGTCTGTGGTGGTGAGGCTTGTATCGCCGGAACTCGCATCCCTGTTTGGGTCTTGATTGAAGCTCGCCGTGTCGGATATAGTGAAGCAGATTTGTTAGAAAATTATCCAACTATTGGTGCTGCTGATTTAGCAAATGCCTGGGCTTATGCTGCTGTTTACCCAGAGAAAATTGAACAAGCAATCCGCGAAAATGAGGCAGCATAAATAATGGCTCGTTTATATTCGGATGAGCAATATCCGCTAGCTGTTGTCAGAATTCTGCGAACGTTCGATCGCGATGTCTTAACGGTTCAAGAAGTAGGAAATGCTGGTCTTAAAATTCCTAAGGTTGGACTCTCGGATTGATAAAGCTATTTCGACTAAAGAAACTTTGAGCGGTCAATTGATTCGGGTGGTACGACCCAACCAGTAAGGAAAGGCAGATAGCCATTTTCAAAACCTTGAAAAAAAATCTGGTTGCTTAATCCTTCTTTAAGCTAAAATATTAAACTGACTGAATCACAATAAGAGCAAAAGCTCATGAAAAAGTCATATCTATTTCTCGCCTCCCTCACAGCCCTCATCCTGGTGATAGGAATTAGTGGCAAAGCGCTGCTACAGCCAGCGCCCCCTCCTCTACCTCCTCAGCCTCCGCAGTCTCCACCGCCCAGCCAAAAACCGCCTGAAAAACCCCCTTTACCCAAGGAGAAAGCGACAGCACCTAATCCTGAAAGCTTGCAGCCAAAACCGCCTGAAAAACCCCCTTTACCCAAGGAAAAAGCAGCATCACCTAATCCTGAAAGCTTGCTACCAAAACCGCCGGAGACACCCTCTCTACCCAAGGAGAAAGCGACATCACCTAATCCTGAAAGCTTGCTACCAAAACCGCCGGAGACACCCTCTTTACCAAGTGAAAAAGGAACATTACCCAATCCCGAAAGCTTGCAACCAAGCCAAAAACCCCCTGAAAAACCTTCTTTGCCAAGTGAGAAAGTTGCATTACCCGATCCTGACAGCTTACTAGATATAGCAGCGAATCTCGTCATCAACAAATATCAAAATACTTCCTGTGAAGAGTTAGCAAAGATGAAACCCCAGTCTCATCAGGGCTCACAAACGGCTGGGACACCGGAAGCTGCGATTCAGGCGAAGGCGATTGAAATGTTGCGGAATAATCCTGAGATGCGGAAGAAATTCATCAATCGAGTTGCGCCGCCCATTGCCAATAAAATGTTTGACTGTAAAGTCATTCCCTAGAGAGGAGGAAGTTATGAAAAAGTATCATCGTTTGTTGCTAGGTGCTTTAACTTCTCTAGCAATTGTTGTCACTTCCTGTGAAAGCTTTGCCCCTAAAGAAGCTTTGTTGGATGCAGCCGCAAATTTTGTCATCGACAAATACCAAAAAGCTTCCTGTGAAGAAGTTGCTCAGATGCAACCTCAGTCTGCATCCAGTTCAAAAACTGATGCAGGAAAAAAAGGAGATCTCCCCGCAAAAGCTATCGAAATGTTGCAGAAAGATCCTCAGATGCGTCAGGAATTTATTAATCGAGTCGCTGGACCCATTGCTAATAAAATGTTTGAATGTAACCTGATTCCCTAGGTTTCTAGGCATAGTCTGGGAAGAGAGAAAGGCTATGCTTCATTTTAAGCTATCAAAAAAGTGTAGCAGGCAATGACCCGCAATCGGTAAGCCCAAGCCAAGTTATACTGGAAAATAAAGGAGGCTCCATTCAGATGGTCAGTACAGTTATTAACTCCACACCCTATCAAATTGTTCAACCTCCCTACCTCTCCCTAGAAGAATGGATACAAAACCCACCGGACAAAACAGAATGGGTCAATGGTGAATTAGTGGAGAAAAATGGCATGACAGCCAAACATGGTAGAGCTCAATCTAGACTTTCTCGATATTGGGGAAGTTATATGATTTCCAGCGGACAAGGGGGAGAAGTTTATACAGAAACACCTTGTCGCACCATCGGACGAGGTCGCTGCCCAGATGTTGCTTATCTAACACCAGAACTTCTGGCACGATTTGGCGAAAACTTTACCACTCTTCCTCAAAGTTTCCCATTAATTGCTGAAATTGTTTCCCCCACAGACTTTGCTGAAGATGTGATTGCTAAAGCTGAAGAATATTTGCAGTCAGGTAGTGAGGAAGTATGGCTCGTTTTTCCTGAAAATAAATGGATAATTATAGTGATACAAAATCAGCAGCTTATCTTTACTGCTGGTAAAACTATTAGCACTCAGATCGTACTGCCAGGTTTTACCGTTGCTATCGATGAGCTTTTGGGATAAAATCAGGTTTACCTATGCCTTCTGATTTAAAAGAACAGTTACAAATTCATCTTCAAGAAATTGTGCGGGAACGCGACCCCTACCTCGCCTCAGCGGGTCATTTTTACGTGCAGCAATACATCCGCCAGCAGATGCAGCAATGGGGAACGGTAGAAGTCGATGAATTTGAAGTCAGGGGTCAAACTCATCAGAACTTAATCCTCAACTTACCTCCCCTTAGTCAGGGAAAAAAAAGACAATTATCCCCAATTTTAATTGGAGCTCATTATGATGCCGTGCCGGGGACGCCTGGGGCCGATGATAACGCTAGCGGCGTTGTTGTTATGCTGGAGTTAGCGAGGGCGATCGCGTCACACCCCCTCAAATATCCCGTGCAATTCGTTGCCTTCGATCTGGAAGAATATGGTTTGTTAGGCAGTCAGCACTATGCACAGAAGTTGAAGCAGCAAGGCCAGCAGTTGCGGTTAATGATGTCATTGGAGATGCTGGGATACTGCGATCGCACTCCCAATTCCCAACGCTATCCCACTGGCTTAAAATATTTTTATCCGAATACAGGTGATTTTATTGCTTTAATTGGCAGTTTGCGGACGCTTCCTGATACGATCAAGTTGAGTGCTAGTATCCGTAAGTCAGGAACGAATTGTGAGTGGTTGCCAGTTCCAAATCGAGGTTTAATCGTTCCTGATACGCGACGAAGCGATCATTCTCCCTTTTGGGATTTGGGTTATCGAGCGATGATGGTAACAGATACATCTTTTATGCGAAATCCTCACTATCATCAACCGAGCGATCGGATTGCCACCCTCGATTTAGATTTTCTCACAGGTGTCTGTCAAGGCTTAATTAAGGGTCTTGCCAATCTATAAAATAGTAAAAATTAGAGAACGATTGAATGACTTCTACTGTTAACCAACTTTGGCAATTTTGGATCGATCGCGGCGGTACATTTACCGATATTGTCGCCAAACGCCCGGATGGAAAATTAGTCATCCATAAACTCCTCTCCGAAAATCCGGAACGCTACACCGACGCCCCCGTTCAAGGAATCCGCGAACTCTTAGGATTAACGGTCGATCAGCCCATTCCTTCAGACCAGATAGAAGTTATCAAAATGGGGACAACGGTTGCGACAAATGCCCTGTTAGAAAGAAAAGGCGATCGCACGGTTCTTCTCATTACCAAAGGGTTTCGGGATGCCCTCAGAATTGGCTATCAAAACCGCCCTCATATCTTTGCTCGCCAGATTATTTTACCAGAAATGCTCTATGAGCGAGTGATTGAAGTCGAAGAACGCTACACCGCCCAAGGGGAAGAATTAATTCCGGTTAACTTCGCCTTTGTCTCTGCTTTACAGCAAGCTTATGAAGATGGAATTCGGAGTTGTGCCATAGTCCTTATGCACGGTTATCGCTATCCAGACCACGAACAACAAGTGGCTCAAACTGCGCGAGAAATCGGCTTCAAACAAATCTCTGTTTCTCACGAAGTCAGCCCCTTAATGAAACTGATTTCACGGGGTGATACGACGGTAGTTGATGCCTATTTATCCCCCATTCTTAAACGATATATCGACCAAATTACCCAACAACTAAATCAAGAAGCTTCGCGGGTAGATTCATTAAAAAATTCCCAGGTTTCTTTGCCAAAATTAATGTTTATGCAGTCTAATGGCGGTTTAGTGGAGGCGGAAAATTTCCAAGGGAAAAACAGTATTTTATCTGGTCCGGCCGGTGGTATAGTCGGGGCCGTCCAAACCAGTCGCAGGGCCGGATTTAATCAAATTATTAGCTTTGATATGGGGGGAACTTCTACGGATGTCGCCCACTATGCCGCCGACGAAAATGCTGCCATTACCGAATACGAACGTGAATTTGAAACAGAAATTGCTGGAGTCAGGTTGCGATCGCCCATGATGGCCATTCACACCGTCGCCGCGGGTGGCGGTTCCGTCCTCTTTTTTGACGGTTCCCGCTACCGCGTTGGGCCAGAGTCCGCAGGCGCCAATCCCGGCCCTGCTTGCTACCGCAAAGGAGGTCCGCTAACGGTGACAGATTGCAATGTCATGCTGGGCAAAATTCAGCCGGAATTTTTCCCCAAAGTCTTCGGACTCAAGGGAGATTTGCCCTTAGATGTAGAGGTTGTCAGGCAGAAATTTAGACAATTCGCCTTAGAAATTGGGGATAACCGGACACCGGAACAGGTGGCGGCAGGATTTTTAGCGATCGCAGTCGAAAAAATGGCGAATGCGATTAAAAAAATCTCACTTCAACGCGGTCATGATGTTTCTGAATATACATTGTGCTGCTTTGGAGGCGCTGGTGGGCAACACGCCTGTGCGATCGCCGACGCCTTAGGCATGAAACAGGTCTTTATCCATCCTTATGCCGGCGTTTTATCCGCCTATGGCATGGGTTTAGCAGATGTGCGAGTTATGCGAGAAAAAGCCTGCGAACAGCCCCTTAATCCTGAATTTATACCAATTCTCAAGCAAATTTTCGCTGATTTAGAAGCAGACGGACAGCAGGAATTACACCCCAGCAGTAACCAGGAAGAAGTTGAGGTGATTGATAAGCTGCATTTAAAGTATCAAGGCAGTGATGCAGCTTTGATCGTGAATTTTGCTGAAACAATCGAGGAGATGAAGTCAGAATTTGAGCAGTTGCATCGGCAGCGCTACGGCTTTATTCAAGCAGAAAAAGCGCTCATTGTCGAAGCAGTTTCGGTAGAAATTGTGGCAACGATGAATCTGCCAGCAGCAGTGAAACGGCCTGAAAATACAACCCCTTCAACGGCCTCTCCCATTACAACAATTCAGATGTACGCTGGCAATTCCTGGCAGGATACACCTGTTTATCGTCGAGAAAATTTGCAACCAGAAGTCATCATTCAGGGCCCGGCACTGATCGTAGAAGCAACGGGAACTAATGTGATTGAACCCCATTGGCAAGCAGAATTAAGGGAAGAGAATCACTTAATTTTAAACCGAAAATTTACCCAGATTCATGCCGATGATTTAGAGGAAACCATCGGCATTCAGCCAGATTTATCTGCGGTGAACGTTGACCCAGTCATGCTGGAAATTTTTAATAATTTATTTCGGGCGATCGCTGAGCAAATGGGGATTACGCTACAAAATACCAGTTCTTCAGTTAATATTAAAGAACGCCTCGATTTTTCCTGTGCCATCTTCGACCAAAACGGTCAATTAGTGGCGAATGCGCCTCATATTCCCGTGCATCTGGGTTCGATGAGCGAAAGTGTCCAAGCATTAATCGCTGCGAAAGGCAGGACACTTAAACCGGGAGATGTTTATATTTCTAATAATCCCTACAATGGAGGCACTCATTTACCTGATATTACTGTGATTACTCCGGTGTTTACCACCGCTGTTCCATCGGTTGTGACTCCCCTCTTTTATGTTGCTTCCCGAGGACACCATGCTGATATTGGGGGTATCACTCCCGGTTCTATGCCTCCTCATAGTACCACAGTGGTACAGGAAGGTGTATTACTCGATAATTTCCAGCTCGTTAGTGAGGGGAATTTTCGAGAAAAGGAATTGCTAGAATTGCTAACCTCGGGTGCTTATCCGGCTCGAAATTATCGGCAGAATTTAGCTGATTTACAAGCACAAATTGCTGCTAATGAACGAGGGGTACAAGAACTTCTGAGAATGGTCGATGATTACAGTTTGGAGATTGTACAAGCTTATATGGGTTTTGTCCAAGATAATGCTGAAGAATCAGTCCGTCGCGTCATCGATGTTTTATCAGATGGCAACTTTATCTATCCAATGGATGAGGGTGGGCAAATTCAAGTTGCCATTAAAATTAATCCATCGCAACGCAGCGCAGTTATTGATTTTACAGGAACTTCCCCGCAATCTGCTAGTAATTTTAATGCACCAGCCGCAGTGTGTAAAGCCGCCGTTTTATATGTTTTTCGGACCTTAGTCAATGATGAAATTCCTTTAAATGCTGGATGTTTAAAACCTTTAGAAATTATCATTCCTGAAGGGTGTATGCTCAACCCTCGCTATCCGGCGGCGGTTGTGGCGGGGAATGTTGAAACTTCGCAAGTGATTACTGATGCTTTATATAGTGCCTTGGGAGTGATGGCTGCGGCTCAGGGAACCATGAATAATTTTACTTTTGGTAATGAGCGTTATCAATACTATGAAACCATTTGTGGGGGTGCGGGTGCGGGTCAAGATTTTGACGGGACAGATGCAGTACAAACTCACATGACTAATTCGCGCCTGACCGATCCAGAGGTATTAGAGTGGCGGTTTCCGGTGTTATTAGAAAGTTTTGAAATTCGCGCCAATAGTGGCGGCAAAGGGTTATTTTGTGGCGGAAATGGCGTGGTGAGACAGATACGTTTTCGAGAAGCAATGACGGCGGGAATTTTATCGGGACGGCGAGTGATTCCTCCCTATGGATTGAAGGGAGGGGAAAATGGTAAAGTGGGAAAAAATTGGGTCAAAAGAAGAGAGGGAACTGTGGAAGAACTCGGCAGTACCGCGACAGTGGAGATGCGACCAGGAGATGTATTTGTGGTAGAAACTCCAGGGGGAGGAGGCTATGGAATTCGAGGGGAATTGAGTTGAGGAACGAAACCCAACTTCCCGATTTTTTTAAGTCCATTGGCGGAAAAAAGTATTATCCTGCCAAGCAACAATGGTTCGCTGTTCAATCGCTGCCATCTCTTCAGCATTGAGTGGCTTAAATGCCTGGGCTACCTTCACATTTTCCTCTAATTGTTGTACCGATTCCGCCGCAATGACGCAGCAATGAACTCCTGGTAAAGAGAGGGTGTATCCCATTGCTTGGTGCATTCCATCTAACAGCTTGTTCTTAAATAATTGACCGTAAGCAGGTACTTTCATCGCAATCACTCCAACATTTTTTTCCCTTGCCACTGGTAACACATTAGTCACAAATGACCGTGGGTGGTGTTTTTCCGCAGCATTTAAACAAATCAGGGTGGTGTCAAAGGGATATCGCTGCAACCCTTCGGTAATGATATCTGGTTCGTGGTGGCCGGTAATCCCCACAAAGCGTACTATTTTCTGCTGCTTTGCCTCTTCCAATGCTGCGATCGCACCATTGGCACTAAAAATTTGCTCTAATTCTGCTTTCAAAGAAACGTGATGTAGTTGCCATAAGTCCAAGCGATCGGTTTTTAGCCGCTTGAGCGATCGCTCCAACAGTCGCCAGGCTCCATCTCTGTCTCTCACATGAGTTTTACTCGCTAAAAAGATGTGCGATCGATAAGTCGGCAGCACCTTCCCCAAATAATCTTCACTCGGCCCATATTCAGCCGCTGTATCAAAATAGCGAATTCCTAACTCGATCGCACGTTCAATCAGCGCCACCGCTTCCGCCTCTCGTCCTTCATGAGAAAGGGGTGTCTGTCCCGCCCCTCCCAAACCAAAAATCGGCAAATTTACGCCTGTTTTGCCAAGAATTCGTTCCGGCATGGTTGTGGTTGTTTCAGGAGACGCAACCACTTTCGACTGCTGCTGTTTGAGGGTACTAATGCCTGCAATGCCACCTGCGGCAGCGATGCTGCTAACTAGGAAATAACGCCGAGTTTTTCTACGAGCCATCCCCGCTGCCTCCTCAGACAAAAACTGCTACTCAAATTTTAGTACGGTCTCAATAAATGCGGAGCATTTTTCCAAGAAACGAACAATGCTTAATATTTTTTTAGGTTCGGATATAGCTCCCACTGCTAGGAGCAAAGCAAGATTCAATGATTAGTAATCGTAGAGAATTGCTAATGTTTGGTTCACCCAATCCAGATTAAAAATTTCTTGATAAATTCGGTTCTTAACTCGAAGATATCCTTGCTGTTCCACCACTAAACCGGACAGAATGAGTTCGATTTGTTCGTGGCTACCATCAATTTCTACAGGAGTTGCCTGCAAGATTTTTTGGTAAATTTCCAGCAACCAAAAAGCCCGTTGTTCGTTTCCGAACAGGCGATCGCGAATCGTTTTTAAATGTTCAGGTTCATCTTGAATTTCCCAGTTATCAATTAGGTGCGATCGCACAAAGCGTTCTAGCCAAATTTTCTCTTCAGATGGCAGAATCTTTAAACACCCCTTCACGGTTTCTTCACTCCAATTCCACACTAATTGACAGAGCTTTTGAGTTAAAAATGGCTGCCCCCCCGTCCAAGCTAATATCTCTTTAAAAATCTCTGGTGCAGCCGTCACTTTTCCTTCTAAACCCTTGG
>JBLNEP010000082.1:0-16666 GCA_050262755.1 Actinomycetota bacterium | reverse complement strand
GAACAATTAAAAGAATTGCTAAATCAATTATTAAATGAAGGAGGACTTATAATTAAATGGGGACGAAAAATTAAAAACAAAGGGAATGCTGTTTATTCGATTTAGATGCGTAGCAGCTTAGGACAATTCAAATATGAGCCAAGTTCTGCAAGAAGTGCTGTCTGCTAACCAGGAATATGCTGCCACCTTTGGTGACAAAGGCAATTTGCCCCTGCCTCCTGGTCGTCGCTTTGCCATTCTAACCTGTATGGACGCTCGCCTCGATCCTGCCAAATATGCTGGGCTGGCAGAAGGGGATGCCCATGTCATCCGTAACGCTGGAGGACGGGCGAGCGATGATGCAATTCGATCGCTTGTAATCTCTTATAAGCTATTAGGAACTCGTGAATGGTTTGTGATTCACCATACTAATTGTGGGATGCAATTATTTACCGACAGTATCATCCGGGAATTATTGACAAATAGCCTAGAAACCGCCGTCCTAGACGAAAATGGTTGGCGAGATGTCGGGCAAGGTTCTGGTTCTACGGAAGGTGAATTCGTCGATTGGTTAACGTTCAAAGATTTGGCAGAAAGCGTATTTATTGATGTCCAACGAATCCGCAATCATCCTCTGGTACCACCAACCATTCCAATTTATGGCTTTATTTACGATGTGAAAATAGGGCAATTGATTGAAGTTTCCAAAGCAACGGTTGTTGGTCAAGTAACGGCTCCATTGTAGTTAACTCTACCCAAAATGAGTAGATTGAGAATCAATTAACTCACCAAAAAATTATCTCCTTTTGAATTATAATAATCAGTTAAGAATGACTGAAGTTGTTTTTCCTGAAACCCTTTAGCTAATCTGCTTACTTCCTCAGCAAAGGGAATCCATTGCTCATCTAACTTTTTTAATTCCTCTGCTTTTTGAATTACCGCTTTTACATTCCCTTTTTTTGCTAAATCGTACAAATCTTTTATCAAGGCTGCTGGTGGAATCACCAAAAATTCAACAGCAGATATTTTAGGAGTTGATTCGGGAGGAGATTGAGGAGTCTTTGGCTCTGCGTAAACCCAAGACAAACCTAATTTTTTCTGCAATAATTCAAATAATTCTGAGACTTGTACAGGCTTAGGTAAAAAAGCATTTGCACCTGCATCTAAACTTTTATCTTGATCGGTCTCAAAAACACTCGCGGAAGAAACGATTACAATTGTATCTTTTAATGTTTCTGAATTTCGCAAGCGACGCAGCAATTCAAACCCATCCATCACAGGCATAACTAAATCCGTAATAATCAGATCGGGCATTAATTCAGAGGCTTTTGCTAATCCTTCAGCACCGTTAGCAGCTTCAAATACCTCAAAACCTATCGGAGTCAGTAAATTTACAATCACCGAACAATTTTCCCAGCGGTCATCTATCACTAATATTTTACGTTTGTTGCCTGTAAAGCCTACAACTATCCCTTTTAAATCTACAGTAGGTTTTAATGTAAATTCATTAGCACAAGGTAAATCTAAATCAAACCAAAATTGACTGCCTTGTTCTAGTTGGCTAGTCACGCGAATTTTACTACCCATAACTTCCACAATCTTTGAACTAATCGCTAAACCTAATCCTGTACCTTCTGCCATTCGTTTAGTCTCACCAACTTGTTCAAAAGGAATGAAAATTTTTTCCCTTTGTTCTTCGCTCATTCCCACACCAGTATCTTCTATTTGGAAGCGAATTTTATTAACAGCATTGAGAGTGTTTGCTTCTTGTTCAATGGTAGATGATTCAATTACGCCAACTTTTAAAGTAACACCGCCTCTATCCGTAAACTTAACAGCATTACCCAAGAGATTAATCAAAACTTGCCGTAAGCGTTTCTCATCAGCTCGTACACTGATAGGAAGTGCGGGGTCAAATTGGCTAATGAAAGCAATTCCTTTTTGTTCGGCTTTGATGCGGACAATTTCACTGACAGCTTGAAGGAATGCTAGAAAATGGAATTCATTAGGAGCTAGTTCCATTTTCCTTGCTTCTATCTTAGAGAGGTCTAAAATATCATTAATAAGGGTAAGTAAATGAGAACCGCACTGCTGAATAATTTCTAAGCCTTTTAGTTCATTTTTTTGAGTATTTTTTGAGCGGATTAGGATTTGAGCATAGCCCAAAATACCATTCAGAGGGGTTCTGAGCTCATGACTCATGTTAGCTAGAAATTCACTTTTGGCGTTGTTGGCAACTTCGGCAGCAAGTTTAGCTTGTTCTGCTTCTTCTTTAGCTTCTTCTAATTGAATTTCAGTTTGCTTACGCTTATAAATTTCGTCAGAGATCAATCGGTAAACCCAAGTAAAAATAAGAAGATTAAATAGAGTTCCACCTATAAAAGCAACGATAGACCGCTGTAAACTACTACCAGCTTCTTGCTGTCGCTCGAATAATGCTGCCCTTTCTTG
The DNA here is from genome assembly GCA_050262755.1 of Actinomycetota bacterium. Taxonomy (GTDB): domain Bacteria; phylum Cyanobacteriota; class Cyanobacteriia; order Cyanobacteriales; family Microcoleaceae; genus JBLNEP01. The sequence continues at coordinate 14,236 of JBLNEP010000082.1, read as the reverse complement.
TGCGTCCATATTGCTCACGGCTACACGAATTTGATCGGTCAGCTTCTTTGTATTCTGATTGTCCTTAATTTCCAACAATGCTGCATCTAATCCTTGGTTTTGTCGCAGTTTAATTATTTGATTCAACTGGTTTAGATGACTTTCTACTAAAGGCTGAAGGTAATCTAGCTGGTGTTTTTTTCCTGGTTCTTTTGCCAGTAGTTTTCGAAGTAAATCAAAGCATTGGTCAAGATCGAGTACGGCACTGGTGTAAGAATCAATATAGCTATTTTCGCCAGTTAATAGATAGCCACGCTGTCCATTTTCAGCATTTCTAACGTTATTTAAAATCTGTCCTATGCGATCGATGGTTTCTACTTTTTCTTGTACACTGTGATTAGCTTCCAAGGTACGCAAGACACTCAAAAAGGCGAGCCCACTAACTGATATTGATAACAAAGTAGCAGTACCTAGTCCTGTCGCTACTCGAAGCAAAAATTGGGGATTTAGTTTGATGAGAAGTTTCATGGGATTGTCTTCAGCTCAAGATTTCGATGAGGGTGAAATAGCAGTAAAACCATATTTATCAAAGACTGGTATTACTTTAGGACTGGTGAGAAAGTCTATGAATGCTTTTGCTTCTACAGGGTGTTGGCTATTCTTAAGGACCGCCAACCGAGCAATAAGCGGCTTGTGGGAACTTGCCGGAGCGATCGCCACAATTTTGACTTTGTTAGATGACTTGGCTTCGGGTAGGTAAGTAATGCCTACATCTGCTTGTTTGCTTTCCACTGCTTTCCTGACTTCACGGATTTCAACATTTGCCCAGATAGCTTTAGATTGAACCTGTTGAAAAATCCCCAGATTTGTCAAAATCTCTTTGGTATATTGACCAACTCCCAGCCTTTCTGTCCCCATAGCAATTGTTTTGATCCGATCGCTCGTTAAGTCTTTAAAGTCCGCGATCGCCAGTTGAGAATCAACCGGAACAATTAATACCATTTGTGTACTGACTAAACCTTTGATGGTTTCTGATAATAATCCTTTTTTCTGCAAATCATCTATTGCTAGTTTAGAGGTAACTAGAAAGATATCAAAGGACTCCCCCTGCTCAATGCGCTCTTTCAGTGCATTAGCTCCAGAAAAAGTGTAATTGATGGTGACATTGAACTTTTCTTGCCGATATTGTCTTTCAAGTTCAATCAATACATCTCGATATTGCGGTCCGGCTGCGAAGTTGATAGAAACTGCCTTAACTGGTAATTGATTGGTGCAGCTTCCCAGCCAGAAGCAGAAGGCAACTACACAGATAAATAAGATCAAAAAACGAGAGGTCTTTATCATTGATATCATCTACTCTTAACTCAAGTTTAACTACCTTCCATTAGAATTGTTGTGATCCAGAAAACATTTACAAAAATAAAGTAGGCTTATTCCATAACTCACCGATTGCGCCCCTAATGTTTGGCGTTGTAGAGTGCTTTATAGCATTTCTGGGAATGCTTCTGCACAAGCGATCGTAGTAGAAATCCCCAAGCTAGCAGAACAATATCACTTACTTCCGAGTCCCGATGAGAAATTGATAAAGCCTGAATTGCCGCACAAATGCGCTCAGTAACAAGGATTGCTTTTTCCTGGTTGGCATTAAGTAAAACCACTGAAAATTCCTCACCCCCATAGCGAGCAACTAGATGGGTCAGACGCTCTAATACCTGTTGGGCTGCTTGAGCAACATGAAAAAGGCATTTGTCTCCCTCTGGATGTCCATAACAATCGTTGTCACGTTTAAAGTAATCGACATCCAATAAAATTGCAGACAAAGGCTTTTTATCTCGTAAGATTTGCTGTCACTTTTGTCGTAAATACATTCTATCTAATCGACGACAATTAGTAATTTTTTTAGGACATCAATATTTGCTATTTCCTCACTTTTTATGAGTTGAATATGTGCTTGCTGAAGTCGTTTTGTCGTTTTAGATACTGCTCAATTTGGATGGCTCTTTCCCGTTCTCTAGCTTCTAATTTTTCGAGTTCTGTACGGATATGAGAGTTTTCTAGAAAGGTAGCTGCTTGGAAACAATGAGTTTTAATTCTGGTGAGTAATTCATCTTTAGAAATGGGTGTAGTTATATAGTATTCCTAAATAAGAGAGGAACAGTAACCGTACATAAACACTTTAGGAAAGCCAAAAATTTGTTGATGAATTAACCAGTTCAATAATAGCCTGAACTACTTAGGGCTTGCTGAAGAAGGGGGTAAAAGGGGGAAAGGAGAGTCGGGACAAAAAGTGCAAACGTTTGGAGGTCTAGTACCCAATTAGGGAGTGCTTGACGACTTTTCAGGCCGTAAGTACCCTTGATGAATGCAGATTTTAGCTTTTTTCAGCAAGCCCTACCTAGGGTTTGCTGAAGAAGGGGTAAAAGGGGTAAAAGGGGTAAAAGAGAGTCGGGACAAAAAGTGCAAACGTTTTGAGATATCGCACCAGATTTGGGAGCGCTTGAGAGGACTTTTCAGGCCTGACGGGCCCTTGATGAATGCAGATTTTAGCTTTTTTCAGCAAGCCCTACCTAACAGACAAGCGATACTTTTAAAACAACAGCATTGAGTAGCCGTGTGCGGTGAATAATCGCAAGCACGGTTTCGGAAGAGAGGGGTGGAATGGCAACATTCCCCTCGACTCTACCTCCCAGCTTTACCTCGAGAACCCCTGCTGGATGTAGCCGAACGTGCAGGAGTTTGCATTCCTACAGGTTGCTGAATGAGTTCTTATCACTCCTGCGAGGGGGAAATTGACGGCGGAAATATCATTGGTTCTTGCATCGCCACAGTGCCTAGAGGACGAGAAGAAATGACAGTGAAGATCAATTTTGATCCGAGTTGGTAATTGACTATAGCCTCCCCCACAAATATTATTAGATTGTAAGGAAGCTAACAGGAACTATTATAGTATAATTTGATGTTAGTTTGTCCCGCTATAGACTCCGTCCAAGATACTGCTACTCCATCTCCTAAACAGTATTCAGCGTCCCAAAAACCTTCGTGACCTTGTAAGGGGCGAGAAATATCTTTCCAAATAGGATGTTTGTAGCCAAAAAGATACTCAAATAGTTTATCAATATTTACGTCGCTGGGGTTATTCGCATCCCAATCAGGCTCAAATGATATAACATTAGCTTTGCCATTTCCAAAGCTAATAGAAAAATTAATGTTTCCGGTATAATTTCCACAGCAAAAACGCTTAATAGCTGTTGAAGCATAGCTTGAACCGGATATCGGAAAACCAAAATAACTTTCTATAATTTCAGGAGTGCGATCGAAGATAGGACGCGGTGCTATATTCCCTGCAATGCTGACAGCAATATACGGGTCTGGAACCGTATAAATTTTTAAAGCGCGGCACAATAAAGCAGCCACTTCGCCTCTAGTAGCGCTTTGATTGGGGCTAAGCTTTCTAACGTTGGGATAGTTAATAACAATCGCCATTTGAGTTGCTGCTGCCATCACATTTTTAGCATAATTGGGAATTTCAGCCACATCATCGAAGGCATCCTTTAAAGTTGCTTCTGGCGATTTAGGAATTGGTAAATTTAGAGCTGACGCAATCACAGTAATAGCATCCACTCGCAAAATAGGCTGTTCAGGTCTAAAAGTTCCATCGGGATAACCGCTAAAAAACCTCTTTTTAGAAACTGTTTGAATGAATTGCCAAGCCCAGTGATTCTTAGGAACATCTTTAAATGTCACAGCTTTCTGTACCTCTGGAGACTTGCCAAAAGCGCCAACCATTAAAGAGGCAAATTCGGCGCGGGTGAGGGCCGCTTCTGGACGAAAAGTGCCGTCACTATAACCTTTAACGAGCGATCGCTCTCCTAATGTAACGATACATTCTTTTGCCCAATGACTCTCAATATCTGAAAACATACTTTGTGCCTTTATGTCCTGTATGACTTTCCAAAAAATATTCTAATTTACACAGAAACAAACTGCTCTTTATTTCTGCAATTTCTGCTGTTTTTTACTAGCAAATTGTAGCACTTTTTGAGCTTCTGGTAGTTGTTCCAGTTTTTATACCTTCCCCCCATTTTTTCTCTCTAGGTCCACGGTAGAGTATAGTCACTACTCTGTCGCGGTTAACTGAGTGTTGTCCTAGAGCTAGGGCGCGGTCTAAGACTAAAATGGCTGAAACTCTTATCTGGAAAGGCTTTCATCTGCTACGATTGCGGTTGGCTTCAGCGCAAGCTATTTCTGGACCGCCTTGGCGGTTGCGATAAAAGGGTCAAACCACTTACACTTCCGATACTAGACAAAAACTGCGATCGCTCTAGAACTATCGATAATATAGATTATTGAGATTTTTCAATTGCATCAGTTCCCACTCCTACGATCGAAGGTTCGTGGCTAGCAGGAAGAAACCCTAACACCATCAAGCTAACTCCCACAGCCCCAACTCCCAACCCTAAGTACCAGAGAGTTCGTTTTCTCAGTAGGGCTGCGATCGCACCTAAAGAAATGCCAATTTGTAAAGCAGCGACGCTGCGGGCAAACGCTTCATGACGACGCAAGTCCGTATGGGCTTCATTCTCCAATTGACGAGCAACAGTTGAGCTAACCTGTTGTTCCTGCTTCAACTTGTTAATCTCATCATTAATCGGGGTTGGGACAGGTTTTTGTAAAACGGATAGCAGGGTAGCTGTTGATTCATTGAGATGCCGTTTAGTAGATTGAGCTTGGTATAAAGCCCACTGATCGGTCGATCGGAGTTGAGCCAGCATCCCTTCGTTGGCAAGATAGCCAGCTTGCATCGCCGCGATCGCAGCTAAGCCAGAGAGCAATCCGGTTGATAGTCCAATTTGATTCAGTAATGCCCGCTCTTGTCGGTGCTCTTTCTGTGTGGTAACAAGTTCTTCTTTGACTTCTTCAATTGTATCAACTACTTGCTCTTGCAAGTGATGAGGTTCTGGACCGAAATCATCTGTCATATGAGTTTATCAGGATCGATTGAAGGAGCAATCTCTAATGGGTTCGCCTATCAAGTTTAGCGAAACTAGGTCTGATCACCAAATCCAGTTATAGAATTTTCCCTGTGTAAAAGAGCAGCAACGAGGGTTTGGCAAAAGCGCGAGAGTTCACGTTTTTCAACTCGCCAGCCTCACCCGCCCCACACCCAAGCGCCACAAAAATTTAGCGCGGGGTAAGATGCCTGCGCCTAGAAAACTGACCTAAAGCCATTAGAAACTGCTACTTTTGCTGCTGCCATTGCTATCGGCGATACTCGATCAGTATCTGCCCTAGAGCGCTACCCCTCTTCTGTAAATCTAGACAGAGAAAAATATAATCCCAATCATAATGCCTACCTAGCGGGCAATTTAGCCCTCACAAACTGATAGAAACATCTATTTGTTGCTAAATCGTAAAAGACCCTCAGTGTAAGAGTTCTAGAATATATTATGGCGAGAGTGATCAAAGATCGGTATCTCACATTTACGGAAAAATAAAGGTACTTTAAAAAAGCAGAAAAGAGCAGTAGCAATAGCAATGCTCAGAGATATATTTATACTATAATATAAAATTAATACCCAAATTTCTGAAGTCGATGGTGCGATCGCACTCCCTCTTTGCAGACAGTTAGTGCTAAAGTATCGTTAAGATTTAAGAAGCGGTCTTATGAGCGCCATTAAACTCAAGTTAATTCGTCACACCACCACAAAAGGGGTGCCTTACCAACATCTCCACATTTCTCTGAAAACAGAAGACAGCATCATTGAACCTACCGATCTCAAAAAATTACGATTGCCAGATGGCATTAACTGGTAGCAAGACATTGTCATCGAAGGAAAAGTACCGATATGGCTGTATGGTTATCTTGTCCATGAATGCCACCCTGGTATTTGGGCCGCCTGTTATGACACACGACTCGATCGCTCGCGATTGGGTTTCGACTGAATTCATCTTTCAGCCTGCTTGTCTTTGATTTAATGGCAACCCGATGTAAGTGGTGAGCGCAGAGGGGGCGGTCGCAATTGCCCATCCGCTCCGAAAAGTGAAGCGACAAAAAGGCGGTATATACAGGATTTGACTTCACCTATCGTAAGGTAGAAATTGAATTGGTTCGTTAGGAAGAGGAGTTTACTCAATTCGCTCAGTAGCGTGGAACTTGTTACGTTTAACCGTACACTCCATCACCACAATCCTAATTCCTGAACCTGCTAAATTGGGAGCTTTCCTCTTTAAAACCGAGCCTCCATAACGAATCAGTTCTGGTTGGTTCTAATGGGTTGCGTGACCTGAGGAGTGTTTGAACGTGACCAAACCGTAACGCAAGGAGAAACAGTCATGCTTCCAGCCTTCGCTCAACAAAAATGGTTGCTTGTGACGATCGCAACGCTACTCCCTGCCACCCTCATTGGGGTAACGCTGCGAGAGCAAGCAGCTCAAGCTCACCAACAAGCTTCTACAAACGAGCTTACCAGTTTACCAGACGGTGTTTATCTCTACGGGAATTCTCCTCAACCGAATGAACTGACTCGTAGCTACGTCGTCTTTGAACGTCGTGACAGTGAAGTGATTGGTGCATTCTACTCACCGCAATCGGAGTTCACCTGCTTTGCTGGAAACCTTCAGGGAACTCGATTAGATGTAGAGGCGATCGTGCTAGGTCAACCCGAAACGCAAGAGGTTAGGGCACAACTTGCTAATTTATATCCACTCCAGGAAATTAGTGCCAATGACCAGCGAATGCTGGGTGTTTGTAAACAAGAGGCGATCGCCCTTGCCACCCGTCAATAGGAACGGTTCTTAACTGCTCAACTCTTTTTGAGTTTCTAACAGTTTTACAATAACGGTCAGCAGTTGAATCGGTTCGATGGGTTTAGGGATATGCAGATGAAAGCCAGCCGATAATGCGTCCAGTCGATCGCCCTCTCTTGCATAAGCAGTCAGGGCAGCCGCAGGAATTCTTCCACCCTGTCCAGATGGCAGCGATCGAATGCGACGAATTAACGTGAATCCATCTTCATCGGGCATTCCGACATCACTCAGCAGAATATCGGGTTTGTGGGTTTGTAGCAATTGCCAGGCTTCTGTCGCAGAAGCAGCACCGATCGCCCTTGCACCGTATTGCTCTAAAGCCACCTGCAAGAATTCGCGCGTGTCTCTCTCATCATCCACGATCAACACCTGGATGTTGGATAGATCGAGCCCTGTATCCGTTGTTGTTTGACGATGCAGACCTTGATGGCTAACGGGTTGATTGGGTAGAGCGGAAGGGAGGAGGGGTAAATGAACGGTAAAGGTCGTACCCTGTCCTTCTCCAGCACTATCAACGTGAATTGTCCCGCCATGCAACTCAACTAAATTTCGCACGATCGCCAGTCCTAACCCTAAACCGCCCTGGGTTCGGGTCGTTGTGGCATCTTCCTGCCGGAATCGCTCGAAGATATAAGGCAAAAAGTCCGAAGAGATGCCTTTACCGGAATCAATAACTTGAATTTGAGCCATTGAGTGGATTGCTTGCACCCGTACCTCAATTTGTCCATTCGCAGGCGTAAATTTAACAGCATTCGAGAGCAAATTCCAGACTATTTGCTGCAACCGTTCTGGATCGCCAGAAACCAAATCTGCATCCGTCGAATGGAATGAGAGCGCAATGGATTTCACCGTTGCTGCTGGACCAATGGTATCGATCGCTGCCTGAACGCAAGGAATTAGATGGGTTGGGCGTAAATCCAGCCGAATCTTACCGCGAATGATGCGCGAGATGTCGAGCAGATCTTCAATCAATTGAGTTTGAGCTTGGGCATTGCGCTCGATCGCAGCCAGCGCTTGTTCTGTTTTTTCGGGGTTAAACGTGCGGGTACGGAGCAACCGTGACCAGCCCAGAATAGCATTAAGGGGCGATCGCAACTCATGGGAAACGACGGCCAAAAACTCGTCCTTCATACGGCTAGCACGTTCTAGCTCGGTGCGGGCTGCCCGTTCTCGCTCTAACGCCTGTGCCCGTTCTTCAATCAGTAATTTCTGGTCATGAATATCGGTGGAGGAACCAAACCATTTCACCATCTGTCCCTTCTGGTCGAACAGGGGCAAGGCTTGTGATAAGTGCCAACGATATTCTCCATCGCTAGCCCGACGAACCCGATGCTCGATCCGAAACATCTTGCGGGCTGTTGCAGCCTCGTCAAAGGATTGGAGGGTATAGGCTAAATCATCGGGATGAATGACTTGTTCCACCCCCTCCCTCTGCGCTTGTTCTAGAGATAGCCCCGTATATTCACACCAGCGCTGATTGCAATATTCGTGATAGGTGTCCGAGCGAACGATCCAGAACAGTTGGGGCATCGTGTCTGCCAGGGTGCGGAACATCAATTCACTCTCTTGCAGAGCCGCTTCGGTCTGCTTGCGAATGGTTTCGTCTCGCTTTGCCTCAGTGATATCCAGAACTGTTCCTGACATTCGATAGGATGTGCCATCAGTTGTTGAATAACATTGCCCCCGTGCCAGAACCCAGTGGATCGAACCATCAAGCCACACTGTCCGGTACTCCTCCTCAAATTCACCGCCATTGTGCAGAGCATTGGTTGCAGCAGCCACGACTCGCTGACGATCTTCGGGATGGAGGGCATTAATGTGCCACTCATAGGTCACTGGAAAATCAGAGGGTAATCCAAAAAGTTCTTTGCAGCGATCGTCCCAGGTTAGCTGTTGGGTGTGTAAATCCCAATCCCAAATTCCCTGCTTTGCCCCTTTCAAAGCGAGTTGCAGCCGTTCCTCACTTTGTTGAAGTGCTGCTTCTGCCTGTTTCATGTGACTGATGTCTAGAAACGCCCCAATCACACCTCGAATCTCTCCTGACTCGTACCGGACTGGCACTGCTCTACCGTAGAGGAAACAAATATCACCATCTTCAAAGACAAACTCAAACTCACCCGAGACGGTTTGCCCAGTGCGGCCTGCCTGTTGCATGGGTAAGTTAGCAGGGTCAACATCCTGACCGTTTTGTTGAATCTTGAACTGGAACGGATACTCTCCAGTTTCAGGTGTGGCCGTCATGATGGAGTTGGGCGATCGCCGCATCATTTCACACGCTGCACGATTTGGCGTGACATGATGACAGTGAGGGTCATGGGCGATCCAAACCCCCGCAGGGACGGCTTCCATGAATGCTTCCAGTTCTGCGGCTCTGGCTTGTGCGGTGGCTTCGCTTTGCTTCAATGCGGCTTCGGCGCGTTTCCGTTGGCTAATATCGGTTGTACTGCCGACCACTCGCACGGCTCGACCCCCTACATCCCGCAGAATTAAGCCCTGATCCTGTACATCGACATACTTACCCTGCTGATTACGAACTCGGTATTCCAGGCTGTAGCGGTCGTCCTGCTGAAGTGCCGTCAGCCATGTTTGCCTCATTGCCTCCAAATCCTCTGGGTGAATGCGATTCAGCCACCACTCGCTACTGGATTCGACCGCCTCTGCTGGAAACCCAAACAGGTGACTCATTCCTTCACTGCGATCGACCTGATTTTGTGCAATATCCCAGTCATACACGGCTGCATGAATCGCCGCCATTGCCAGACGAAACCGCTCGTTTGCCTGGGTGAGTGCCCGTTCCGTTTGTTTGCGCTCTGTGACATCAACCCCAATTCCCCAAGTTGCCCAACCGGGAACGGGAAACTCTGCTGAGATATTCGACCAGGCAATTGTCCGAACGCTACCATCCTTACAGGTCAAATCCCATTCCCAGTTGCGGTAGTAATCTCCCAGCTGATTCCATTGCGCGGTTTGCTGCTGGCAATATTGAGCATCGGGATACAGTTGCCCCATGATGCCAATGTTACCGATCGCCTCTTGGGCGGTGTATCCGGTCACTCGCTCACATTCATGGTTCCAGGCGATGATATTGCCCGTCGCATCAAACGCATCCAGCATAACGGGCATATTTTCTAAAATGGAGCGCAGACGTGCCTCACTGCACCGTAGCTGATCCTCGACTTGATGACGCTCAGTCACATCTCGCCAGGTGGCGACAAACCCATCCCCTAATTTAGCTGCCCGAATATCAAACGCCCGAATTAGTTGACGTTGCCCGTACTTGTCTTCATAGAACAGAGCATTTTTCACAAGGGGTTGTCCTGTTTCAACCACTTGGCAATACTCGTCAAATAATCCGCTGCTTCGATGAGCGGGTAACAGTTCGCACAACCCCTTGCCCAGTTGCTCCTCCGCACTCATTTGATTGTTCAGGCAGGCTGCCTGATTGACAAACTGGACTCGAAAATCCAGGATTTGCCCCTGCTGATCTCGAATCGCGGTGTAAATGCCAAAGCAGTCCAGCATCGTCTCGATCGAAGTACGAAACCGTTCTTCACTGTCTTGCAGTTGTTGATGGGCATCTAAGAGCAAATTGCTGAATGAGTTCACCTTCTGATCGAATGCAGTGGACGGTAAAGATGCAGTATGTTTGCGGGTCAGGATCAATATTGTTGACACCAACCCAAACAAACCGAGCGCACCCATCCTACTGGCTAAGACCGCTGGACTCGCTCCACTCAAGAAACATTCAGAATTGATCGGGTGGGCTAGGCTAACCAGCCCTACTCCGTAAACCAGAAGCGGTACAAAGTTTATTAGCAGGGAAAAGCGACCGTTTGCGGGCATAGTAATTCTGCGATTGAGGCGAATTTATAAATAGCCTTGATCGGAAAAAAGCAAGGTGAGGCTAATTTACGCCTTTAGGCAGAATTTAGTGACTACCGAAAGAGGGAATTCTTCTTCTTCTCAAAGAGAAAAGGTCAGTTTGTCGTTGACCCTGAAAAAAGCGTCTAGCGTTTCCAGTCTTACTTGGTCAAAGCCATCATCTGATTTCAGGAGACCTCTACTCATACCCCGGAAAATTTCCTACAAAAGGTAGAAATAGCTGAAATTTCGCTCTTAACAGAGGTGTAGGAGCTGCTTGACTGACAAAACGGGAGGAGGGCGAAAGGAAAGCTAGGAGGGAAGCAGAGGCTGATTTAAGCTGATGAGTAACTACACAAATCAATTAAATCAATGTCTCCGACTTCCCGTCTTTTTGAAAATCCCGCCATAGGCGGCATAGGCTCGTCCAAAGTTTGCAGGTTGGAGTGTTGCTACAAATCCATAGGCAGTCAGTAAAAGTGCCTCACCTAATGCCAACCAGCCACTTTTGCCTTCCCGTATCCACAACCAAACCAAGTAGCCACCCCCGATTTCACACAGACCCGCCATGACAAAATAAAGCAGCGATCGCAGAATAGCCATATCACGCATTTCTAATCCGATTCATTCAAATGCTCTGCCACTTCTCGGTACAGATTCATCACATGATTATCTGCCAAGCTGTAGTAAACGTTGCGTCCCACCCGGCGATACTTCACTAGGCGTTGCGATCGCAAAATTCGTAATTGATGGGAAACCGCAGATTCACTCACCTTCACCGCCGCCGCTAAATCACAGACACAGAGTTCTTGACTGGCTAATGCTGACATCAACCGCAACCGACTCGGATCGGCCAATGCACTAAAAAACTCTGCCATCTGTTGCGCCTGATCTAATGACATCACCTCTGACTGAACCTGCCGCACCTGCTCCAGATGAACGAGGGGTGTATCGCAACTGGGCATTTCCTCACTATGGCAGGGTTGTGATTTTGGCAGTGATGATTTGCTCATAAGCGTTAGCGGTTAAAGACGGAATCCGGGTTTAATCGAGAAAATGATTCTCATTCTAACATTTAAAACATCTGAGCATATCTTCAGATGTTTCAAGATCTATGCTACAGTTCAGAAAAGTTCTTCCTCAACTGGTGTTGGAACCCCTATGACTCAATCGTCACCGCTCAAAACTCAGCAAATGCAGGTCGGCGGCATGGACTGTACAAGCTGCAAACTGAAGATCGAGGGTAGCCTGGAACGATTGAGAGGGGTGGCAGAGGCATCTGTAACCGTGGCAACCGGGCGGTTAACCGTCACCTATGACCCAGAGCAGGTCAGTGAGGCAACGATTCAAGAGCGAATTAAAGCTTTGGGTTACACCCTCGGAGATCCGAAATCATCTGTAGCTCTTAATGGGTATGAACATCATCACTCTCATGCAGAAGAACACAGCCATGCAGACGGTCATACTCATCATGAGCATGACGAGGAAGAAGGACACGATGGTGGACATAGTCATGACTCTGGCGAATTTAATCTCAAGCAAGAGATACCGCCTGTCCTGATTGCGACCGCCCTCTTTACCATCGCCATTCTGTTTGAACAACCGTTACACAACACGCCTTATCACCTGGCTGAATTTGCGCTGATTATTCCTGCCTACCTGTTGAGTGGTTGGACCGTGTTGAAAACAGCGGGACGTAACATTCTCAGAGGGCAGATCTTTGATGAAAACTTTTTAATGACGATCGCAACGCTAGGCGCACTGGCGATTCATCAGCTCCCCGAAGCGGTTGCCGTGATGCTGTTCTTTCGAGTCGGAGAGCTATTTCAGGAATACTCCGTGGGGCGATCGCGCCGTTCCATTAAAGCCCTCCTGGAAGTGCGTCCCGATACCGCAAATCTGAAGCGGAATGGTACAGTTCAACAGGTTTCGCCGGAAACGGTGAAGGTGGGAGACTTGATTTTGGTGAAACCGGGGGAGAAAGTCCCGCTGGATGGAGAGATTCTGGAGGGTAATTCACAGGTTGATACCTCAGCCCTAACCGGAGAATCGGTTCCACGCACCGTTAAGCCTGGAGATCCTATTCTCGCAGGTATGATTAACCAATCCGGTGTGCTGACGATTCGAGTCACCAAACTATTTGGTGAATCCTCGATCGCCAAGGTGCTTGACTTGGTTGAAAATGCGTCCAGCAAAAAGGCATCCACCGAGAAATTCATTACTAAATTTGCCCGCTACTACACCCCTTTGGTTGTCTTTCTCTCATTAGCCGTTGCCCTGTTACCACCCCTGCTAATTCCTGGTGCGGATCGTTCCGATTGGGTTTATCGTGCCCTGGTACTGCTGGTCATCTCCTGTCCCTGTGGGTTGGTGATCAGCATTCCGCTGGGCTATTTCGGTGGCATTGGAGGAGCTGCCAAGCAGGGAATTTTAGTCAAAGGATCTACCTTTTTGGATTCCCTCACAGCGGTCAAAACCGTTGTGTTTGACAAAACTGGAACCTTAACGAAAGGTACATTTAAAGTTACTCAGGTCGTTACCAAAAACGGATTTTCTGAATCAGAACTGTTAACTCTGGCAGCGAAAGCCGAGTCTCACTCTAATCATCCCGTTGCCCTATCAATCCGGGAGGCTTATGCTCACCCGATCGCTGACTCTGAAGTGACCGACTACGAAGAAATTGCGGGGCATGGCATTCGAGCCGTTGTGCAAAATCAAGTGGTGATTGCAGGCAACGATCGCTTATTGCATCGAGAAAAGATCGATCGTGATACCTGTGATGTGGCAGGTACGGTCGTGCATCTAGCCGTTGATGGACGCTACGCCGGATACATTCTGATTGCTGACGAGATCAAAGCAGATGCGGCTCAAGCAGTTCGAGACTTAAAACGTATGGGGGTTGAAAAGACCGTGATGCTGACGGGAGATAACCAGGTGGTTGCCCAATCCGTCGCTCGTCAAATTGGTTTAGATGCGTTTGTCGCTGAATTATTGCCAGAAGGAAAGGTCGATGAAATTGAGAAACTGCTCGATCGATCGGGCAAGGCAAAACTGGCCTTCGTTGGCGATGGAATTAATGATGCACCCGTGATTGCCAGAGCCGATGTGGGTATGGCAATGGGCGGATTAGGATCAGATGCGGCCATTGAAACAGCGGATGTGGTGTTAATGACCGATGCCCCTGCTAAGGTGGCAGAAGCGATCGACGTTGCCCGCAAAACTCGTCAGATTGTTGTGCAAAACATTGTGGTGGCACTGGCGATTAAGGCACTCTTTATTGCACTCGGAATGATTGGAGTGGCAACCCTGTGGGAGGCTGTGTTTGCGGATGTCGGTGTGGCACTGTTAGCGATTTTGAATGCTAGTCGTAACCTGAGTTCGGGTTAAGTAGATTGAGGTAAAGCAAAGTCCAAGTGAAGTGATGGCTTTACACACAGGTCTGCTGGAGATAGTAATGCTTGAAATCTCGGTAATGCTGTTGGTGAAAAGCTACCAGAATCGTCAGGATTTCGCTCAGGCACAGGGCGCGAGGGCGATGGCGTTTCCGGGCCCCGTTCTCGAGCAAGGTTTTTTGCCACTGGGATTCAAA
>JBLNEP010000081.1:0-9903 GCA_050262755.1 Actinomycetota bacterium | reverse complement strand
AACTATGGCAACTTACCCCCAGTAGAATGCTATGGCGGACAGCTTAATCAGGTATTGATGAATATTTTGGCGAATGCAATTGATGCTTTAGAAGAAAAGATTCAAAGCTGCGCTTTACAGTCTGCTAGCCATAGATTAGAAGAACTTTATACGCAGCAGCCAATCTATCAGGAAAAGAAAGATAGCCTTTGCCAGATTACAATTTGCACCTCTGTTGTTGATTCCCAGTGGGTCAAAATTACGATCGCTGATAACGGACCCGGCATTCCCGAACAAATTCAAAAAAAAATTTTCAACCCATTCTTCACAACCAAGCCGGTCGGGAAAGGAACAGGTCTGGGAATGTCGATCAGTTACCAAATTATCACTGAGAAACATGGGGGAAAGTTAGAGTGTTTTTCAACACCGGGAGTGGGAACAGAGTTTGTGATTCAAATTCCCATCCGAGCGCGAGTTCAGGCAGTCATTTAACTAGCAGATGGTAACAAGCGGAATCAGCGCTAAAAATTAATCAATGTTAAAATTATGAACTGGATGAACCCTCAGGGCAATCTAACTTAAAATCCAGTTTGGGCAAAAGCATCAGGGAGAGTTTATGGAGCCGAGCGCTTCATTTCAGAAAAGTCAGCAGCAACCAGTTCGTCCTCAAGATTGGTCATGGCCTTGGTGGCCACTCGTGCCGCTCTACCCCTACGGCCAACGGCGGACAGTCCGCACAGAAATTATTCAGGGCAAAATCTGGACTTTTGACCAGCTACAAGGCATCCTCTACACCGTCGTGCCTACTCGCATGACTGCCGTTAAGCTTGCTGAAGGGGGCATCCTAATCTATGCACCCGTTGCGCCGACTCCTGAGTGCATCCGCCTGGTTAAAGAATTGGTGGCACAACATGGTGATGTTAAATATATTATTCTGCCAACGGCCTCCGGTTTGGAGCACAAAGTATTTGTCGGTCCCTTCGCCAGACGCTTCCCAACCGCACAGGTGTTTGTCGCTCCCTCTCAGTGGAGTTATCCGCTTTCTTTACCCTTGAGCTGGCTCGGTTTTCCCGCTCAGCGGACTCAAATTCTCCCGCAAGACAGTGGACTCGCACCCTTTGCTAAGGATTTTGACTACGCAATTCTGGACATTAACTTGGGACGGGGGTCGTTTGTTGAGGTGGCCTTTCTGCACAAGGAAACGCGATCGCTGCTGTTGGCAGACTCCATTGTTGCGGTGCCAGAAACACCGCCTGCGATCGCTCAACTCGATCCCTATCCGTTACTTTTCCATGCCAGAGACAGCGCCTTTGAAACCATTACTGACAGCGAAGCTAACCGCAGGAAGGGATGGCAGCGCACTGCACTGTTTGCTCTCTATTTCCGACCCAGTACCCTGGAGACCGCGAGCATGGGGCAGGCATTCCGCGATGCCCTAAAAGCGCCTGACCGCTCCAAAAAAGCGTATTTTGGTTGGTTTCCGTTCCGGTGGCAACCAAACTGGCAGCAGTCCTTCGAGGCATTGCGAGGAGGGGGGCGTCCTTTTGTCGCGCCGCTGCTGCAAATTTTCATTCTCGACCATGCACCCAGAAACACTCTTGATTGGGCAAATCGAGTTGCTAGTTGGGATTTTGAGCGGATAATTCCCTGCCACTTTCAAGCGCCAATTTCAGCTCAACCAGACCAATTTCGCCAAGCATTTACTTTCCTCGAACCAGTTGAGGGGGCTTTAAACTCCCATGCAACAGATAATCAACCTTTGCCACCAGCCGACTTAGATTTTATCTTGAAACTTGAGCAAAACTTGGATCAAAAAGGCATCACGCGACCCCCTTTAGAAACCTCGTCCGGTGAGAAACCTGGCTCGTAATCAAGGCGTGTTTTACTGGCAAGGATAGAGGCCCGTATCCTCGGCTAATGATTTGTTCTTCACACCCACTTACTGAGTTGGTGTTGCAATAATCGCAAAACCTAAACGGGGTACTGGAATTTCAGGAGTGCAATCACCTCTGTTAATCACACACTTCTGAATAATCGTCGGTGTGTTTACCACCCTGACAGAAACATTATAGGTTTTAAATCGGATGGCTGTCTTGCCTCTGATCATGGAGAGAAGCTGGTCGCTACTTAATTGGATGCCAGTTTGAGAGAAAAAAGTCCCCATGAAACTGAGCTCTGTTCTCAACCTCTGTTCCATCTGACGAACCAGTTCTTCACTATAAGCTCCAGTCGT
This sequence comes from Actinomycetota bacterium, assembly GCA_050262755.1. Classification (GTDB taxonomy): domain Bacteria; phylum Cyanobacteriota; class Cyanobacteriia; order Cyanobacteriales; family Microcoleaceae; genus JBLNEP01. Next base: position 7,691 of record JBLNEP010000081.1, on the reverse strand, counting down.
TAGAGCCGCGACAATTATGTTTGCTCCTTGATTTTCTGCTGAGGCCCAATTCACAAAAGACTCAGAAGAAAAGTAGACAATTGAACCGGGATAGCTAGAAATCATGTTATTTCTAACTTTTTGGTATTCATCACGATTCGCATCTCTAAAGAGAGGAGGTGTAAAACTGATACTGCTGAGTAAGCTACCCAAAGTGGGCATTTCTCCTCGGAGAAGCGAGGTAATGGCACTGGCATCCAGTTTATATTCGCCCAGACTACCACGACCACATTTAAAGATCGGTTTTGATTCACCGGTTAACAAGTTAAATGTGTAGTCATAGGTACAGGTGGTTGACGCACTGAGAGAGGTTTCCACCCATCGGTTACAACCATCTTGTTTGACACCTGATGGTACTTTAGTCTCCACCCATTTATTGCAACCGACTTGTCCAAAGGTCGGTGCAATACATTCTCCCAAAACTTTTCTTGCACAACCAGTTTGCCCAATTCTGGGAATGGCACATTCTTTGACTGTACGATAAGTCGTAACCATTCTTGGGACAGCGCACTCCTTAATTTTCCAAGTGTGAGCCGCTCTAGTCATCACAGCACAAGCAATGTAATTTCCACCTAGGTTGTATTCAAGTCTTTCAATTCGGCTGGTCCCATTATTGCCAATTCTGACCTGACCGATGGCTGACATAATTTGATTTGCTTTTGCTCGCCATTGACTGGCAATTGTATCCAATCTAGGGATACAATTAACCATTTTTTGGTCAAGAGGCTGAAGTAAGTTAATGACTTGAGGGGTGCTAGTCATTGGGTCTTTCGCACAAGCTTCAAGATTATAGGCTTTTGCTTGCTGAGATAATCCTAAGAGGGCAAAAACCGCTAACGTACAAACAAGTGGGTATCTCATTTTTTATCCTCCTTTTTTAGAGAATAATTATTAATGTTATCGCGTGCTAATTCCAGCTCATCGTTCCTGATAAGCTACAATTTTTGGGTTATTTAACAACCCTCATAAACATTTTGAAAAACAGTGATTCGTCGGTATTTTGATTGTAAATACCTGATTAAAGTCAACCGTCAAAAAGTATCTAATCAGGCAAACTAACTAACCCAATCGACAGTAGAAATTAATCCCACTTCATTGCGGAAATTCATAACTTGACCTGCCTCAATTTATACTTTATTTGAAGGATTGATGACTCATCCCCTGCAAAAGTTTAGGTGTCCATGAGGATAACTCTCTCGAATCTCTCCAAATTTTTCCCGATCGAGTAATTCTACTCAATATCTATATTGAATCATTTGCTACAAAATCAAGCCTGAATTGTTGCGCGAACTCAATAAATCTTGATTGTTCTTAAATTTATTTAAAATAAAGCAATAAAATCCTCGAATAACCTGAGAATCTGATACAGATTGCTTTTCGTTATATTTATAGCACCTTTTTGAAAGGAATCAAAGGCTGATAATTTTTCAGGTCAATGAGCGATGAAAAAGCAATTTTTGTAAGGGCAATCTCCCCAGAACTGTTCTAATTTTTGCTTGCTGAGTTAGCTTGCTCATTCTAATTTCTGTAATTAAATGACTGAAAGTTCGGAACTGAGGAGCCTGCAATTTATTTGGGGATGGTGCTGAGGAAATCGGCCGCTAAATTTGATGAGAACCAGAGGGATGGCAGCAGGCTAATCCTGTTCAACAGGAGGAGCCAACGTGGTTTGACAGCTTGTCTTTTGACAAATTATTTTCCTTCCTTTAGGATTTTTCCATCCAGCCGAGAAACCGTTACGATCCAATCGCTCACTCTAGCTACTTGTGGGAAAGAATCAGCGAAATGCTAGACCTCATCCTGATTAGTACCCTCGGATTCCTGGGCAGTTTCGGTCACTGTGCAGGGATGTGTGGCCCCTTGGCTGTTGCTTTCTCTCTCTCCCAAACGACAGGGAACCCAAAAGCTAGACATCTCAGCTTTCACCTGTTGCTGAATTTAGGGAGAATTACTGCTTACGCGATCGCGGGTGCAATGGTGGGTGGACTGAGTTCACTGTTGCTAATAAGCGGACAATTAACCGGCTGGGAAAGCGAACTGCGGAGAGCGGTCGCAATTATCACCGGCTTAATGTTGATTTGGTTTGGACTGGCACAAATTAAACCGAACTTGCTGCCACGTCTGCCTTGGCTACACCCTGTTTCTCACCAACGGCTAGAAGTAGCAATGGTGAAGGTTTCCCAGCAAAACAGCTTCTGGATGCCTGCGACTTTAGGGTTACTTTGGGGGTTAGTTCCCTGCGGTTTTCTCTACGCAGCGCAAATTAAAGCCGCGGAGACAGGTAACCCAGTTTTCGGTGCTGCTACGATGTTTGCCTTCGGACTGGGTACGTTCCCAGCGATGTTGGGGGTGGGAGTATTTGCAGGTAAACTCAGTGCCGATCGACGCAGCCAACTGTTTCGGATGGGGGGATGGGTAACCATCGCGATCGGTCTGCTGACGCTGTTGCGGACGGATGCAATGGTGGATGGGACTGGTCACTTAGCCTTGTTGTGCCTAATTTTAGCACTGATTGCCCGCCCGGTCAGCAAGTTGTGGCCACCGCTGTTGTGCTACCGTCGCGCCTTGGGAGTGGGAGCGTTTGTGCTGGCAGTTGCTCATACGGCTCATCTGATGGATCACTCGCTGCACTGGAATTTAAGTGCTTTATGGTTCTTGCTACCCCAGCATCAAGTGGGGATGGTTACGGGGATGATGGCCCTACTGCTGATGATGCCGGCTGCCATCACAAGTCGCGATCGCATTCAACATTATTTAGGGAAGCGGTGGCGGTGGTTGCACCTACTGACTGTCCCCGCCTTACTGATGGCTAGTCTTCACGCGATACTGATCGGTTCTCACTATCTCGGTGGCTTTGAATGGACACTACAAAATAAACTGCTGACGGCTTTGTTAGCAGCCATCCTGCTGGCTGTCTTACTGGTGAGAACACGCTACTTTTGGTCACTTTTGTCTCTAGAAAAATTCTATGTTTCCCCAAGTCAACCCAAGTAAATCCCTCAGCTTATTACTGTTTTTAGGATTATTGGTAGATCTAGGAGTGGCGCTACCGATCGGCTTGACTCCTAAAGCTGTTTTTGCTCATCAAGTAGAAGTTTCTGGAGGAGTAGCCGCTACCTTTCACTTAGAACCCAATCACAACCCCCGCGCCGGACAAGAATCTCGTGTGTGGTTTGCTCTCACTCGTCGAGGCGGGGAAATCATTCCTTTAGAGCAGTGTAATTGCCAATTAGCCGTTTATTTAAAACCCCGAAGCAAAAACGACAAACCTTTAATGCAGCCAGCTTTAGCCGCCGTATCCGCAGAGCACTATCAAGGCATCCCTGGCGCGACCCTTGTCTTTCCCAAAGCTGGAAGTTATGAATTAGAACTGACTGGTAAACCGAAAACAGGAACGAATTTTCCCCCCTTCCAAGTCAGTTATACTGTTACTGTTCGGTAATTTGGTTTTTGAGTTACTCCGCACAGATTCTAAAATCTCTCGTCATCTCCCCAAGGCATCGAACTGGTAGGGGAGAACGAGGGTTATTTCTTTAATAAACTGTATCAATAGAAACAAAATTTTGAGCAAAATAATGCTATGTATTGTCAGTATTTAAACGGATATGAGCAATCCTAATTTCAGTAAAAACCGCAAAATTTTACCTCAGTAAAATTTTGCTACTCGCCTGATTCACTCCTCAATTTACGTCCTCTGAAATTTACTAGCGCTGAGTTTGGCAGCGATATTTCCACTATCGCTTAAAAATCACTCTTCTGCTATAATTTACATACTTCTCAATTCGTAAGAATTTTTTCTATTAACTAAACAGTGCGATCATGCCCAAAATCCATCTAGGTCAGCTCTTACCGGGTCAAACTGCCACGATCTTAGAGTTACAAGCTGAGAAAAAATTGCAGCATCGCCTCCGAGCATTGGGTTTTCATAAAAACAGGCAAATAGAAATGATCCGTCGCGGGTGGTTCTCAGGACCGTTGCATGTCCGCATCGGGACGACAGAAGTGATGCTACGTCGTCGCGAAGCGTCGGAAGTTTACCTGATCGACGTAACGACAAGGAATTGATGATGAAACAGGTTGCAGTTTTGGGGATGCCGAATACAGGCAAATCTACCTTTTTTAACCGCATCACGGGCGCTAATGCCAGTATTGGCAACTGGCCGGGAATTACAGTAGATTTGATGTCAGCAAAAGTCAAATTGGGCGAAGCATCAGCAGAATTTGTGGACTTGCCAGGCATCTATGACTTGCGGGGATTTTCGTTTGATGAGCAAGTGGTGCGAAAGTTTCTTGAAACTACGCCGATTCATTTAGTAGTCATTATTCTAAATACCACTCAAATTGACCGTCAGCTCAGTCTAGCTTTACAGATTAAACATTTAGAGGTCCCCGCGTTGCTGCTGCTGAATATGGCTGATGAAGCGCCACAGTTTGGAGTAGAAGTGGATGCTCGCAAGCTGTCACATTGTTTAGGAATGCCCGTGATTTCCCTCAGTGCTAAATACGGTCAGGGTTATGACTTAGCTTTGCAGACCATTGCTGAGAGTTTAGAGCGACAGGAGAAAGCAGTTTTTGCGAAGGCGATCGAGGAGCATTTAGCGAGCGACCGCTTCATGGCTTCAGAAATTAGTCAGGTCTTACAGATGGCGGTGAAAATTCCGTCACGCGCCAAGGAAAACTGGACAACAAAACTCGATGGCATCCTACTACACCCGGTCTTAGGGTTGCCTATTTTTTTTGGGGCTATATTTTTGGTGTTCCAGGCTGTTTATGCTCTGGGAACGCCTTTGCAGGATTTAATGAATAATGGCTTCGACTGGTTGCGACAAGTCGCGTTAGAACCGCTGCTGGCGGGAGCGCCACCGTTATTAAAAGGGTGTCTGCTTGATGGTCTTTATACCGGACTCACGACGGTTGTGGCCTTTATTCCCGTTCTGGTTTTATTCTTTTTGATGATGGCGGTCGTGGAAGACAGCGGCTATTTATCGCGATCGGCTTTTTTAATGGATGCTTTCATGGAAAAGCTAGGATTAGATGGCCGTTCTTTCGTGATGTCGCTGATGGGTTTTGGCTGCAATGTCCCTGCGATTTTGGGAACGCGGGTGATGCGATCGCCTGGTTTGCGGATGCTTTCCATGCTCGTCATTCCCTTTTCCCTCTGTTCGGCGAGGCTGAATGTCTTTATCTTTATGACGACTGCTTTATTTACGGCTCGCACTGCTCCTGTAGTCTTGTTTAGCTTGTATTTACTCAGCTTTGTGGCAGCGGTCGTAACAGCAGCTTTATTTAAAGGTAAGTATCCCAATCAAGAGCCATTTGTGTTGGAATTGCCACCCTACCGCTTTCCGACAGTCAAGCAAATGCTACTGCGAGCTTGGTATGAAGTTCGCCACTTTTTAAAATGGTCAACGAAGTTTATTATCTTCGGAGTGGTGGCGATTTGGGTTCTAAACAATTTACCCGTGGGTGCTGCACCTGCGAGTCCTCAAACTTTTTCAGGAATGCTCGGTCAGTGGATGCAGCCGATATTAGCACCGATTGGAATTAATCCTCAATTAGCAGTGGCGCTCATTTTTGGCTTTGTTGCCAAGGAAATTGTTTTAGGAGGTTTGGCAGTCATTTATGGCAAGTCTGAGGATGCAGATTTAATGGGAGCGATCGCTCATCAAGTAAGCTGGGTGCAAGCTTATAGTTTTATGCTCTTTACTTTGCTTTACACGCCTTGTCTATCTACCATTGCCGTCTTGAAAAGCGAATCAAAAAGCTTAAAATTTACGTTGCTTTCTGTGGCCTGGTCCGTGGGTTTAGCTTGGATGGCAAGTTTAATCTTTTATCAAGGTGCGAAACTCGTGGGATTTTAATTAGTATTTCCTGACAATAACTCTTAGCTAGCGAGCTTTTTTTCCGCAAACTTTTAGAGAGCGCCGATTAAAAAAATGCTACAATCGACGCCAGAAGAGTGAAGAAATAAGGCCATGACCCATTTGCCCCATGACCGCCCTAAACAACTCTCCCTTGGCCCTTTGGAAGCAGAAATTTTGAATCTGGTGTGGGAGTTTGGCTCTGCTACCGTTAAGGAAATTCACGACCGCATTTTAGCGGACCCTGACCGGGAATTAGCTTATGCTTCCGTCACCACGGTACTGCGTCGCTTGACCGAGAAAGGTTGGCTGGTTTGTGATAAAACGGGGCGGTCATTTTCTTGGCGACCTTTAGTTTCTCGCCAAGAAGCTCAAGCTTTATTTGTTTATAATCGTTTGCAGCAATTTCTAGCACTCGGCAACCCTGATATTGTCGCAGCTTTTGCCGATAGTCTCGACGAAGCAAGTGTGGAACAGTTAGAAGCAATTACCCAACGCATCCAAGCAGTTCGTCAAGCGAGGGAGGAGCAGAAATAATGCACCTCATTCTCATCTTAACAACCGTGGCATTGGCTTGGTATCTGAGGAGCCGATGGTTAAAACCTAATGGGAATTGGGCCCAACGCTGGCAGCGGTCGCTCTTATTTTTCCTCTTACCCCCCTTACTGTTAATCACGGCTGCGGTTGCAGTTTTTTGTATGGGAAGTGATGGTCAAATGGTAGGGTTTTGGGATGGATGGTTGAGTTATTTACTAGCAGGATCATTTTTAGCAAACGCCATCACTCTCTGTCTAAAACTCACCTTAGAAGGCCATTACGTTGTCAAAAAAATTCGCACCTATCCCTGCCAGGAACTTACTGGTAAATCAGTTTATATCCTCAATGTTCCTGGTTTATTTTCTGCGGTGATTGGCTTTTGGCGTCCAGAATTTTTTATGAGTTCTGAATTGTTAAAAACCTTTAAAACCGCTCACCTAGAAGCGGTATTAGCTCACGAGCAAGCCCACTATGATTATCGCGATACCTTCTGGTTTTTTTGGTTGGGATGGCTGCGACAGTTAACTGCTTGGTTGCCCAATACAAAAGCTTTGTGGGAAGAGTTATTAGTGTTGCGGGAATTGCGGGCCGATGCCAAAGCTGCTCTCCAAGTCGATTCTCTGTTATTGGCTGAAGCTTTGCTGTTAGTTGCTAGCTCAGGAGTCAATTTTTCAGATAGTCTCTCTATGGTCGGTGCTGTGGAGTTACGCAGTCGGCTAGAGGAGAGAATCGAAGCTCTTTTGTCCGAGTCAAAATCTCAACCGAAGATGAATCAATGGTTTTGGGCTTGGTTGTTATTCGCTCTCTTGCCTTTAATGGCAATCCCCTTTCATCGAAATTAATGGGTCTGAAACCCCGTCCTTAAGGACGGCTTTCCATCTTCACATCCTAGCCATTAGAATGTGAAGATGGAAAAATCGTTTAGCTATCGATTCTATCCCACATCCGAGCAGGAGTCGCTCTTGAGGCGAACTCTGGGATGTGTACGTCTTGTCTACAACCGCGCCCTCGCCGCCAGAACACAGGGGTGGTACGAAAGGCAGGAAAGAATCGGCTACAGCGAAACCTCTTCCATGCTCACTGACTGGAAGAAGGACGAAAAACTTCAATTTCTTAACGAGGTTAGCTGTGTCCCTCTTCAACAGTCACTGAGGCATTTGCAAGCTGCTTTCACCAATTTCTTTGACAAGCGGGCTCAATACCCAAACTTCAAGAAGAAGCGCAATGGTGGCAGTGCCGAATTTACCAAGTCTG
>JBLNEP010000080.1:0-14402 GCA_050262755.1 Actinomycetota bacterium | reverse complement strand
GGGGAAAGGGAATAAGGGAATAAGGGGAAAAGGGGGAAAGGGGGAAAGGGGGAAAGGGAATAAGGGGGAAAGGGAATAAGGGAATAAGGGGGAAAGGGGGAATAAGGGGAAAGGGAATAAGATTGAGACTGGTTTACTAGGAACTGAGACTGGAAACTATTAGGTAGGGAAAGAGCCTCTACCAAAATTATGGCAATTGAATGAAATCGGAAATGAGGAGTTCGTAGAAAGTAACTTGACGACTCAGAACGAATCCACGAACAACCTTACTCAAAAATCGCTCCCCGTTTCAGCAGTTCCTCTTTCACGATTTCCGAAAGTCCTAAACACCCTAAAAATTTAGCATTTTCTACCACTGCTTCTCTCAAATCAGTGCGGCTTAAATCAGCACCGCTCAAGTTAGCATCGCTCAAATTTACACAACTTAAGTCAGCATTTTTTAAGTCAGCTCCTTCTAAATTGGCACCCTTTAAGTTAGCTGCCGATAAATAAGCACTACTTAAATTTGTACCCTCTAAATTAGCAACTTCTAAGTTGGCCCGTGGCAATTTGGTTCGCAAATCTGCACCGCTAAGATTTGCACCTATCAGTTCAGCATCCCGCAAGTTGGCATTGCACAAATTCGCGTCCGATAAGTTCGCGCCACTGAGACTTGCTCCACTGAGGTCGGCAAGGGTTAAATCAACCCCACTGAGATTGGCACCTCGTAAATTCGCTCCGCTCAAATCAGTATAGTGCAAGTCAATTCCGCTTAAATCGGCTCCGGCAAAATCCTCAACCGGATTTAAACCAACCATTTCAGCAACTTGTAGGAAGTCATTACTTTTTTCTGCTAAAAATAGTTGTCGCGCGATCGCCACTTGCTGCTGACGATATTCATTAACCTTGGCTTCTTCTCCCAAATCCTTGTAAGCTAGCCTTAAGTTCGTTAGTGCTTTTCCTTCTACACGGGGATCGTTGCCGGCGAGTGCGATCGCTAACTGCTGTTGATAGCACTCAATTGACTGTTGCCAGTCTCCTCGCGCGCCGTAAGCTAACCCTAAATTACCTAATACTTGCTCTTCCGATCGCCGATCTTGGATGGTTTGCGCGATCGCTAACCGTTGTTGCTGGTGCTCAATGGCGCGTCCGAAATCTCCGAGAGTATAGTAAACATTGCCTAAATTTCCGAGTGCGTTTCCTTCTCCCCGACGATCGCCGATCTCCTGCGCGATCGCCAAATGTTGCTCATAGCACTGGATCGCTTGGTCATAGTCTCCCAGCGCCTCATACGCAACCCCCAAATTTCCTAAGGCCGCGCCTTCCCGTCGTCGATCTGGAATTTCCCGATAAATTGCTAATGCTTCTTGCCAAGATGCTAAAGCCACCTCAAATTGACGAGCTTGGTATTGTGAAATCCCCTGCTTGAGAAGCTGGTCAGCTTTTTCAGTCATATCGCGGCAATCCCTCTATCCGTCGAGAGACAAATTTTACCGTTCTGTTGACTAAAAATTTTACGGGGTTGGCAAGCTTTTACAGTTAATAACAATTCGCAAAAAAAAGAGAGAGCCACTTGAGCGACTCTCCCTGCCATCAGGGTGCATCTACATAACACAATATAGCATGAAAGGAATAGGGGGTCTCACCCCTTATTTAAAGATTTGATAAAGAGGAACCAGAAATCAGCGTTCTGCTCCTCACTCCTGGCTCCTAAAGGCTGCGACAGACCCGTCAAACCTCAGGCAGAGAAGGCGTTTGCGGTTCCTTGCAGCCTCTGCTCTCTAAGCGTTCAACTTTTTCGCCAGCAATTGATTGGTCAGCTTTGGATCGGCACGGCCTTCGGTCTTCTTCATCACCTGACCGACAAAAAAGCCTAACAGCTTGGTTTTGCCACTGCGGTACTGTTCAAGTTCCTTGGGATTTGCCGCCACAACCTCATCAACGATCGCTTCCAGAGCGCCACTGTCCGAGATTTGGATCAAACCCTTAGCCTCGACCACTTGTTTGGGCGAGCCACCCTGGATCAATAACTCTGGCAAAATGTCCTTGGCGATTTTGCCACTAATGGTACCGGCTTCAATCAAAGCAATGAGTTCTGCCAATCCGTCCGGCTTGAGAGCAATCTCAGCAATTTTGACTTTCTCGTTCTTCAAGTAGGCGGTGATGTCCCCCATGACCCAGTTAGCTGCTTGCTTGGGAGTTGCTCCCGCTGCGATCGCCGCTTCAAAATACTCCGCAATACCGCGCTCATCCGTTAACACCCGCGCATCATAGGCAGACAAACCCAGTTCACTTTCATAGCGGTGTCGCTTTTGTGCGGGTAATTCCGGCAATTGCAGCCGCCACTCTTCCAACTGCTGAGGCGATACCTCGATCGGCGGAATGTCCGGTTCTGGGAAGTAGCGGTAATCGCTCGATCCTTCTTTACTCCTCATGCTGATCGTGCGCTGACTGCCTTCTTCCCACAGCCGGGTTTCTTGGATCAGCCGTTCTCCTGCTTCCAACGCTGCGATTTGCCGCTCAATTTCAAAGTCGATCGCTCGCTGGATGGCACTGAAGGAGTTCATGTTCTTAATCTCGACTTTGGTGCCGAATTCCTGCTGTCCCACCGGTCGCACTGAGATGTTGACATCGCATCGGAGCGACCCTTCTTGCATATTGCCATCGCTAACACCGAGGTAACGCAGGATGCGGCGCAATTCTTGGGCATATTCTGCCGCTTCCACACCGGAACGAATATCTGGTTCCGAGACAATTTCTACTAAGGGAATGCCAGCGCGGTTATAATCCACCATTGAATAGGTGGAACCAGAGAGGCGATCGCTACCCCCATGGACCAACTTTCCGGCATCCTCCTCCATATGCAGGCGAGTAATGCCAATGGTTTTCCGAGTGGCATGACCCGCTTCGTCCACCAGTTCGATCTCCAAGCAGCCGTTGGTTGCGATCGGCAAGTCGTATTGAGAAATTTGGTAATTCTTGGGCAAATCTGGATAAAAATATTGCTTGCGATCGAACTTGCTGTAGGGTGCAATGTTGCAATTGAGCGCTAGCCCTGCTTTGACCGCATACTCCAACACCTTCTGATTCAAGACAGGCAATACCCCCGGCATTCCCATACAGATCGGGTCGATATTGGTATTCGGAGTAGCCCCAAAAGCTGTTGAGGAACTAGAGAAAATCTTGGTTTTGGTACTGAGCTGGCAGTGGGTTTCCAGACCGATAATGGCTTCGTACTGAGTTTGAACTCGTGCAGCAGTGGTCATAGACGACAAAAGCTTAGGGAGCGACTATTAAATTTATTTTACCTGTCTGTTGAGCAGCTCTTACCCTTTAGCTCTATGACCTGGAATACTGAGAGAATCTCTGCTGGCTCCGAGAACAGCTCCTTGCATTTTTTAGCGATTCTTAATTAAAAAATTTCCGTTAACAAAGCCTTGGCCCTATACATTATACAACAGAGAATCAACAATTTACGATTCAATCTCATCACTTAGTATGGGGGAAAGCAACATGCCTCTGGACCCAGACAGATTCAGTGCCATAGCTTGGTCAGGTCCCTAGCGATGGCACCTACCCAACCGTAGGAAGCGCAGCGACCTCCACTTATACTAGGTTTCAGATGCAATCCCCTAGTGCTGGGACGGGTTACCCACCCGGGCTCCAGCTTCTCAAGGCAAGCTGACACCGTAGAATTCAGGTAGGATAGAGATGCAATTTTCCCTCAATTCACCGCGAAATCCTGTGGCAGGTCAGGAAAGTCTGCTCCTTGAGCCAAGAAACGGTTAAAGCGTAAAATGACTTTTTCTCCTCACAGCCAATAACTTTACGAAACCAGAGGTATTCAGCATGGCAGAAATCACCAAAGAAGAAATGCGCGAACGGCTAGGAAACATAGACCAAATTCGCGACATCATTTTTGGGGCGCAGTTGAGAGAATATGACACCCGCTTTGACAAGATCGAGTCTGGTCTGTCAATGTTGCAGCAAGATCTGCAAACTCGCGTCGAACAAGTTAAAACTGTGCTGTCTACAGAATTGCGAATCGCAGTTGATTCCATCGAAAAGAAGCTTAAATCAATCAGCACTAATTCTCAAGAAGAAGTTGCTGACCTGCGACAGCAGCTCGACCGGGTTAATCGCAAATTTTCAAGCAGCTTTGAAAGCCTTGATGAAACCATCGATAGCAAAACCAGCGCCCTCCGCGATGACCTCTCAGCGACCCGAGATAAGCTGCAAGAGGAAACTCGCCAACTCAAAGCTCAAGTTTTTGAAGAACTCGATCGGCGCTTTTCGATGCTCCGAGAAGTCAAAGTTTCCAGAGACGATATGGCAGAAATCCTATTTGAACTGGGCATGAGGCTTAAAGGAACGGAATTTGTCCCCCAACTCAAAGAAGTTGCTGATAGTAGAACCGAATTCTTTTTACCAGACCGCTAACTTAACGGGTAAAACGCATGAATTTCTCGCCAGAAGATCTGGCTGAGCAAACTCAGCCAAAGGGTGCCAATTCTGAATCGACTGAGGAGCGGGTGGAGTCCTCAACTCCGCTGGAACCACTGCTGAATCTCTTGAATGAACTCAACATTCTGAGCCAGACTCAGCAGGCAACCTCGTCACCGAAGCAACCACCGACTGAGGATGAACCAGAGAGGGTGGAGAGAGTGACTAGTTTGCTAGTTCCACCGGAACGACCATCCGGTCCCACGATGCAGGGGTATCCGGTCTCTGAGTGTCGAATTCCTGCGGGCGATCGCTCGGGAGGACAGCCGATACCGGTGCTGTCCCCCAGCCAAGAATTACTCGCGCTTTCCCAGCAACAAACTCCCATTCCTGAGCAAGCTGCTACTGAGGAGGTGTTGGAGAGTCTCCCCAGCCAGAGAGCTTCCCTTTCAGCAACTGTGGAACCCTCTCCAGCGACGTTGTCAGCCTCAGAAGCTGATGCAGAGAAAACCCTGGCTTTAATTGATGCCTTACAAAAGCTGGCTCAATCCGAAACCATTCTTGCCACCGATCCCGCTCAGTGCTCATCTCCTGTGGCAAAAGAGCCAGCGGAGGAGAGGGCAACCGTTGCAGAGCCTCCTCAGTGGCGATCGCAGCCTGCGGAACGGAAAGAAGTAGTGGTGGTTAGTCCTGTAGAGGCAATCGAAACTCCTGCAACTGCCAAAGTTCGCCCGTCCTCAGAACCGCAGCCTGTGGCAGAACCAATCACGGTCAATGCCACGCCAGTCGTTGACCCTGTAGAGCCTGTAGATTCAGAAGAGGGGGAACATCCCCTTGATAAGTTGCAGAATTTAATTTTCGGCTCAAAAATGTCGGAGTTGGAGAGCGTCAAAAATCTCCTGAAAGAAAACGATTTACCGGGAGTGCGGAAGCTTCTAGAGTCCATTGACCGCAAATTAGGCAACCTTGAACACCAAATTTATGACCCCGATGAGCTGATTAAGCTCATGCTACCTTCGATCGCGGAAATTTTGAGTATTAAAGTGAGCGAATCGAAGCAGGATATCGTGAGAGTCATCGTTCCGATCATTGATGAGGTGATCCTGGCAAAAACGAGGGAAGATAAGGAAGCGATGAGCGGCGCGATCGCAGAATTGCTTCCGGAAGCGATTTCTAAACAAATCGAAAATTCGCCGGCAACTGTGGCAAAAGCGATCGCGCCGGAAATTGCCGTCGCTATCCAAGAGCAGATCCGCCTGGATCAAGAATCGATCGCAGAGGCGATCGCCCCGGAAATGGGCAGAGCCATTAAAGCTCAGATCGAAATTGAGCGAGACGCGATGGTAGATGCCCTTTATCCCGTCATTGGCAATACCATTGCCAAATACATGGCTGAAGCCATTCGGACCATTAATGAAAAAGTCGCCAATGCTTTCAGTATTGAAGGCGTCCAACGCAAAATCCGCGCCAAAGTTCAGGGAGTCTCGGAAGCCGAACTGATCCTGAAAGAATCCATTCCGTTTACGATCCAAGCAGCTTTTTTAATTCACAAAGCTTCTGGTTTAGTGATTGCCTCAGTTCAAAGCAAAGATCACCAGGAAGTTGAGGCAGAAATGGTTGCAGGAATGCTGACTGCAATTCGCAGTTTTGTTAATGACTGTATTGTGCAGCCAGGAGAAATTTCCGAACTAAATGAAATTGAATATGGCGATTCCAAAATTATTCTAGAAGTGGCAGGATACTGTTACTTAGCCGTCATTATTAAAGGAGAACCACCCAAAGAATTTATTGCTAAAATTAGGGAAACTCTCAGTACAATCATTCTCAAATACGGAAAACCCATTGAGAGATTTGACGGTGATACTTCGATCATTCCGGAACGAGTGTTATCTCTGGTTGAAAATTTAATTAAACCGCCAGCAGAGGAGAAAGAAGATAAATTTCCACTGGCTCTCACTGGGTTAATCGCGGTCGTTCTCAGTGCGATTAGCATTCCTTGGGGAATTTATCAATATCATCGCTATCTCGAACGCCTCACCGCAGCAAACGTAGCAACAGCTTTAGCTTCAGCCCCCGAGTTATCGGTTTATCGTCTTACTGTCGATGTTCAAGATAATGAGTTGATTCTCGCAGGACGCTTACCCAATCAAAATTTACGTAAGAAAGCTGAAAAAATTGCCAGCTTCACTGCACCGACCATGCAGTTACACAATCAAATCATCGCCGTCCATGCACCTCCCGATCCCGTCTTAACGGCGTCAGAAGTGCAACGGGTGGCAACGATCCTCAATCGGATGGAGGGCGTGGCGATTTCTGCTCGTTATGATGAGCAAAGAGTTACGGTTGAGGGAACTGTGATGCAGATGGCAGATGCCAAGAAGATTGCCCAGTCATTTAAGCAAATTCCTGGGGTTCAATCTGTCATTAGTACGGTAAAATTAAATCCCCTCACTATTACCACTCGCATCTACTTTGATGGGGGTTCCGCAACCTTAAATCCCGCCTATGGAGAGCTCATTGATAACATTCGAGAGTTTTTGAAGCAATATCCTCAAAAACACCTAAAGATTAAGGGTCACAGCGATCGCAGTGGTAGCTCTACTAGAAATCAACAATTGGCACAGCAGCGATCGGAAGCGGTGCGAGACGCTCTTGTTCAGCGAGGCGTTGATCCCAAGCGACTGCAAGTAGTGGCAATTCCCAATCCTCCGGATGATATCGAATCTCCGCAACCGCTACTGCTGAGCCGATGTGTAATCTTTGAACCAATCGCGCAGGGCATCAAGAAAAAATAAAATGTCAACAATTTCTAAAAAAATGTGTATGGTCGGCGATTTTGGCGTTGGTAAAACCAGCCTGATTCGTCGCTTTGTCGATCGACAGTTCAGCGATCAATATCTATCTACAGTAGGGGTGAAAATTTCTCGAAAGAGTGTTGAATTAGAAGGTGTCAAGCAGCAAGAAAAACTCGCGCTCCAGCTTCTAATCTGGGATTTAGAAGGGCATACCAAATTTAAAGCGATTGCTCCTTCTTACCTCCAGGGTTCCAGCGGTGCTTTAGTCGTGGCTGATGTGAGTCGCATCGAAACCATTGAACGCATCTCTGAACACATTCAGCTTTTTTCCTCCATTAACCCCAAAGGTTGGATCATTATCGCTTTGAATAAATCAGACTTGGTTGAAGAGGAAAAATTAGCCAAACTCAGGGAACTGGTGCCTTTAGAAAAACCCGAACAAATCGTGGCTATCTATACAACTTCTGCGAAGACAGGTAAAGATGTGGATGAAATCTTCTATAAATTAGCTTACCGAATGGTAGAGTCGCCATGAATCACCTGCTGAAAAAACTCCTCACTCCCCGACAAACCGAGTATGTAATCCTCAATGAAAACCTGATCATCGTTGAGGCTTCCCTGGGATTAAGGCGGTTTGCCGATCGCCCCCGCAAAGTGGCCCTAGGGAAGGATATTCGTCTCGGTTTCCCTGAATTCATCGGTGTGGAAGAAGTTTTACAGGCCGTGCTTCATCAACAGCGCTCCAATTTCGAGATCAAAGGAATTGCTCGTGGTTCAGAAACCAGTTCTCCTCTCTACATCGATCTCTATGTTTACGACTACCAAGATGAAACCACTTTAGCACAGGAGTTGCTCGTCTTATTTGAAGATGTCACAGAAAAGATGGTGATGAGACAAAATTTGCTTCACAGAGCGAATGAAGCAAATCTCTTATTAAGCGCCTTAGCAGCTTCTAAAGATTATATCGATAAAATTATTACCTCCATTGCCGACGCTTTATTAGTAACAACCGCCTCAGGAACGATAAAAACCGTCAACCGGGCGGCTCAACTTTTATTTGGTTATAGCGAATTAGAATTCATTAACCAACCTCTTTCCTTAATTGTTCTGGATGGAGAATTATTGCAGCAAAGTCGCCAAGTACCTCTTTTATATCAAGGGGAACCTTTACAAGAAATAGAAGTGCGCTGTCGCACCAAAAAAGGCGAAGAAATTGTTGTAGATTTTTCCTGTTCTGCCATTCAAACAGACATAGAAGGACTCTATAATTTCGTGTATATTGGTCGCAACGTAACCGCTCGCAAACTCGAAGAAACAGAAATTCGCACTGCCCTTGCTAAAGAGAAAGAAATGAGACAATTAAAGTCTCGCTTTTTCTCAATGGTTTCCCACGAATTCAGTAGCCCAATTAATACCGTTTTATTTTCCGCAGCTCTGCTCAAACAGTATGGAAATCATATCACTGATGAGGAAAACCGCCAATACCTACAACATATCCAAACCGCAGCGAGACACATGATTGAACTGTTAAACGAGCTGCGGTTTATTGGTTGCGCCGAAGCCGGTCAACTCGACTTTAACCCAGTTCCCCTAGATTTAGAAAAATTCTGCTTGGATTTAGTTGATGAAATTAAACTCGGTTCAGGAAGTAAGCATCAGATTCAATTTGATTACTCAGAATCGCCAACTTCAAAAAATGGAGGTGTAAAGGACGAAGAACTGTTTCAAATTGACTCAAAATTATTACGGCAAATTCTCAGTAATTTGCTGTTAAATGCAATTAAATATTCTCCCCAAGGTAGCACGATATATTTGGAACTCATTTGTCATGAACGAGAGGTGATTTTCAAAATTCGCGATGAAGGAATGGGAATTCCTTTAAAAGATCAACAACAATTATTTGAAGCATTTTATCGAGCGAGTAATGTTGGTAAAATTCCTGGCACGGGATTAGGATTAGCGATTGTCAAACAGTCAGTCGATCTGCATGGAGGAAACATTGACTTTACCAGTGAGGTAGGAGTTGGTACAACTTTTACAGTCACAATTCCTTTAACGAAGAATGTCCTTGCCCTATCATCTGGTACGATCAGTTGAACAGGGGCTTTCACTCAATTCTGAACGCCCATGAAAAATTTTTTTAAGAAACTTTTAGCTCCCCACCACCTAGAATATTTAGCAGTCGATCGCGAATTGCTAATCCGGGAGGCATCCCCCCAAGCTCTAAGATTTGCTGAATGTCCCGATGAGGTGCGATTAGGAAATGATGTCCGCCTTGCCTTTCCCGAACTATTTGGAACGGAAGAACTTTTGCTCGACATCTGTGAAGGCAGGCTGCCCAGCTTCGAGTTCAAAGCCATTACACGGGTTTTAGAGAATAATCAACGCTTATATTTCGACCTATACATTCTAGATTTTAAGGAAGAGGAAGACCAGAACACCCACTTGATTATCTTTTTAGAAGATGTCACAGACCGGATGGCCTTAGAACAGACTTTGGTACAGGCAACCAATGAACAAAGTTTGTTACTGAGTGCCTTAGCAAATGCCAAAAATTATATTGAGAAAATTATCAGCTCTATGGCAGAAGTCTTATTAGTTACATCTGCCTCTGGAAAAATAAAAAAAGTCAATCAAACAGCTCAAACTTTATTTGGCTACAGCGAAGCAGAATTAATGGGTCAATCAATCGCAAAGATTATCGTTGATGAAAAGTTCCTGCACCAACTCAGCGAACCCTCCTTATTTACTCAAGAGCAGGCACAAGTGACTTGTCGGAGCAAAATCGGACAAAAGTTGACCGTTGCCTTTTCTTGCTCAACCATTCAGGCGGAAAGCGATCGCACCCTCAACCAAACTTCTTCTGCCCAAGACTTAGTGTATATCGGTCGAGACATCACCGCTCAACAGCGTACCCAACAGCGAGAGTTAGCTCAGCACGCCACCACTTTCGTGCTATCAGAATCCATGACCCAGCAACAAGCCCTCGAAGAACTGCTACCAGTCCTCTGTGAAAGCTTAGGATGGGATGTGGGTGAAGTTTGGATGCCCGAAGAAGACGATCGCTTACTCTCCAAAAACCAACACAAACAACCCACTGGCGATCGCCCTCTACTACGCTGTGTCGCCAGTTGGGTCCAACCCTCCCTCACCCTTCCAGAGTTAAAAACTGCCCACCAAAGCATCACCTTAGCACCCGGAGAAGGCTTACCCGGTCAAATTTGGGCCAGTAGTTCCTGCCGATGGATCGCCGATCTCCTCACCGAAGCCGAAAGCTTCCTCACCCAGCAAACAGCAGCTTTCGACTTTCATGGCGCCTTTGGCTTTCCCATCCTAGGCGACTATGAAGAATCGCTTCAAACCAGACCGGTGCTAGGGGTGATTACCTTCCTGAGTCGCTTCCCACAGCAGCCAGATGAAGACTTGCTGCAAACCATGATTTCGATTGGTAGCCAAATTGGTCAATTTATTAAACGTAAACAAGCTGAGGAAGCATTACGAGAAAGTGAAGAACGATTGCGAGACTTATTTGAAAATGCCAGCGATTTAATTCAAAGCGTTACAGCAGACGGTCATTTCGCCTATGTGAATCGAGCTTGGCGAGACACCCTGGGGTATAGCGAAGTAGAAATTACAAATCTGACAGTCTTTGACATCCTCCACCCCGATTCTAAAGCCCAAGGAATAGAGATATTAAGACGAGTGTTGTCCGGTGAACAAATCGATCGAGTCCAAGCAGAGTTTATTACAAAACAAGGTCAAAAAATTTCCGTAGAAGGCAGCGTTAATTGTAAATGGGTGGGTGGCAAACCAGTTGGGACTCGCGCTATTTTTCGAGATATCACAGAACGCCTGAAGGCTGAAAAAGCATTGCGCTGGGAACAAGAAAAATCCGACCGCTTACTTCTAAATATTCTGCCAGAGCCGATCGCAGACCGCCTCAAACAAGAGCAGCATACCATTGCAGAAGACTTTGCCAACGCTACCGTTTTGTTTGCCGATATCGTCGGGTTTACTACTCTATCCGCCTCCATGAGTCCCATTGCCTTAGTAGACTTGCTCAACCAAATTTTCTCTGCCTTCGATCGCCTCAGCGAACAGCACGCTTTAGAAAAGATCAAAACCATTGGCGACGCTTATATGGTCGTAGGGGGGCTACCCACTCCCAAAGCTGACCATGCAGAGGCGATCGCTCAAATGGCTCTTGATATGCAAACAGCCATTGCCGAATTTAACGCTAAAAATAATAAAGCTTTCAGTATCCGCATTGGTATCCATAGCGGTCCCGTTGTAGCTGGCGTTATTGGCTTAAAAAAGTTTATTTACGATCTATGGGGCGATACAGTTAATTTAGCTTCTCGGATGGAATCTCACGGATTAGCGGGTCGGATTCAAGTCAGCGATGCCACCTACCAGCTTTTAAAGGATAAATTTATCTTGCAGAAGCGCGGGACGATTCAAATCAAAGGCAAAGGTGAAATGACTACGTATTTTTTGACTGGAAAAAAAAATGATGAAGGCCTTAAAAATCTTGATTTTTTATCCGAAGGTGATTTGCATCGCGGTCGCAGTGGCGCTCAATGGATGGTGGAAAGAATTAGTGATAAGTTAAGGGAGAATTAAGAAGCGCCGAGCGGGAAAAAAGGGCAGAAAAAATCGGATAGATTGCTCTAAAGTTGTTCGGGTGAAGACTGCAATTCCTGCCTCAGAGTCGCAGGATTATCCAGATAGCTTAAATATAACAGCTCAATCATCTCCTTTCAGACCACAGACACTTTTAAGACTCGCATACTGAGTATGAATTGATACATCATTCTGAACACCGAGCAAGCAGTAGAAATCACTTGCCATTACAGGGCGTAGGTTCTATCCTGAATTAAGAGAAGTGCTGTCAGCGAGGAGACCGAGGAGAAGAAGAATTCAGCAACGATTGGTTTTCAGACAATGATGTTAGTTAAGAGGAGCAAAGCCAAACTTGGCTTTAGCTGCCTAGGGAGAATAAAAATTCAGTCAAAACAATCACACTTTTCAGTTTTTTCTAGGTCTTTTTCCCAATTCTTCAGTCTTGAAAATCATCAATCGCTGACAACCTGCAGGGAGCAACTCTAGCATTTCTCAGATTAATAAGGTACAGCCATTTCCCCCTTTCCCCCATTTTCCCCTTTTTCCCTCTTTTCCCACTTTCCCCCTTTCCCCCACTTTCCCATTTCCCATTTCCCATTTCCCATTTCCCCCTTTTACCCTTTCCCCCTTTTACCCCTTTTACCCCTTTCCTCCTCTCCCCCTCCCCTTTTCCTTCCAAAAAAACCAACTTTTAACAGCAATTCCGTCAAAAGTCAATCAGTAGGATTTCGACCCTAACTCCGTAGAAATTCTGAAGGAATAACCCCAGAAGTGAAGTCTCGCAGTATGACGGATGACAAACCCTCAGTACCTATTAAAAAATAAGAGTATCATTACAGAAACTGCTTCAAAAAAGGCAACCAGCAATTCATTCGAGACCTAACCATGCTGGTGATGCTTCCCTCACAACAGTGAAACGCTCATGCAACTTGGTGACCTGTTCCTCTCTTCGCTATCCTCTCAAGCAACCATTGATCCTAATCCCTTAACAGTTGCACCAGAAACTTCCCTAGCAGAGGCGATCGCGCTATTAAGCCAGGTTCATTCCGCTTGCAACTTAGCCAGTTACTACCAGTCAACCCATCACTTAAGCACCTCAAAGAAAGCGAGTTGTCTCTTAGTAACAGCCGGAAAAGAACTTCTAGGATTAGTGACTGAGGGAGATTTGCTCAAATTCATCGCCGAGGGTATCCACTTAGAAGGGGTCACAGTCGCTTCCGTAATAGTACGGAAGGCGATCGCCCTCAAAGCAGCGGAATTTAAGGATATTTTCACGGCCCTCACCCTCTTTCGCGAGCATCACATCCACCACTTGCCCATTATCGACGATCGCCACCAGTTAGTCGGTTTAGTCACTTCCCATCAGATTTGTGCAGGCCTCGAAGCCCTCAACTTCCTGAAATTACGAACAGTTCAGGAAGTCATGACCACAGCCGTCTTGTACGCACTATCCACAGCCTCAGCCCTGGAATTAGCACAATTAATGGCCCAGCATCAAGTTAATTGTGTAGCCATTACCAAGACTTCCCCGCATCCCCAACCGATCCCCCTTGGCATCATTACCCAGCAAGACCTCCTACAGTGCCAAGCATTAGGTTTAGAACTAGCGACCCTGAAAGCAGAAAACCTAATTGGTTCGCCACTCTCTCCTGTGACACCAGAAGCTTCTGTCTGGAGCGCAAACCAACAGATGCAACGCCTCAATCTCCAACCATTAGCTGTCATCAATACAACCGGAGAACTAGCAGGAATTTTGACGCCAGCCAACCTCTTGCAAGCCCTTGAACCGATGGCACTATTGAGCACTTTAGAGCGCTTGCAGCAGCAAGTCCAAGAATGTCAGCAGGAAAAATCACCCCTCCTACAAAACTGCTCCCTGGAACTTGAAACCCAAGTCCAAGAAAGGACTGTGATGCTTCAGCAACAAGCTCAACGCGCCAGTCTCCTCGCCCAAATTGCTAGCCACATCCGCGCCTCACTCAACCTCGACGATATTCTCAACTCCACTGTGACAGAAGTGCAGCAATTTTTGCAGTGCGACCGCGTTCTCATCTATCAATTTACCCCCGATCAGAGCGGCCAAATTGTTGCTGAATCTGTTGCCCCTGGTTGGGTTAAAACTTTAGGGACTCAAGTCCAAGATACCTGTTTTGCCAACGGGCAAGGGTCACAGTATATTCAAGGGCATAAGTGGGCTTGTCCTGACATTTCTCAAGCTGGGTTAAGCAAGTGCCACTTACAATTATTGCAGCGGTTTCAGGTGCGAGCAAACCTCGTGGTTCCGATTTTAATGGCAGAAGGAGAAGACTCTGACCTCTGCCCATCCTCCAGTTCCCATCTCTGGGGTTTACTCATTGCCCATCAGTGCTCTGGGTCCCGTCAGTGGGACAGCTCCGAATTAGAATTTTTAGAACAACTGGCTGTACAAATTTCCCTCGCCCTTCAACAAGCACAACTCTTTGAACAAACTCAAGCCGAATTGACGCGGCGGAAAATTGCCCAAGCTGCTCTGCAATGGGAAGAAACCCTGCTGCGACTGGTGGCAAATACCACACCCCTAGC
>JBLNEP010000079.1:0-54212 GCA_050262755.1 Actinomycetota bacterium | reverse complement strand
ACGCTGCATTTTCTGTTTGTATTGTTCTGGTGTCAACGTCGAGGTGACGCTGGGGTCGCTCGCTTGGTTAATTTCTGGCTCGCTATCGGTTGGCATGATTCCTATTAGTTTATGTAAAATTAAGGTGCAGTCTCGGCTAAAGTGTTTTTGATTTTAAACGATTTCCCGACTGTTGGCAAGTTTAAGAGGAAAACGCAGTCAGGTTTTCACTCTCGCTCAGCTAACAGAAATTAACTTCGCACTTTAGCAGTTGATTTAGCCACTCAACCTGACTAAATCGAGTAATTTTGTTTCGATTTTTGGCTTAAGTTAAATAGAAATTTATGACTGTTTACAAGTAAAATAATTGCCCAATTGTCGCTGAACAAAACACGCTTTTCTAGCAAGATTTTATCATTTTTGCTCACTCTTAAAACTGCATTTATTAAAGCAGTTTTTGTCAATTTTTAGCTTCCAAAATAGTGAAAGCAACAACGATTAATAAGTTCCAGGGTTTCATCAGTCACATCCTATGATTGACTGCTGTTGATTCTAACTTACATCAATCGGCGTTTGAATCCGCACCAGTCCCTGATTCTCATTCAGACACCTGATTCTATAATTTTGTCAGAGGCTCTTTACTAATCGACCAATAATAAATTGCGATATTTATGCCACTAAATAATTTAGGAATTCCTTCGAGCAGGCTCGCTAAAATTTTTAATTTTATTTGAAGAGAATCGACAAAAATCGCAAAAAATAATAACCCCAATCCTGCCAACAAGATTCGGTAAGGAGTGGTCTGAATTTGCTGTCGAAATACCCAAGCATAGCCACTCAACGCCAAAGCATAGACCAAACCAAACACAAATTTAGGTATTCCCAATTCGCCAAAATAGAGATGAATTCTATAAATTTCATTCACCAAAAACGCCCCCGTTAATAAAGCAGAAACAAGAAGAAAACGAGTCTCAGGGTGTCGGGGTTTGAGCGTTCTGAGTAAGCCATAGCTAAAAGTACAAACAATGACAGGAACCGCACATAATAACTGAAAAGTTCGAGTGAGAATTGCCACAGTTGGCTGAGGACAAAAAAAAGGAAACCCAAATAAATCGCTAACAGACCAGTTAAAAATTTTTGTTAAAATTGCTAATAATATCACCAACAAGACACAGAACGCATTCAGCCGAAGAACAGAGCGATAAATAGCCATAAATCCATCAAAACCTCAAACTATAGAGAGGAAAAAAATTCGGACTGGATAACTGCGACTGCTAAGTTGGTAAACTAACCACAGAGTTCTCCAGTTGAGCGATCGCCATGCTGCCAGTCACGCAAGCGGAATCCATCATTCTTGAGTTGGTGCAACCCCTCGACCGTCAGCGAGATGTAGAAACAGTAGACTTGCTAACCGCAGTGGGACGAATTTTAGCCGCACCCGTGACAAGTTTCCTCGACTTTCCCCACTGGGACAACTCAGCGATGGACGGTTACGCGGTGAGGTTTACGGATGTAGAAGCAAGTAGTACCGACAAACCCACCATTCTAGAAATCATCGAAGAAATACCCGCAGGCTATCAGCCTCAGCTTAGCGTGGAACCAGGACAGGCGGCGCGAATCTTTACCGGGGCACTGATGCCAACCGGTGCTGATACCGTGGTGATGCAGGAGGAAACTCGTCGGGAAGGCGATCGCGTGTTCATCCTCACTCCCCCCACTCAACCGCAAGCGTTTGTCAGGTCAAAAGGCGCATTTTATCAAGCAGGAACGCCGTTGCTGGCATCCGGTACCGTTTTGCATGGGCCAGAAATTGCCTTGCTAGCGGCGGCCCAATGTACGCAAGTCCCTGTCTATCGTCGCCTCCGCATCGCCATCCTGTCCACCGGTGACGAGTTGGTATCGCCCGACCAACCTCTGAAACCCGGACAACTGGTAGACTCGAATCAGTACGCTTTAGCTGCTTTAGTCGCGCAACTTGGTGCAGAACCGATCTGCCTTGGCATCATTCCCGATCGCAAAGAAGCACTCAGCCATGCGATCGCCCAAGCTGTTGCTACCGCCGATGTTGTACTCTCCACAGGAGGCGTCTCCGTGGGAGAGTATGACTATGTCGAAGAAATACTGACCTCCCTCGGGGGAGACATTCACATTCACGCCGTCGCCATCAAACCAGGAAAACCCTTAACCGTCGCGACAGTTCCCCCGAAACCCGATGCTGACAAACCAGCAGCGACCCCTCAAACTCCTGGCCCCATTCTCTATTTCGGTTTACCAGGAAATCCTGTTTCTACCTTAGTGACCTTTTGGCGGTTTGTGCAACCAGCCCTCAATAAGCTGTCTGGTAAACCAGAGGGATGGGGACCGACATTTGTCCAAGCGCGATCGCAGGTAGACTTGCGTTCCAACGGCAAACAAGAAACTTATATCTGGGGACAACTGCATTTATTTGCCGGCACCTACGAATTTACACCAGCCACCGGCAGCCAAAATTCCGCCAATCTGATTAACTTAGCCAATATGACAGGTTTAGCCGTCATTCCAGTCACTCAAACCTGGATTCAGGCAGGCGACTTCGTGCAAGTGTTAAAAATTAAATAGAGTGGCGACGGTTGACTCTGGACGGTTGACAATGGATGGTTGACTCTGACCCAAGACAGTCATTTTCAAGGGGATGAGGTAGAGAGTCGATCGCTGGATGCACTGACTCCTTCCCTGACAATCGTAAACCATACCCCATTGCCAATCGCTATATTGAGTAGTTACCCATCCCTAATCCCTAGCCCTTTATGAATTTATCCCCTGAGTCTCCTCCCCTGCGAATTTTAATTATTGAAGACGATCCCATGATGCAATTGGGATTGGAACAAGTTTTAGCAGACTCTCCCCAGTTAGAAATTGTGGGACAGGCAGAAGATGGTTACTTAGGTTTAGAAGCAGCGCTGAAACTGAAACCCGATCTGATCGTGATGGACATAGGTTTGCCACGCTTAGATGGCATTGCAGCGACGCAGCAAATCAAAGAAAAACTGCCCTCTGTGCGGGTGGTGATGCTAACTTCTCATACAGCAGAAACAGAAATTATTGCCGCTTTATCCAGTGGCGCAGATGCTTACTGTATTAAAGGTGCTTCCGCCGATCGCTTGTTAGCTGCGATCGCCGCCGCCGCAGAGGGGGCCACTTACCTCGATCCTCAGATTGCACGGACTGTGATCGATCATCTCAAACCACCGACCCCTACCTCTTCTGCCATGCTGGGGCAACTCTCCCACCGAGAGGCAGAAGTCTTAAAATTGATGGTGGAAGGGTACAGCAACCCAGAAATTGCGGCAGCCCTGTATTTAAGCCCAAATACGGTAAAAACTCATGTTCGCGGCATTATGAATAAATTAGCCGTAGACGATCGCGTGCAAGCAGCCGTAGTCGCCTTAAGAGCCGGATTGGTGTAGGGTTAACCGTGAAGGGGAACTCAGGACAAGGCAGTGCCTTGTCCCGGTTTCACCCCTCAACGCTACAATCCCTTCGGTCCAAAACCAACCGCACCCGCATAAACAGCGCGATCGCCTAATTCATCCTCAATTCGCAACAACTGGTTATACTTCGCAACCCGTTCGCTACGACACAGAGAACCCGTCTTAATTTGACCGGCGCGAGTCGCCACGGCTAAATCCGCAATGGTGGTATCTTCCGTTTCACCGGAACGGTGACTGATCACGGATCGATATCCCCTACGAGTTGCTAAATCAATCGCATCCAATGTCTCCGTTAAAGAACCAATTTGATTAAGCTTAATCAGGATGGCATTGCCAGCTTTCACCTCAATCCCTTTCCGCAACCGCGTCGGATTTGTGACAAACAAATCATCTCCCACCAGTTGCACCTTAGAGCCCAACTTCTGAGTTAGTTGAATCCAATTATCCCAATCTTCTTCATGCAAACCATCTTCAATGGACACAATCGGATACTGCCCCACCAGCTTATCCAGATAATCAATTAATTCTGCGGGTGAATGAGCGGTACCATCATAGGTATATTGCCCATCTTTATAAAATTCGCTAGCCGCGACATCTAGGGCTAAAGCCACCTGTTCCCCAGGTTTGTAACCTGCTTTCTCAATGGCTGCCACTAACAAATCTAAAGCTTCCTGATTGGATTGCAAGTTAGGCGCAAACCCCCCTTCATCGCCAACACCAGTCAGCAACCCTTTATCTTTGAGGACTTTGCTGAGGGATTCAAACACCTCTGCACCCCACCGCAGCGCGTCCTTAAACGAAGACGCCCCCAAGGGGACAATCATAAACTCTTGAATGTCCACATTATTTGCTGCGTGGGCGCCGCCATTGATGACATTCATCAGAGGCACTGGTAACAAATTCGCCTGGGGGCCGCCCAAATAACGGTAGAGAGGGAGGCCGAGGGTATCCGCTGCTGCTTTCGCCGTTGCCAGAGAGACGGCAAGAATGGCATTAGCGCCGAGGTTTGCTTTATTCGGCGATCCATCGAGTTCGATCATCGTGTGGTCGATCAACCCCTGATCGAGGGCGTCCAAGTCAGATAAAGCAGGGGCAATTTTCTCTGCAATATTGTGAACGGCTGTGAGTACGCCTTTGCCACCGTAACGACTTTTATCGTTGTCCCGTAGTTCGTGCGCTTCAAAGGTGCCGGTGGATGCGCCACTGGGAACTTGGGCAACTCCCACCACCCCACTGGCTAAGATGACTTCTGCTTCTACAGTAGGCCGTCCCCGTGAATCAAGAATTTCTCTCGCTCGAATGGATTCAATGGCTGTATCTAGCATATATGGTAATTTCTCCCCTTACTCAAGGTCTGATAGCGGTTTCCAGTCAATTGCGTCCGGTGCAGATTCAATGTAGGTGGGATGCTGAGATTGCATCCGCAGCGATCGCTGTTTCTGCCACAGATAAGACACGGATTGAATATTATCAGGGCATTTGTGTCGCTTGTCGCCAGTCTGCTGCCAATTAAACACCAATGGCAGGCGAACTAGGGTTGTGTGTCTCTCTGGAATGCCATCCTTACATCTGTACCGATTTACCGGGTGCTATCAGGGGTCGGCTGTCAGGGGTCAGACTCTGACTGCTGACTCTTTAGTAGGATATGCTCTCTTTCGGCTCCCTGGCCGGATATTCAAAATGTTTGCGGATTTTGGATGCTACCCCATCTGGATTGGATCGGGGATCGCGGGCCAGCGACGAACCCGGCGGGATCGGGGTCATTGCGGAGCAAATTGGGATTGTTGGTGATGCTGAGGCGGACTGTTGAACCTGTACAATCTGGGTCTGGCGATCGATCTGCAACGATCCCTGTTGAGCGATCGCACCTCATCCTATCGATGCCTTTTAAATACCCGTAGACCTACTAGACTGAAATCAGGAAATCTTAAAATATCGGGAGATTGCCAAATGCGAATGCTGCACACCATGCTGCGAGTCGGCAACCTGGAAGAGTCCCTGAAATTCTATACGGAAGTGCTCGGCATGAAGCTGCTGCGCCAAAAAGACTATCCAGACGGCAAATTTACCCTCGCCTTTGTCGGCTATGGGGATGAGTCTGACCACACCGTTTTAGAATTAACCTACAATTGGGGTGTTGACCAGTACGAGTTAGGAAGTGCTTACGGTCACATTGCGATCGGGGTTGATGATATTTACAGCACCTGTGAAATGATTAAGTCTCAGGGTGGTAAAGTAACTCGTGAACCGGGGCCCATGAAACATGGCAAGACCGTTATTGCTTTTGTGGAAGACCCAGACGGATATAAAGTTGAACTGATTCAACTGGGGACGCAAGGAAGTAGCGGCGAAAAGGCAACCGCGACGGCAACTTCATAAATTGTTGCTCCTTTTAATCGGGTGAAGGGGCGATCGCACTCAGTTCAAGACCAACGGAACTTTACCCTCGATTTTACTTTGATTTCCGTTGCCTTCTCCCTCCATTGTCCTGAAAAATTAGGGTTATTTTTGGCTCCGAAAATCCGCCAGGGGGTTGAACCTTTGGCGGGTTCTCGCTAGTAAGAGATGAATAGCACTGCTTTGGAACCAGGAGAAACTGAGCGCAAGTTTCAGGAGTTTACGACTTGAAAAAAGCGATTAATTTTTACAGAAGTGACGAGGTGAAAGGGAAAACTCCGGTGTTTTTTTTAGGCAAGTTAAGGAAACTTTGAGCAACTGAAATTGTTAGGGATAAAGCAGAGTTACCTCGCGGGATTATTGTTGCTGTGTCCGTACTATCGATGCAGAATCTGCGATCGCCAACAATCCTGCTGCTGGCCCCTTGTGTCAAAATGGTAGTGAGGCAGACGCACCAACGACTATCATGGTTGAAAAGTCACCAGCAGGCGAGGGAGACACCGAGCCCGCGAACCTTTCCCCATCTAAAATCTAAAATCTAAAATCTAAAATCCTTACAGATGCAGCCAACAGACCCTAGCAAATTTACCGATAAAGCCTGGGAAGCGATCGTCAAATCCCAGGATGTAGCCCGTCGCTTTGCCAATCAGCAGCTAGAGGTTGAACACTTAGTCATAGCCCTTCTCGAACAGCAAGGCTTAGCTAATACGATCCTCGCAAAAGCTGGTGTGGATGCAGTGAAACTGTCCCAGCAGCTAGAAGCGTTTGCCAAGCGACAACCAAGAGTTGCGAATGTTGACCAACTCTACCTCGGTCGTGGCTTAGAAGTCATGTTAGATGCTGCGGAAGCGGCGAGGGCTACTTGGCAAGATGGTTATATCGCGGTCGAACACCTATTAATTGCTTTGATCGAAGATGACCGCATTGGTCGCCGTTTACTCACCAAAACGGAGGGGCCCCCTCCTCGTCCTGGTTTGAGTGCGCCGAGCACAACGATTAACCGCCAAAAGTTAGAAGAAGCGATCAAGGCAGTTCGCGGTAGTGCCAAAGTCCAAGATCAAAATTCAGAAGCAACTTATGATGCCCTCAGTAAGTTTGGCCGCGACTTAACGGAAGCAGCAAAATCGGGGAAACTTGACCCTGTGATTGGCAGAGATGAAGAAGTTCGCCGGGTGGTGCAGGTACTCTCTCGCCGTCAGAAGAATAATCCGGTCTTGATCGGCGATCCAGGGGTGGGGAAAACTGCGATCGCAGAAGGCCTCGCCCAACGCATTGTCAATGGAGATGTGCCGGAATCGCTCAAAAACCGTCGCTTAATTAGCCTCGATATGGGCAGCTTAATTGCGGGGGCAAAATTCCGAGGCGAATTTGAAGAACGCTTGCGGGCGGTGTTGCGGGAAGTGATTCATTCTGACGGTCAAATTGTCTTATTCATTGATGAATTACATACCGTTGTCGGGACGGGCGGCGGTGGTAGTTCTGGTTCGGGAATGGACGCGGGGAATTTGCTCAAACCAATGTTAGCGAGGGGTGAATTACGCTGCATTGGTGCGACCACTTCCGATGAATATCGCAAGCACATTGAAAAAGATGCGGCCTTAGAAAGACGCTTTCAACAAGTGTATGTGGATCAGCCGAGTGTTGAGGATACTATTTCAATTTTGCGCGGGTTAAAGGACCGCTACGAACGACATCACGGAGTCAAAATCACTGACTCTGCTTTGATCGCGGCAGCAACCCTTTCGAGTCGCTATATTTCTGACCGGTTCTTGCCGGATAAAGCGATTGATTTAGTGGATGAAGCGGCCGCTCAATTAAAAATGGAGATTACCTCTAAACCGGCGGAATTAGAACAAATCGATCGGCGGGTGATGCAGTTAGAAATGGAAAAGCTTTCCATTGAAGGCGAGGTCAAGGGGTCACCAGCAGCAGGTTCTAGCACGCGCTTAGAACGAATTCAAGCTGAGATTGAGACATTGAAGGTGAAGCAGGAAACTTTGTCTTCTCAGTGGCAATCTGAAAAGCAAGTGCTGGAAGCAATTAATAAGTTGAAAGCAGAAGAAGACCAGTTAAGGGTGCAAATTGAGCAGGCGGAACGAGCGTATGATTTGAATAAAGCGGCTCAGTTGAAGTACGGGCGACTGGAAACGGCGGCGCGCGATCGCGAAGTCAAGGAAGCAGAATTGTTGAAACTGCAATCTCAGGGGTCTTCACTGTTGCGGGAACAAGTGACGGAATCGGATATTGCTGAAATTGTGGCGAAGTGGACCGGTATTCCGGTTAACCGCTTGCTAGAGTCAGAACGGCAAAAATTGCTGCAATTAGAGAAGCATTTGCATCAGCGTGTCATTGGTCAACATGAAGCAGTCGCAGCAGTGGCTGCCGCGATTCGTCGAGCTCGCGCTGGCATGAAAGATCCAGGAAGACCGATCGGTTCTTTCTTATTTATGGGACCGACAGGTGTTGGAAAAACTGAATTAGCGCGTGCTTTGGCAGAGTTTTTGTTTGATAGCGATGACGCGATCGTGCGAATCGATATGTCGGAATATATGGAGAAGCACAGCGTCTCTCGGTTAGTCGGAGCTCCTCCGGGATATGTGGGGTACGATGAAGGGGGCCAACTGTCGGAAGCGGTGCGGCGACACCCTTATTCGGTGGTGCTATTTGATGAGGTAGAAAAAGCACACCCAGATGTGTTTAATATCCTGCTGCAAGTGTTGGATGATGGCAGAATTACTGACTCTCAAGGCAGGGCGGTTGATTTTAGGAATACCGTCATTGTGATGACGAGTAATATTGGCAGCGACCACATTTTAGATGTGGCGGGAGATGATTCCCGCTATGAGGAAATGAATCGGCGGGTGATGGATGCGTTGCGGTCGCACTTCCGCCCGGAATTCCTCAACCGCGTGGATGATATTATTCTCTTCCACACCTTGAGAAAGTCAGAACTCCGGCAAATTGTCAGCATTCAAGTAAAACGCATTGAGCGATTATTGGCAGAGCAAAAAATCACCTTGCAGTTGTCGGAAGCGGCGAAAAACTATATTGCTGATGTGGGTTATGACCCAGTTTATGGTGCTCGTCCCTTGAAACGGGCCATTCAGCGAGAGTTAGAGAATCCGCTGGCGAATAAGATTCTGGAAAATGCGTTTATGGATGGGGATACAGTGGTCATTGACTGTCAAAATAACCATTTGGAATTTACTAAAGAAGTGGTGAGTTCTGCTTTGGTTGTGAGTGGATAGGAAAGGCAGGGGGCAGAAGGAAAATCCATCCTGCGGATTTCAGGGTTAAATGAGTCTTTTCTCTCTGCCTCCTACCAGGTCTAACTCTCAATGACCCATTCCCTATTACCGCTTAAACATGAATCTGGAAACGCCGGAACAAATTAATCGGGTCCTGCAAGCGACCCTCAAAAATATCGGGGAGTTTGAGCAGTGTGCTTTGCTAGACTACCCGGACTATGTGAATGTTGGCGATCACTTAATTTGGTTGGGAACAGTTTTTTATTTAAGTAAAGTTCTTAAAACTAAAATTCAATATGCTGCTAGTCTCTATTCTTTTTCAGCAGCAAAAATGGAGAAAAAAATTGGGAACGCTCCGATCCTACTTCAAGGAGGAGGGAACTTTGGGGATTTATGGCCGGAGCATCAAATTTTTCGGGAAAAAATCATTGAGCAGTACCGCGATCGCCCGATTGTGATTCTGCCTCAATCTATCTATTATTCTAATTCAGATAACTTAAAAAGAACTGCTTCAATTTTTAATGCTCATCCTAATCTAACGATTTTTACTCGCGATCGTCAGAGTTATGAACTCGCGAGGCAAAATTTTTCTAAGTGTCAGGTTTTCAAAGCGCCTGATATGATTTTCGCTCTGGCAGAGTTGTCACTGCCAAAGTTTCAATTTAATCCGGATTTACCTGTTTTATACCTTTGTCGGAATGACAGTGAGTTGAATCAGGCTTTCGACCCAGGTAATTTGGGAATTTCTAACCTGACGATCCAAGACTGGATTTCTTCTAGCAAATGGATGTATAAAGGCAAAAGAAATATTAAGGACTATTGGAAGTTACCGGCTTTAGCGACAATCGTGCGGGAAGTGTGGCAAAGGCGATTATCTGCTCCTCAAGAGTGGATGGCGAGGAGGCAATGGCAGCAGCATCCTGATGCCAAATTGTTTAATGCTTTTAATCATGCTTCGATTCAGGGTTTTTCTGCTTGGGAAATGATGCACTGTGGTGTTTATCAGGTCATGCAGAACAAAGCCATTATTACTAACCGTTTACATGGACATTTGCTGTGCGTTTTATTGGGCATTCCTCATGTTTTTCTGCCCAACTCTTACTACAAAAATGAATTTTTCTATCAAGAGTGGACTTATCAAATTCCTTATGCTAAGTTTATCAAAGAGCCTAGTCAGGTTAAAGGTGCATTAGAGAAACTAATGGCGGGGATTTCCCAGAAAATAAAGCCAGAAGCAATTGGATAAAAAAATAACCTAAATTAGTGAGCTAAGTATGGCTAATTTTGTGATTATTGTCGATCCCAATCTAGAAAGGCGATCGCGTTTTATTAAAGTCATCGAGCCACTACTCCCTCCCGTGGAAGGTTTAGTGACCCATTCCTGCTCAACCGGTGATTTCGTCGCCATTTGGGCCGCTCACCAGACAGCACCGATTCGTGTGAGTGCGGATGTAGAGGGAGCAGCAGTGATTTGGGGAGAGGCAATTCCCCAAGAGGAATCAACAAAAGTGGATGCTGCCACGCTGAGAACCCTTTGGCAATATCCTGGTTCCCAAGCTCCGATTTTTGATGGCTATTATGCTGCGGTTACCTATCACCCTGATTCGGGGTTAGTAGTCGGAGCGGATATTATCGGCTTGTTTCCCGTTTATTATTACACGAGGGGTGAAGTAGCGCTCGTCGCTTCTAGTCCTGAACTGTTTCGATATCATCCTTTGTTTAAACCTGTTTTTAACCCCTCAGGTTTAGTCGGAATTTTACTAACGAATGGATTGCTGGATGGCGAAACCTTGTGGCAAGGGGTATGGCGTTTAGAGGTCGGTCATTTGTTTGTCTGGAAGGCGGGAAGTAGCCCCCAGGAAGTCCAACAATATCACGTTTCTGCTCTGAATACCGAGCAAAAAAAATCCTGGTCTTCTCTTCCGTTTGCAGATCAGGCAGAAATTGTCGGAACTGCTTTTGAGCGAGCGATTAAGCGACAAGCACCACCCACAACGAAGCATAGTATTTTGCTCTCTGGTGGTTTAGATTCTCGAACGATTGCTGGTTTTTTTGACCACCAAAGTATCCCAACCGTGGCTCTGACTCTAGGCAGGCAGTCAGATTTTGAAGTTCAAGGTGCGACTCAAGTTGTAAATGTTCTGGGTTTAGAACATCACACCATTGAGCTACCCTTTGAAGAATATCCTTCCTATGTTGAACGCTTGGTTAAGTGGGAACATTTAGCCAATGGCTGCCATCGGTTTATGTTCTGGGGTTTAACTCCTCACTTACCAACATTAGCTCCCAGATTTTCAGCAGGTTTGTTAATGGATTTGCTGATTGGGGGTCAGATGGGTTATCAAGTCGCTCCAGAAAATATCTCTTATGAACTTTTCTGGAAAAGGCGGCTTAATTGTTGGGGCTTTTCTCCAGAAATTTTAGAAAAGTTATTAAGGAAGGAAGTGTTTGGCAACTTAGTTCAAGAAAAACTAGAGCGAATCCGCGCCATTTATAACAGTTACTCAGATAGCGAATTCAAGCGAGGTTTATATTTTGATCTGTTTCACCGTCAACGACATCACGTTGGTTCAGTGACCTGGGATCTTTGCTTTGGAGCGTGGCCGATGATTCCTTGTTTGGATCTGCAACTGCTAGGAACCATTGAAGCGGTGGCACCGGAAGCGATCGGAAATCGAAGAATCCAGAAATATATCCTCTGTCAACAATTTCCTGAACTTGCTAAAATTCCGTTAATTAACAATAGTGCTTTTACCTCAATCCCCGTACTCTCAGAATCCCCTAATTCCCTCTTAAACTCTGTTAAATGGGTGCAGCAGAAATGGCGAAAATTAGAGAATAAACTTGGTTATGAGCGTCGTTATTTCTGCCGAATTTATGATATCAACCGCGCTGGTTGGCAAGCAGTGAGGCGACAGGCCGAACCTTACCGCTTTCGCGTTCAGCAGCTTTTTAATCCTGAAACGTTTGATGAATTAATCTTGCCACCTGAGGTGCGGATGCCCTATGGTTGGGACCCGACAGAATCATCGGGCGTTAAAGCATTACTGGGATTGATGCTGTGGTCAAAAGAGAATTTATGATTGACCAGGAACTGATTTTATGCTCCTAACCCACCTCTGGAAAGAAGAAACGCTTGAAGCTCAAGGCTTGATTACAGTTAGCGTCACGATTGAGTACCCCGATCGCACCCGTAACCGCCTTTGGTATCGTCTCCCTTCAGAATATCGCGACCGCCTCACTCTAAGCTGCGACCCCTTTGTAGTTGCCTACATTTTACCGGCAATGAATCAATCAACCAATTTATTGGTTCATGGGGAAGTCTCTCCTTCTCTACTGCGGAATTTGGCAGAATTTCAAACTGCTTGGAGTTGCTGGCGACCCGGCTTTTATCAACCCATTGAGATTACCGCAGAAGTTGAGCGAGAAGCAGAAAATTCCCAGGGTGAACTCGCTGTTTGTACCTTTTCAGGGGGGGTTGACAGTTGCTTCACTGCGTTTCGCCACCGTATGGGTCGGTGTGGCCGCACGCGACGCAATCTCCAAGCAGGGGTGATGGTTCATGGGTTTGATATTCCCCTGGAACAACAATCAGCGTTTGACGGAGCGCTGGCTAAGTCGAAGATGATTCTCGACAGTCTGGATCTAGAGCTAATTCCAATGGCGAGCAATTATCGAGAGTTGATTAAACTGAATTGGGAAGATACCTATGGAGGTGCGATCGCATCGGCTTTAATGCTATTAAAAAATCGCTACTCAAGTGGTCTGCTGGCGAGCGCTTTTCCCTACCAAAACCTGCTGCTCCCTCGCGGTTCTAATCCCGTTACCGATCAATTTTTATCCAGTAAATCCTTTGAATTTTTCCATGATGGAGCCGGGGCCAACCGCTTACAAAAAATTAAAGAAATTGCCCAGTGGCCAGAAGCGTTGCAATACCTGAGAGTTTGTTGGGAAGGAGCTCGGCTAGACCGCAACTGCGGTCGTTGCGAGAAGTGTATTCGCACAATTTTAGGATTTCGGGTACTGGGTTTAAGTTTACCACCCTGTTTTGAGCAGGATGTTACAGAGGCTCAAATTCGCAGAGTCAGGGCCTCGAATGCGGTTAAATTAGCTGAATTGGAGCTGATTTTAGAAGCAGCCAAAGCAGCCAACAGTTCTGAACCTTGGGTCAGTGCTTTAGAAACCTGCATTACGCGCAACCGCCGACTCAACCGTCGTCAGAGGGCGATTGTAGGATTAAAAGAAATCATCAAAAAGTGGCTCCCGCCCTCGATTTTGAAGAAACTAGAGCAACTGCTCAAACTGAAAAAGTAGGGGGATTGGGAAATAGCAGTTTGGCGAGGAAGCCTCTAACTTTTTGATGGCTCTCAGGGGAAACGCGAACAGGTTCAGATAGAAGATTCTGTAGATAAGGATGAATGCAACCGCGAACAAGTGCCAGGAACTCCAGCAGATCGAACCGCTGTCGAGATCCATTCACTCAACAGGTGATTTTTCACACTGAAGGGCGGTCGCTCGATTAAAATTGAATAGAAAGACAGCTTTGGAGCTTGACCCATGAAACGCATCGTCTTGATTGCCGGGTTTGAATCATTCAACGCTGACTTATACCGGACAGCCGCTCAGTTGGCAGTTTCCCGCTGTCCCGACTTCGACATCCGCGTGTTTAGCGATCGCTCCCTCACGACTGAACCGGAAGCTGTAGAAGCTGCTCTCTCAGGTGCTAACGTCTTCTTTGGCAGTTTGATCTTTGACTACGATCAGGTAATGTGGCTGCGGGAACGGGTGCAAAATATCCCCATTCGCCTCATTTTTGAGTCCGCTTTAGAATTAATGAGCCTGACTCAACTCGGTGCTTTCAAAATCGGTGAAAAACCCAAGGGAATGCCCAAACCTGTTAAATTTATTCTTGATAAATTTAGCAATGGGCGAGAAGAAGATAAGCTTGCTGGTTATATCAGCTTTTTGAAAGTAGGACCAAAATTATTGAAATTTGTGCCAGTGCAAAAAGTACAAGATTTGCGAAACTGGCTGATTATTTATGGTTACTGGAACGCAGGCGGGTCAGAAAATGTAGCGTCGATGTTCTGGACGATTGCAGAAAAATATTTAGGGTTAAAGGTGGGAGAAATTCCCCCCCCAGTCGAAACACCCAATATGGGATTATTGCATCCCAATTATCACGGCTATTTTGAATCCCCTCGGCAGTATTTAGAGTGGTATCTGACCCACCAACTAGACAAAAGTCAGCAAGAACAGCAACCCGAAGCAAAACCCCCGGTCGTGGGAATTTTGCTTTACCGCAAACACGTTGTCACCCAACAGCCTTATATTCCTCAGTTGATTCGTTATTTTGAAGCAGCCGGCCTGATTCCTTTACCCATTTTTATTAATGGTGTTGAAGGTCATGTAGCAGTGCGGGACTGGATGACAACGGCTGATGAAACAATTCAACGGCAGCAGGGAAAAAATTCCACTCCTTCACTTTCAGAAGAAGCAGTGGTAGTAGATGCAATTGTTTCTACCATTGGTTTTCCCTTGGTAGGCGGGCCGGCGGGTTCGATGGAAGCGGGCCGCCAAGTAGAAGTGGCAAAACGCATTCTCACGGCTAAAAATGTCCCTTATATTGTAGCAGCGCCCTTACTGATTCAAGATATTTATTCTTGGACTCGCCAAGGCGTGGGAGGCTTACAAAGTGTGGTTTTATATGCTTTACCAGAATTAGATGGCGCCATCGATCCGGTTCCTCTCGGCGGTTTAGTTGGTGAAACAATCTATCTAATTCCGGAACGAGTCAAACGCCTGACCAGTCGTATTAAAAATTGGATTCAATTAAGAAAAAAACAGCCTTCAGAGCGAAAGATTGCGATTATTTTATATGGGTTTCCACCCGGTTATGGAGCAACGGGAACCGCAGCCTTATTGAATGTGCCAAATAGTTTGATGAAATTCCTGCAAGCACTGCAAGAGCAAGGTTATCAGATTGGAGAATTACCGGAGGATGGCGAAGTCTTAATTCGCAGGGTGAAAGAGGCAGATGAGGAAACCGCAAATGCACGCAGATTAACAAAAAGGGAGGAAATCAGCGTTAATTCTGTGAATGTCAAAGATTTAGAAAAGTGGTTGGGATATTTGCTAACCAGTCGTATTGAAAAGCAGTGGAAATCTCTAACGGGAACCGGAATTAAAACGTTGGGGGATGACTTTCAGATAGGAGGCATTCAATTAGGCAATATTTGGATCGGGGTGCAGCCACCGCTAGGAATTGCGGGCGATCCAATGCGGTTAATGTTTGAGCGGGATTTAACCCCACATCCTCAATATGCAGCTTTCTACAAATGGTTACAAAATGAGTTTAAAGCTGATGCGGTTGTTCACTTCGGAATGCACGGTACGGTTGAATGGTTGCCGGGTTCTCCCCTTGGCAATACGGGTTATTCTTGGTCGGATATCCTCCTAGGAAATTTGCCGAATCTCTATATCTACGCTGCCAATAATCCCTCTGAGTCTATGCTAGCTAAACGTCGTGGGTATGGCGTGTTAATTTCTCATAACGTGCCACCCTATGGTCGGGCTGGTTTGTATAAGGAATTGATGGTTTTGCGGGATTTAATTGCTGAATATCGCGAAGACCCTCAAAAAAATTATGCCCTTAAAGAGGCAATTTGTCAAAAAATTATCGATACTGGCTTAGAGGCAGATTGCCCCTTTGAAGAGGCTAAAAAATTAGGAATTCCTTTTTCTTTGGAAAATGTCCGCTTGTTTAGTGCTGATGCTTTTAATCACTACTTAATCAAGTTGTATGACTATTTACAAGTGGTAGAAAGTCGCTTATTTTCCTCTGGTTTGCATACCTTAGGGCAAGCACCAAATTCAGAGGAACTAACTTCATACTTGAAGGCTTATTTTGGAGAGCGGTTGTCTGAGGCGCAAATCAAGGATCTCGTTTCTGAAGAGAATGAACCGCAAAAGCGTCGAGAAGAGGAAAAGGTTGATGAGGTGGTTGAGGAGGGTTGGCAAATTCGGAATTTGTTAATGCAAACCAGTGATGAATTAACGAATCTTTTGCGGGGTTTGAATGGGGAATATATTCCGCCTGCACCGGGAGGGGATTTATTACGAGATGGCCCTGGCGTGTTACCGACCGGTCGCAATATCCATGCGCTAGATCCTTATCGAATGCCATCCCCTGCTGCCTATGAAAGGGGGCGAGAAATTGCCAAAAAAATTATCGCTCAGCACTGGAAAGAGAATGGTCACTACCCGGAAACAGTGGCGGTAATGCTCTGGGGTTTAGATGTGATTAAAACTCGGGGTGAATCAATCGGAATTTTGTTGGAATTGGTGGGTGCTGAACCGGTTAAGGAAGGAACCGGTCGAATTGTTCGCTATGACTTAAAACCCTTGGCCGATCTGAACCATCCGCGCATTGATGTTTTGGCAAATTTGTCAGGAATTTTTCGAGATAGCTTTGTCAATATTATTGAATTGTTGGACGATTTATTTCTGCGGGCCGCGGAGGCGGATGAACCAGAAGAAAAGAATTTTATCCGCAAACACGCTTTAGCCTTGAAGGCGCAAGGGGTGGAAAATATTTCGGCGAGGCTATTTTCTAATCCGTCCGGCGATTTTGGTTCGCTGGTGAACGATCGCATCACCGATGGCAACTGGGAGTCTGGGGATGAGTTGGGGGATACTTGGCAAAGTCGGAATGTGTTCAGTTATGGCCGAAATGACAAGGGTCAAGCTAGGCCAGAGGTCTTAACTCAGTTGTTAAAGGGATGCGATCGCATTGTTCAAGAAATTGATTCGGTGGAATATGGCTTGACTGATATTCAAGAATATTATGCCAATACTGGCGGTCTCAAGCTGGCGGCGGAGAAGCAGCGAGGGAAAAAAGTTAATGCTAGTTTTGTGGAAAGTTTCTCGAAAGATACGACACCTCGCAATTTAGAAGAGTTACTCCGCTTAGAGTATCGCACTAAATTACTCAATCCTAAATGGGCCGACGCCATGGCAAATCAAGGATCGGGCGGTGCTTTTGAAATTTCACAGCGGATGACGGCCCTGATTGGTTGGGGGGGAACTGCTAATTTTACGGATGCTTGGGTGTACGATCAAGCGGCTGATACTTATGCTTTAGATCCAGAAATGGCTCAGAAATTGCGAGCCGCTAATCCTGAAGCATTTCGTAATATTGTGGGTCGAATGTTAGAAGCACAGGGTCGCGGATTTTGGCAACCCGATCGGGAAAAATTACAGAAGTTGCGGGATTTATATGAGTTAACAGATGAGGAACTGGAAGGAGTAACTGTCTAACAAAAATTGCCAAGCGGTTGTACCTCTGAGGCAAGAGGTTAGGTGGGAGCTCCCTTTCACCAGCCAGGACCGGGAATAAAGCGAGGAAAGAGCCAGTTGCTTAGTATTCCAGCTCAAAAGTCTCAAACTTTTTTGCGGGAGGAATCGCATCGGCGTGGGAGATTAGTTTCGGAATTTCAGGAGTATCGCTTTGCAGATTTTGTATTTTTTTTTCAGCTTGACTAATCTCGTTATTCAGAGTTCCTAACCGTTTACGTACTTGGTGACGGCGCTGTTCTATAAATCGTAATTCATTTTCTAGACGTTGCTTTTCTGTCACCAGCCTATAAACTTCTAACTGCATGGATGCCTCCGATTGTTTGCGAGGCATGGTACTAATTTTGGGTCGGATGGGACCACGATCGATGCGGGGATTCATGAATCACTCCTCGTAAATTTGCGCTTTCCCGTCACGTCACCCTCTTAGCAGCCAGCGTTGCTGTTAGGACAGTGGCGTTGCACAGCGATAGCATTCCTTTAAATTATAAGCTGAATTGCAGATGGAGAGTCTCTTGAATGCACCCTTGTGGATGAAACAAGTGATAGGGAGTATAACGAAGGAGAGTTTAACCCGACCCTGAATGAGCTTTATAAATAAGAAGCTTCTACCTCTTGAGCCTCTTCGTCCATCGCTTGGATTCTGAGCAACAGTTCTTCTTCTTGAGATTCAAAGTCTTCTTCTGAAATATCTCCCAGGTCATAAGCTAATTGTAAAGCGAGTAACTGTTTTTGTAAATTTTCTTGGTCATCGAGTTCAGCGTCCACCCGGTCTTGAATTTGTTTCCCGAGCCAAACGACTCCTTCAATGGGGCCGAGCAAGGGAATGGTTAATAAGCGCAACAGCATCTATTTACCTCCAATTAACTCAATTGAGCAAAAGTATAAGGAGCTGTAAAATTGTTGTAGCGGATTCGCAGGCGTCCCTCAAAGCTTTGGTCGATTGTTTCTACAATTTCACTAAATTTTGCTTCACTTTCCCAAGGAATTAAATAAGCGGCGTTATAAATCATTTCCTCAGTCAGGGTGTCACTTTCGACCACCTCAACCGCGAGAGAATTTAGTCGATCGCGGAAAGCGTTCCTGACAGTTTGCTTGCGATTTTCTAAGCCTGATTCAATCATTTGACCGATCGCAATCGCGTCATCCATACTGAGCATTTTACCGGTTAGGGAGTCACGTTTTTGCTGTAAGTTCTGATTTGCCTCCATTAAAGCTTGTAATTCAAATTTGCTGTCCCAAAAGACTTTGACGCTTACTTCTTGTCGTCCAGCTAATTTAGCAAACAACTCTTCTAGCTGAGCTTGGTAAGGTTTAGTTAACTGTTCTGACACACTTTCCCAAGTTTTAACAACGAGACCAAAACGCAGGGGGAGGAGGGTTGTGAAACCCTCTGCCATCACTTGTTCTAAGACTTTTTCGTGGCAGAGTAAGTTACGGCGGGAGGCCAGGTATTTTTCTTGTTGAGCCTGAGAGTATAGGAAGCTAAAACCGTCTAAAGTATGGCTAGAGACTGGTTGTTGATCCATACCTTGAACGTTAACTGCTTGGGGCCCTGGTAGGGGAAAGATGCCATAGAGGTAGAGACTGTCATCCATAGAGGCTTGACCAAATATAGAAAATTTTTGTAGAGACTTATGATAATTATAGAACTTTTTGTGTGCTTACAGAGTTACTAATTCGCGATTGTTTTTTTAAATTTATGTAACAATTTGAATAGAATTGAAGAGTTATGAGCCATGTTAATTTATACTGAGCGAGAATTTGGCAGAAATTCTTCAGGAATTCAGCCGTTAGCAGTCACAGAAATCCTAAAGAAATTATAAATTCGAGAGTAGTTAGAGCGTTGCTTGGCTGAGGGGAAAGACCGGTCCCGTGATAAAATAGAAAATTAGCTTCATAGTCACCAGACGTTCCACAGGCTCAGTAAAAGCAAATTTTGTACTTTTTTATACAAAGTTCTGTATCGATAGGTCTGTAGCGTTTATCTGATCTGCCTTAACTAGAGTATGACTGATTCAATTCGTTTCTTGATGTGCGCCCCCGACCACTACGATGTGGACTACGTAATTAACCCCTGGATGGAAGGGAACGTTCACAAGTCCTCGCGCGAT
The DNA here is from genome assembly GCA_050262755.1 of Actinomycetota bacterium. Classification (GTDB taxonomy): domain Bacteria; phylum Cyanobacteriota; class Cyanobacteriia; order Cyanobacteriales; family Microcoleaceae; genus JBLNEP01. Next base: position 34,649 of record JBLNEP010000079.1, on the reverse strand, counting down.
CGCGCCGTCGAACAGTGGCAAAAACTCCACCATACGATCAAAGATCATGCGGTCGTAGACCTCGTCACCCCTGAAAAAGGTTGGCCCGACATGGTATTCACCGCCAATGCCGGCCTCGTCTTAGGCGATACCGTCGTCCTCAGCCGCTTCTACCACAAAGAACGCCAAGGCGAAGAACCTTACTTCAAAGCTTGGTTTGAAAGCAAAGGTTTCACGGTTCACGAACTTCCTAAAGACCTCCCCTTTGAAGGTGCAGGCGACGCTTTACTCGATCGCGAAGGCCGCTGGCTGTGGGCCGGTTACGGCTTCCGTTCTGAACTCGACTCTCACCCCTACCTCGCCAAATGGCTCAACATCGAGGTATTATCGCTTCACTTAGTCGATGAACGTTTCTATCACTTAGACACCTGCTTCTGTCCCCTGAGTGGTGGCTATTTACTGTACTATCCACCCGCCTTTGATTCCTACTCCAACAAATTAATTGAAATGCGGGTGGCGCCAGAAAAGCTGATTGCCATCGAAGAAACAGACGCAGTAAATTTTGCCTGTAACGCAGTCAATATTGACAAAGTTGTGATCGTGAACAAGGTGAGCGACAGCCTCAAAGCTCGGCTTGCTAATGTTGGCTTCCAAATCCTAGAAACACCGCTGACCGAATTCCTAAAAGCCGGTGGTGCCGCCAAATGTTTAACGCTGCGGGTGACAGAACCCGTGCAAATTGAGCGCCAAGCCAACGAACCAGTCGAAAGCCGTACCATTCGCCTGGAAGGACATTTGCTCGACTCTGGCTTAATTAGTCGCGCCTTAGATTTAGTCGTAGAAAATGGTGGCAGCTTCCAAGTCCTCAACTTCAATTTAGGAGAACAGCGGCAGAGTACCTCTTCGGCAGAGGTGAAAGTATCGGCTCCTTCCCATGAAATCATGGAAGACATTATTAGCCGATTAATTGACCTCGGTGCCGTCGCACGACCCGAAGAAGTAGCGGATGCAAAATTAGAGCCAGTGCTACTGGATGGTGTCGCACCCGATGACTTCTATGTGACAACCATTTATCCGACAGAAGTGCGCGTTAATGACCAATGGATACGGGTAGAAAATCAGCGGATGGACGGCGCGATCGCCATCACAGAAACACCCAGCGGTGTGATTGCCAAGTGCAAGATTTTGCGGGATTTGAAAATCGGTGAAAAAGTGGTGGTTGATGTTTTTGGCATCCGCACCGTCCGCAAAGCAGAAGCACGAGAACAGCGATCGGCTCAAGAATTTAGCTTCATGTCGGCGGGGGTTTCTAGCGAACGTCGCGTGGAATTAGTGGTAGAACAAGTCGCTTGGGAATTGCGACAAATTCGCGACCAAGGCGGTAAAGTGGTCGTGACAGCAGGACCGGTGGTTATTCATACGGGTGGCGGCGAACACTTAGCGCATTTGATTCGCGAAGGTTACGTACAAGCGCTCTTAGGCGGCAACGCGATCGCAGTTCATGATATGGAACAATCCGTCATGGGAACGTCTTTAGGCGTTGACATGAAACGTGGCGTTGCAGTGCGCGGTGGCCACCGTCATCATCTCAAAGTGATTAATGCCGTGCGTCGCTGTGGCAATATTGCGAAAGCGGTGGAGCAGGGTGTGATTACCAAGGGGATTATGTACGAGTGCGTGAAGCATAATGTGCCCTTTTCCCTCGCTGGTTCAATTCGCGATGACGGCCCCCTTCCTGATACCCAGATGGATTTAATTAAAGCTCAGGAAGAATATGCAGAGTTGCTGCGAGGCGCTGATATGATTTTGATGCTGTCCTCGATGCTGCACTCGATTGGCGTGGGGAATATGACACCCTCAGGGGTGAAGATGGTGTGTGTCGATATCAACCCAGCAGTGGTGACGAAATTGAGCGATCGCGGCTCTGTGGAATCGATTGGTGTCGTTACGGATGTCGGATTATTCCTCAGTTTGTTGCTCAATCAATTGGATAAATTGACCAGCCGTTACAATCTGGGAAAAGCTGTATAAATTGAACGGGTCGGGTGGGCAATGCTCACCCGATCGAATCCCGGAAATTTCGAGGGGAAAAGCAAGGGTATCGGAATTGATTGAGCTGAGAGCTTGCTTTTTTGAAGGGCGGTATGAAGATGCTTTAGCAATTATTGATGAATGAGAGGAGGCAATAGATGAGCAGTTAACTCTGTTGCCTGGGGGTGATATCTGGAGTTGAGAGGGGCAAGAGTCGAAAATGAGCTTGCTAGTTATCTGTGATAAAGTTGCCGGATTTCCTCGAGACTATTTGCGGAAGATAAACGAGAGGCGATCGCCTGCAATAAACTAAGATCGGAAATTGCTGAAATCTCTGAAAAGATTTCCTCCCCCGCCTCGCCAAACTTTAGCTTTAAGCCAAGTTCAATTGCTAACAGTAAGGCTTGCTTTGTCCGCGCTTGTTCCTCCGTTAACTGCGCCTGAATTTGAGATAACTCAGCATCTTTTTGCGCGATCAATTCATCTCCAGTCGGGACCGGAGTGCCATCCGCATAGCACCAGCGCAACCAAGTCGCCTGAACATTCTCAAATTCACCTTGCCACAACATTAACCCCAAATTTACTTCTGGGAACCAAGCATGACCCATCGGTACATAAGAGAGTCCCTGTAATTGAAAAACTCGCAGGACCGCATTTCCTAAACGCTGCAATGGATCGTAAACCACATAATACAGAATTCGCATTCGTGCATAATCTACCAGCTTACTCCCCAGTTCATTCCCAGGCGTTAGAGAAACAACTTCAATCACCACTTCTGGCGGCTTGCCAAATTCCCAAAAAAGATACGATCGCACTTGCCTGTCCCACCAGTCATCCTCCCCGCTAAGATTAAGGCTAAGAAACATATCAGGAGCGATGCCTGGTTGCCGTAAGCTGCTAAATAAACCAACATTCGCAGCCGCAATAAAGGGGACTGTAATGCCAGTCTCAGCACCGCTATAAAAAACCGTTGTTAGCAGGCGTTGCTGTTTTTCGTTGATGAAGCTGTCCAAGGGAGTATTATCTTCTAAGACTAGATTACTAATATCAGGAATCTCGCTCGGATCGAGAGTGACAATCTCAGCCATAGGTCGGAAATTGGGAGAAGTCTCATTGTTCTCTGCTGTGATTATAGCATAAAAACTCGCGATTACTTCCCTAAATAAGCAGCTTTCTGAGTTACCAGTAACTCTAGATGATGGTTCATTTCATTGAGATATTTTTCGAGAACTGGATACTCTGCCTGTGAAAGCAACGGGTCGTTTTTGTGGCTAACTACCGTTTGTAAGGGTAAGATCCGATAATTTAATTGACCCTGTTGTTGATAGCGATGAACCCAAGTAGGGATTGCTTCAATTTTTACAATTTCTACTGTTTTTTCTGGGAATTTTTTACGAAGTTTTACAGTAAGAATAACGCCGAGGTCTTTGTAATTACCAACTTGCCCAGAAATAAAATTCCCCATCGAATAAATAGCCACTGCCTTTTTGGATTTCCCATTTTTTCCCGGTCCTTCAAAAATCTGATAAGGCTGGACAACGTGGGGATGGCTGCCGAGAATGATATCTGCACCTGCTTTTACCAAAGCAACCACTAATTTTTTCTGCTGGGTATTGGGTTGTCGCTGATACTCCTCACCAAAATGCAGGCAAATGGTGATAATATCAGCTCCTTGTTTTCTCGCTTTCGCAATATCGCTAACGATCTTTTTTTCATCAATTAATGAAACTAGATAATCTTTGCCTTTAGGGAGAGGGATGCCATTGGTTCCATAGCTATAAGCTAAGACCGCCATTGAGATATTTTTTTTAGAAACCTTCAATATTTTCTCTGCTTCCTGAGTGGAAGTAAAGGTGCCAGTGGCAGCCAGACCCCGCTCGCGCACATTTTTAAGGGTGCGAATCACTCCCTTTTCTCCCCGGTCCAAAGCATGATTATTGGCGGTTGTCAGGATATTAAATCCCGCTGTTTTGACAGCATCCACAATTTCTGCTGGTGCATTAAATAGCGGATATCCTGTATATCCTCCTGCATCCTCACCTGCTAAGGTTGTCTCTAGATTTCCCATCACCCAATCACCGGTTGAGAGAACCTCTTTCACTTCGGTAAAAAAAGGCTTAAAATTGTAGGTTCTTTGTTGGGAGTTGTAGCCTGCTTGGATTTGAGAAGCGTGCATCATAATATCGCCAACTGCGATTAATTTGGCTTCTTGGGTGTAAGATTTGGGTGGAGCGGAGGCAACAGGTTTAGGGGAGACTTGACTTGCTAACTGTTTGGGTTTGGATTGATGAGTCTGAGGGTTACATCCAGTTAACAGCACCAGAATTAAAAGGATGAATAGAGGCGGTTGCAAGTTCATCAAGTTTTTGTTGTTCAGGCAAGGTTAGTGCTTTGTATTTTAAACCGCAGAAAAAACTGAGTAAAGAGTGAGGGGGAATTTTGAGGAAAAATTATCTTGGGTCAAGGCACGAACAGCTCCTCTGGGTCTCTACCTGCCAAAAATCGCTTGAGAATGAGTAATTTACGATGAGTTTTAATTACGGAGTACCAGAAGCAGTTGAAGAGATTAAACAGGTTGGAAAAGGTAACATTCTGAGGAAGTTTAAGCTCAAATGTAAAAAGTGTCAAAAACCGTTTAGTGAAGGGTTCAATTTGATCTAAAAAAGAAGAAATTACACAAAAGACTAGCGACTCAAATAATCCAAAAAGTTTTAGGGAACGATATACATCGTGTAGCGAAAAAAAGGGTCGCGATCGCAGAAGAGACAGAAAAAAAGATGCAGCCGAAGAACCCCTGAAATCAAAACCAATCATTGCCTCTTCTTTCACAACGTTAGGGGTGCAAGGGGAATAATATCTGGATCGTGTCCACCTAATTGATTGGTGCGTAACATCCATGCCGTTGCACCTTGTCGGAGAAAGCACTCCGTAATGCTGTCACTGGCAACACGAGGAAGCACAGTCCGCCAACTCACTAAACCTCTTGCCAGCGTTTGTAATGGGTCGTCTTCCAGGGTGCTACCTAATACGGCGGATTCCGTTGACCAATCGGCACGGGCACTGCCAAACGGCATCAGATGCCATTTTAGATCCTCACTCAGTTGTTCTAATTGCTTGAGTCGTTGAGCCTGATCGGGATGTTGTTTCATCCAGGTTTTGATATCAGACTGAGAGATATCAGGATGGGAACGCACCGATCGCACCATTTGCTTTAATGCAGCGTACAGGCTCTGGTTAGAGTCTTGAGCGCAGTTGTTCGCTGGACCCACGTAGGTTCCCCCACTCCCATCCCCAATTCGGTAACGAGCTGCCATCACTTCAAGCTGACGAATTAACACATCTAGAGGCGATCGCTCTTGTCCCTCCGCAACTTGATAATTCCCGGTGAACGGATCGAATTGAATCAGTGTATCAGCAACCGGACGGAGTCCAATCCAACCCAACTGGCGATCGCCCATGTAGCGAGACCAGTGCATCGCTCCAGCCGTTAAGCCATCTGGATTCTGGGTGTAAATCTGGTGATAGATGATGTCTAAGCGTAGCTCATTGGTGAGTGGTTCGCGGATGACCGTGGCAACACCAAAGGAGAAATGTCCAAAGTAAACTGGGCCTTGCGCTGCTGGCTCGATCTTGTTGCCACCAATACCCCCGTAAACGTGTACCAGTAGGGCGCGAGTTCCTTCCTGCCAATGGTTTTGAGAAGGGTTTAGCGCCTGAGATGAATAACTCAAAATAGTCGAGCTAATCTGGCCTTTTTTCTGGCTTAAATTTCCCCAGGATTCCTCTTTCAAAAAGGTTTTCACCGCTTTTCGTCCCACAACTTCTTGAGTCGCACTGAGTTGAAACAAAGCACGGGGAGCGATCGCCTGTACCACAAAAAATCCGGCTGTTTCTGGTGTCCCGTAGATGTACCAGCCTGTTTCATTGAGGGGAGATTGTTCAATGTCGCGATTCGTAAAAGGATAGGTGTCATTATCATCCTTAACCACCTGTGGCAACCAGATAATCTCCTCCACACCATCAAACTGCTGACTGGTTTTGTTGAAATGAACAACTCGAAAACGTTCTGGTGTAGCAGAGCTATCAACCGCTCCCAGAAATTTCACCAAGCCGTAGTAGCGTCCAGTAATTTGAATGGGTTCATGGGATATCACAAGGGTGATGGGGGCAGTTTCAGCCGCGATCGCATTTCTCACCTCCAACCCCTGCACTACCACCGGATCGGATAATGCCACAATCATATCGTCTTCAGGGTGGGAACCTGCCAAAGACTCTAGGGGATCGACCAGTTGCCAATGGTTGAGGCGAGTTGGGTAAACACCACCCTGTTGGCTCTTGCTTTCAGCAGTGGGGCTGAAATGTACATCTTTCGTGACTTGTCGCAGGTAAGCCTGAACGTTGGGAGCGTCACTCCAACGCAAGATCACCCTTTCACCGATGAGATGGGTGTAGGACTGGGGCGCATGGTGAAGCTCCAACAGAACTGCCTGCGATTGGCGTCGAGCGGGTGTTGGCAGAATGAGCCGACCGATCCAGTCCGCGACCGGACGATAGCGATCGCTCGGAACTGAGTCATGAATGGGGTAAAATTCGGGGCGGTTGAAGGATGCCTCACGATAGCGATCGAGGTTACTGAGAACGCGAGGCTTTTGCAGTTCTAGAAGGGGAGCAGTTCCCTGAAGAATGCTGCCGACCCAATCTACAGTTTGTTGTAGGGAACTGCGACCATCAGGGAGCAACAAATCCGCGTCCATCACGCCACCAGGAACCTGATGACCAACGGCTCCAAGATTAATCAAGCTCACCTTACCCATCCGTTTGGTGCGATTCCAGTAGGAAAGGAAAAAGAGTTTCCAGCGTTTGGGAAAGAAGATGGGACCGGCCCGTTCGACAATATCTCGATCGCCAACCAGGTGATAAACGTGTTCCAGCTTGAGAGAGTTATTGTTGCCACTAAAAACTCCCGCGATCGAGATAATATCGATGGGTGCTTGCAAGGCATCCTTCAGATACGGGGCGGCTCCCATTGATATCTGTCCACCGCCGCTAAACCCGATCAGGGTAATCGGCAAACCGCTGCCAGGGATATAGCCATGATTGAGCAGACTATTGTAAATCACCTGAGCTGTTCCCCGGTTATAGATCGGTCCATAACGACTATCGGCAGACACCGAAACAACGAAAATATTCCGCAAATTGATGACAAAGGCAAGCAAACCCCCTTTTCCACTGGCTTGCAGGCGATCGGCTAGGTTCCAGAACCAGGCAAAGGGACGATTCTGGTTCGTTAATGCCTGGTTCATCGGCGAGTAGGGCATGAGACCTCGAATGATTTGAATATCATCTGGTAATGCCAGGGCTAAGTCGTCTAGAAACCGTTCTACATCTGGGAGATAATCAAATGTTGCCTGACCAATGCCGTCTAGATAAATCACATAGCGAGAAATTGCGAGTTCTGCGGATACTTGTTCTTGAAGTTTGCCCAGATTTTCGGTGGTGGTTTGAATCGGATCGCCATACCAGCCGGCCCACCAACCCAGCGCTTCCAGTGGAGTAAGCAAAATTGCCAACAGCAGCGCCAGCACTCCAATACCTACAAGATCGACAATCAGCCGGACAGTGGCACTCATAGCAGTAACCGTCATTTGGATCAGTTGGGGCAAAAGTGGCAACAAAATGACCAGCACCAGGGTAACTAGAGCCAGCTTCAAGAATTTTTTTGATCGTCGATTAGATCGAGTAGATGCTTGGTCACTCATGATTTTCTGCCATCCTGATTGCTTGCGTTGCCCTGTAAGCCAGTTTCTAGCAAGGTTTCTAAGCCTCGTAGATCCGTTACTAAATTAATGCCAGCAGCCGTGTTTGATAGCCAGGCCCCCAAGGTCGCGATCGGCCGTCCAATGGTTCGCTGCAAGATTTGCAAGACTAACCATCCCAGCAAACTGCATCCAAACACCTCCCACAGGCCAAACCCCGTTGCGATATTGAACCCCCGCACAAATGCCAGTAACGTCCACAAGGAAAGTAAGACTTGAATGGGCACGCCGAAGTAGGGCATCGCGATCGCAAAACTGAAAATTTGAGGGGCGGTTGCCAACCCAACCATGCGATACACCACGGAATAGCCAACCGTTTCGTGAAACACTGCCCGACTCACCAACCAGGTACTCCAGATCCAGAAACCATAGCTGAAAACAAAGAGAATCGCAGATAGGACTACACTGAGAACGAAACGCAGAGGTTTAACTCGATTAATGAATAGAATGATGCTTTGTCCGATCGCTTGAGAAAATCCAGCCAACAGCAACACATTAATGGCTACTTGGTTGGCCTGGGGTAAGTCTGCCATGACTGCAAACGCCTGTGGGTTTAAAGCGATCGCTCCTAGAACTAATTTCCAGAAATCAGTAGATGCCATTTCTCTCCTGCAAGAATCCTGAATGATTGGCAAACTTAAAGCTTTTTAGTAAACGTAAATATCTCCAGAGGGTCTGATATTAATGGCGCTATCTCCAGGCGGATAATCATTAATTTGACTAACCTGGACGGTTACAATGTTCGCTCGAACGCTGGTCTCAAATTTCAAGCTGATTGGCTCCTGGGCGGGATAGACGAATACATTAATGGGAGTTGAGTCAAATACAAAGATGCTTTTGCCTTGGGGAGTTACTTCGACTCTCGTTCCACCTGAAATTCCTGCAAACAAGGCAACTGAAGTCTGATTCATGACCACTAGGCGAACGGCTCCCTGTGTGGATACCTGACCCACCTTGCCTGTCTGTCCTGTTTGAGCCAGCACAAAGGAATGAGTTGGAGGCAAGGCAGTGGCGATCGGGACCGGGAAGATTCCTAAACTCAAACCTGTCATACCTATCCAGATAGACAAGAGATTAAAACGCATACTCTCTCCTAGATCCGCAATTGAATTTGCCCTGACAAGATTCAGGATATTGACTAAAAAACTGAGGTTCCGGAAGTTTGAATAGGGGCTAGAAATAAGTCTTCAGGAGCCTTTTGGAAAGCTGGCTGAGAAAAATTTGATCGTCAATGACATTAATCAAAAAAAGTAAAAAACTGGTGCAGTCTCTGCCAATTAGGGAGGGGGCAGCTCCAGAACAAGCGACAATCGACTCAAAAGAGGTGGGTTGCCACTAGGAGTTCATTGAAAGAGTGAGCTCGCGCACGATTTGGAGAGTCTGACCTCTCAAACCATTAGTCCATCGGCAGCGTAGCAAACGCCAAGACCCTGTGTTAAAAGACCTTAGCTAGGTTAAATAGGATGGCTGGTTTGAGGCGCGATTGAGGAATGAAAGATCGGAATCCTGGCTCGTATCTGTGAGGTGAAGAGATGCTAACCGATGACCAGGGTTGTTCGGTAACCTTTCTTAATTATTAATAAGTACGTGTGCAAAATCGATGGCACCGTTAGAGAACCGTAGAATAAGGCTTTCAGCCCTAGCGAAGGTGCAGTTTATGGGGCCTGTTCGCTGAAGCCTGAACCAATCCTTGTCAGACTGGTTTAACATATTTTATAAACAAAAGTAAACAGTTGGTGCAATTTCATCGGTATCTTCGCTCCGCTGTTGCACAGACCCTAAAACCGAGTTTGAAGGATTCTTCAATGAGAATTTTATTGGTCGAAGACGATAGCAATACTCAGGAAGTCTTACAAGCCATCTTAGCCGGGAAAAATTTTTTAGTAGATGGGGCAACAGACGGAGAAACAGCCTGGGAGTTACTGCAACAGTTTGCTTATGATATGGTCTTGCTGGATGTCATGCTACCCAAACTAGACGGTGTCAATCTTTGTCGGCGCTTACGTCAGGCGAAAAATCCGATTCTGATTATGCTTTTAACGGTTCGTGATAGCCTGACTGATAAAATCTTAGGGCTGGAGAGTGGCGCAGATGATTATCTAACAAAGCCTGTTCAGGGGCAAGAATTGATTGCCCGTATCCGCACCTTAGCAAGACGCAGTTCATCGGTTGTGGCAGAAGTTCTTACCTGCGATCGCCTCTGTCTAGATCCTGTTTCACGACAGGTCACCTACGATGGGCAATTAGTGAAAATCGGACGCAAGGAATATTTAATTTTAGAACTCCTGCTGCGCCATCCCCATCAAGTGTTCAGTCGTTCCGAAATTATCGATCGCCTCTGGAGTCTAGATGAGGAAATTCCGACAGAAGCAACCGTTAAGTCGCATATCCGCAGCATTCGTCACAAACTCGATCGGTTTGGGGCCGCAGATTTGATCGAGACCTTATATGGTCATGGCTATCGACTCAATCCAGCGATGCTAAAGCCAGCGGTTGCTCAAACCTCACCGGAACCTTCTTTAGAGCCAATTAACACTTTAACAGCTCAGGTCTGGCAACGGGCCTATACCAAAAGCTTAGATAAGATTGCTGAATTAGAACAGGCAATCTCGCTGCTACAAGCTGGCAAATTAGAGGAAGCGATGCAACAGCAAGCTGTCTTTACGGCGCATAAGCTAGCTGGATCGCTGCATCTCTTTGGGTTTGAAGCGGCCGGTCAACTGTTACAACAGATTGAAGAGGTTTTTCGACAAGCGATCGTACCCCCTGCCAGTGCCAGCCAACTCCTGCAATGGACTCAGATGGTAAGGTTAGACTTGGCAGGGCAACAAAGTTCGATCGCGCAAATACAAACAGCGTCCTCCCATCCTCCCTCTGCAAGCGGAGACTACGCAGTCCGCTGAAAACTCGCATCTGGAGAAAAAACAGTCAACCCCTTCGGAATACATTCAATTTTGATCGGAGTAGTGCCAATGACTTCCCCATCAACCACGACTTTCTGAGGTGGAGTCGTATCAATTTTGATGGCATTGACTCGACCCTGAAAAATATTCGGCTGTTGAGGATTGACTTTAAACAAGGCTGAACCAAACATTTTCAGCATAGAAGTCACAGCTTGTACCTTGTTCGATGCTGTGGAGATCGTCACATCCAACAACCCATCATCGAAAATCACTTGCCCTGCCCCCTGGGCCATGATGGAAGTTGGTGGCGCTGCATTGGCAACCGTAATCGCACTCGCTTGGAGATGATGTACCTGTCCGGAGACTTCTATCTCCAAATCAAACAGGGTTTGTTCGTCCAATAATTTCCACCCTGCCATTAGGTAGGCCATGACGCCCCACTGTTGTTTCAGTTCCCGCGTTGCCCGATTGACCATTTCTGCTTCATATCCCACCCCTGCCAGCAAAATCATCGGTAAGTTATTACAACGCGCGACATCGACAGTGCGAGTATTGCCGGTCAGAATGGTTTGGCAGGCCAGTCGCAGGGGGAACAGTTGAGGAATGCCCAGGGCAGCGGCAAAGGCATTGGCAGTCCCTCTGGGAATAATACCGAGGGGAATGCTCGTACCAATTAAGGCCCCAGCTACCGTTGAAATAGTACCATCACCGCCAGAGGCAATGACGAGATCTGCCTGCGCTGCGATCGCTTCTTGGGCTAAGGTAGCTGGATTCACCTCTGGTGTCGTGAAATGGATGTGTAAATTGAAATGAGGTTCCAGCAGTTGTTGAATCAAGGCTAAATCGCGATCGGCATTCCCAGGACCGGCAACGGGATTGAAAATGAGGTGGGCCACTAAAACCTTAGCGAGTTGAGTGGCGATCGCCTCCGCAGACGCCCGATTAGTGGCTAAAGCCACATTATGAATATTGCAAACCCGCAGTAACGTTTGGATCTCAGGTTCATGGGGTTGGGCCTGGAGGGAATCGACGAGGAAAAAGACCGCAACGACCTGACCTGAACAAACTTCGGCCGCAATTTGCGTATCTCCCCCCATCGAACCCGGTAACATCCGTTTGATCGTCAATCCTGTGGCGGCCTGAATTCGATGACCGGTTGCCTCTGTGGCAATGAGGCGATAGCGAGACAGGCAAACCTGATGCTGGGTAGCAAACTCTACAATATCATCTTTCTTGGAGTCATGAGCTATGAGTGCGATCGTGGCAGGCATCTTCAACTCTCCCTGAATCAGGCTCAGCTTGTACTAACAATTCTGCCTTCTGTTCGTACTCTTTAGACCAACTGACCATTATTCCCGCGATCGGAATTGCCAAAAAAACTCCCAGCAGACCAGCCACTTTCTCGCCTACAAAGAGGGCCAAGAAAACCATGACGGGATTAATTTCTAAAGCTTTCCCCATGACTCTAGGATGAATGTAATTGTCCTGAATTTGTTGCAAGATGACAGACGCAATGACGACTTTAAGAGCCATCCAGTGACCTTGCGACAGAAACACTAGAGTTGTAATCATGATGACGCCTAAAGTCGCTCCAATTCCTGGAATGGCATCTAGCACCCCCACTACAACTGCCAGAACTAGGGAAAATTGAACTCCCAAGAGAGAAAAAACTAGAAAACTTGCCGTTGCCAAGAAGATAATCAGCGTTACTTGTGCCCGCAAGAAGCCGAGGAAATTTTTCCGCACGGAGCGATCGAAACGTTTCTGAAGCGTTTCACTGCTATGGTTGAGGGGTATATCTGGTAAAAGCTTGAGACAGGTAGCCCAAATTTTAGAACCATCAATCAGCATATAAATGGCGATTACCAACAGAAAAATAGCGGTAAATATATTTGAAAATAAGCCACCAATTAAACCCAACCCGGTACTCAAACTAGATTGTAAAACGGTGGAAATTTGATCTATATTAATCCGTCTTACATATTCTCTAAATGGCAGATTACTGGTTTCAATTGCCGTTTTTAGACTCTCTAGTAGGCTATTGCCTTGGGTGAGAATTTGATAGCCCAGCACTGTTACAAATACCAGCGCAATTCCAATACTGCCTATTACCACTAGAGTAATAGCGACTCCGCGAGGCAGATAATGCGAGAGATAACGAACGGGATACTCCATCAACACGGCTAGAATTGCCGCTGCTGTAAACAAGGCAATAATGCTGTAAAAATAAGTGATGAGTTGGACGATCGCCCAACCAAAAGCAAACAGAAGTAAACAACGTAGCAGAGCAGAATTGCTCAGCGATCGCCAGAAGTCATCATGATTCGGCTTTTGCATAGGTGTTCGCCATGGCTTTAAACTATCAGTAGATCTGAGGGATCGTTTGGCATCAGGACATCAACTGAAGGAATGATGGGATGATTTAACTATGAGCATCATCCCGTCATTACTTTTGAGGTTGCTGATTCTGGGGATAAAAAGTGTATTAGATGCTTGAAACTTCGTTTAAATTCATCTTGCTTTTCAGCAACGCCTGATATCTTGATGTATGAGAGCAGTTAGACAGGTGTGCCACTCTCAAGGACTTCAACCGAAGTTGTCGTGATACTTTCTGCCGCTTTTCTCGCTTCGATCGCCTCTAATACTGCCACCTCTGCCTCTTGTGCGGCGGCGGCGGCAGAGAGGATCGCAGCCAGCGCATATTCCTCTGCTTTATCGGCGTGCTTCAACAGTTTCTCCTGCTCCTTCTTCTCCTTCCATTGGGCAACTTCAGCCTCAATTTTTGCCTTCTTAACCTCAATCCGTTGGCTTAGCTTTTCTTGAGCGAGTGAAATTTCCTGTTTCTTTGCCTCTAATCTGGCTTTCGCTGCTTCCAGCTTTTCCTTGATAGTTGCTTCCGCATCTTTAGAGGCTGTACTGAGCTTGTCTTTTACCTGTATCAACTGGTTTTCGATGTCATTCAACCGCACTTTTAAATCATCACAAAACTTATCAACTTGTTCGCTCACGATCTTCTCCTTTTGAGTTTTAATTGGAAATTTTGTTCTGATTTCTGTAATCGAACAAAGCTGTAATCCTATTAGGGTTTCTTCTGGAAATTCTGATGGGAGTTGGAAACACTAAAGGAGGGAGGCATATAGTCATTGGGTAAATACGCCTCTGGAATTGTGGAATAATTTCCATCCCGGATAGCAGCGTAACCGGGAGAAAGAATTTCAATCCCTGCACTGTTGCATTTGTCCTGAATATTCTGATGCAATTTTGAGTAAATTTCTGCCATCACCTCTGGATGATCCGTGTAGGCATTTAACTGATAGGTAATGTGATAATCATTGAGGCTGGTCTGTAGGACAAAAGGTTGAGGTACTTGCAGAATATACTCTGTTGCCAGGGCAGCATCAATTAAAGCAATGTGAATATCTCGCCAGGGAACATCATAACCGAGGGTAACAGAGGTATAGAGAATCAAGGCTCCCTCACCCGTGCGGGTTAACCTGCTGTAGTTGATCGTGTAGCTATTCAGAATCAGCGAATTGGGCAAAGTAATCAGCTCATTCTTAACCGTGCGAATGCGAGTAACGAGTAGACTTTTGTCTACGACATCGCCTGTAATATCAGCAACCTTGATGCGATCGCCAACCTGAAACGATCGCGCGTAGATCAGTACAACGCCAGCCACCACGTTGGTTACTGTCCCAGTTGCCCCTAAAGACAGCAATACACCAAAAAATATAGAAACACCTTGGAAGGCGGGGGAACCATAACCTGGTAGATAGGGAACGGCAATCATCGATGCCAGACCCATAATCAGGATAGAGACTAACCGATTGGTTGGAGCAATCCAGTCTGGATAGAAGCCAGGAATAACGATCGCTCCTGCCTGTATTCGACCAAAAAAGTAATCCACGAATTTGAGTACATAGGAAACTGCAAGTAGAATCAGGGCAATATTAATGAGATTGGGGAGATAGGCAGCAACGGCGGTCAGGGTTGTTTGCAGAGTAGCTGTCAGGTAACTCCAGAGAGTTGTGCCCAATTCCCGCGTCCAAACAAACTGGCTCAACAGGATTGACAGATACAGGATGAAGACTGCCAGGAGTAAAATAATCCGTAAAAAACCACACACACTCGCCAGCACTTGGGTAACGTTACTCGCTGGAAACAGTTCAATGCCTAACAGCCGGATTGCTGGAATATGGCCAGTTAGGCGAACATTCTCGCGAATGTGATGGGGACAAAGTTTATTGAGCAACCCACAGGTCAGCATCAGGGCGATCGTGGCAACCAGGCTAATCCCCACCCCGCGTAAAATTATTTGGGGTTGGCGATCGGTGCGGTATCGTTGAATCGCCTTCTGGATGCGATCTCGGTAATCCTGCGCCAGCACTTTCCGGTTAATTCCAGTCTGTTTAGCATCCACCTCTCGAACCGTAACCAGTGTTTTTCCACCCATCATCACATTGGTACTGTCAGGCTGGTCTTCTAGAGTCACCGTTACCGGAATTGAGGGATCGGCGGCGGCTGCTTCAATGCGATGAGTGATGGTATCCACCCGCTCGCGGGTTGAGAAGCGACCAACCCCCTCATAGACTAGAAACAGGAGTTGATCGTCCAGTTTCACTGGAATTCCATCCAACTTGTGGTCAGGCTCGGTTGCGTTGGAAATCAACAGGGGGACAGTTTCGGGCAACTGACCGATCGCAGGCTGAGACAGGATCGGGGGCATCGCTATCACCGTTAACAGGGTCGCAACCATCCAAGCCAACAGGTTGCGTCGCAGAGGCAGCAGAGCCATAGTTACCTCAGATAGGATTCTGTTCCGTGGGGGTTTCTACATTGCTGGTGGCTATCCAGGATGATCGTGTAGGCGATCGTTAGCATTTACCGTTCTGACTCAAATGACTACCCCAAAGGTTTGGTCGAAGCATACTCTTAAAAAGTGCAAAACTGGTGCAATCGAGATTCTGATACCAAGTAGATAGAGGAGACAAGGAAGACAAGGGAGAGAAAGTACGGATAAATTCCAGTTCAATGCTGTTGTCAGTTAGGCTCTAAAGCCTAGATCGAAATATCTCGCTCGATCGCTCCAGACCTTCATCAGATTGACTCCCGATCAAGAACACCTTAAACGCTTGGTCGCGACTTAGATATTGCGTATAGGTAGCTTGTAAATAGGGTCGATAGACTTCATTATTAAGCAGTGACACCTCAAAAAATGCCAAGGTTAAGGCATTACTATAATCGTTCAATAGCGCGGGATGAGGTAGCGTTAAAGAGGATATAGAGTCAAGCAATTTCGTGAACCCGGCATCCAGATCCGAGAAATTGACATGGGCTTGCCCTTCGAGGAGCGCCAGGTATTTGTTCGGTGTTGTCAGCCAATTGAACGATCGCACCTGTTCAAATATGGCTGGCGTTGCCGGATCGTAGGTTCCTGCCTCCAATAGGATGGGGATGGCAATCTGACTCAACCCTGTCGCCCCAAAGATGCTGTAATTGACTGGATTGAGAGCATAGACTGCCGTCACCCGCCGATCGCGGAAATTGTAGGGTTTGCGGGGTAATTTAAGTGCCTGACACTGAAGAAATAGAGAAATATCCAGATACTCCAGATTGTTATTACAAGACTGCTGCAAATGCTCAAAGTCGATCGTTGCGCCTGCCAGTGCTAGTGCCGTGTAGCCACCAAAGGAATGGCCCATGACGCCAACCGATTGCACATTTAACTGTCCGGCAAATTCAGTTTGATTGCGCCGCTCCAGTTCATCCAGGACGTAACTAATATCCAGAGGGCGATCGATAAACTCCTGATTAACAAACACCTCCCGCGATAACCCCTGCACCAGATTTCGTGCCTGTATCGTATCGCTCCCCGGATGTTGAGGGACTGCCACAACATAGCCGTAGGACGCTAAATACTGTGCTCGTTTGGCAAAATCTTCAGGGTTGGAGGCAAGCCCATGAGAAATGATAATGATGGGTATCTCTTTGGCTTGCCCCCGTTGGGGTTGATAAATGTCCACGTAAAAGGAGCGATCGCGCTTTTCATCCCTCAACTGCCAGCGTCGTTGCTTTACCTCAAACGAACCGGGTTGCCTTAAGTCAGCTTTAGCCGAGAAGTCAGTTGCTAATTCACTTTGAGCTTCGAGTGCAGACAGTTGGGCGACCGCTTTACTAAAAAAGTCAGTAGCATCAAAAACGATATTCGCGGCTCGTAACAAGCTTAAGATCGATTGTATGTCGATCTGCAGATCGGTTGGGTAGTGGTGCAACAAACTCAACACAGATACCCCTTCTGGATCTGAGGCTGACAGCAGAATAGCAGCACGCAGCGCATAGTTGCCATTGATACCCGATTGGGTCCGAATATAGGAACCAAACTGCTTGAGAAAGTCTTCCCCAACACTGGTATAAAGAAATCGTGATAGAAGAACAAGATTTACCTTGGATCGAGCATTGAGCAACCGTCGCAACTTTTGTTGAGCCTGTTCATCAGCCTTGAGAAAGTTAAAGTAAAACTTTAAATCTGAAGGAACAACCCCTGTTTCTGCAAAGGTTTTTAGGGAACTGACTTGTAGCGATTGTATGATGGGTCCGTATTGGAAATAAATCTTCTCTGCGGCGTTTGCAGGAAGAATCGTTAATAAAGCGGAACCACATCCTAACAACAGTAAGTAAATTTTTTTGAGCCAATGAGATGGGGCTTTATGACTTAAAAGCATAAAGTTAGTTGCTCTCTCCTCTAGTTCTGAGATTAATCAAAATAGTCCTTAATAATCGCTCGTCGTACTTCACGAGTCGCTTCCCGCCTTTCCCTTTGAACTGCCCGGATGCCTTTTCTAAGTTCGCGTCGTGCCTCTCTGGGACTATCAGCCTGTAAGACTTTACGGACAGTCTTCCGTTGTTCTCGATGAATTTCGCGCATACCTTCCCGAATTTCTCGACGAATTTCTCGCTTGCTGGCCTGAGCTATTAAGGGTATGCCTAAATTTAGGAGTAAGGTTCCTAAAAAAACGGTCATCCCTAACTTAAGAAATCTGGGTTTCATCGCTATTTTTCTCCAGTCAAGCTATTGTTTTTTACTGCTTCTTGGAATTGCTGAATATATTTAGAGCATTGAGTCTGATCGATTGACGAAGTTGCGCCAGTTCCATAAGCTGCTGCATAGAAAAAGGCGCGGTCGGACCCAAATAGGCGAGTAATTCCGGTAAAAACTTTCAAAGCATCCTTTTCCACAGCGACAGCTTGATTGGACGAACTGCATTGAAATGCCATGCCTGACGTATAGCCAAATTGTTCGATCGCATTGTCCAACGCCTCTTCTTCATCAACAGGTTGTTGGGCATTAGTCGGTTGTTGAGCGAGCGCACGGGTAGACCAGCAACCGATGATTATGATTACGGGTAGAAGGAGTAGTAGTTTTTTCATCTGTTGTTTCTCGATTGTGCAAAGGTTTATCAATCAGGTTACAGGCAACATTTTCTGTAATTTGAGGATTTGATTAATTTGCTCCAGAAAACGCCAGGTAATTAGCAATTGTGCGAAGTGGGTGGCAGAAACTTTTTCGTATTGCTCTTGGAGAATCGCATCCTGAATCGGAATACCCGTGCGATGAACAATGTAGTTTTCCAACTCGCTAATCGTTTGGGGCGATAAATTCCCGTCGATATGAATTGCGATCGCTGTTCGTCCCCAGTAGCGAAAGGGCACGGCTGCCAACAGGAACGGCGATCGATCCACCTCCAACATGGTCGCCAAATCAAAAGAGAGTGAGAGTTCAGCCAGGGGTGTCTGAGTCGGCTCCAGAATCAAACTCACTTTATAACCGCGTGAGGATTGAGTTTCGGCAAACCGAGCTGGAACGAACTGTTCGAGCTGACTATGACCGACTTGAATCACAACATTGGCATCAATTTTCTGCGCATCAATCCACCGCACAAAGGCCGCTTCTCGTTGCAACATTTCCTGTTCCAGCGATTCGGCTTTATGCCCTCGCTTTTTCATATCCCGTTCCCATTTCCACGCCCATTTCACTTCCCGTTCTGGAGCAACATACAGGGTGAAATCTAGGAATGGAAGGAATTGTGGATACAGTACGTGCAACCCTTCAACGATGATGATTGGAGTTGGAGAAAAGGGTTCTGCTGGGTCAAACTTGCCCGTTGTGTGATTGTAAATTGGAACCTCGATCGCCTTTCCCTGCTTTAACTCTGATAAATGGTGTTCGAGGCGATTCAAGTGATTAGCATCCGGATCGAGAGGTAAGCGACCACTCTGCTGGCGTTGTTCCCGATCTTCTTTGTGATAGCCATCGGTACAGATGGTGGAAACCAGATCGCTGCCAATCAACCGCCGAATCCCATTGCTAAAGGTGGTTTTGCCACTCCCACTGTCTCCAGAAACACCAATAATAATTGGAATGTGCAATTGCTTCAGGCGATCGCGGACGTTTGTATGATTCAAACCTGTTGTATGGGTCATAGGAACCCTCACAAAAACTAGTGGAATGGGTTTGACCTGGTTGCTGTCAAACTCGGTAATCTAGAGCAAGGCTTCGTTGCAACCGAACTCGCTAGCACGATCGCACTCGACCCTAGTAGATTCCTAAGCTGAAGCATAAATGGAAAAGGTGTAAACAAGGTGCAGGTTAATATCAGCGTCGGGAGTGTTTGCCTTAACTACAGATGTTCAACCTGAGACACCATGAGACGAGTGAGAGATTGTCAAGTACCCGGTAGAGAACGAAGACGCTCTGACAAATGACAGCGATCGCCAATGACTCGAAAGAAGGGACCCCGATCGCCTAATTCGACAATACTGACAGCACTCACAGGCATATCAAAGCGATCGCGATACCGCCCTACATCAATCCCCAACAGCACACATAACGCAATCCGAATGGTTGCTTTGTGGGACACCATCAAAATATTCCCCGTGCTGTAAGTTTGTTGGACTTCATGAATCAGTTCCCAAACTCGCAAGGCAATATCCACCGCTTTTTCTCCCCCCGATGGAGCATTCCAAGCCGGATCGGTGAGCCAACGAACATAGTCATCATGGAAATCCCGATCCACCTCGTTAGGATGTAGCCCCTCCCACTGCCCATAGGCAAGTTCTATCAACCCATCTTTGAATTGCATCGGCACCCCAGTCAAGTCACTGATGGGTTTTGCTGTTTCCCGGGTGCGTCGGAGGGGACTGACAAGAATCGCCGTCCAGTCAACTGAGGCATAGGCGCGAGCAAATTCCTCTGCCATTTCGAGCCCCTCTGGAGTCAACCCTGGATCGTTCTTGGGTGTGCCACAGTATCCACCGGTTGCAGAGTAAGCCGTTTGCCCGTGGCGTAAAAAATATAATTGCAACATGGAAAACAGACCGCTAGAAGAACATAAATAACGAAAATTGGAAGGTAAACCAAGGTTCAGTTGGATCGCTGACAGCACGCCGAATCGCAGCCCCTGGAAACGCGATCGAGCTGACCCCTTGCAACAGAAAATTTTGAGACAAAAAGTATCGTGCCGTTAACAGCACCTCATGCCCAATATCGCGAGATTTCAGAGTCTGGAGTGCCCGATTTCCCCCTAGATTGTTTAACCGATCGGCAAAGCGATAGTAGTAATCGAGGGATAACGAGAAGGTATCGGACGGTTGCACAGAAACGGTGACGCGATGGGAGAATCCATTGGAGTTGTTGTAAACCTTACCGAGATTCACTCCCTGCAACCAATCTGACAACCCGCCTGCCTGTAAGGGATCGAAGCGTTCGTAGGTAGACGTATGGGGGTCATCACCACTAAAGCCCGCAAAACGATAGCTGATGCTTGGTCGCCAAGAAACGTCTTGAGCGGTGTAGCCTAACCAGATGTAGCCTCCATGAGCTGACATCGCAAAGCGATCGCTGAATTCGTAAGCGTACTCACTCTCTGCCCACAAACCCTTGACACCCAATAGAGATGACAATCGCAGACGCGGATTGATAACGTGTAATCCTTCGCGGGTAGAGGTTTGACCATTTGGCAGACTGTAGAGGCGTGACGACTGAGGAACCGTAATGTAAGAGAGCGTTGCCTCAAGGTTGCGATTGTTGTTGTAGCTGAGGCTTGCCCCTAAATACTGAGTTTCGGAATCAGCAATGGGCAATTCATCGGGCTGTACGAAGAAACCCCGCAGTCTAAACTCGCCCAAGCGCACATCAGCCAGAATTGTGGTTTCGTATGCCGTGCGTGGGTTAGAAAAACTGGCGGCTCGCTCTAGGGCATTAGCCGACCCGCTAAATTGCGAGAACAAAAACCCTTGGTTGAGCTGAAACTTTTGTCGCCCGCCAGACAAATTCAACGCGAAGCGACTGCCCCGTTCGGCAACTAGCAAACCGCCATACAACTGCTCAATATTGCCATAGGTACGGGTATCTGACCGGAAAATATCCGGGGCTAGAGAGCCAGAAATCGTGTAGCTTGCTGCTCCATAAAGATAAATAGGAGTATCACCTAGCCGGGTAATTGCTGCCAATCCTGGCTCTAGATAAAACTCCGGCCAGGTAATGGTGCCGCTGGGTTGATAGTTCCCTGCGATGAAATTTTTTTCACTACTAAACCAAGCATGGGTGTCGCTAAAGGCAGCTACGCCTCCATTCAAGATAAATTTGACAAGCGTGCGATCGCTCTCA
Organism: Actinomycetota bacterium; assembly: GCA_050262755.1. Taxonomy (GTDB): domain Bacteria; phylum Cyanobacteriota; class Cyanobacteriia; order Cyanobacteriales; family Microcoleaceae; genus JBLNEP01. Next base: position 13,254 of record JBLNEP010000079.1, on the reverse strand, counting down.
TAGAGTTTGGGAAAATCCCGGAAATCACCACTGACAACAATTCCCCGTGCTGGTTGAGTGGTGGGTGGCGCTGTTGTATCTTTCGGCTGAATCTTGACCAACAGCGCGACAATCACGGAACCAGGGATATCGGACTCATAAAGACGATATTCTGCCGATTGCACAAACGGCAATTGGCGCACTTGACTCACACCTCGATCCGCAAATAAGGGGCTGAAGCTTGCTCCTGCTGAAATACCAAACGCATTAGTAAGTTGTTGTTGCAACACCTCATCCTGCGCTGGATCGCCCGTGGGGTTACTGAGGTGAATATAAACGCGCTCGATTGGGTTCCCTTCCCCAAAGGCAGGCGGAATCCGAATCCCTGCATTCGGATCGTAAGTATTTGCTGAGGTTTGAGCCGTGCGATCGGGTGTTGAGGGGTCTGGGATCGCTGGAGAATCGGGAGAGGTAGGGGTTTGGGCGAATCCCTTCGCCTGACCAGCATTCAACTCTGGCAGGGCAGCAGTAGAGGACGAGGCTGTCGGCGAAGATGGGGCTGCCTCGACAAGGGGAAGCAGCTCTGGCATCACTGCTAATTGCGGCTCATCTAATTTTTGTTCGGTTGAAGGCGCGATCGCCTCCAATCTTAAATCAGCAGCTTGAGTCGAAACGGGTTGCGGGTTCTCCAATACAGTTGGCGAATTAACGGAGAGTTTAGACCCCTCCGCAACCCCTCCTGCAAATAAAAGGCTTCGTCCTTTGTCCTCTCCCTTTTTCAGGGAGAACGAGAGGGGTGGAGATGGTGGGGTTTCCAGCTCCCCCTTCCCTTGCTCATGGGGCGGGGGGGTTAGGTTGTCCGAATTCGCCAACTGTATCTTCTCTGCCTCTACCACCCTTGGCATCCCACCCACGGGTGCTACCTGTGCTAACCCCGTTGAAGCTAGACCCAAAACCAATGATGTTGAAGTTGAAATCCATCCTAAAAGCCAACGATACCCGATTAAAGAACGGAGCATCTGACTAAACCTCTTACTTACCGTTACCTGTCCTCATCAATCTTTTAAGCAGATTGATGAGGGTGACTACTACATGGGTATGCCCATAAAATTCTTGGATCAATCAATGGCTCAAGTCTTGAACCAACTGTATCCCCTATCCAAAAAAATTTTCTTCACCAAAATGCTCTCGCAGTTTGGCTTCTTGTTCTATTGACAAATTAGATTGGATCAGTTCCCCCTTCTCATCGGGTGAGAATGCAGCTTCGACCTTATCTGCTGTCACCTTTCCGGTTAACAAAAACAACGCCGATGTTCCTTCGGTCACTTTGGCTTTGATATCTTTGATGAAATCATCGTTGATACCATAGTCCTGCAAGGAGCCAGACAATGCTCCTAATGTCGAACCCAGTAATATGCCAACAACAGGCACTAAAAAAATACACCCAAACAGCATTCCCCAAAAAGCACCATCCATTGCGCTTGCACTGACCAGATCGAGTGCTTGACGGGTTTTTGGCTTTTTGCGACCGTAGCGCCAGGATACGATGGCTGCATCCTGAATTTCAATCAACTGTTGCTTTTGAAGCTCTATGAGCTTTTTCATGACTCTGTCAGCACCATCAGATGTATTGAATTTCCAAACTGTTAGTGTTGTCATGATTGGATGACTCCTGATTGAGAGAAATGGAAATTACTAGAGATTTGAAACAGGGAATTAAGTACAAGCGTGCAGCAGCGTTTATCTGGTTTTGCCATACAGTTTCACCGTTGCTCGCTCGGTTGACCCTAGACGCGATCGGTAAATTAGAGTGACATAACGAATTGCGCGACCGCTTCCGGGTAGAGCGATCGCTCTTGATTCTTTATTTTTCCCAATGTATTGTCGCAACGGAATATTGATAGTTGGACCGCTACGGAGAGTGACGGTCATACTGAAGATTTCAATGCCAGTTTCTTTGACTTTTAACTTGAGGCGGGCATACTCTTTTTTGCTGTTTACAGGAATCACGTCACGTTCGGTAACTAAACGAACACTGCGCTCTCCCAAAAACTCCCATCCATTTGCTAGCGCCGGTCCGATTGTACCTAAAAACGAGAGTTGAAAAGCCAGTAAACTAATGACGATCGTTCTTCTTTTCATCAAAACCATCCCGAATAAAAACAAGTCGAAATGTTAAGATATGTCGTTTTTTTGCTTAGTTTAGAAAAACCAATTGGGTCTAAAAATGAAACAATCGGTTTAGGGATATCGTGGTGGAGACTTGTTTCATTTGTGCCATCGCCAACCCAATTGGTATAAACTTTTGACCTAATCCGAGCAGTCAAACTTGGACTTACTTCATGAGTGCTTGGAGTTAACGTTATAAATTTTGAATCATGAATCAAGAGTTAGAGATTAATAACTCTGCTCCCTTGATTAATGGGAAATTCAATCCTCAAAACTTAAAACGTTTGAACCAGATGGAACTCCTATTAAGCATCATCGCCAGTCGGCATCTTGCTCTTGAAAGAACCTCCCCCATCAACTCGTAATTCAATCCCCGTTACCCAGCTAGCGGCAGGAGAAAGGAGGTAGTTGAAAGCATAAGCAATGTCGTTCGGAACACCCCGGCGTTTCATTACAAATGAATCTGCCAAACGCTTCAACATTGCTTCATCGTAGCCCGCATCAAGTGTGGCAGCACCGTTGTCTACAGAACCAATAATGATGCTATTAAACCGAACTTCTGGCCCACTCATCGCTGCCATACTGCGAACCATATTTACCAGCGCTGCTTTTGCATTGCTGTAGGAAATAAATTCTGGAGAAGGGGTAACGCCCACCATCGAACCGGAAAAAGTTACAGAAGCATTCTGCTCTTTTTTCAAATAAGGCATACAGAGTTTAGTCAGGTTATAACTGCTGACTGTATTCAGGATGTAAGATTTCACCATGTAGTCGGTACTGACTTCCCAGAGAGGTGTGTATTCTCCCCAACCGACGTTGTTAATGAGGGCTGTGATTTTGCCAAACTTGCTGAGAGTCGCATCTACCAATTCTTGTAGTTGCGCTTCATCGGTGACATTGGTTTTAATCGCAAGGGTTTCCTGCCCTGTTTTCTGCGTAATTTCATCCGCAATTTTTTGAGCCGCCTCGAAGTTTAAATCAGAAACCACCACTTTGGCACCAGCTTCTGCTAACACCTGGGCGGTTGCACCACCGATCGCACCACCTGCGCCCGTGATAATAACAACGTAGTCCTGGAGTGAAAAAATATCGAGTCCCATGATTGAATCTCCTGAATCTTCTAAAGAGTGAAAGCGATAGAGTGTTTTGAGCGAACTAGCAACTATTCAACAGCCGGTTTAACCAACATTTGTCAGGTTTGACTGATGAAAAATCACTGTTTTTGCGCTCGGATCGCGGTTGATTTATGCCGATTAGTCCAACTCCTGTACGCCGCCACCGCTAACGGTTAGCACTTGCCCACTAACCCAACTTGCAGCAGGAGAACACAGGAATAAGGCAGCATAAGCAATATCATTGGGTTCACCCAGACGCGCTAGCGGAGTGTGTTTTAACATTGCCTTTTCGATTTCTGGTGTCAGCACTGTTGCGAGTGCGTCTGTTTTAATCGCTCCCGGTGCGATCGCATTAACCCGAACATTTTTAGGTCCTAAATCAAAGGCAATGTTGCGTGTTAAATGGCTCTCAGCCGCCTTTGAGGAACTGTAAGAGGCCATATTGATGTTTTTGTTATCACCCGCCATCGAAGAGATGTTGAGAATCGCGCCTCCGCCAGCGGCTTCCATGTGAGGCACGCATAATTGACACAGATGGAAGACCGAAAAAACGTTTAATTTATAAGCCCAAATGAAGGTATCCATTGGCATATCAAACGGCTTGGGACCTCCCCCACCCGCGTTATTCACCAAAATGGTGATTTTGCCAAAGGCAGCGATCGCTTGCTGCACCAAATTTTCTAGCGCGGCATCATTGGTAACATCGCAAGCAACTGCGATCGCTTTCCCTCCGTTAGCCTTAATCTCATCAGCGACAACCCCAGCCGTTTCTTCTTTCAGGTCGCTCACAACAACCGCTGCCCCAGCTTGGGCAAACAGTTCTGCAATTCCTCGCCCAATTCCAGCGCCTGCACCGGTCACAATTGCGACCTGTCCATCGAGCTTAAATGCGTCTAATACTGTCATCAGTTTGTCTCCTAAATCGTGGTGTTAACATTCGCAATTGGAATCATCTAATTCCTCAACAATCAATGCTTGAGGGTCGCCTCCACCGTGTCTCGAATCGCTTGGGCTAAATGATCTCGACCGTATTCCAGCGCTTCGATCGCAGGCATCGGATCGAGATAAAGCAGAGTTGCTTGCATTTGCGCCATACCAACCGGGTCGTATCCTCCGACTTGGGAAGCTGATTGCATCTGTTCTGCCTGTTGGCGGGCAGAAACTAGCATCTTTTCCAACGGGATGACCTGAAACGTGCGTTTGAGTTGCAAGGCATCTGCAAACAGCCCATAAATTTGTTCGTAAGTCAGGTTATCTTCCACGATCGCGTAATGTTTCTGTCCTTCAATGCGTTCGCAGGCAGCAGCAACCGCCCATCCCACCTGGCGAGCCGTCACACAGGCTGTTCCCCCTGCTGGCACCGAAACCTGCTCTTGGTCTTGCACCTGCTTGATGTAAAATCCCCAGAGAGTCCCTCGGTTGGGAGCCGCCCCAAAGATGTAAGGCAGTTCCAGAATGGCAACCGCTAAATCCTCGCCTGCCAATTCAAATGCAACCTGGTTTTGTTCTCGGCGGGATGTGACATAGGGGTGACGTTGGGCAATGTTGAGTAAGGGAAAGGTGCGATCGAGGGCGGTGTAATAAGACCCTAGAATCACCAATCGCTTGCTACCCGCCTGCCTCATCAACGGAATCAAGCGCCGAATCGGTTCAACATTTGCCTGACGGTAGCCTGCGATCGCTGGGGGCGGAAAGGAGTTGCGTCCATCTGCACCTCCCCCATACACGACGGCATCGCACCCATCCAGCAGTTTCAGCACCTCATCATCGGATAAGTCGTCAATATTCTTGAGGACAACCGCAACCTCATCCGGTAGGTAGCCCGGTTCAGGAGCAGGAGGTAAGCCCATCGCGATTACCTGGTGCCCCCGTCTGACCAATTCCCAGACGCAAAAGTAACCCAGATAGCCCGTTCCCCCAATTATCAATACTTTCATGGCTTATGTCCTAAGATTTGACTTGCCAGACGGTGGGATAATCATTTGCCCGAAAGGTTGTCTCGATACCGCCGTCAATCATGATGAGTTGACCAACGAGAAAGCGGGCGCGATCGCTCAACAAAAACTCCACCAGGTAAGCAACCTGTTCACAGGTGGTAAATTCTCTTAACGGACGCGGGAGTCCCAGAATCGCTGGCCCTTTTACCGGATCTTGCAAATCATGTTCCAGTAATGGAGTCATCACCGGTCCCGGACACACGCCATTTAAGCGAATCCCTTTGCCTGCCCACTCAGCAGTAGCAGCATTGCGCCGAATCCAGCGGGCGATCGCAAACTTGCTCACCTGATAGCTGAATTGAGGTTGGTCTTTCATCAGAGCGATCGCCTGGTCGCGATCGCCTTGGAGTAGGGCGTCCACAGGTTCGATCGGAAGATTTGGGGTAATCGAAACGGAGTCCGATACGTTGACGACGGCTGCGGTTGGTGCCGACTGTGCCAGCGCGCTCTGTAACCCTTGGAGAAAATCCACCACCCCAAAATAATTCACCCCAAATACCATCGGAGCATCATTGCTATCAATCCCAGCATTGGCAACAACCCCACTGAAATTTCCATCAGAGCGCTCTAACACCTGTTGCACGGCTGCCTGACAGCCCTCGGCAGTGGATAAATTGCTTTCTACTTCAGCCCCTTTACCCGGTAAATCGACCCCGATGATCCGGTGATCCTGGGATTCCAGATATTGCCGCATCACCCATCCCATACCCGATTGGGAACCCGTAATCACAATGTTGCTCATCGTTTCAACGATTAAAACGGCTTGACCAGTTCACAAAACCTATTCGGGACGGAGCATGGCTTTCATCACAGCCGCATTAATAAACCAGGCAGCAATCCCTGCAATTAAGCCCAGAACGATCGCCCCAATCAAGGGAGTAACGAGGATAGACCCCACAAATTTTTGTAAGAATAATGCAATCAATGCAGCCGTACCAAAGGCAAACAACGAGTAGAACAAGACCGCTCTCAAACCAAAGAAAAAGAAGGGACGATCGAGTAAATCTAGAGGAGCCATTGGTAGGGTTTTCGCTTTTTTACCGAAGGTGAAAAATGCCATTACTCCCAGAATTAATGAAAGGACAAAAGCTGTCATTACCCCCGTGGAAAAAACCGTTTTTTCATGCGCTGAGATTGTATCAACAGTGAGGGGGAGTGTAGCTTTACTTTGGAACATGAACCATCCAATGACTCCATTAATAACAGCGTTAGTTACCCCACTGATAGTGGCATCTTTTTGAATAATGCTATTGGCTTTAGTAGAAAGATGAATCATACAACTATCCTGTGTTGCATCACATTGAAAGCATAGACAAAAAAAGTAAAAAAATGGTGCAGTGTGTTTGAGATTTAGTAAGTCTCAATAAATTGTGGAACCCAGTTATTGAGGCATGGTAATGGGTCATGGGTAAGCAGTTCCAATTCCGCATTACCTATTACCTTCCTTGAGAGTTCTCAGGATGACTTGGACTAGACTGGCTATAGATGGAAGTGTTGACTATCTAAGCGGAGACACTTTTCAAGCATTCTGATAGGAACGCAGCCCAAACCACAGGAAAACAGCCGCAAACAGAAGCGCGAGCGCTGGAATTAATAACATCTGTGTTACTCCCGTTGTAAAAGCCGCTTGATAGTTGCCTACTAACCCTTCTAACTTTTCTGGGGGAATAGCAAATTGAGAAGCAACGGAGGGAATATCACTACTCAATACTTTTCTTAATACATCAGTGGCTTGACGAATCTGCTCATTATTCAATCCAGCTTTCGTGAGTTCACCCAGGTAATAATTGCGCCCATAGGTCGTCACTAAAGCAACCGTGACGGCGATTCCCATCGCATTACCTAATTGTACAACCGCGTTATTGGTTGCAGAAGCAATTCCAGCTAAGGCAGGAGGAGCAGAACTCAATAAGGCATTCATCCGGGGAACATTAGCAACACTGTAGCCCGCTCCCAATAACACCATGGGTAGGAATACAGTCCAAATCGATAAGTTAGGATTGATCCACCATGACAGCAGAAACAAGGCCAGAGAAAAGAGTGCAGTTCCCCCTACAATTAAGACGCGAACTTTGAAACGATTCACCAACGTTCCAGAAAGAATGCTGAAGACAAACATGGAGAATGTCAGTGGCAGCAACATCAATGCAGATTGCACGGGAGATTGTTTCAATAACACTTGAAAATAATTAGATAGATGAAAAAAAACTGCTGTTTGGGCAAAGGATAGTAACAGAATCAGCAAGCACCCCAGGGAAAAAGCTGGTTTCTGGAATAGAGATAATTCCAAAGCTGGGGATTGCACTCGCGCCTCCCACCCGATGAAGATAGCCAGAACTACTAACCCGATCGCAACCGGAACCAGGACCGCCCCACTCAAAAATCCAGCCACGCTTGCTTGACTGATGCCATACACCAGGGAAAACAACCCAGCAGCACAAAGTAAAATTCCTACCCAATCCAACTTACGACCACTAGCAGCTTTGCTTTCGGACACAAATCGAAGCATTAAAAAAATGCTAAGCAATCCCAGTCCAATCACCAGGATAAACACCGATCGCCAACCAAACGCTTGATTGAAGTATTGAATTGCTAGAGAAGACAACCCTCCCATGATGCCCAACGTTGCCCCGTAAATTCCCAGCGCTTTGGGACGCTCCTCACTGTCAAACGTAATGGTCAAAATGGCTAACGCCAGGGGATTTACCAATGCCTGACAGATACCATCCATGCCCCGAATCCCAATTAATGCCTCTGCGCTCGGTGCCAGCATCGACAAAATTGCAGCAGCAACGATGCCACCGCTGCCAATTAAAATTAACCGCCGCCGTCCATACAGATCGCCGAGAGTCCCACCCCCTAAAATGAAGGCCGCTAACATCAGAGTTGAAATACTTGACATTAACCCGATCGTGGACTGAGCAGGATTCAGTTCTTTTTGAATAGAAGGCACAATTAAATTGAGAATACCAGCATCGATCGCTGCCATCAGAACTGTAATAATGCAGGCAAATAGCACCATCCATCGCCCTGGATCGCGCTGGGTACTTGTAGTTGAAGAAGTCATAAAGGCTTTTTAGGAAATACGCTTGAACAAAGAATAACGAGTCGTCATGAATTCTGACCTATCCTTTCGAGTCTTAAGCCGGAGAATACCTTTAAAAGGTGCAAATCCGGTGTAGTTTCCCCAAATGATCGATCTTCAACTGCACCAGGTTTTGACTTTTTGCAGTTAAATTGCTGAATAAAAGGCTCCCAGATGTAATTCATGGAGAAATCAACAGAAACAACTAGGCGACTCCTGCTGATTGATGACGATGAGGATCTGCGGGAAATCTTTCATGCAACTCTCAGTGCGATCGCAGGTCTAGAGATACTTTTGGCAGATTCGGGGGAGGTAGGGTTAAGGGTTGCCCAGCAAGAGAAGTTAGATGCGATTTTGCTGGATGTGATGATGCCAGGGATGGATGGGGTGGACGTTTTACACCAGCTTCAATCCAACCCTGCCACACGGGTGATTCCCGTCATTTTTATGACAGCGAGAACCCATGGTGAAGATCGACAGCATTTATTAGCAATCGGTGGTAAAGCCGTCATCTCCAAAACCTGTAAACCCCCTCAACTTGCAGCTCAGGTGATAGACATCTTAAATAAGAAGATGTAGTGTGCTGTTGGGAACTTTGATGAACCCTCGTCGCGATCGCCCCCGTCCTATTGGTTTAGTCTCGTCCCTACCACGGTTATTAATAGTCATGGGTGCGCTACAGGTGGGGATGGCGTTGATTGTTTACGGTATGGGGAGCGCTCGAAGCGTCAGTATCGAACTATGGATACTTGGGGTTATTAGTTCAACGGGAGTCACCCTTGTACTGGCTCTACCTCGGCTTAGAAGTGACCGACAGGCACTAGAAGCCCTGGTCGCATCTCGAACAAAGGCACTGACAGATGTGAATGCTCAGTTAACCCAGGAAATTCAAGAGCGTAAGCACGTTGAAGCGGCATTACGGCGACGAGAAGCCACCCTAGAAAAAGTGCAGCAAATTGCCCATATTGGTAGCTGGGAATTAGATGTACAAACTCAACGAGTTAGTTGGTCGGAAGAACTCTACCGAATTCATGGACTTGACCCCAATCAACCTGTTCCAGGTCCTGAGAAAATTCGAGCGTTGACCCATCCGGAGGATTGGTGGATTCATCAGCAGCAAATTGTTGCTCCTGTTCGGGCAGGAAAACCATTTGCTGCCGATATGCGAATTATTCGCCCCAATAGGGAGACCCGTTATATTGAAGCGCGGGGAGAACCTGTATTTGACGAACACAATCAAATCATTGGCTACCTGGGGATGTCCCGCGATCTGACAGAGCGCAAACTCACCGAAGAGAAACTGCGAAAGAGTGAAGCACTCTTACGAGAAGCTCAGGAAGCTGCCAGTATAGGCAGTTGGGAACACGACCTGATTACGGGACAAACGATCTGGACAGAAGGGGTGTATCGTATCCATGGTCGCGATTCTAACACTCCGCCACCGACGTACCAGGAATTGATCGACCAGGTGATTTATCCCGAAGATTTGCCACTCTATGAGCAGCAATTGCTGCAAAACTATCAAGCGGGACAACCCTTTGAGTGTGATTTTCGGATTATTCATGCAGATGGCAGTATCCGTTGGATCGCCGCCAAAGGAGAAGCCGTTGCCAATCAGCAGGGACGAGTCATTCGATACGTCGGGATTATCCTGGATATTACCGATCGCAAACAGGCAGAGGAAAAGTTGCGCCAAAGTGAAGCAACCAATCGCGCCCTCGTACAGGCGATTCCGGATTTACTAATTCGCATCCATCGAGATGGCACCTATTTAGATGTCTTTTATGGTGGTAATGTTCGAGTTTTTAATCTAGATAAAGCTCAGATTGATAAACATATTCAAGACGTTTTACCTTTAGAGAGGGCTGAAGAACTGATGCAGGCAATTCAAGAGGTTTTGCAAACTCAGAAAATCAGAATTTATGAACAGGAAATTGTATTTAATCGTGATATTTATTACGAAGAAACTCGCATTGTTCCCTGTGCTAATGATGAGGTACTGGTGATTATCAGAGATGTAAGCGATCGCAAACAAGCGGAATTAGAGCTGCAACAGGCCAAAGAAGCGGCGGAAGCAGCGAACCGGGCAAAAAGCACCTTCCTGTCGAGTATCAGCCATGAACTGCGAACTCCCCTCAATGCCATTCTGGGTTTTACTCAACTCCTCAATCGAGATACCTCTCTGACGAATGAACAGCGACGTTATATTGATACCATTAACCGGAATAGTCAGCACTTGTTGGAATTAATCAATGATGTGTTAGAAGTATCCAAAATTGAGGCGGGGCAGGTGGTATTGCATGAAGATAATTTCGATCTCTACCAATTGCTCGACAATCTCGAAGAATTATTCCGTCTCAAAGCAAACGCCAAAAACCTTACCCTCACCGTTGAGCGAACTCCCTCAATTCCTCAATACATTTATACTGATGGAGGCAAACTCCGACAGATCCTGATTAACTTACTTAACAATGCTGTCAAATTCACCCTTGAAGGGCAAGTGATTTTGCGCGTTAGAAGTCACCAGTCAGAGGTCAAAAGCCAGGGGATAGAACCCTCATCCCTAACCCCTACCCTCTACTTTGAAGTCCAAGACACCGGACTAGGCATTGCCCCTAAAGAACTCGCTCAATTATTCAAACCCTTTTCCCAAACTCAATCAGGACGGCAAGCGAGTGAAGGAACTGGCTTAGGGTTAGTCATCAGTCACCGCTTTGTGGAACTAATGGGGGGTGAAATGGGAGTCAAGAGCACTCTCACAGAAGGGAGTACCTTCTGGTTTACGGTTCCAGTCCAGTCAGTTAGCAGCGATCGGCTCCCAGTCTCACCACCGACCCACAGAGTAATTGGGTTGGAACCAGATCAGCCTAACTATCGGATTTTGATTGTGGAAGACCAATCAGAAAATGCGGAATTTCTGAAGCAGTTGTTATTGCTAGTTGGGTTTGACGTTCAGCAAGCCCGCAACGGGCAAGAAGGGATTAATCTGTGGGAAACTTGGAAACCCCATTTAATTTTAATGGATATGCGAATGCCAGTGATGGACGGATACGCTGCCAGCCGTGCGATTAAAGCTACACCGCAAGGTCAGAAAACGGTGATTATTGCCACCACAGGCAGTGCGTTTGAAGAAGACCGCGATCGCATACTGGCGATCGGCTGTGATGATTTTATCCGCAAACCTTGTCAAGAAAGTCTTCTATTTGCCAAAATTGCTCACCATCTGGGAGTCCGATATCAGTATGAGGACACAGGGAGTCACAGCAATTTCCCCAATGAACCCATCCAACCCTTTGCCCTATCTCTGGCCGATCTAACCGTCATGCCATTGAATTGGATCGCCCAATTGAATGAAGCTGCAAGGGAATGTAATGAGCCGGCTGTCTTCGAGTTACTCAACCAAATCTCAACCGAGTACGAACAGTTAGCGATCGCGCTCAAACAACTTGCCACTGACTTTCGCTTTGAAGAAATTGCTGCACTCACTGCCCAAACTGACCCATGAATTCCCCATCATCTACCAGCTCTACGGGTAATATTTTGATTGTCGATGATACCCCCGACAACTTACGTCTTCTCTCCGAAATGCTGTCAAAACGCGGGTATAGCGTCCGTAGTGCCATTAGTGGCTCGGCAGCCTTTATGGCAGTCAATACAAAATTGCCTGACTTGATTTTGCTGGATATTAATATGCCACACATGAATGGCTATGAGGTTTGTAATCAACTGAAAGCCAACGAATTAACTCGTGATATTCCAGTTCTGTTTCTCAGTGCATTCAATCAGGCGATCGATAAAGTCAAAGCTTTTCAAGTTGGTGGATTAGATTACATTACTAAACCTTTTCAAGTCGAAGAAGTGCTGGCACGAGTTGATACCCATCTCACCCTCAACCGAACTAAAAAAGAATTGCAGCAAGCTAGGGCTGAAGCATTACGAGCGCTGGAACAGGAGAAAGAACTTCATCGGTTGAAGTCAGAATTTATGTCGCTGGTGACGCACGATTTTCATACACCACTCGTCAGCATTCAAGGTTTCACCTCACTGTTACGACAAGGATGTAAAACCCTACCGTTTGAAACTCAACACCGCTATTTCAACAAAATTGATGCGTTAGTTGCTCATCTCATGTATTTGCTAGAGCAAGTTTTACTCATTGGCAAATCTGAGTTCGGTAAGTTGCAGTGCTATCCAACCATTTTTAACCTAGAATCATTTTGTCGGGAACTAATTGATTCTCTCCAGATAGCAGACGATATTCCCGCGATCGAGTTCTTCTACACCAGCGAAAATAACACTGTTGAACTCGATCCAACCTTACTTCGCCAGATTTTGATTAACTTGCTCTCTAATGCTATTAAATACTCCCCAGAAAACAGTTCTATTTGCTTAACAGTACAATGTCAAAACGATGAGATTGCTCTGATAGTACAAGATCGGGGTATTGGCATTCCTACAGAAGAGCAGACTCATTTATTTCAACCATTTTATCGATGTAGTAATGTCAAGTCAGTACGTGGCAGTGGATTGGGTTTAGCAGTCGTCAAAACCTGCATTGATGCCCACAACGGCTCCATTCAAATTACCAGCAAAGTGGGACAAGGAACAATTGTTAAAGTGACATTGCCACAAGTTTTAAATAAGATTATTCCAACTTAAATGGGGAAAAGGCTTCGATATGAATTCAGCCGAACAGCAGCAGAAAAATTTCCGTAAGATCATGTCCATCTCAACAGTCATTGTTTCCTTTTACCTTGCAACCTTCCTCCTTTTCTTCTGCCTTCTACCCCAGGGTAAACGCATCTTAAGCGTCACCCCAAATATGATATAATTAAAAATTAACCAACTCGCATAAGTGAGGGGTTGTCGTTTTTGAGTCCGAGCGATGGCAACAGGTTTTAATCCCACT
>JBLNEP010000078.1:0-6611 GCA_050262755.1 Actinomycetota bacterium | reverse complement strand
TAGAGCGAGAACTCGACCGAGCCAAGCGCAGCCAACAATCTTTAGGCATTATTATGCTCGATGTCGATCACTTCAAGCGCTTCAACGATACCTACGGTCACGAAGCAGGAGATATCGTTTTGCGCGAATTAGGCAAATTTATCAGCAGTTCAATTTTTAAAGCAGACATCGCCTGTCGCTACGGCGGAGAAGAATTTATTTTATTAATGCCAGAAGTGTCTTTAGAAACAGTCCAGCAAAGAGCCGAACAACTACGTTCCGGCATTAAGCGCCTGAACTTCCGGTATCGCGGTCAAGCTCTGGAAGAAGTTACCCTTTCCTTAGGCATCGCCATGTTTCCAGAACATGGAATGACCGGAGAAGCCACGATCGCCGTTGCCGATCGGGCTCTATACCGCGCCAAGAAAGAAGGACGCGATCGCGTCGTCACCGCCATTTAAGCAATATTTTAGCGAACAGGGGAAACAGAGGAAGACGTTTGACTAACCCACTAAAACCTGAGATTTTTTGTCCAGCATTCCCAGAAACCAGGCGATCGTCCCCTTCAAATTCCCTCTCTCCCCACCAGACAGCCGTTGCCTAGCCCATCAGATCCAGAGTCAATCACCCCTATTTTTCCTTCCAGCCTGAGATTGAGACTACTTCCGAGACTGACTACCGATCAATTACCCATTCCCCCATTCCCCAATTTCCCCCCGGTCGTTCACCATCGGTTTCAGGCACTTTCGTAACAACAGTCGCCTTGGTTTACCCAACAGCCAAGCACTCCAATGCCCATCGACCTGTTCTAATCGATAGCCCGCCTTATGGTAAAGTCGTCGCGCCGCATGGTTATTTTCCAGTACGTGCAGATACAAATCAGAAAAGCCCCACTGTAGAGCCTTCTGTTCGCACCTGCTCAACAACTGTTGAGCCACCCCCCGCCGCCGATAGTCTGGATGAACCGCCAAATTCGACAAATAGGGGTATTGAGAATCAGGTAACGGCCAAGGATGGCGATCGCGCAGAGCCATTTCCACCGTTCCCGCTAAAATCTCCTCCTGAGCCGGAGAGTGTCCCCCCGTCCTCTGCTGGTTAGATACTTCCTGAGCAACCAAGCAGACATAATCATCCGAGGCAGAACGAAAGCGATTTCGCAAATCTTCGTAAATGCCTAACCGTAACACCGGATAAACCCAACCCTTAACACCCTTACGGGAGTGAAAACTCTCAGCCAAAATGTCAGCAAGCTGCATGAGATCCTTAGGTGCAGCCCCCCGAATTAGAAAACCCTGGGAGCTACTGTAGCATTCAGCAGTCTGTTGCAAGCGAAACGATGAGTAGAAAAAGAACGGATTCACAACTCCAAGCCAGTTAAAACGGGAGTATGTCACGATTGAACGAAGGAGTGCATCAGACTTGCGAGTGCAGCACTTGTCGCTGCGTCAGCCACATCCAGGAGCCTCTCCTCAAGAGAGTCTGAATTAGCTTCTGGCAACTTGGGCAGCGCCTAGCCGAGGAATTTATCTCACAGCCTGTGTTAGCAATAATTTAGAAACCAGGTGTACTCCCCACTTTACTGACCCAGTTTCCACAGAGGGCAACCCTAGTTAAGATTAACAGATGGATGCTCTCGTCTACCGATTTCGAGGTGGCAATCTGTATTGGCTCTGGTCAGCTCGCCGTCGTCCACAGCCACCCTGTCAGAAGGAACGGATATTGCTGGGGACACTGCCAACCCGAATCGTGAGTTAGAAGCTGTGGTGTTAGGTGTGACGGAAAGGATCAAGAGTTACAGGGAAAAGTAGATTGTTCTCACCTCACTGAGATACCTTAACCGAATTCCCTCTGCTTCCTTAACCGTCTTGGTAGGTTGTAATGACCAAGTTGCGTGTACTACTCGGGTGCAACAGTGACCTCGTTGTTTGACACTTCCCCGTTCAAGACAGGAGGATTGAGAAGACAGCAACCGCTGTAACCCTAACTCACCCTCATTCTTTGCACGATTGAAACCACTCCGTGTTTATGCAATACCCCCTCCCCCATCCCACAGCTCAGCGATCGCTTTCTGCATCCCACCAGTGCCAACTCTTACCCTTGTGCTCACTTTTTCAGAGGACAGGGACGGGTTTACTCAGATCTGGACTGCCTAAAAAAAACGTTGGTCAACCCACCCCTACTTGCGCTTTTGCACACAGAAACTTTGACGGTGCTAACTGCTTATTTCAAGAAATTATTAACAATTTTCTAGCGTTACCTTCAGGCAGGTCAACTTTCAAATTTTACAGTCATCTTCAAAATCTTACTTGCTCATGATTTCCCCACAAATTTTCCTCAAAGCTCGTCCCGAAAACTCTCGAAAAATCGACAAAAATAAGTTTAACCATTATGGATCGAAATCACTCCTTCTTACAAAACAGGCAAGAGTTAGCAGGAACGAAGCTATTAATCAATGTCAATTTAACAACGGTTAGCACCTGCAACTCAGTTTCCTCCCTCGACAAGTCAACCCCCCTTCACTTCTACCAGTCACCGGCTTTCCAAGGGAGGATTTTATGAATATTATTAATTGGGGTGCGCCATAGACAACTGCCACTTATCAGAAGGAGGAACAGGGAAGCAAGTAAGGATAATGGAAGACCACTATTCATCCATCAGCCCCCCATCCCCAAACCTTCTCAAGTCAGACGCATTTCACCTAACGGCCCGACGAGCAGGAGAGCGGTGCATGAATTCCCCAGATCACTCTAAACTCAAAATTCTGGTCGTCGATGACGAACCAGATAACCTCGACCTGCTATACCGCACCTTCCACCGGGACTATAAAGTGCTGCGAGCAGAGTCGGGCCCTGAAGCACTGCAAATTTTGGCCAAAGCTGGGGAAGTCGCTGTGATCATCTCCGATCAGCGGATGCCACAGATGAGTGGCACCGAATTCCTCAGCTTGACTGCTACCCAGTATCCAGATATCATCCGGATTATCTTAACGGGCTATACCGATGTCGAAGACTTAGTAGAAGCAATTAATGCAGGCAAAGTCTTCAAGTATGTCACCAAACCGTGGGACGCGGAAGAACTCAAACAAGTTGTTAGCCAAGCAGTTGATACTCACAACGTCCTCAAAGCCCGTACTGAAGAACTACGGCGAGCTCTCCAACAAGAATCGCTCCTTTACGCCGTTACTAACACCATTCGCTCTGCCCCGAACTATCGGCAGATGCTGCAAAGAATTGTCGAAACCGTCGGCTCCATGTTTGAGGTCAGCTTAGCCATTTGCTGCCCGTTTCAAGAAGGTCGCATGGCCGATGAATGGTTTGTTTATGAGCGAACTGAGACGAAAGCCAGAACCTCAGAAACTGAACCTACCAACGGAGCAAGTTCCTTACCCCGCTCCACCTCCCTAGGAGAGCCGATCCCTCGCGAATTACTACCCCTGCTGGTATGGGAAACCTTTGATGTCGAGCTGATTCAAGATGCAGAAATGGATGAGCAGCTCAACCGACCCGAAAATTGGCAGCGTCTACAAGCTTACAAAGCGGCCAACATCCGCTCTAGTTTGATTGTGCCTCTTTTCTACCAAGTAGAACTCATGGCAGTGATAGCACTGCATCAATTTGAGGAACCGCGCCAGTGGCAGGACCACGCTGTACAATTGCTAGTCACGGTGGCCGATCAAGCGGCTCTGGCTTTGTCCCAAGCGCGGGCCTACGAACAAGTGCGGGCACTGGCGAAGCGAGAAGCATTGGTCAATACCATCACTACAGCCATTCGTTCTAGCCTCGATCCCCAAAATATTTTTGCCGCCATTACTCAACAGTTGGGGCAAGCACTTCATGTCGATGGGTGTGCTCTGTCTCTGTGGACTGAAGAAGACGAGTTTGTTCAGTGCGTTGGCCTCTACGATGCAGCGATGGATGCGGTGGCAGTTGGAGAAGAGTTAAATAATGGAGACTTACCGAGAACAGCCACAACCCCCGATCGGACCAATTCTCAGTTGTCAGCTCTCCAACGCTCCTTAATACCCGTACATGCTTCCCTGCCACAGTCCCTCGTCCCGATTCGGGGTAATCCTGTCTTACAGCAGGTGTTAGAGACACGGGAACCGGTGGCAATTTCTGACTTGACCGAACATCCAGAATTTAATGTCACCGAACTCCCTCTGCGATCGCAAGCTCGTGCTCTGTTAGTCGTCCCCCTCCTCTCCGATGGCAGAATTATCGGCAGTATTTCCCTGCGTCAAAACGAGGCAACTCGCCACTGGTATCCCCCAGAAATTGAGTTGGCGCAGGTTGTAGCCACCCAAGCTTCCCTCGCAGTGCAGCAGTCCCGCCTTTACCAAACCACTCGTCAACAAGCGGAGCGACTCCTAGAAGCCGATCGCCTGAAAACTCAATTTTTCCAAAATATCTCCCACGAATTCCGTACCCCACTCACCCTGATGATCGGTCCCTTGGAGTCAGCCATCAACCAGCATCAGGATTTACCTTATGAGCAAGCTGCGATCGCCCTGCGAAATTCTCGCCGCTTGCTGCGGTTAGTCAATCAACTCTTAGATTTGCAACGACTCGATGCCGGTCGGATGCAGCCGAGTTTCCGTCCTTGCGACTTAGTGGGATTCTGCCGCTCGACAGTCGAGTCATTTCGCCCCTACTGCGAAAAGAAAGGCATCGAATTAATCACGCAATTACAAGCTTGCCCCCCCCTGTACTTGGACATCGAACGCTTTGACAAAGTGCTCTACAACCTGCTGTCCAATGCCATGAAATTTACGTCGTCAGGAGGAAGCATTACCCTCTCTCTCACCCAGGCCGGCGATCACTGCTTGCTTCAGGTTAAAGATACCGGTATTGGCATCCGCACCGAACAAATTCCTTATCTGTTTGAGCGCTTTCGCCAAGCAGAGGGTTCTGCCTCTCGTTCCTACGAAGGCAGCGGTTTGGGATTAGCTTTGGTGAAAGAGTTAGTGGAACTCCACGGCGGTCAAATTACAGTAGATGCTATTTATGGAGAAGGAACGACTTTTACAGTTTGGCTGCAAAAGGGTTCGATGCACTTACCAGCCGATCGCGTCCTAGAAGTCCCTGCGGAATTTCATGCGTCACGGGCGGCCGTGGAATTGGCAGATGTAGAATCAGATATTTTTGAAGAAGAACGCTTCGATCTGCCCGTTGAGAACACGGAGGAAAACACACCTGCAACCGCAACAGTATTGGTGGTGGATGACAACCCTGATTTGCGGATTTATGTCTCTAGAATTCTCCGAAATGCTGGCTTTGCAGTGGTTTTGGCTCGTAATGGGGCTGAGGGGTTGGAAGTGGCGAGGAGTCAGCATCCTCAATTAATTGTCACGGATTTGATGATGCCTCTGGTCTCGGGTTTGGATTTGATTCGGATGATTCGGGAGGATGAAACCTTAAAAGGAACGCCGGTGATTTTGCTAACGGCAAAGGCGGATGAAGATACCAGGATCGAAGGAGTTGAACGGGGAGCTGATGCTTACTTGTCGAAGCCGTTCAATGACCGCGAATTGTTGGCAGAGGTACGGAATTTGGTTGCTCTTAAGGAGAATGAACGCCGAGTGCAACAGTTGAATAGCTATTTAACTGAATCGGTACTGCGTCGATTTTTGCCTCCCGCCATGGTGAAGAAAGCGGCGGCCGGGGAGTTGTCGCTGGATTTGCGTCCGGAGCCACGCTTGATTACCATTTTGTTTAGTGACATTGTGGGCTTTACCTCCCTGGCTAATACGCTGCGATCGCGTCGGGTAGCAGAACTCTTAAATGAATATCTGGCGCAAATGACGAGGGCGGTATTTAACAATGGAGGTGCGGTTGATAAATTTGTTGGAGATGCAGTTATGGCTCTATATGGCGCTCCAGAGGAACTAACCCCCAATGAACAGGTGCGTCGGGCTGTCGCCTCGGCGCGGGAGATGCTACGCTCTCTAGATGAACTCAACCAACGTTGGCAAGAACAGGGAATTGTCGGCGGTGACAGTGGAGTCCCCCTGGTACGGTTCCGTTGTGGGATTCACCAAGGAACTGCGGTAGTGGGGATGTTTGGGGGACCAGAGCGAGCTGACTATACAGCCGTTGGTCCTTCGGTGAACATTGCGGCGCGACTGCAAGAAGTGGCCGAACCGAATACAATTTTGGTTTCCGCCGCGGTGGCGGACTACCTTGATGAAGAGGAAATTCAGAAATTCAAGCCTCTGCAATTGAAGGGGATTGATGAAACGGTACTGACCTTTGTGGTAAACCGGGAAGAAAGGAAGGGGTAAAAGGGGTTTTCCCCTTTCCCCTCTTTCTCCCTCTTTCCTTCTTTGTGGTTGTGACTGTGATCGCTCCTACTAAACCGGATAACTGGCGGCGCAATTCGGATTCGCCACTGTTGTGGGCCTTGGTGTTCCTCGGCTCTATTGTTCTGCACGGCTTGGCTCTCTGGGTACTACGGCCACTCCTGGTTAGTTTTCAGGATACTTTGAAGCCAACATCGGCTACGGTTCAGTTCATTGAAGTTGAGCCGATCGCTGAATTACCGCCTGAGAAAGCTGCACCGACGGAAACTCCTATTACCTCACCGCTATCCCCTCAGCCAACGGTTTCTGAGCCACCCAAGGCTAGTTCGCCTGC
>JBLNEP010000077.1:0-18661 GCA_050262755.1 Actinomycetota bacterium | reverse complement strand
AAAGCACCCCTGAGAGCGATCGCAAACCTGAGCAGTTGGATCGAAGAAGACCTCACCGACTCTCTGACGGATGAGACTCGCCACCAAATGAATTTATTGCGGGGTCGTGTTCACCGCATGGAAGCTTTAATTGAAGGGTTATTGCAATATTCCCGGGTGGGTCGCATTCAAACAGTTTCGGAATTGGTGGATGTGGAGAAGTTATTAGCAGAAGTCATTGACTCCCTAGCACCGCCACCGGAATTTATTGTGGAAATTGCACCAGGGATGCCAACTCTGATGACGCCAAAGTTACTGTTACAGCAAGTGTTTTCTAATTTAATTGGCAATGCCATCAAACACCACCCTAGTCAATCAGGAAAAGTGACTATTTCTGTGCAAGAGCAACCAAACTTTTATGAGTTTGCGGTGGCGGATGATGGTCTGGGCATTGCCCCTCAATACCATGAGAAAATATTTGTCATTTTTCAGATTTTGGAAGCTCGCGATAAAGTTGAAAATACAGGGATTGGTTTGTCACTGGTTAAGAAAATTGTAGAAAATCAAGGGGGAACCATTTCTCTGGAGTCGAGTGAAGGTCAAGGTGCTACTTTTCGCTTTACTTGGCAAAAGCAGGCGCTTAAAGAGGGGTAAGCTCCTGTTTGCTAAAGGTCCGAGCAGTCAAGATTTGGAAGTTGGGTCTGACTGAGTTGAAGTCAACCGACAGGCTTTAGGGAGAATTTGCCCACTCAGGAGTTAACTGGCGAAAATCATATTGAGCAGTACCTGGATGACAGGTGACACAACTACTAAGGCTTGTTGATGGAGGCAGTTTCACTCTGGGATGTAGAGCCTGAAAATAGCGAGAATTTGTCACGCGATAGGGAACTTCTTCATCTTTAGGTTGGCTACGGGAGAAAGCCCGTAAGTAGTTCCATACGAGGATGCGGGGTGGGTCTACAAGCAACCGCAGTTTTTGCCCGTAGTGTTGGGGGTCTTGCAGTAACTGTCGCCAAGTTTCAGTCGGGAACACTTGCGGAGGAATCGCGATATGGCAGGTGGCGCAGTTTTCCAGATAGAGTTCTTGTCCCAGTTGGTAGCGTGAAGGTACGGGGTCTACTGGACCGCTGGTCGTAATTTGAGGGGATTGGGCGATGAGTTGAGGGGGGCTGGTGGCTCCTGTGGCAGTGGCCATCAACCAACCCATACAGATACTCCAAAGCCCGATGAATAGCAGCAATATGACTGGAGAACGCAGCGATCGCCGATCAGTTGTTCCTGGGTGCGAATGTCTTGGCATTAGCTCTGCCGACCTCAATCTTAAATCTAAATCTTTTCTAGTCAGTTGGGTTGAGGAGATCATGTTTCTCAACCCAACTGACTGAGATTTTGCCACGATCGGTGTTGGTTTCTATTGTTAATCTCAAATTGCAACCTCTAGTTAGGGCTTGCTGAAACCAGCGAAAACCTTCATTCATCAAGGGTTCGTCAGGCCTTAAAAGTCCTGTCAAGCGCTCCCAAATTGGGTACTAGACCTCAAAACGTTTGCACTGTCCCCCCTTTTCCCCTTTTTTCCCCTTTCCCCTTCTTCAGCCAGCCCTAGTTAACTGCGACTGTCATGCCTTCACGAGCGAGGAAGCCGTTGGGGAAAGCTGACTGGACAGCTTCTTCGACTTGATCGAGAAAGGTGTCGTCATGGGAGGGGTCGTGGTGAAACATCACAATTTTTTTGACTCCCGCAGCTTTGGCAATTTCTACTCCAACTTCCCAAGTTGAGTGTCCCCAACCGACTTTGGGAGATTTAAAGTCGTGATACTCGGCGTTGGTGTAGGTGGCATCGTAGATGAGTACATCGGCATTACGAGCGAGGTGAAGGACATTTTCATCAAGGCGGTCTGGGAAGTGTTCTGTATCGGTGCAGTACACTGCTGTATGTCCCTGCCAGCTCACTCGATATCCTAAGGCGGTATTGGGGTGGTTGAGAAGGGTGGTTTCGATTTTGACCTCATCGAGTTCGACGAGATCGCCAGGGGTGAGGTCGTAGAATTTCAGGTCGGATTGCATCACCTGAATCGGAACGGGAAAGTTGGGGTGAAGCATTTGATCGGAGAGGCGCTGTTGGATCGTAGAGCCGTTGGGAGCGATCGCACCATAGATGTGAAAGCGGTTGCCTTTGATAAAGGCAGGGACGAAGAAAGGAAAGCCTTGGATGTGATCCCAGTGGGTATGGGTGAAAAACATATAGGCTTCGACTGGCAGGCTTCGTAGCAGGTTGATGCCGAGTACCCTCAACCCGGTGCCACCGTCAAAGATGAGGCGTTTCCCAGCTAAGCGCATTTCGATACAAGAGGTGTTGCCACCGTAGCGGACTGTTTTACTGCCAGGGGTGGGGATGCTGCCTCGCACACCCCAGAACTGGACGATAAACTCGGTCGCAGGGTTGGTTTCCGTCATAGCTTTCCCATCAGCAGGTTGTGGAGTCAGTGGAGACTTTTGAGAATCTGGCATCTTTTTCGCATTGGAGGCAAGAACCTTGGACTGGAGATTTTAGATTTTAGAGGTTAGATTTTAGGTTTTAGCTTTTAGATTTTAGATTCCCTCCTCTAGACTCTTGACGATTGATTATTTGCACCCCTTGAGCATGGTCTAGAGTTCATTTAGTTTAAGATAACCTTTACTTTGAACGATTGGGGCGACAAATTGTTAGCAAATTTTTTAGATTCTGACCGCAGTGGGGGCCCCTAGGGGGGTGGCGGCTTGTTGAGACCGATCGCTTGCCTAATGCGAGCAGCAGCGGCGAGACCACCCGCGCTGGGGTGTGCCGCTGCACCGATCGGCTCTTAGCGCAACTCTACCTTATTTTTGACCGGCTTTGATACACTTTTCTACTAAAGGCATCACTTGCTCCACATCTTGCCAGCCGAGGATTTCTGTCACCTTCTTTTCCAAATTTTTGTAGGTTCTAAAAAATTCGGCTACTTCGTCTAAGCGGTGGGCCGCTATATCCTTGAGAGACTTAACGTGATTGTAGCGGGGGTCTTTGTCGGGGACGCAGAGAATTTTTTCGTCGCGATCGCCACCATCGATCATCTCTAGCATCCCGATCGGTCGTGCTGCGATGACACAGCCTGGGAAGGTGGGCTGATCCATGATCACCATACCATCCAGGGGGTCGCCGTCATCGGCGAGGGTATTGGGTACGAACCCGTAGTCATAAGGGTAGGCGACGGAGGCATAAAGCACGCGATCGAGCGCAAAGGCTTGCAAATCTTTGTCAAACTCGTATTTGTTCTTGCTACCGGCCGGAATTTCAATGAGGACGTTGATCAGTCCTGGTTTGGGTTGCGCTGGTATCCGCGATAAATCCACTGCTGTTCTCCAAGCTAACGGGTTATGGGGGCTGCACCTCGATCGAATTTGAGAGTTGTGAGGTCCCTCAAATCTCTCTTTGTCAAACCCCCTTGTAGCATTTTAGGAGTGATGCGCGATCAAGCGCTATCCTGCTCAACCTGTTGCTAATACTCTTTCTCCCTCACTTTTTCACCCCCTGGATCAAATAGGGGGGCTGTGGCTCTCCTCTAACACTGCTCGGAGAGTAATAGGCAATCGCCAATAGGGGTAAAGTTAATGTTAAGAGGGCGATTGCAGTTCCCACAATATTTGCTAACCTCTGCTGGGGAGGCTGATCTGAAGAACTGCCAGACTGACTATCTGATTCCATACGGAAGCATAGATGCTCGGTTGTGAACTCACCAAACTGGAGCTACGAATAACCTAAACCTCATCATAACACAGTCCGAGCTACTAAGCCAAATTTCGTTGGCGGTGAGAGTGACTGGAACGGGGAGAGGGGGAGAAAGGGAAAGGGGGAGAGCCAACAAGTCGCTCCAGTCACCAGCAGGCTGAACCTCGGCTGCCTGGTGCAGTGCTAACCTCCTTCGTCCTTCCTCTTGGCTCAACTAATTCGTTTGTAAATTCCCTGAGCGACATTAAGCAATGACAACAATTCCTGCCATTCTGGGGCCTCTGGATTGCTACTTTTCGCTCGTTGCTGCTTTAAACTCTCTTGTAAGAGGCTCAGGAGTGAGTCAGGAGGCAGCAAAGAACTGTCGTTTTCGCCTCCTGTCGGGGTTTCACTCTCTTGAGCTGTTTCCTTAATGTTTTGTGCCTCTTCTGCCAATGTTAAAGCCCGCTGGGCAAGGTTTTCCGGGAGTTTTGGCTGCTCAGCGAGAGAGATCCGAGTAATCTCAATCAATAATTGACCCACCTGTTCCACCCATTGGCGATCGCGGTGCTGCCAGCCAGAGTGACTGCCAAATAGCCCTTGACCGGTTTCCTGAATGCTCTGTACCTTCTGGATGAGTGGTAAAGCTTTTTGAGAGATGTGATCTGGCAGTTTGGGGTGTTCCGACAAACTACAGCGAGCGATCTCAATCAACAGTTCGTAAGCCTGATCTACCCACTCAATCCCTGCGGATTGCGAATTCCAATTATTCATACCTATTGAACTAGAACTTTTCTATATCTCAGACTAAAACATTAACTATCAGTCGCGAAACCCCCTTTCCGGATCGGTAAAAATGCAAGAGCACCCCTGCCGAGCAGGGGTGGACGGCCACGGCTGACCGTCCCTATGCCTGCTATTTTTCGGTAAGTTTCCAGACTCCATCCCAGTTGAGAACATCAGGTGGCTGGTGTTGGAATAGCATACAGCGCTCTATGTGCAATTTCGCCGCTTTGTTTTTTGGGTCAGCAGCCAGAACCGCATGAAATTCTCGGTCTGCCTCTTTAAATGCTTGTTTGGCTTTTGGTTCTAACGCTTTCTTGAACTCGCTTAGCAGTTTCTTAACCTGATCGAGCGATAGGTTCGGAAACTCCTCTTCTAAGAATGCCTCCACTGCCACGGCTGACCGACTCTTAATTTTAGCTTCTAATAGCAGCTTAATTTCAACTGCTGTCAGCTTTTTAATCTTCGATTTCGATAACTGTTTGCTCTCCTCTTCTAATAGCTTTTTAACATCACCTTCTTGCAATTCCTTCAGGTCATCTGCTGATACTTGCTTCACCTTTGTTTTTAACAGCATTTTGACTTCATCCTCTGAGAGATTCTTGATCACCTCTAAGGACAGCAGCTTAATCTCAGGCTTTAACAGCTTAATCAACTCATCTTTTTTCGAGGGACGATTAATTTTAGCTTCTGGCAGTTTTTTCACTTGATACAGCAGCTTTTTGAGTTGATACTCGAGTTGTTCCTCGACATCATAGGAGAGTTTTTTCAAGTCGGCTGGTGTCATCTGCTTTACTGTTTCTAGCAGATGCTTCACCTCTGCCTCAGACAGCCGTTCGCTGACCGGTCTTTTGTAATGCTCGCGGCCTTTTTCATAGTGCTGTATGACTTGCAGTTGCTTGGGAGTCAGCGGTTTACCAATGGGGGAAAAGCCTTCACGGATCCCCATCAGTTCGTAAATGGTGACGGGTTCTGTTTTGCCCTTGACGGTAATAAAATCAAGTTCCCGCACATAAACTCGGTCTGCGTAGTCTTTGTAGGTGTTTTCGCTGATGACTAAGTCGGTTCCATACTGTTTGGAAGTTCCTTCTAGGCGAGAGGCGAGGTTCACACCGTCGCCAATTGAGGTTAATTCCATCCGCTTGCTGGAACCGATGTTACCGCTCACCACTTCGTCGGAGTGAATGCCCATGCCAATGCTAATGGCCATCAAGCCATTGCTGATCCGTTCGGCATTGAAGATAATGAGGCGATCGCGCATTTCCACCGCAGTTTGCATGGCGCACCAAGCATGGTCTTCCAGGGGAGCTGGAGAACCGAAGACAGCCATCAAGGCATCGCCGATGTATTTGTCGAGGGTGCCTCCATATTGGAAAACCGCATCTACCATCCGCTCGAAATAATCGTTGAGCATAGCCACGACTTCTTCGGCTTGCAATTTTTCCGTTAGTGTGGTATAGCTGCGAATATCTGAGAAGAGTACAGAGACCTGCTTGCGCTTCCCGCCTAACCCTGTATCGCCAGAGGCCAGTAGTGCTTCTGCCACTTCTGGGGTCATGTAGCGGTACATCAGGTTTTTGACTTGTTTCTCACCGCTGATGTCTTCCATCACCACCAAGGCGCCACTGACTTTGCTGGGGTCAACGACATCAGCCATTGAGTTAATGGAGAGGTTGATGCTCTGGGGTTCTCCTTCCAACGGAAGTAAAACTTGATCGGGGTAATACTGCTGGCGGTCTTTATCTTCTTTGGGGGATAAAGCGGCTTCAAACCACTGGGCAAAGTTTCCTTTTTCCAGCTTGATTAAATCATGGAGGGGAGTCCCTTCTTTAAGTTCAGCATCGCTGGCGCCTAACAATTGCTTCACGCTGTCATTGGTCGCGATGATGTGACCATTTTTATCGGTAGAAATGACGCCGTTGGTCAAGCTGCGGAGCATATCTTTTTGCCGTTGCTCTTGCTGCTTAACTTCGGCAAATAACTTGGCATTTTGCAAGGCGACACCTGCTTGGATGTTAAACGCCTTCATAAATTCCATGTCATTGCGGTTAAAACTCGCTCTCCACTGTTCGGGGGGTTCTGGCCACTTGGAGGGGTCGTAGGGGGGGTAATCTCCTTGCCTTTTTTTATTAACTAATTGGGTGACGCCAATTAATTTATGGTCGGCATTAAAGACGGGCATACAAAGCATACTGCAAGTGCGATAGCCCGACTTTTGATCGACTTCTTTTGATTTTTCAGCACGGGGGTCTTCATAGACATCAAAGGGAAGCATCAGGGGTTCGCCTGATTCAGCAACGATGCCAGCAAATCCCGCATTTCTGGGCATTCTAATTTCTTTAAGTTCGCCCATAATCGGGATCTTTGTCCACAGTTGATTTTTATCTTCATCAATGAGCCAGAGGGTGCTGCGATCGGCTTGCATCAGTTCTTTTGCCTGATCCATGACGCGCTTGAGGGTGTCTTCTAAGTCTAAACTGCTCTGAGAAAGAGCATTGACAGCGTTCATCAGAGCTGCTGCTGCTCGCTGTCTCTGAGTGGCCGCATAGAAAGATTTTGAAGACTCTAAAATCAGGCGAATCGAGGGAGCAAATTCTCTAAATACTTGTTCGTCTTCTGGTGTAAATCCAGCTTGATCAATTTTTGCTTCTAAAGGTGCGTGGGGTTCGTGATTTAGCTTGAGTTTATTAATTAATTGAACAACTGCTACCAAGGTGCCTGTTTCTTCGTTCAACAGGGGCATTGCTAGCATGGTATAGGTGCGGTATCCGGTCTTTTTATCAGTTTTTTGAGCATTGGTTGAACGGGGGTCGTCATAAAAATCATAGGGAATATTGACCCCTTGTTTCCAGGTCGCAACTTCGCCAGCGATGCCCACATTTGCTGGAAACCTCAGCTCTAGGTTATTGCCCTTCTCATCCTTCGCAACAATTGACCAAAGTTCGTTCTTTTCGTCATCTAATAAAAAGATCGTACTGCGATCGGCGTTTAACAATTCGCCCGTCTTCAGGGTGATGGACTGCAACATCTCATTCAGGATGGCATCAAACCCTTGGGCATCCAGCAAACTGTCCAGCATTCCCAGGGTTTGGTTAACCACTCGCAGTTTGTCTTCAACGTCCCTGGCGACTTGTTTAAAACTGTCTTTGTTGAGGGGAGCGAGGAAGCTTGAGAAGTTACCCTGGCTTTTGGTAATAGCACTGCTAGACGGGGAATTCAGATGCTGTTCCTGATGATTGTTATCTAGAGGGACAACATCTATCACGGCGGTGGCAGCGTTATCCATAGCAGATAGATTGGGAGATGCAGATTTCATAGACCTTTACAGAGGCTTGAGCGTAAGGGTTGGTCTTTGAGGGATGAGGAATCAGCGAGTTTACTGTGGGTGGGCTGGTTACACCTAAACAAGCATATTTAAGACTATAGTCCCAGTTTACTGGGGAGAGGGCTGTCGCTACTCTAGGGATTGCCTAGCCTTGCCACGATTTTTGCATAATAGCTTGTTATTATGTGTGCTGGTTTCTACAATTGTGGTTTTTCACCGGATTTTCTGTCAACTTTGGGGTTTAAGAGTCAGTAAAAAAGCGATTCTCCTTTGGGAATTTTCAAGTATTTTTGCGGAGGGGAGGCAGATTTGTTTGAGATGGGGCGACCGATCCGGACCGAGATTTGGAGGAGGCGGGTCGCTGGGGGTGGCGAGTGGGGCGCAAGGAAGCAGCTTGGGCGAGTAGGGACTCGGCGAAGGCGATCGCTTCGGTTGCTGAGTGGCCGCTCGCAAGTTGTGCTAATTCTTCGCGTCGCTGGGGTTCGGAAAGGAGGGCTGTTCGCACAACGGTGCGGATTTCGGGTGGTTGAAAATTCAGACTGGGGGATTCTGTTTCCCCGAATCCCTGTTGCTGAGTGCTTGCTTTTCCATTCCCTCCTTCCCATTCTCCCTCAATCGTTTGTTTATTGACTCGGAAGTGGTGATCGGCCATGGCTGCGACGAGGGGTTGGTGGGTGACGCAGAGGACTTGATGAGTTTGACTGAGTTGGTAGAGTTTTTGGGCGATCGCTTGAGCGACTCTTCCTGAAACTCCTACGTCAATTTCATCAAAGACTAGGGTGCCTGAGCGGTCGATTTGAGAAAAACAAGCTTTTAAAGCCAACAGAAAGCGGCTCATTTCTCCTCCGGAGGCGATCGCACTTAAGGGTTGCATTGATTCGCCTGGGTTGGGGCTAAAGCAGAAGCCGATCGTATCTGCACCAGTCGCTGTGGGGGAAGTTGGAGAAATTTCAACTCGAAATTGCACCTTTTCCATCGCTAGGGGCTTGAGTTCCTCCACCAAGGAAGTTTCTAGTTTACCAGCCGCCAATCGGCGAAGCAAGCTAAGCTGGTTACACTGCTCTTTGAGTTGGTCTTGAGCGGCTTGATAGGCTTGTTCGAGGACTTCCATTGACTCGCCTCCGTCCTGGAGTTCTTTTAACTCGGTTTGGATGCTTTCGTAATAGGCGATCGCTTCTTTGATCAAGCCGTATTTGCGGCTGATTTGTTTGAGTTCCCGAATGCGTTCTTCCACTTCTTGGAGTCTTTGGGGATCGGCTTCTAATTGTTCGCCGTAGCTGCTAATTTGTCGTCCGGCTTCTGTTACCTGAGCTAAGGCGTCGCTCACCATGTCCAAGATCGGCTGCAACTGAGCATCGTAAACCACCATATCGCTCAAGGTTGCTTCTGCTTGGCTCAATAAGTCAGCAGCGGCTCCGGCTTCGCTGTCGTTTTGGTAGAGGGCCTGATATACCTGATAACTTTGTTGTTGCAGGTCTACAATGTGACTCAACCGGGTACGCTCTTGGGTGAGTTGTTCTAATTCATCAGGATCGCTGAGGTTGGCTTCTCTGAGTTCGCGGACTTGATAGTCTAATAAATCCAGCCGTTGTAAGCGTTGCTGCTCAGACTGGCGACGACGGTCTAAGGCAGTGAGTGCTTGCTGAGTTGTTTGATAGGCGGCGGTGACAATTTGCCGCTGCTGCATAACAGTGGACCCACCGTAAAGGTCGAGCCACTCTCGCTGAAGTGCAGGTTGACCGAGTTGCACTGTTTGACCTTGGGCCGTAATTTCTACGAGGCGATCGCGCAATTGTTCCATGAGTTGACGGTTGACTAAGACACCGTTTAAGCGCGATCGGGAGCGGAATGCACCTCCTGTGGCGGTAATTTCCCGGCTACAAACGGCTAAATTTCCATCCACTAAATCGATCTCTTGTGCGAGTAGCCAGTCAGCGGCTGCTCGATCTAATTCAAAGGTTGCTTCTAATAAAGCTCGCACCGAACCGGTACGGATGGCGCGGCGGTCAACTTTGCCACCCAAGGCGGCATCGAGTGCATCCAAAATAATCGACTTGCCAGCGCCAGTCTCACCCGTAAATACATTTAAACCTAAGCCGAATTCTAGCTCTAGGTGGTCTATTAATGCGAAATTTTCAATGCGGAGAGATAGCAACATGAGGAGGGGAAAAAAGGGGGAAAAGGGGGAAAGGGGGGAAAAGGGGGAATTTAGATTTTGTGCTTCATTTGACTTGTAACCACCGTCATAAGCTGCACTGAATTTAGTTGGTATTGCCTTAGGTCTTGAAGTTTCTGTGAGACAGACTTAAAAACCTGTTTAGAAGTACCCTGTAAGATGCTCGAAAATTTACTGGTTTGGGGTAACAATGAAACCGTGGTTTCTACCCTTGCTTACAGGATACCACCCAGTTAGACGCTAGCTGGACTCACTTCCACTGATTGACGTTTGGGAATTTCATAAATTAAAAAATCATGAGCCATTTTGGTCTGGGGAAAAATAGCCTTTGCTTCTTGCAACAAATCATCCAAAACAATCGAATTTCCGGGGGCATAGCGGGGGCTAAAATGAGTCATGATCAATTGTTTAACTCCGGCTGCTAAAGCCACTTGAGCGGCCATCGTGGAAGTTGAGTGCAGGCGGTCGAAAGCCATTTGGGCATCTTGATGAGAAAAGGTTGCTTCGTGAACTAAGACATCAGCGTCCCGTGCTAATTCGACAGCTCCATCGCAATAAACTGTATCAGTGCAATAAACAAATTTGCGACCAATTTGTGGCTCTCCACAAAAATCTGCACCATTAAAGGTGCGCCCATCGGGTAGCGAAATCGTTTTTCCCTGTTTCAATAAACCGTAGAGAGGTCCAAAAGGAATTCCTAATTCTTTAGCTTTTTCAACATCAAAATGACCGATTTTGTCCTTTTCAACCACGCGATAACCAAAGGCGGTAACTCGGTGTTTTAAATAACCGCAGCTTACACTAAACTCATCATCTTCATAAATCAGACCGGGTTGATTTTTATGAACTTTGATGGGATAGGAAAAGTGGGTTTGGGAGTAGCGGACGCACGCTTGCAGGTAATCCTCTAATCCTGATGGTCCGTAAATATCAATGCGTTTGGCATTGCCGGCTAAACCGCAACTTGCTAATAAACCCATCAATCCAAAAATATGGTCGCCATGCAGGTGAGTAATAAAAATGCGGCTGAGCTGGCTAATTTTTACGTCGCTGCGGAGGAGTTGGTGCTGAGTACCTTCGCCACAGTCAAACAGCCAAACTTCTGCTCGCTGAGGGAGACGAAGGGCGATGCTGGAAACATTGCGCGATCGCGTCGGGACGCCGGAGCTAGTTCCTAGGAATGTTATCTGCAAAACTTCAAAAACCTCAATCAAACTACACAAAATTATGTTAAATATATCCAGAGTGCAGTTAAGGCACTCTTGCTCAATTGCACTCAGATCTGCAATTGGTTTGCGGAGAGAGAGGCTTGTAGGCCACCCCTTGGGGAGTTGGGAGCTGGAGGGAAAAAATTACCAGCCTCAAGGCAACTCAGCACCACCTCAATTCTACTAACTTCCTCCTTCGCTGTTCCTTCGCAATCCTTCCTTCAACATGAAATTAGGACTGTTCTTTGCTTCCCTTCTGTCTGGGCTAGGAAAACGCTATTGGTGGGTATCTGCCTTATTGTGGTTGGCAATGGTAGCTCCGGCCCACGCTGAGCTGCTTTTGCGAGTCGCCATTCAAGAAGGGGTGAGTCAAGTCAAAGTGGGCAGTTCCACTAACGCCGTAGTCCGTGATGACAGTGGCCGCCTCTTGGGGGAACTACGGGCGATGGATGGCTTTGCAGCTCAGCCGAGGGCTGGTCAAGTGGCTCTGCATCAGTGGGTTGCGAATCAAATTTGGATCGAGCCAAGCGGTAACGGCTATGTTTGGATCGGCGATCGCTGGTATCGAGGTCGTACCCTTCTGGTGGCTGGAAAAGCAGGCATGACGGCTGTTAATTATGTCGATCTGGAACAATACCTCTACAGCGTCCTTGGCGCAGAAATGAACGGTAATTGGCCACAAGAAGCTCTGAAAGCTCAAGCAGTGGCAGCTCGTTCCTATGCCCTCAACAAGCGCCAAAACAGCGAAAGTGCGCTCTACGATGTGGACAATACCCAAGCTTCGCAGGTGTACAAAGGTCTGGAAACAGAGTCCTCTGGTACTTATGCAGCGGTGGATGCCACGACCGGTCAGGTACTAACCTACAATGGTCAAATTATTTTAGCGGTCTTCCATTCCTCCTCTGGCGGTCACACTGAAAATGCGGAAGATGTTTGGACAGAAGCTTTGCCTTATTTACGAGCTGTTCCTGATTTCGATCAGGGATCTCCTGTTTATCAGTGGACAAAAACCTTTACTCGCGATGAACTGAGTCGCCGAATTTCTGGTGTTGGTAATATTACTTCCTTGAGACCAGAGCGTACCACTCGCTACGGGAATGTGATTACTTTAAAAGTCATTGGAGAAAGGGGGTCTAAGGTAATTAGTGGTGCAGCAGCTCGCGAAGCTCTGGATCTGAAAAGTGTCCGCTTTACGGTAACTCCTCAGTACAGTCGAGTGGCTGCTACCAATAATACTCAACAAGTACCCATTGCCTTCCAAATCCAAGGGAAGGGTTTTGGTCATGCGGTGGGAATGAGTCAGTGGGGAGCTTATAATCTGGCGCAGCAGGGATACAACTACCAGCAAATTTTGCTGCACTATTACCAAGGTTCTAGTCTGGCGAAAATTGAAGTGCAGTAAGAAGAGAGAAGGGGTCAAGGTCAAAAGAAATCGATACCTTTCCCCTTGTTCTTTCCTTTTCCTGCTCGCAGTCCGATCGCTAGCTTTGTTGGATCGGAATCTCAATGATAAAGCTTGTCCCCTTACCAGGTTCAGAAATACACTCAATCGATCCTTTATGTTTTTCGACAATAATTTGATAGCTGATTGACAAACCTAGTCCTGTGCCTTTTCCCACAGGTTTTGTGGTAAAAAATGGATTAAAGAGTTGTGACTTGACTTTTTCTGCTATCCCAGTTCCATTATCTGTAATTTTTATAATAACACGATTAAAATTAAACTTTCTGGTGTGAATAATAATGTGTCGGTTCTCCTGAGGAACTGTTTCTGAACCAAGTTGATCGGGAGTTTCTAAGGCATCAATTGCATTGGCAATCAAATTCATAAAAACTTGATTAAGCTGACCGGGATAACACTCAATTAAGGGTAAATCTCCATACTCTTTAATGATTTCAATCCCTGGGAAGTCTGAGTGAGGTTTCAAGCGATTTTGCAAAATCAACAGGGTACTGTCAATGCCTTCGTGGATATCCACCGGCTTCATCTCTGATTCGTCAGTCCGGGAAAAGTTTCGCAAACTATAGACAATTTGACGAATCCTATCAGTTCCCATTTTCATCGAAGACAAAGTTTTTGGTAAATCTTCTGCGATAAATTCTAAGTCAAATTCTTCTAAATATTCACTGATTTCTACCAGGGGTTCTGGATATAGCTCTCGATAGAGACTGACAAAATCAAGTAAATTCTCTGTATAGCCTTTAATATGAAAAAGATTACCATGAATGAAATTAACTGGATTATTAATTTCATGGGCAACGCCAGCAACTAATTGCCCTAAACTAGACATTTTTTCACTCTGGATGAGTTGAGATTGGGTGTGTTGCAGTTCGTGCAGGGTTTGTTGGAGTTGTT
The DNA here is from genome assembly GCA_050262755.1 of Actinomycetota bacterium. Taxonomy (GTDB): domain Bacteria; phylum Cyanobacteriota; class Cyanobacteriia; order Cyanobacteriales; family Microcoleaceae; genus JBLNEP01. The sequence goes on along the minus strand of JBLNEP010000077.1, from coordinate 5,113 downwards.
GTGCTTGTTCCCTGAGTTGTGCTTCTGACTGCCGTAAAATTGCTTCGGATTGCTTGCGATCGCTGACATCTCGGTAGACAACACCAACTGCAAACATCTGGTCTGTTGTGTCTAAAATTGGAGATAAGATCGATTCGCTATAAACAAATTTATCTCCGATCTGCATCGCATCTTCAACCTTGAGGGGAACAACACTGGTAAAAACATAATCAATGCGTTGCATCCACAGTTGCATAAACTCAGGAAGATGTTCTAAAGCATCCTGGATATTTTTATTGATTATTTGCTCCCTAGTCCGACCAATCAGGTTGATGCTCGCTTGATTAGCATATAAAAAATGATAATTTTTATCAAAAACAAAAATACAATCCGTTGTTGATTCTACAATAGCTCGAAATCGCTCTTCACTTTCTAGCAGTGCAAATAAAGCTTGTTGGCGTTCAGTTATTTCTCGTTCAAGCGCTTGATTAACTTCTGTCAATGCTGCTGTCCGTTCTGCTACTTTCTGCTCTAAATAATGGTAAAAATCTGCGATTTGAGTCACCATATTATTAAAAGTTGTCGCGAGGACTCCCAATTCATTCTGAGCTGAAATTTGGACCTGAGTCTTGAGGTTTCCGTCGCGAATACTGGCTGCTGCTGCTGTGAGGTAGCGCAGGGGTAAAACGATGGAGTTGGAAATAGCAAAGCCCGTGATGATTGCTAGGAGAATTGCACCGGTAACCGCTTCCCCCATCACTGCAATCATCTGATAAACTGGTGCATAAACTTCAGCCGTTGGCTGTTCGACAACAACTGTCCACTGCACTCGTCGCACTCGCGCTACAGCACCTAAAACTTCTTGACCCTTTAATCCTACATAAGAAAGTGAAGGCGGAGTTTCTAGAGCCGAGAGAGATAAACTTGATAATTGCTCAATGAAAGGGCGATTAGAGAGGTCTTCGAGTTGAAAATTATGGGGAGTTTGACCTTTTTTAGCGAGTAAGATTTTGCGGTTGTCAAAGACATAGGTATAACCGGTTTTCCCAACTTCAGTTTTAGCAAGAATGAGGGAAATAAAATTGAGATTGATTCGAGCAAATAGGATACCACCAACTTGATTTTTCCAGTTGCGAATGGGGACCGCTAAGGTTGCGATCGACAAATGAGTATCAGGGTCAATTTCGACGGGGGCAATATAAGTTTTCCCCTCTTTAAAGCTTTGTAAAAAAATGGGAGCTTTGGCAGCAACTTGGGCGAGAATCGGATCGGAGGGCGAGACTGGTTTATAAGGGGACATGGCTTTGACGATCTGCCCTCGATCGTTCATCAAGCCAACCAGTTCATAGGTACTATTACTATTGGCTAGACTTTCGAGGATACTGATTTGAGTTTCAGTAGAAAACTCTGTCAATCCTCGCAAGGCAGCTAAGTAGTTTAATTGACGTTGCAAGTCATCAAGGGAGGTGCTGATTTGATTCGCTGCCGATCGCGACCGCTCTTGCTGGAGCTGTTGAGACTGCTTGAGTTGTGCTTGAAAACTCAGGTAAGTTAACGCACTACCTGTGATTAGCAAGCTAGATCCAACTATTAAGACTAGACCATAACGTAGTTGGTTGGCAATGGAAAAGACTTGCGCTCGGAGCATCTCAGTTTTAACTTGCTTCTAAAAAAAATTCTGAGCCGTATTCAGATTTTAGTGTATCGTTTCAAATAATGAGTGTTTTCTTTGTGTAAATTATTTGTAAAGCATTGCTCAAAAGTCTCGCTAGTAATCCTTGAAATCTTCAGGTGAGTTATGTTATTTCATGGGTCGAAATTTTTTCGAGTATTTGTGAGGCAGCTGAAACGTAACTCAATCATCACCTTTTTGATGGTTTTTGGGGGAATTTTATGCTTAGTCTTGACTGTAAGTGCCTGTACTCACACTCAATCGAAATCGGTAGCTACGCCTGCGGAGAATCCCCCACCTAGCGAAATTAAAGTGCTGCGGATTGGCCACCAACCTCATGGCGCTCCACCCCTCCTCAAAAAAAGAGGGACTCTCGAAAAACGCCTGGCAACGAAAGGGGTCGCTGTAGAGTGGATACAATTTCCCGCAGGACCGCCTATTATGGCAGCGTTGGGAGACGGCAAAATTGATTTGGGAATGGCCGGAGAAGTGCCACCCTTATTTGCCCAGGCGAATGGTGTGCCTCTTGTTTATGTTGCGAATGAACGTGCTGTGCCAGAAGTGATTGCAATTTTAGTATCGGCCGATTCACCCATTCAAGATCTCGCGAGTCTCAAAGGTAAAAAAATTGCTGTGACTAAAGCATCAGCCGGCCATTACTTACTCATTCAAGCTTTGAATAAAGCTGGATTGAAATTGGAAGATGTGGACCCTGTTTATCTGTCTCCACCGGATGGACAAGCTGCATTTAAGCGACAAGAGGTAGATGCTTGGGTGGGTTGGGACCCTTTCTTTGCTGTCCTCCAAGAAGAGATACCGGTTCGCATCCTGACGACCGGAGCAGGGTTGACAAAAAACATGAATTTTTATTTCTCAACCCGCTCGTTTGCCAGGAACCATTATGACCTTTTGAAAACTGTCATTGAAGAAATGCGAGCAGTCGGAATGTGGGTCCCCACCCATCAGCAGGAAGCTGCGGAAATTTTAGCCGCTAGTACAGGATTGAAAGTAACAACGGCGCAGAAAGTGATTGAAAGAGCCGGGTATGAAGCACAACCCATCCAAGACCAAGCGATTGAAGAACAGCAACGAATTGCTGATACTTTTTTCCGCTTGGGGTTATTACCAAAGCAAATCCGGGTAGAGGATGCGGTGTGGAAAGGAGAATAGGCTGGATTCAGGGTGCCAAGAGTTGGGTTTTTTGCCCCCAAACCACTAACTAGGGTTTGCTGAAGAAGGGGGAAAAGGGGGAAAAGGGGGGAAAGGGGGAAAGGAGAGTCGGGACAAAAAGTACAAAAGTTTTGAGGTCTAGCACCAGATTTGGGAGTGCTTGACAGGACTTTTCATGCCCTAAGGACCCTTGATGAATGCAGGTTGTAGCTTGTTTCAGCAAACCACTAACTATTTCCTGATTGATTCAGTCGTCGCTGAAATTCCGCATCGATTTTAGCAGATTGTTGTGCTTCTTGCTCAAGCAAATCTGTTTCAGTTGTATAAGCTAAATCCTGACTTGAAATCACAGTTTCGGCGGCAAATTTGCGGGCATAGCCGAGCTTTTGATTTAAAGCTGTCTGGGGTTGATTTAAAATACTAGCACGTCGCTCTCGCTCTTGATTGCGGGTTTCAATTTTGCGATTGCGCCATTGAACCCAAAAATAGCGAATCAGCGGGATAGCAAGGAAACCAACCCCATACACGAGCAGAATGGGGTAAAGTGCTTTGACAAAAACAAGAAAGCCAAGTTTTGCCACAACGGGGCTAGTTGCTAATAAATTTCCGAGAACTAAGACGCCGACAAAATTCACGGCTCCAAGTCCTGCTGCCAACAAAACTTGTCCAGAACTTGCTTCGCTGAAGCGCCAAGCAAATTCCCGCAAATAAGATGAAACCGACTGTGAATGATGTTCTTTAGCAGTGGTTTGTAATTCTGGGAAATGATAAACAATTTGCCCTTCGGGGCTGACTTCTGGGCGGCCGTCATAGCGGGCGAGGACGGGTAGCATATATTCTTCGTACTCTAGGGCATACCCTTGACCCAATTGGTCGAGATAGGGGGCAATTTGTTCAGCGACAACTGCGCCTTTGTTGTTACGAATGGCGAGAGCGATCGCTTGCCAGCGACGCTCTTCTAAATTGTAATTAGGATTGCCATCGCCAAAGAGAAACGAGAACACTGCCTCTAGGAAATTCATCTCGCTTCTTTCTCCAGAAGCTTGGCGTTCCCGGCGGTAATAAGGGTCATTATAATCCCAGTATAAAAACCACCACCAATCATCAAAGAAGTATAACGGCCAGAATATAAAGCTGCTCCCTCCTGAGTCGTTGCGGCTGCTGGAATTATTGTTATCGCTGCTGAAACTAGCGGCGAAGATGATGACAGCGATCGCCACCATGATTAAGAGGATAGAAGCGATTAAAACGATGCCAAAAGAAATTCGGATCAGGTAAAATAAAACCCGCCAAATTTTTTCCCACCATTCCTGAACCTGTAACCGCCAAAATTTATTGCGTAAAATATCGCGAAAATTGCGGGGAAATAGATAAGCAATTTCCCCAGACTCTGCTACCTGTAGGTGGCCGCCTGCATCGGAGGCAAGGGCTAATAGTTCTCGCTGAGCTAAATTGACCTCTAAACCCGCCTTAGCCGCTACATCGCCAACGGTAACGCGGTAGTCCAATTGCTCGACGGCTTGCATGATGTTCGGATTGGGAGCCATGCGTTTGCCTCGATAAAATTTATCCTACATCTTTTAGTATAGTGCTGGAACCTGAGCATGGCTGAGGGAGGGAGTTATCTGATTTTTGGTGACATCAAGCTGAGATTCAGCGCTTCAAGAGTGAGGTGAATTCGGTCAGTAAAAATCCCCAGAGGAAGGTCAACAACGGTGTAGAACTTCCACCTTGCTTAGCCCCTATCTTCCCCCCCGATCGCGATGAATGGTGTTCTCCGCAGCCGTTGCTCAACGATTCAAACTGTGGTAAACCGCCCAAATCGCCATCGGTCTTAAATAGTGGCTGGCCCGGAATGTACCGACGGCGGTAATGGCTTCGGGAGTGCGAAATTGCAGTCCATTTTGATAAATTTGTTCGATGACGGCTGCTGTTAATTGAAAGGCTTCTGCTTTCATCCCCATTTGTACCATAAAGGCTGCTAGCCCAAAGTTAATGCCAGTCCAAACTTCTAAGGGGTGGGTCGCGGCTGGATTTTCTGGAGAACCGTCTAGCAGCAGGCCATTGGCTGCACCAAATTTGCCGTTATTGAATTTGAGAAAGCAAGATTCATAAATGGTTTTTAGGGCAGTGGCTGCACAATCTTCTGGGACAATATCGGGTAATCCTAATAACCGGGCGTAGAATTGACCGCACAATTGATCGGCCATGACAACCTCAGAACCGCTTTCACTATCGAGGCGGTAATAGTTGCCATTCCACAGTTTTTCCTGATAGATGGGTTTGGCTTGT
>JBLNEP010000076.1:0-5981 GCA_050262755.1 Actinomycetota bacterium | reverse complement strand
CGCCCAGATGGTAGTTCTTGCCAACAGTGGTCACGCCTGCTTACTAGAAACAGACGTTGACCTCTGTGCGATCGTCCAAACAACTTGGGGAACGGGTCCCCAGAGAGAAATCAATCAACCCTCTGGAGAACCAGGGCAAATTAAAGTCATACCCACGGCCCCATCTGCCATTCCCAACCCCCCATGTGCCATGCCAGATCCTCTAATCTAAGCCAAGTTGCTAGCAATTGCCTTCAGAGGTGGGGAAAATCGGGAAGCAAGGACACGAGATGGAACCGGTTCCTTATCCCCACGTTCCTAACCGAACCCCTGATGATGAACCACTTCAGTTAATTAAGGTTCAGCCACTTTTGAGCATTGAGGCGCTGCACCACACCAAACACCAATAAATCGAGAGTAATCTTGCGCTCATCAATTAAAAAAGGCTCCAGTGTGCTGGTTTTCGTACCCTTTTCAGTGCAGGAAAACGCTCTCTGAGCTTGAATGTCCTCTTGTGGGAAATACAGGTTAAACTGGCGCTGACCCCCTTGCCAAGTACCGATCACCTGCCAACAGTCCCCCACTGAACTCATACCAGCCACAGGCACCTTTTGCTTCGCCAGATTCAGTTCTAGATCCTGAACCCCCTGCTTCCCTAAAGCCGCCTGCAAAGCCGGCAAGTAATCTTGTTGAATGAACTCCCCAAAGGGCTTATCTTCAACAGCAGGAGCCTTTTCCTTTTTAGCAGCCTTAGCGGCAGCGGGTTTATCGCCCGCTGGTTTGCCGGCTGGCTTTTTCGCCTCCGGCTGAGGCTTGTCAGTGCTGGGAATGCTTGTGGTCTCCCGCTGGTCAGTGGTGGGAGCATTCTCTTGAGAGATGTCAGGAGTGCCAGCTTCCCCAGCGTTAGGATTCTTTACTTCTTCTGCCATTGATGCTTCCTTCGTAAACTTCAGCGATCGGCTCTCAGCAAAACAACTATCAGTTAAAAAGCTGATAGTTGATTGCTGATGACTAATGGTTATTTTAGGACTTAGACACCCTCAAAGGACGGCAGCCACCTCAACGCTGCAAAGGATTTTGCGCTCATCCCGTTTAAATCTCCGCAACGGCTCGTTCAATCAAGCGACGGGCCAGGGTTTGGATACCAGTGTGTTCGTAGTAATTGGTGCTCATGTCCAAAAATGCACCCACATAATCCAGCTTGTCCTTAGAAATATCTACAAACCGCTGCAAATTGTTGGCGACATTTTCAGGAGTCAAGCCGCGATCGCTAACAAAAGAACCCATCCACCCAGAAATCGAGTTAAAGCTTTCGCCAATAAATGCAAGTTGACCGACAGCAGAGCCCCCTGGAATCAGGCTGCTAATTCCCTTGAAACCTGGATTCTGTTCCAAATCAGAGGGTGACAACTGATTGAGCCAGCCCGCAGTTTTGCTGATGAAGTCCGGGCCCAGAGGAATCAAACCATCAAAGCAAACCAACGCTGCCATCCGCATCAACGACTCACCCCCATAGTCACCCAAAGCCCCTGCAAAATCGCCGATGCTGTCGCCAGGAAGCCCATTAATTTGACAAAAAGCCAACAACTCAGTGACTACCTTCAAAGATAAATCAATGGTTTGGGCTTTTTCAGCCTTAGGGGTGATGTTGCCAATAAAGGATAAAAAGGAAACATTTTCAGCAACTTTGTTAGCAAGGGCCGCAGTACCAAGGAGGCTAGCAGCATTGTCAATGGTTTGATAGAGCCACAAAGCCCGCTGATATCCCTGATCTTTATCATTGAAGAGGTAAATAGCACGCTCGCCAATTTGTTGGATCAACTCTTGATCCGTTTCGCCAGTGACGACGCGAATCGTATTTTCAAAGCCAACCACATTTTGCCACTCGCCAGGAATTACAAAATCCAGGGCTTGTAAAGACTTAACTGTCAAGTTATCTTTGGGCAGTTTATCAATTAATTCAAAAATGGATTCGCTCACAATAGACTCCTTGTGCTTGAGCAGTGTCCAGAGAAAAACTAGGAAATCGAGGGATGGGAGAAGGCTCCGCACGCCCACTCATTGCCATTTCACAGTAACTTTAGAAGCGCTAGCCGTACCAACCTTTCCAAATTAGCTGCTCTTATTTAACTTGAGCAAGACCACTGAGGTTAAATTTTTGCAACCAAGCCTCGCGATCGCTCGCGGTAAAAGTCGCATCGCGAGATTGAACTTTCACTTGGTAGCGATTTGCGACTAAAAGCGCTGTAGCAGTTGAACCTTGTTGGACAGCCGGATAACCTGCAATTTTTTTAGTGCTGTCCTTAAATTTCTGAGCTGCACTGGGATTGCTAGCGAGGTCGTTAATCGATAGCATCGCTACATCTTTGCCACCTTTTTTCAACTTCGCCTCAGCAAACCCTGATTTTTCCTGAGTATAAACTCGTTGGAAACCGTTTCCTGGCGCTGGGAAAAACTTATTAAAGCTACCCCCTCCTACGGCTTTACTGGGTAACTTCTGTTCACCTGTAGCCGTTTGGATCGTGGTCTGCTTCGGTTTGGGCTTTTGGGTACTTTCTTGCTGGGCTCGGTCCCAACGAGAAGGTTCTTTCGGTCCTTCGCAAGCAGTAACCAACAATAATAAAGTCAGAAGAAATGGAGCTATCGCTCGACGCATCGGGGGGTATTTCATCGCTCTCTCTCCTCATGAGTGAGTAGACGGTAACAATTCTGGCTTAGGGTCTGGGGATCTGTCCTCCCCCCAATCTTTTACAGAACTAATAATCAGCATCAGTCCTACTCTTGATTTTTGGGTAGGGCGACACCTATCGTGATACCAGGCAACAGGCTCCCATAAACAGAATTTTCATCCTTTCTTTATGAGCGAGCGCCCTGGGTGTCTCTAATGAAAAACCTCCACCAGCCGGCAGAGGTTTTTCGGAAATTGCGGACGATTTAGTGCGAGGGTCAACTCAGCGCTGAGAGCGAGTGAGAATTAAGCCTCACTTTCAACGTAGAGGAAAAACAGACCCATAGCTACGACTGGCAACAGCCAGGTCACTACAGGAATCAAGATCCAGGGCAAGAAAGAAGCTGCGTATGAACCTGTCATGTCAAATTCTCCGAACTAAAGTTACAGTGTTCCAACAGGGATATTACTGGCAACTGAGTCCCAGCTTGTGACTTCTCAAAATTCTTAACAAAACTGGAAATGGAGCATTGTAGGCTGGGGACTGAAAGCAGAAAGGATCAAGAGCGAGGTGAAATTGGGTCTTGGGTGCTTTTGCGCCAGACAGATCGCCCTTGATAGAGACTTAACCCTTGCCAATTCCCCAACCCGGAGCCAACCGACCTCCTTCCAGGCAAAGAGTTTAGCTATTAACCAAACCCCGGAAAATGGCATCAATGCCCTTAAAGTTTTCCAGTAAGAAGTAGGCAACGAAAGCGCCGCCCATACCACCGAGGAAGAAGCCAGCGGTGTACTGACTCCAGCCATCAGCAGTTCTTAAGGCTGCAGGAGTATCGGGATTGGCAGTTGGGTAGCCACTGTCCTGGTGGAAGGAAACTAAACCGTAAGCAGACATCCCGATCGTACCCAGTAGAACTAAGACCAAGGCGGTAATGAGTCCGCCAAGATTAGCCGCTTCGGGGTAATCCCGCAGGGGGCCGAGAACAATCTCAGGGCCTACGAGGAAATAACCATGAGCTAAGCCAACCTCTAACCCCCGAACGATGGGAGAAAGGCCTTTTCTGTAAGCGGGCAGGTTGCCGATGAAAGCTTTGGTAAAACCAGAAGCGCTGATGGGGGTCGCTAAGTGACCTACAAAGGGGTCGCCATTATAGGGTGTAACAACTTCTATATCTCTGCGGTCGGCCATGCTTATTTTTCCTCACTGATTGAAAATCTGGATGAGAACTTAAGCTCATATTTTAAGCAGGGAGGGGTTGCCGAGTTGCAGAATTGGTTGCTAGCTTTAGAAAACTTCACTAAAAGTAATGGGGGATTGGGCAGTACGATCGCCAGAAGTTCTCAGTTAGGTGCAGCCACTCCCTGCAATCCTTCATCGAGGATCGATCTTGCCACCCCGATACCAGGCAGCGATTTGAGTAGGGGGGACACCCAGGAAATAAGCAAGAATCACCATTTGGTTCATCAGGGTGGTTTTCAATACTCCTAACTTCTGCCAGCGACGGGCCGAAGTCAGCACAGATACGGGTGCAGTCGCAATTCGTCCCCACCGCTGCAACCGTCGCATCAATTCAAAGTCTTCCATAATTGGCAAGTCGGGAAAGCCACCAACTTCGCGAAAGGTTGTAGCTTTGAGAAAAATTGCTTGGTCGCCATAGGGCAGTTGTAGGAAGTGCGATCGCCAATTCGCCATTGTTTCCACGACCCGCAAACTGAGCCCAGCAGCATTAATCTTGAGTTGAAAGGCTCCAGCCACAGTTCCTGGTTGAGCTAGTATCTCTCGCACCCAAGTGTCGAACCCGATCGGCAACGCTGTATCGGCGTGGAGAAACAGCAGAATATCGCCAGTGGCAGCCGCCGCCCCCACATTCATTTGCTTTGCCCTGCCAGGAGGAGCAGAGATCGCTCGTATCCCTGTTGCTGCTTGTAGGGTGCCATCCTGACTCCCGCCGTCAACCACGATCACTTCTATACCGACTGCACTTTGGGCGGTGTCAATGGTTTGGGTAATCGTGGCAGCTTCATTCAAGGTGGGAATGATAATAGAGATTTTTGAAGGTAGGGCTGTTGGCATCGACTTTTTGAGTATGACCGCGGGCGATCGCGAAAATTAACTGACCCATGACAGTCAATAACGGCAACCTTCTGCAAGTGATTGTGAATAGCAAGAAGAAACCATCATGAGTTAATTAACCTTAACCTATCACCCATCATCTCCCCCCATAATTCTTCACCCATCAGATGGCTGATTCTATTACTTTTCCTGCGTTTTTTTCCTCGCTCCGCGCTTGGGACAATAGTCCCAAGCGCTGTCAACCACCTACTTAAAGCCAGCATTTGGTTAGACAAATACAATTACTATATTATGCTATTTGTTTTGCCAACACAAGTCGTTTTTCCAAAATTATTATTACTTAATAAAATCCTTTAAAATTGATAGAGAGGCAACCTAAAAGCTTAAGTTTTCTGTCATTGCTTCAGCCCCTAAACTTAACAAATCCTCTGGGCGGTCAACATCAGCGAGAATAGGCAGATAAGCAACAGCTAAGTTAAGCACTTGCGCGATCGCCTGAGTCTCAGTTAACACCGACGCTGTTCCCCAACGAATCCCCCTGAATAGGTCCGGGATTAACCGACGCAATCCTATTAAATAATAACCTCCATCCGCCGCCGGGCCCAGTATCAACTCCTGCTCGCTGAGTGCCTCAAATGCTTGGGTCAGAATGCCTACATTTAAACTGGGGCAATCTGTGCCAATGATCGCAACCTTCTCGCTGCCAGCTTGAAAACAATTCTGAAAAGCGGCTGCCATTTTTGCACCTAAATCACCCTCCACCTGTGGCTGGTAAGTAATCTCAGTTCCTAGCCAATTTTGCATCAGTTGTTGGTTGCCACCGTTAAAATAAACTGCAACAGATAGCGAGCGAGCAGCTTGTATTTCTTTAACAGTTACCAAAGTTTTTTCAGTCAAGCGACGGTGAAGCAATGCCGCGCCTTCGGCTCCCAACATTGGAATCAGCCGAGTTTTCGTTTTTCCCGGTTCTGGATAACGAGTAAAAATAATTAACGTTTCTGGTCTTCCGTTTGTGCTAATCTTTTCCATCTTCCTCCTCTTCTAATTCTCCTTTCCACCCTTCTAATCCTTTTCGGACTCAATAGCAAACAATGACCCCTGCAACCAGAGGGTCAGCTTGCCAGAATCCAAAGAAGTAGTTATACCATTTCACGAAAATCCCGATACTAATAAGGCGTCACTAATAAACTTCCGCTTGACCAACGATTTCACTTGAGATTTCGTTAGGTCTTCTAGCTCTTTCCAAACCGCCTTTCTCAG